>JADLHJ010000014.1 GCA_020848835.1 Candidatus Hydrogenedentota bacterium
GAGCTTCGCCTGCGGTTGAGCCGCACGATGCAGTGCCAAGTTGTGGACAGTGCGATGCGAACTGATTGCCTTCTTTGTTTACGTGAAAGTCTAATTTCAGGCGCAATACGAAGTTTGCCTTATGTGCATTTTTTTGACTTCGCGGATTTCGTGCTGGTGCGATACAGCTTGTATTCGATGCTGTCGGTGAGCGCGTAGACGGATGCGGCGATGATATTTTCCGACACGCCTACGGTGTCCCATTCGGTTTCGCCGTCGGTGGATTCGATGAAGACGCGGGTCTTTGCGCGGGTGGCGGCCTGGCCGTCGAGGATGCGGACTTTATAGTCTTCGAGGTGGACGTCTTTCAGTTCGGGATAATTTTTTTCGAGGGCTTTGCGCAGGGCGTTGTTGAGCGCGTCGACGGGGCCTGCACCTTCGGCGGCGGTGTGCATTTGGGAACCGTCGGGTAGTTCTACTTTCACCGTGGCTTCGGAGAGCGACTCGCCGTTGTTGTCGCTGAGTTTGCTTTCCACGCTCACGCGGTAGCCGAGGATTTTGAAAAAGTTTTTGTGGTGGCCTTGCGCGCGGCGCATGAGAAGTTCGAGGGATGCGTCGGCGCCTTCGAACTCGTAGCCTTCGCTCTCCATTTCTTTCACGCGCTTCAACACTTCTTTTGTTTCGGACGATTCGCGGTCAAGTTTGATTCCGAAGTCTTCCGCTTTTTGCAGCAGGCTTGAACGTCCCGCAACTTCACTCACCGCGATGTGCGTGCGGTTGCCGACGAGCTCGGGTTCGATATGTTCGTAACTCGATTTGAGTTTGTGCACGGCGTCCGCGTGCATGCCGCCTTTGTGCGTGAACGAATCGCGGCCGACGTAGGGGTCCGATTCGCGCGGGTTCATGTTCGCGAGTTCCGCGACGAGATTGGAGAGGTGCGTGAGGCGCGCGAGTTGTTTGTCGCTGACGAGTTTCACGCCCATCTTCAATTGAATCGTGGGGATGATCGTGACGAGGTTCGCGTTGCCGGTGCGTTCGCCGTAACCGTTGATCGTGCCCTGGATGTGGACGGCGCCGGCTTCTACTGCTGCGAGTGAATTTGCTACGGCGCAGCCCGCGTCGTTGTGCGTGTGGATTCCTACTTGTGCCTTCGGCAGACGTTCGCGCACCGCGCGCGTGGCTGCGGCGATCTCCGAGGGGAGACGTCCACCGTTGGTGTCGCAGAGCACGAGCACTTCCGCGCCGTTGTTGAATCCTTCTTCGAGCACCGACAACGCGTATTCGTTGTCGTCGAAAAACCCGTCGAAGAAATGTTCGCCGTCGAGGATGACGCGTTTGCCTTGCGCTTTCAGATACGCGACGGATTCGCCGGTGAGTTTGATGTTTTCATCGAGACTGACGCGCAGGATTTCCTTTGCTTGCAGGCGCGAGGATTTTGCAAAGATCGTAATGACTTCGGTACCGGCTTGCAGCAGCGCTTTGATGTTCGCGTCGTCTTCCACGGCGGACTTGGGATGGCGTGTGCTGCCGAACGCGGCCATCTTCGCATGCTTGAGCTGCATGTCTTTCGTGCGCTCGAAGAGTTCGGCGGCTTTTGGGTTCGAGCCGGGCTGCCCGCCTTCGATGTAGGCGATGCCAAATTCGTCGAGCGCCTTCACGACGCGCAGCTGGTCTTCAGAAGAGAACTTAATCTGACGGCCCTGCGCTCCATCGCGTAGGGTGGTGTCATACAGTTCGATCTTCTGTTTCATGGAACGCTTCTCCTGACGTAACGGGGCTTTAAGTTGCCACGCGTTATGCGCACCGCGACCGCGGATTAGCGATTTTCGAGCAATTCCGCCGCGTTGACAACCGGGGATTCTATCATAGCGGGGACGAGTTCGTAACCTCGGGGGAAGACGAGGCCGGTCTTCGCGCCGTCGGGTTCGGAGTACGAGGTCGTGGCATCGGGGATGACGCCGGGGCCGAACATCGCGAAGGGCACCGGGCCGCCCGCGTGTGTCTTTGTGGAGAGCGCGGTGATGTGGTCCGGCGCCACGACAACGCGGACATCGCCGCGCTTGATTGCGTATTCGAGACAAGGGGCGACGACGCGTTTGTCGAAATCTTCGATCGCGCGGAGTTTCAGATCGAGCTTGCCTTCATGGGATGTTTCGTCCGGCGCTTCGAGATGGATGTAAGCGAAGTCCACACGGTCGAGTGCATCGAGCGCGGCGGAGACTTTGCCTTCGTAATTGGTGTCGAGGTAGCCGGTCATGCCGGGGACGTTCAACACTTCGAGGCCCGCGCAGATGCCGATGCCGTTGACGAGATCGACCGCGGAGACAACAGCACCGTCGATGCCGAAGCGATCACGATACGTCCACATCTTAGGCGACATACCTTGACCCCACAGCCATACACTTGTCGGGGGCAAGTCGCCACGTTCGACCCGCGCGCGGGACACCGGGTGATCGGCGATTACCTCTTGCGATCGCTCCATAAGCGTATTGAGGAAATCGCCTGCTTTACCCTTGGGTAGATAGGGCGCGTAGGCCTGATCGGTGATATTGTGGGGCGGCTCGCATCTGACGGCCGTGAGATCGTCCAGGCTGAGGCCGTTGGCCTTTACGATACCCAGGTGCCGGTAGCTCACGCCCGTGTGCAGGGTAATGGGTTGATCGGCAAAGGCTTCGTTCAGGCTCGGGATGATCTGCGCAGCTTCTTCCGTGGAGATATGACCGGAGGTGAAACTGTGCATCGCCCCGTCACGCAGGGTAACCAGGTTGCAGCGGAAAGCCACTTCGTCTGCGGCGAGGCGGATGCCTTGCCGGGCGGCTTCCAGCGGTGCGCGGCCGGTGAAGGTCTCGTGCGGGTTATAGCCAAAGAGCGAAAGGTTGCCGATGTCACTGCCGGCGGGCAGGTCGTCGGGGATTGGTTTGAACAGGGCGCAGATACCGCGCCGGGCAATTTCGTCCATTGCGGGGGTGTGCGCGGCTTCCAGGGGTGTGCGGCCATTGAGCTCGGGGATGGCGAAGTCGGCCATGCCGTCACCCAAGAGCACGAGGAATTTCACGGGCACACTCCAACCTTTACAAAGATTTGTTACGATAGCATATGGCGATTTTTAAAGTAAAGGTAGGCACAGGGGCAGGAGTATGAGTGGAGTGGATGCGAGGCGCGATTGGTTGCTTGCGCAGGCGAGAGCGTTTTTGGAGGCGGATGGAGTCGACTTGAAGGACTCGCAAGTGGCGTTGCTGGAGCAGCATGTGGCGCTTGTTCGGGAGTGGAATGCCGTGGTCGGGGTAGTTTCTACGGGAGAGGTCGATTCCCTTTGGGAACGGCATGTGGTGGACAGTCTAAGTTTGGCAGGAGTGTTGGCCCGTTTGGGGATAAGTGGTGGAAATCTTGTGGATATTGGCAGCGGGGGTGGGTTTCCGGTTGTGCCGATTAAGATTGCCTTGCCAGGGTTGACGGTCACTGTAGTGGAGCGGTCGGAAAAGAAGTTGGGATTTTTGCGGAAGGTCTTTGGGGCCTTGGGTTTAACTGGCGTGGCGTTTCGACACGGAGAGTTCTCGGCAGGTATGTTGGCGCAGAAAACGGACGCGATTTCGGCGCGGGCTGTTGAGAGGCCAGAGAAGCTGGTGGGAAGTATTGAAAAGGCAATAGGGACGGGGACGGTTTTCCTGTCGCAGTCCGGGGTGAAGTTTGGGGAAGGGTTCTTTGCAGAGCGGGTGGAAGATGAATGGATGCGGTCGGGGTTAAGGAGAGGGTCGCTAGATATTGTGCGAAGGGTCGGGTAGGGGCGATATGTTCCACGTGGAACCTTGGAGTGAGTTAGGTTTGTAGATCCGCCTTTGGTCGGTCTTGGCCCGGCGTTGTGGTTCTGACAGCAAATTCCCGAGACCGCCTAAAGGTGGAACTACAAACCTAATGCGGAACTTTCCAAATCCGGCTATCGAAACTAATGGTGGATAAGCGGTGGATAATTTTAAGGTTTCACGTGGAACTCTAGACGGCCGCCAACTCACTGGGAAGCTTGAAGTGCACGTCTTCCATCATCACCTCGGCCTCTTCTACTTCCAGGGGACCGCGCGCGCGGAAGTAGTTGATCACGCCCTGCACCAAAGTCTCCGGGGCAGATGCGCCCGCGGTTAAGAGGATCGTCTCGACGCCGTCCAACCAGGACTCCTCGATCATCGCGGCGGAACTGATCAGATACGCCGGCTTGCCTTTCGTATGGCAGATCTCCGCGAGACGGTTGGAGTTGGCGCTTTCGCGGTCACCTACTACCAAAACGATGTCCGCACGCGGGGAGAGGTGATTCACTGCCGCCTGACGATTCGTGGTGGCGTAGCAAATATCGGACTTCGGCGGACCTTGGATGTTCGGGAAGCGTACCTTCAGGGCCTGAATTACGCGCTCGCAGTCGTCTACCGAAAGCGTAGTCTGCGTGATGTACGACACGCGATCCGGATTCTCGATCTCCAGATTGTCCACGTCTTCCTGGGTTAGCACGAGCTTGATGTGCTCCGGCGCCCAGCCCATGGTCCCGACAGTCTCATCGTGGCCGTTTTCACCAATGAGGATGATGGTGTAGTCGCGGGAAGCAAAACGGCGGGCTTCGTTGTGGACCTTCTCGACGAGGGGGCAGGTCGCGTCGATGACCTCCATTTGGTACTTGCTGGCATATTCGAAACGTTCGGGACCTACGCCGTGGGCGCTGAAAAGAAGATGTGCGCCGGGGGGCACATCCTCGAGGCTCTTGACGAAAATCGCGCCCTTGGCTTTCAGGTCGTTGACGACGTGGGCGTTGTGGACGATGTCATTTAATACGTAGACGGGCGCACCGTAGCGTTCGAGGGATTGTTCGACGCATTTGATGGCGCGCTCGACGCCGGCGCAAAAGCCGCGTGGCTTGGCAAGAATGATTTTCATTGGGGCCTCCGAAGGCGTAAGGATAGCACATCGGAAGAACACCGCACAGAGGCAGGGTATTTCGATTTGGCGCGGCTTGTGTAATTCTTATACGCTTATCTAGTTCTATTATATTTTGCTTACTGTGTTCCTTTTAATCGTTTCTAGTTCATGCATGTCTACCAAGTGCGTCTCAAAAGGAGCACGGGCATCTCGCCCGTGATGGATTTAATCACGGGCGAGACGCCCGTGCTCCTTTCACGCCACATTCATGGGATTAATAGCGACGTGCTTGCTATTGCGCCTTCTCGCAGAATCGTGCGCGTATCGGGATCAAAAATCGTGGATGGAGGCGAAGGGGGAAGCGTGCCGCCGTCGATGCAGAGTGCGATGCCGGGGAGATCGATTTCGTGTGGGGATGTTGCGGGCGATTCCCCGCTTTTGTTTGCCGAGGTTGAGGTGATCGCGTGGCCGACTGCGGCGCAGAGTGCGCGCGCGGTATCGTGCGCGGGGATGCGGACGCAGACTTTGGGTCCGCCCGCGCATAACGCGACGGGCACGCGATCGGATTTTGGAAACAACATGCTGAGCGGACCAGGCCAGTGGCGATCGGCGTAGGTGCGCGCGTTGTCGGAGATTGTGCTGATGATCTGGATCACCTGATCGATGTTTGCGGCAATCAACAGGACTGGGTTCGTCTCGGCGCGGCCTTTTGCAGCGAAGAGCTTTTGAATTGCGGTTGTGGAGAAGGGATCGCAGGCGAGGCCGTAGACGGTTTCGGTTGGATACGCGATAACTTCGCCGGCACGGATTAGCGCTGCGGCCTCGGTAAGGTGTTCGTTTGTTGGGGGAACAATTCGCATGGCAGAAGCATGCACGATTAATGGATATTTTGTCATGCGCCTTCGGCGCGAAAGTCCGGAAGGTGTGTCCGCGCCAGAAATGCGCGCAATTTTCTGAAGGCTTGCGCGCGATGGCTGATGGTGGATTTTATTTCGGGGCCGAGTTCGCCGAAGGATTTGTCGTGGCCATTGGGGATGAATAGCGGGTCGTAACCGAAACCGTGCGCGCCGGAGGTTTCAAAGGCGATGTGGCCATCGACGGTGCCGGTCTCGACGTGTGCGTCTACATCCGAATCCGTGCGTGGGATGAGCAGCGCGCAGCAGCAGACGAAACGTGCCGTGCGTTTCTCAGAAGGGACGGATTCGAGCGCGGCGAGGAGTTTTTCGTTGTTTTCGTGGTCGGTGGCGACTTCGCCGGCGTAACGTGCGGAGTAGATGCCGGGTGCGCCGTTAAGGGCGTCTACGACGAGGCCGCTGTCGTCAGCGACGCAGGCGACGCCGAAGCGATCGCCGTAAGAGCGGGCTTTGATGATTGCGTTGGCTTCGAAGGAATCGCCGTTTTCTTCGGGTGCGTCAATACGCGGGAAGTCGCGCAGGCTTTTTAGTTGCCAAGGTATCCCGTCGAGAAACGCGGCAATCTCCGTGAACTTGTGGGCGCTCGTTGTGGCGATGAGGAGCGGGGGTAGCGACATGGCTTCATTCCCAAAACCGCCCGGCGCGGAGACCGGGCGCTACGTTAGTCCGAGCGCGCTCCGTTGCAGGGCGAAGAGTTCGCGGATGCCTTTCTCGCCCATGGCTAGGAGGTCGTCCATGGTCTTGCGGGAGAAGGACGCGCCTTCGGCGGAACCTTGGATTTCTATGTAGGTGCCATCGTCGCGCATGACGAGGTTCATGTCTACATCGGCGGTGGAATCTTCGGTGTAGCAAAGGTCGAGCATGGGCGCGCCGTGGATGACGCCGACGCTGATGGCGGCGCATTGGCCGATGAGGGGGATGTTAGGGACCTTGCCGAGTTTTGTGAGGTGCGTGAGGGCGTCGTGCAAGGCGACGTATGCGCCGGAGATCGATGCGGTTCGCGTGCCGCCGTCGGCCTGGATGACGTCGCAGTCGATCATGATTTGACGTTCGCCCAAGGCAGCGAGATCGACAACCGCGCGCAAGGAGCGGCCGATGAGCCGACTAATTTCCATGGCGCGGCCCTTTTTCACGGAGTCGCGGGAGATGCGATCATGGGACGAACGCGGGAGCATGCCGTACTCGGCCGTGACCCAGCCTTTGCCGGTGTCTTTCAAAAATGGCGGAATGCGTTCTTCGACCGTGGCGGTGCATAGCACCTTTGTTTCACCGAAGGCGATGAGCACCGCGCCTTCAGCGAACTTGGTGTAGTGGCGTTCGATGGTGACCGGGCGGAGAGCGTCTGTCGCGCGGCCGTCAGGACGGTTACTTATTGCGCAGCTCCGGGCACCAACGGCGTTGGTGTCTCAACCGGCGCTTCCTGACCCGGCGCGGCGGCGGATGCCTCCTGTACCGGACCTTCTTCGCGCGGGGTGGACGGCGAAGGATCGGCGGCGGCGACCTGCGTGATCTTTGTATCCTTGTGGTACTTGTTCAGCAGGTTCTGGAAGTTGCCTTCCTCGCGAAGGATCTCGACAGCCTTGGCGAGCTGCACGTCTTCGATGGTTGCGTCCGTCTTCACATCACCGGTCACCGCGCCGTGATTCTGTGCGTCCTGCTTAGTGATGTCGTTTTCCCACGACTTGCCGAACTGTTCGAGAATCGGCATCCACAACTCACGATCGAAGGGCACATCGACATCCGGCAGGATGCCATGTTTATTGATGGTCACGTCGGCCGGCGTGTAGTAGAGCGCGGTGGTCAGGCGCAGCGCGCTGTTTTTCGGCGTGCGCAACGGGATAATGGTCTGGACGCTGCCCTTTCCGAAAGTCTTCGCACCGACGATGAGCGCGCGTTTGTGGAACTGCAATGCGCCGGTAACGATCTCTGAGGAGCTCGCGGTCACTTCGTTGACCAGCACGATCATTGGGTAATCATCCGGCACCACCGGCTCGCGCTGCGTGTACAACGTCATTTCATCTTGCACCGAACCGTCGTCGTGCTTGCGGCCTTTGGTATACGTAACCAGCGTGTTCTTCTTCAGGAAGAGGCTGGCAACTTCTTCGGAGGAGCTGAGGAGGCCGCCGGGGTTCCAGCGCAGATCAAGGATGAGCGAGCGCATGCCTTTTTCTTCGAGCTCTTTTAATTTCTCGGCGAGGTCGCGCGCCGTGGTTTGTTTGAAGTCGCTGATGCGGATGTAGCCGATGCCGCCGTCCAGCACGCGGCTTTCGAGGAGGCTCGGGACAGGTACCTTGCCGCGCGTCACGGCGATCTCTTTGTACTCACCCGCGGCGCCGTCTTTGCCTGGGCGGAAAACTTTGAGGGTGACGACTGTGCCGCTCTCGCCGCGGATATTGTCCTTGGCGTCTTCAGTGCTCATGCCTTTTGTGTCGATGCCGTTGATCGCGACGATGATGTCGCCGGCAAGGACACCAGCTTTCGCCGCGGGCGAGCCTGGCATGGGGGTAAATACGACGATATTCTTCTCGGCGTCGAGTTTGATCTGGATGCCGATGCCGTCAAACTTGCCTTCGGTTTCTTCACGGAGTTCGCGATAGACGGTGGGTGGGACGAAGGAGCTGTGATCGTCGAGTGCGTTCATCATGCCGGTGAGTGCGCCTTCCACCACCTTATCGGTGTCGGGTGTCTCGACGTAATTGCGCATGATTTCATCGAGCACAACGCCGATGGGTTCGATCTGGCGAACGAGGTCTTCCTGAGCGTCGGCGTGGATGCGCGGCCAGAAGCCGTTCGTCAACACCATCGTGAGCGCGCCAAGAAATAAGAAGAGACCGACAAATTGGGAACGCACGTTCCGCATAGGAAGAACCTCCGGGGAAAGTACTGCTATGACCTCAGCCGTGACTATAACAGACGCATGCCAAAAAAGGAAGGTTTCGCTGAAAAAAATACTTCCTTTTGTCTGAAAATCGCGTCAGACAGGATAGCCTGCTGTAGGACAACTCTTATTGGTGTCCCTGTGTGAATTTATCGTGTTCTGATAGCCGCTCGCCCTGAATGCAGCGATAGGATCCGGGTCGATCCCCATTTCACTACGTAACTGTGCAAGCAGCGGCCGCACGTCGGTCTGGTACGCCGACTGCAGGATCTCCTCGGCGGCGACGATATCACCATTTTTCTGTGCTTCGCGCAACGCGCCGCGGTTCACGAGCAGCGCGCGGGCGTAGGCGGCCTGGCAGTTCACGACGGACTGAATCATCTCTTCGATCTTCGGCTTCAGGTTGTGGCTCTGATCGATCATGTAGGCCACATTCATGTGAACTGCCGGATCGTCCTCGGCGGCGGCCAGTTCGTTGTAGATCAGGAAGAGTTCGTAGGGGTTGATGCTGCCGACGCTGACGTCGTCGTCTGCGTACTTCTTATTATTGAAATGGAAGCCGCCCATCTTCCCTTCGTCGATCAGGAAGGCGACGATGTGCTCGATGTTCGTGCCGAGGGCGTGGTGCCCGAGATCGATTAAGACTTGCGCGCGATCGCCGAGGTGTTTGCAGAATGCGTAGGACATGCCCCAGTCCGCGATGTCGGTATGATAAAAACCGGGTTCGAAGAACTTATATTCAACGAGCATGCGCATGGTAGCGGGCATCGCGTCGTAGCAGGCTTGGAGACCTTCCTGCATCCAACGTTTGCGGCGGCGGAAATCGCCCTGGCCGGGATAGTTGGTGCCGTCCGCGAACCACAGGCTGATGATATCCGACTTCACCGTGTTCGCAATGTCGATGCATTCGCGCAGGTGATCGATCGCCTTGGCGCGGATGCGCGCATTCTCGTGGGTTAGACTGCCAAGTTTATAGTCTTCCTCCTGAAACAGATTCGGATTGATCGCGCCGATGCGAATGCCGAGTTCCTTCGCGTGGGCGTCAAGCTTTGAGAAGTCATCAACTTTGTCCCAGGGAATGTGCAGCGCGACGGATGAGGCCACCCCCGTGAATCTGTGTACGCAGGCGGCGTCTTCGAGTTTTTCGAACGCATTGCGCGGCACGCCGGGTTGCGGAAAGACTTTGAAGCGCGTGCCGGAGTTGCCGTATGCCCAGGACGGCGTTTCGATGTGGTGTTGTTTAATGCGCGCTTTGATCGGAGCGAGATCGCCGAATTGATCTTCGAGCGCGGCGATTGCATTGGTGTGTGACGTGTTCACGACCTGCTCGTCCTTATCGTTTCAACATGCAAGTACAGCGTGACATCCCCCTAAATCCCCCTTCAAAGGGGGACTTAATGCATCGCAAATGACGCCATTGAGCAATTCTTAAGTCCCCCTTTGAAGGGGGATTTAGGGGGATGTCCAATCCAAAATCAATTACGTCGGCGTGCGCCAGAACATGAACATACCGATCGTGAGAAAAATCGCGTTCGCAGCCCATGCGGCGACGGGTGGCGAAATGCGTTCCGCGTCACCGAGGCTGGTGGCGATGGCGTACACGATCAGATAGGTAATACCGATAATCACGCTGGATGCGAACCCGATCGCAAGTCCGCCGCGGCGCAGGCGCATGGCGAACGGTATCGCGAGCCAGATCATGACGAAGCTCAAGACCGGCTGCGCATATTTCGCGTGGTAGTCCACTTCGAGTTCGGCGGCAGGGACGTTGCGCGCCTGTGCATTTTTAATGTCTTCCCTCAGTTCTTTGGCGGTCTTTGTCTCCGCGGGGATTTCATCGGCCAGTAGCATCTCCGGCGTTTCGGTGATTGGCGCAGCGGCAACGCGTATCGGTGTCGCGGTGATCGTCTCGTCAATAACGCAGGAGCTGCCGTCTTCCAACATCCAATTGCCCAACGCGGCGTCCCAATAGATGCGTCGCGCGTCGATCCAGAAGAATTTGTTGTCTTCATTCTTGATCATGGTCACGCCTTCGCCGGTGAGCGCGACCGCGTTGAACTTTTGAAAGTCGCAGGTCCATCCGCCGGAAAGGTTTGACCAACTCTTGCCGCCGCGTGCTTTGATATCGACATCGGAAAAGTAGCCGCGCACGATGCGATCCGCCTCGACGGCGGACTTGGTGCCGATGCGGTCGTCCAATAGGTAGAGCCCGCCTGCGAAGACCAGCGCCAGCAAAATCGGCGCGCGAACGAATCGGCGCAGGCTGACGCCGCTGGCGGTGAGTGCCGTGACTTCGTTGTTCTGCGCGGCGTCACCCAGGACCAATAGCGCGGCTATCAAGAGTGAAAATGGCGCGATGCGCTGGATAACGGAGGGGAGCAGGTTCAGGTAGTACTGGACGACAACGTCGTTGGGGACGTGGAACTTGCGAATGTCGATCATGCGGTGAGTGAAGAGATCGATGAAAACGTAGACAAGGGTCAGGGCGACCAGCGCCTGGAGCAGAATGCTGCCCATGCGAAAGAGGAGATATCGGTCAATCGTTTTCACTGGTCCGCCACCCTAAACGGGACATTCTAACAGAAAGTGTGGCAATGGCTCGCGAATCAAACCCGAGGCCGCATAGACACGGAACTGCAAAGCGGCAGGCTCGTGGGCTGTCATAAATTGTGAAAAGAATGGTAGATTGAGCGGGAAGGCGGTCCTGACGGTGCGGAGATCTTGACGTGCGTCAGCAGCAGTTTGTCTTAGCAAGTCTATTCCTATGCAGTCTGTTTTCCGTGTGTGCCTGGGCAACGGACGGCAACGAACTCATCGGCATTGGCGCGGTGCAGAAGGGTACCGCGGGGGCGGGCGTTGCCGCGCCGCAGGATGCGATGTGGATCCTGCTGAACCCCGCGTCGATCATCGCGCTGGAACGGCGGGTCGATGTATCTGCCGAGTTCCTCGACCTCTACCGTGGCGCGGAACCGAAGGGTTTTCCGCTAATTGTGAATCCCACGGCATTCGAACTCGCCGACCATGGCACCATTTTTGTCCCGTCCGTGGCGCTGGTATGGCCTTTGAAGGTTGGAACAATCGGGTTCGGCATGCTGGGCACCCAAGGGAACAACGCGGACTTTGATCGGTCGCGCACGACCTGGCCCTTCTCGCGCGGAAACGATCGGCGCTCGGACTTGCAGGTCGCCCGCTTGCCGATTTCCTACGCGTACCAATTCGACAATGGATGGACCATTGGCGGATCGATCATGCCGTTGATCACGGCGTTTCGCACGGATTCCTTGACCTTGCAGTTGCGTCCGACGGATGGCAATTACAAACGTGAGGTAGGGTTCGGTATCGGCGTGCAGTTGGCGGTATATAAGGAATGGGAGCGGCTGAGCTTCGGCGCGACGTGGCGGTCGCGGCAGTTTGTCGAGCAATACAAGTTATATGAAGAACCGATCCGTTGGAACCTGGACTTGCCGGAAGTGATTCAGGCGGGGTTCGCGTGGAAAGTCACGGACAAGTTGCAGTTGTTGGCGGATTACAAGTTCCAACATTGGTCGAAGCTGAAGCAGTTTCACAATCCAACGATCGAAGGCGGATTGGGTTGGAACGATCAGAACATATATAAGGTGGGCGCGATCTATACCGCGAATGACAATTGGATATTTCGCGCAGGGTATTCGCGCGGAAATCCCGCGGTCGACGAACAGCACATCTTCGCGAACATCATCACGCCCGCGATCGCGGAGGATCATTTCACCTTCGGGTTCACGCGCAAGCTGACAAAAAATTCTGATTTTCATTTCGCGTGGACGCATACCTTTCCCGAAGACCGCGTGGATGATGGTACCGGCGATATCTTTTCAAAGCTGGGCAAGGGCTCGCGTGTGCAGTACGAAGAAGATGCGTACACGTTTCAGTACACGTATAAATTCTAAGACCTCGTAAACGCGGAACCTAACTCCAGCTTTGCCAATACAAACTTGATCAGGCTAGATAGGTCTGCAGCCATTCGGACATGCGGGTGAAGGCTTCGGGCGGAATGCTGTGGCCTTTGCCGTGATTGTATAGGCCGATGCGCGCGGGTTCGCCGTAGAGTTTATAAACAGGAAGTGCGGCTTCGACAAAAGGCCAGGTGCGGGCGCCGTCGGCTACGGATTGGTTGGGCGGGCCGGATTCTCCCGCAAGAATTAAGAATGCGCGCGGTGCAATCAGTGCGAGCAGTTGGTGATGATTGAGTTTGAATGCGGAATCGTGGATGCCGCGTCCCAGGTACCAGGGATCGTGCCAGTTGGTGAAGCCGAGTCCGATGCCCCCTTCGCTGAATACCGCCGCTTTGATCCGTTCGTCGAAGGCCGCTAGATACAGCGTTTCCTTCGCGCCCAGTGAATGGCCCACCGCACCGATGCGCTTCGGATCGACTTCGGGAAGCCCCGCGAGAATATCCACGGCGCATTGCGCGTCGTTCAACATCTTGCGCATGCCCAACGTTTTTGGATGGCGCTGTTGAAATTTTGCGACGGCATCGGTGTATTCGAGCGACGGCTCGTTCCAGAGAAAACACTGCGGACAAAACACGATGAAACCCTGCTGCGCGAATTTCAATCCAAGCGCCTGATCGTCGCGGCCTTTTACGCCCGCGACCTCTTCGATGGTGTCCTCCGTAGTCGAATGCAGCACAACCAGCGCAGGGCGCGGCGCGCTTTCGAGTGGATCGGGATACAGCAAAAATCCTTCCACTTCGACCCCGGTTTCGCATTCGTAACGCACGCGAATCCGCCGGCAACCGGCGGGATGATCTTCGGTAACCGTAGTCAGTTTAATTGCAGGGCGATAGGGCATCGGCCCGAGAATGTCCTGCCAGCGTTTGCGAATTTGATCGCGGCGCGCCTGCCATTGTTCGAGCGACGTAATCGGCGATCCATCATCGCTCGCCAGCAACGGCTCAAGGTACCCGGTATCAGTGAGTTTAGGGTTTGCGGGCGGGCGCTGCACTTCCGCAAGCCAGGGGACTTCGCGGCAAACGGCATTGTCAGCGCGCGCAGAGAATGGAGCAAGTGAAAGCAGCGATGCCGTGGCCGCAATGAATTCGCGGCGGTTCAACACTATGCGATTAGTTGTTATTGCGGACACCGCAACAATCTAATGATGGGCATGCTCGCCGCGGTGTTGCTGGTGCCGGTGTTTATGACGTTGTTTTTTGCGCTGACGTTCGAGCTCGGCGCGTTGTCTGGACATTTCCTGGTAACGGTTCGCGGCAAATGCTGCGCGGCGCGCGAGCAGGGCGCAGGTCATGCCCGCGAGGAACAGCAGGCCCGATACGATCGCGGGAACATAGGACTGACCCGCGGGCAAAAATCCCTTCGGGTCCATCGGATCGTACGACACGGGGACCGAAAATGGTTCGTTGCTGTTGGGCTTCTCGGTGGTGAGTTTGCCGTTGTACATGCGCGAGTAGATTGCATTATCCAACGCAAGGCGCAGCCAGTAGGAGTCCGCGCCACGCGGTTCCGCAGTAGCCATGCCGCGCACGCCATTCACGTCGAGCGTGAGCCGGCGCATTAGATCGTTTTTCTGTGCGACCCAGGCAGCGACGCCGACCAGGGCGATGCCGGATACCAGCATGAGGAACATGGGCCAGTTCTTGCCGAAATAGCTTGGCGTTTCTGTTTCGTTGCTCATCGCTCGCGATCGACTCCCGAGCACGCCACTTCATACCCCGCGCAGGGGGTTGACATAGCGCGCATTCGCCGCGATAGCCCGCTCCCGCGAGCAACTCCGCGACAGTAACCGCGCGGTCGCAATTTACGCCCGCCTTGCATGGGTGCGCAGATTTCGAAAATTACGCACGACTGGCGCATATCGCCAACAATTAGGATAGCATAGGGAAGGGAAAAACGATAGTATTTCGTTGTCTGCGCAGTAAGTTGGGTGTAATCGGTGCATAAAGGTTGTGCACAAATGGAAAACAAAAGCATCACAACTCGGGATCTGCACAGCTTTTACCGCTTGGAGGGGGCGTTGCGGCGTGATTTTAAGTTGAATGTTTTTGCACGCACGGATAGAATCGCGGTACCCTTATTGGCGCACTGCGGGGAATGTTAAGGGCATGAAACGCTTCAACTTCGGTACCTTTCTGGTCGATGACTCCAATCGGCGTGCGTTTCAAATTTGTCAAGACATTGCTGAGCTGAAACCCGTATCGCCCTGCCCGGTCGTATTGCTGGGCGACGAAGGCTGTGGAAAGACCCATCTTCTTTACTCGATTGTTAATCGCATCCGCGCGGGCACCACGAAGACTGGCCTTGCGTATGTTACCGCGATCGATTTCCCGGATCAGGTTCGCCACCTCATCGACGATCCATCACCGGTGCAACGCGCGCAGAGCGCCGTGTTGCTCGTGGATCAACTCGATCGCTTCAAGGATCTAATCGACGAACTCGAAGCGGTTGTCCGCATCTTCCTCGATCACAAACATTACGTGGTGCTCGCCAGCAAGGTGCATCCGGGGCGTTTGCCACATTTGTCGCAAGGGTTTCGTGATCTGATCGACGCAGGACAAGTCGTGCAGATCGTACCGCGCGGCGCGGAATCACAGATCGAAACGATACGCCGGCAAGTGCGCGACGAAGCGGACGCACAACTCGCGAAGAAGCAACAGGAAGTGGAAGAACTCCGCACGCTGTTGAACCGCGTGGGCAAAGAGACCTCGCCGGACGCGCCCGCAAACGTCGCGGCGCTGCGCGCGGAACTCGAAGCGGAGCGTATTGCGAAGGCGGACATCGGCCGCAAACTCGCCGAAGCGCGTGAAGCCGCGCAATCCGCGCAGGAAGAACTCGAGCAATATCGAAGCGCGGAACACAGCGCATCCGAAAGAGGCAACGCGTTGCGCGCGGAAGTGGACCGCTTACGGTCCGACGCCGCGCGCGTGCAAGAATTGGAACGGCTTGCCGACGCGTTGCGCGACGAGGCCGATCAGGCGCGCATCGAAGCGGCGGAAAACCTCGACACTGCCCGTGACTTGCACGAGCAACTCGAGATTACGCGCGCGGAAGCCGCGCGCCACGTCATCGCCACGGGAGAAGCCCAGGAACTCATCGATAAAGCAAACTCGGATGCGGCCTCCGCGCGCGAACGCGTGGACGCGTTGGTCTCCGAGTTGGGACTCATCCGCGCCACCTTGCTGGCCGAGCGCGAATCCGCGCATCTTTTAAAGGCGCAGCTCGAACAGGCGCAGGCAGAATCGGCCGATGTGAGAAGCCGATTCGATTTATTGCGCGGCGAGCTCGAACAAAACAGCGCGCTGACCGATGCCCGGGGTTCCGAGTTTGAATCAATACGCGCAGAACTCGAGACGTCCCGCGAACAGGCAAACGCCGCGCAGCAGGAAGTGCGCACGCTTTCAGGCAAACTTGCGCAGGAAGAAGACACGACGCAACAGTTGCGCGATCAGATACGTCAGCTTCAGGCGGAGATGGAGTCGACCCGTACACACGCAAGCGCAACCCGCGAAGAGACCGATTTACTGCGTTCGCAGTTGTCGAACGCAACTGAAGAATCCGATCGTCTGCGCGCGGAACTCGAAGCGGTGCAGTCGCAGTTTGCCGCGGCGAGCAACGAGACGGGGCGCTTGCGGTTCGAGATCGAAAGTTTGCAGGCGGTGATGAAGAATTCGGACCGCCTGCAGAGCGAATTGCTCGACGTGCAGAATGCGCTCGACGATGCGCGCAACGACGCGCAGACGCACCAGCGCGAACGCGACGAACTCGAAGCGCAAGTCGTATCGCTTAACGCGCAGCTCGCGGAGTCGCGCGGCAACACGGAAGCGCTCGTCGCGCGCCTCGAAACAGTGCTACAACAAGTCGAAACGCACCGCGCACGTTCCATTGAGCAAAGCGCAGCGTATCGCAAACAAATTGAAGAACTCGAAGCGTTGCTGCAGGAACACACGCGCAATGCCGTCGATCCCAATTTGATCGCGACGGTAAAGGCGCAGGCCGATGAAGCGGTATCGCAGATCGAAACGTTGCGCGGGGAGTTCGAACGCGAACGCGAAACGCTGGCCGCCGCAAGCGAACGCATGCGCGCCGATTACGAAGCACAACTTGCCGGGTTACAACAGGAACTCGAATCCACGCGGCGTGAAGCAGAACAAGTGGATGCGGAACGCGAAACGTATCGCGTCGAACTTGAAAAGCTGAAGCGCGAACACGATTCGACCCGAGGGCAGATTGACGAATTGGTCGGCGCGCGGGAATCGGCCGCAGCGTCGTTCCTCGATGCGGAGCGCGATCGTGAACAGCTACGCACGACACTCGCGCAGGCGCAGGAACAGCGGCACAAGTTTCAAACCGAGGCCGCAAAACTCCGCGCGGAACGCGACGCCGCAAAAGGAAAGTATGAGCAAGCCGAGCGCGCGCTCGAAGAACGCGCTCGCGAGATCGATGCGCTGAAACGGAGCGCCGCGACCGCGCAGTCGCAAGTGGGCGAAATGGAAGGACGCATCGCGCGGCTCGAAACCGAGCGCGAACAGTTGAAGCAAACCGCGCGCAATCTCCAGCAGCAGATGGAATCGGTCGCGAGCAATTTGATGCAGAACAGCCAGGCGTTTTTTGCGGCGCTGGGCAATCCGAATGCCGCACAGGCGGATAACGATGCCAATAAGAACGCGCGGCCTGCGCAACCCCCGCGGCACGCGGACACCAGTGCCGAAACCTGGGGGCCGGGCGGAGTAGCGATTCGGCCTTTGGATGATCTCGCACCCCTCGAAGACGATAGCGGCAACCGCGGGATATAGCCGCGAAAGATCGCAAAGAACGCAAACCTTTTCTTTTCGCGAATCATTGACTGAATGCGTACTTCTTTATCTCGAACTTATAGCTTCCAAAATTGACGACAAGACCGTGTTCAATTCGCGCTGATTTCAAGTACCCGATAAGTTGCGCTTGATGTTCAGTTGCAATTGCCTTGCGTGCCTTCAACTCCACGTTGATGCAATTCTCCACGAGAAGGTCTGCAAAGTATTCACCAAGCACGGTCCCGTCTTCGTCAAAGACGGTTATTGGATGTTGTTGCTCAACGTCAAGCCCCAGCTTCCGCAATCGATTGACCAAAGCATTCTCATATACTTTTTCGAGGTGGCCATGGGCCAAGTAAGTATGAATCGCGTACGCAGTTTCCCGGATGGTATCGCACAGTTTCATAGTGTCTTGCATCTAAGCCGCCTCCGTTGCTAGTCGCTGCCTTCAGTATGACCTTGCGTTCTTTGCGATCTTTTGCGGCTATGCGATTTTTAGCGGTAGTGCGTGGAGCAGTTTTCCGGTGGCGTGAAAGATGGCGTTTGCGATGGCGGGGGCTATCGCGATGATGGGGGTTTCGCCCGCGCCGACCGACGGTAGATCGGGGCGGTTCACGAGAACGATGTCGTGGTGGCCGGGGACGTCGCTAAAACGCGGGACTTCGTATTGTTTAAAATGGGGGTTGGCGATCTTGCCGTCTTTGAACTGCATCGCCTCGCGCAGGACCGCGCCCAGGCCCATGATCACGCTACCTTCCACCTGTGCTTGTAGATTCTGCGGATTATGAATCGCGCCGCACTCGAAGGCGGTGCACACGCGACCGATGGTGTATTCGTTTGTCGATGGGTTGACGGTGACCTCCGCGCACGACGCAACGAACGAACCTTTCTCCGTACCACAGGCAATCCCGTAGCCCGTGTTCTGCGCGGCGGATTTGCGGCGGTTCACGAAATCGAATTTTTCTGCCGCGGCGTTGAGTACATCTTTGAGGCGTTGCTCTTCGAGGAGTTCCTGCCGAAACGTGAGTGGATCGATCTTCGCCGCGGCAGCGAGTTCATCGATGAAAGATTCCCGCGCGAAGTTGTTTGCGGTAGACGCGAGCGCACGGTAGGAACCTTGGCGTAACGGTGATTCGCAGTTCTTGACGCGCGTGCGTTTGGCCGCGCATGCGTAAGGACAATCAATCCCGGAGCCGCCGGAGTTGTAGTTCGTGAAATCCCACGCGATAATTTTGCCTGCATCGTCGAGGGCCGCGGCAATTTCCATCACGCCCGCGGGACGCCAGTAGGCCCAGGTGAATTCTTCTTTGCGGGTCCATTGAATGGAGACAGGGCGCTTGGCTTCTTTCGCAATGCGCGCCGCTTCGATCGCGGCGTCGCCCTGATGCTTTCCCCCAAAACCGCCGCCGGTGTCGGGCACGATGAGACGCACTTTTTCGTTCGGCATGCCAAACGCTTGCGCGAGTTCGTTGCGTACATCGAAGGGACGCTGCGTGCCGGTCCACACCGTGAGTGTGTCGCCCTCAAATTCCGCGACGGCGCTGCGCGTTTCCATCGGCGCGTGTTGGATGTAGGGGATGTGATACTCCGCGCGCAACACGATCTTCGCATCTTTGAGTGCGGCATCGACATCGCCGCTCGCATCTTCGCGCGAACGCTGACGTCCCGAACCTTCGCGCACGTTTGCCTTGAGATACGTAAACAAATCGTCGCTTGAAGGTTGGCCAGATTTCTCCGTCCACTTCGCCGTTGCGGCGAGCGCTGTTATTGCTTTCTCCGCAAGAAAGGTAGTTGGCGCGGCCACGCCAACAAATGCGCCGTCGCGCACAGCGACAACACCCTCAACCGCATCGGCGGCCTTCATATCGATCTCAATCAACTCCGCGCCGAAACTAGGCGCGCGCAACACGCGACCGTACAACATGCCGGGGCGTTTGATGTCAGAGGTGTAGCAATGTTTGCCAGTGACGATGTCAACGGAGCTTGGTTTTGGAAAAGTCTTGCCGAGGATCTTCCACGCATCGGGAGATGTGAGCGCGACATCCTCGGAAGATCGTTCGCGCAGGGTCGCATCGATGTCGCCCGCATTTGCGACTACTTCTGCAAGCGTCATCTTCTTTCCGGAAGAATGTTCAATCACGCCATCGCGCATCGCTGCGCCTTCGGTGGAAACGTTCCATTGTTTGCACGCAAGCTCAATCAACAATTCGCGTGCGGAGGCCGCCGCTTTGCGCATCGTGGGAATGTTTGCGGGCGTGGTGCGGCTGCCGTAGGTGCCGCCGTCGTTGGGAACAAGCGATGTATCTGCCATCACGAGTGTGATCATCGATACGGGCACGTGCAGTTCTTCCGCGGCTGCCATCGTGAGTTGCGTGCGCGCGCCCTGGCCTACTTCAACTTTTCCGCTGAACGCGGTGATACGTCCTTCTTTATCTATGTGAAAACGGCCGGCCGCGGATTCATTCTGTTCACTACGTCCGCCACGCTCTTGCGCGAAACCCCAATCCGCGATCGCGGTGATGAGCAGGCCCGCGCCGATGCTTTGCACAAATGCGCGGCGCGAGAGGCTGAACACGTAGCGCGGCGGTTCGACAAATTCGTAGCGTTCAATTTCGATAGCTTCTTGCTCGTGTTTCATTTCGCCGCTCCTTGCAGTTGCGTCGCGGCGCGCTCGATCGCGCGGATGATGTTCGGATAGTTGGTACAGCGGCAGATGTTGCCGTCCATGAAATTGACGATCTGTGCGCGGGTCGGTTGCGGGTTCGCGTTGAGCAGGGCCGTCGCGGTGAGAATCATACCCGGCACGCAGTAGCCGCATTGCACCGCGCCTTCGTCGATGAAGGCCTGCTGCACAGGCGTCAGCGCATCGGCTCTTGCTAAACCTTCGACTGTCACGACGCGTTTGCCTTCGATCTTCGACAGCGGCGTCTGGCAGGACGTGACCGCTTTATCGTCCACCAACACCACGCAAGCGCGGCAGGCGCCCTCGCCGCAACCGTACTTCGCGCCGGTCACATCGAGGTCTTCGCGCAAGACTTCGAGCACGGTGCGCCCGGGATCCGTGGTGACGGATTTGGTTTCGCCATTGAGCGTGAATACCACGGTGGCCATGGATGGATACTCCGCGTTTGCCGCAGTCGCGTGTGGGGTCGAGTATAGGCGATGCGCGGGGCAGCGACAATGGCCTTCACATGCTCTATTGGCGGTGTATACAACCAATCCCTAGCCAAACGGCGCAGGCGGATCTCACCTCAAAAACGTAGCATTTCCGCGAGAGGGAGAGAGCCAGGCGCTCGCGCGGATGTTTTCGCCGGTTGCGACTGGTTACATTTTGTCTGGAAAAGCAGCGTTGACGGGGCTTTAGATTCGGAAGTACCATGGCGGAATGAGCTTGGCAAGGCTTGCTGCTGTTCTCTTTGCAGGGGTAGTCGCGTGCGTAGTGGCGCACGGCGAAGTCGCGGGTGCGTCTGGCCAGGCGTCGCTGCTGGATCGGGTGAATCGGGTTGAGTCTTCGATAGCGGCGTTGGCGGTTGGACCGCAGACGGTAAAGTTCAATCGCGATGTGCGGCCGATCCTTTCCGAGCATTGTTTCAAGTGCCACGGGCCGGATGAAAAGAAGCGCAAAGGTGGGCTCCGGCTCGACCTGCGCGATGCCGCCATCGAGGCGTTGGCGCCGGGGAATGCCGGCGCGAGCGAGGTCATGAAGCGCGTCACCACGCACGACCTCGAAGATCGCATGCCGCCTGCGGACGCGAAGACTACGCTGACACCAGAACAAATCGAGACGTTGCGCACGTGGATCGCGGAGGGCGCGCGGTACGAGGCGCATTGGGCGTTTATCAAACCCGAGCGTCCGGCGGTGCCAACGGTGGCGCAAACTGCTTGGCCTAGAAATCCTATCGATAACTTTGTGCTTGCGCGGTTGGAAACGCACAAGGTCGCGCCTTCGCAGGAAGCGGACCGCCGCACGCTGATTCGTCGCGCATATCTGGACCTGATCGGCATGCCCCCTGCGCCGGAGGCAGTAAATGCGTTTCTAAATGATCCCTCCAGCGACGCGTATGAAAAAATGATCGATGGGCTTTTGGCTTCGGAACATTTTGGCGAACGCTGGGGACGTCATTGGCTGGATGCGGCGCGTTATGCGGATAGCGATGGTTATGGAATTGATAATCCGCGTCCGATCTGGAAATACCGCGAGTGGGTGATCAACGCCTTCAACACGGACATGCCCTTCGATCAATTCACGACGAAACAACTCGCAGGCGACATGTTGCCTGATGGGACGCGTGACGACGTTGTCGCGACGGGTTTTCATCGCAACACGATGTTCAATGGGGAGGGCGGTGTAGACCCGGAAGAGTTCCGCATCGTGTCGATTATCGATCGCGTGAACACGACGGGGTCGGTGTTTCTCGGGTTGACGATGGGCTGCGCGCAGTGTCACACGCACAAATACGATCCGATCACGCAGAAGGAGTATTACCAGTTCTTCGCGTTCTTCAACAACGACGATGAAATCAATATCGATCTGCCGAAGCCTGAACAGGAAGAAGAACTGAAAGTTGCGCGCGCGAATGTGGCCGAGGCGCAGCGCACGCTGAATGCGTATATCAACGACGTGGAAAATTATTTGCTGGCGCAGTGGGAACAGTCGTTGCCAACGGAAACGCGCGCGACGTTTGTTGCGAGTGTGCAACAAGGGCTCATGCTGCCATTCAAGGAACGTCATCCGGATCAGGAAAAAGCGATCCGGGAAATATTTTTCAAGGACGATCCGGAGTACGCGTGGCGCAGGGCCGACGTGTCCGCGGCACAATCGAAGGTGCCATGGGTACCGGAGTCGATGGTGTTGCGCAAGCGCACGCAACCGCGCGATACGTTTATTCACATCAAAGGCGATTTCACGCAGCACGGCGAAAAAGTGACGCCAGGAGTACTCGCGGTATTGAATGAGCCCGCGCCGAGCGATGCGCCGAACAGGCTCGATCTCGCGAAGTGGATCGTCGATCCGAGCAATCCGTTGACCGCGCGCGTGGCGGTGAACCGCATGTGGCAGGAGTTGTTTGGGCGCGGAATCGTGGAAACGGAAAACGATTTCGGCACGCAGGGCACGCCGCCTGCCAATCCCGATTTGCTCGATTGGCTCGCGACGGAATTTGTGCGCGACGGCTGGCACATGAAATCGATGATCCGGCTGATGGTGACCTCGGCGACGTATCGTCAATCTTCTACCATGCGGCCGGACTTGCTGCAGATTGATCCGCAGAATCGTCTGCTGGCGCGGCAATCGCGCTTGCGCCTTGAGGCCGAAATTCTGCGCGACAGTGCGTTGACAGCATCGGGCTTGATGAATCATACGATTGGCGGGCCGAGCGTGTATCCGCCGCAGCCTGATGGGATCATGAAGCAGCAGAAGGTGGGGCGTTCATGGACCGTGAGTACTGGGCCGGACCGCTACCGTCGCGGAATGTATACATTTTTCTGGCGCGCGTCGCCGCATCCTTCGCTGGTGTTGTTCGATGCACCGGACGCGAACATGGCCTGCACGCGGCGCAACCGATCGAACACGCCGTTGCAGGCGTTGACGTTGTTGAATGAAGAATCCTGCGTGGAACAGGCGGACGCCTTGGCGAAACGCATCGTCACGGAACAGCCGGATGATGTTCGTGCGCGGATCGCGCGCGCGTTTGAATTGTGCCTTGGGCGTGAGCCGCGTGACTTCGAAGTGAATACGTTAATGGCGTTGCTGGAAAAAGAACGTGCGCTAGCGCCGGATGAACAGTCGGCGTGGAAAAGCGTTGCGCGGGTGATGTTGAATCTCGATGAATTCATTACGCGCGAGTGAGGGCGGATATTGTGAATTGCGGACATAGCATAACTGAACGCGATGCGCTGCTGAACGTCACGCGGCGGCATTTCTTTCAGCAGTGCGGTTATGGGCTTGGCGCGTTAGCGCTCGGCGGTTTGCTGGGCACGACGGCCTCGGCTGAACGTATCACGGCAGAGAATCCGCTTGCGCCAAAGCAGGGGCATTTTCCTGCGCGTGCGAAGAACGTCATCTTTTTGTTTATGGCGGGCGGGCCGAGTCAGCTTGAGTTGTACGACTACAAACCGAAGCTGCAGGAATTGAATGGGCAACCCGTGCCGCAATCGTTCATGGAAGGCAAACGCTTCGCCTTCATGGATTCGTTTTTGAAAGAGCCACCGAAGCTTCTCGGTACCGTGCGCAAGTTTAAGCAGCATGGGCAGAGCGGCGCATGGGTATCCGAGTGTTTGCCGCACATCGCGGAGATCGTCGATGACATTTCGTTTATTCACACGCTCGCGACGGATCAGCCGAACCATGCGCCTGCAAAGATTTTTTTAAACACCGGCAGCGCACAATTCGGCAGCCCCGCGATGGGCGCGTGGGTGACGTATGGCATCGGCAGCGAGGCGAACGACTTGCCGGGGTTCGTGGTGCTGCAATCCGGATTCCGCGGTATTCGCGGAGGCGCGGCCAATTGGGCGAACGGCTTTTTGCCGTCCGCGCATCAAGGCGTGCCGTTGCGCAACAGCGGCGATCCGATTTTGAATCTTGCGACGCCGCAAGATTACACCGACGAACGGCAGCGCAATGTGATCGATGCGGTGAATGCGATCAACGGCGATCACCTCGATCTCGTCGGCGATCCGGAAGTGGCCGCGCGCATCGCATCGTATGAGATGGCGTATCGCATGCAGTCGAGCGCGCCGGAGCTGATGGACCTGTCGAAGGAATCACCGGAGACGCTAGCGATGTACGGCGTTGAACCGGGCAAACCTTCCTTTGCGTACAACTGCATTCTCGCGCGCAGACTCGTGGAGCGCGGCGTGCGTTTTGTTCAGGCCTACCACACGAGTTGGGACCATCACGGCGGCAACACGGAAAATCTTACGAATTCGCTCGACGATGTTACGAAAGATGTCGATCAGGCGAGTGCGGCGTTGATCAAAGATCTAAAGCAGCGCGGCCTGCTCGATGAAACGCTGGTGATCTGGGGCGGTGAATTCGGCCGCACGCCGATGGGCGAGATTCGCGACACAGTCGGGCGAAATCATCACATCGAATGTTCGAGCATTTGGATGGCCGGCGGCGGCGTGAAAGCGGGATACGCGCACGGCAAGACCGATGAACTAGGTTTCTCGCCGATTGAAGATCGCGTGCACGTGAACGATTTCCACGCGACGATGCTGCACCTGCTCGGCATCGACCACACGCGGCTGACGTATCGTTTCAAGGGCCGAGATTTCCGATTGACGGATGTCGCAGGGAACGTGGTCCACAAACTGCTCGTCTAGGCCATCCGTTTAGCGCCAGTGACTACCCGTGTTGTACGAATCTTGCCACTCGACTTGAATGCTTTCCGCCGGCGGCTGGATGGTGTCATCAATTGGAATACCGTCACCCACATCTGCGCCAAGCCCCATCAAGCACAACAACGCGGCCTTAAACAGCGGATTAATCAGGCCCGGCTCGTCCTTATCCCGTGAACTTGCCATACAGCGCTTCCTTTGTCAGTGAAAGGAGCGAGCATAGTGCGTGCCAGTTGCGCGCGATCTGTTAAAGCGTGGGCACTTCAGTACTTGAACGACAATCGCGTGGTCGACTCAAAAATGCACACGTCTAATTTGGAGTATGTGCAAACCCGTATGCCTCAATTTCGCGTTTGATGGTGCGAGAGAAAGCCATGCATAAAGAAGAAAAGCGCCGGTGATGTAGGAGGCGCCATCGGACGCGAGGAATTTTGTGGCGGCAGCGTGAAGGCGGAATAAGCGCACGGCAAGACGGATGAACTTGGATTCTCGACGGTTGAAGATCGCATGCACGTGAATGATTTCCACGCGACGACGTTGCACCGGCTCGGCATCGCTCACACGCGGCTGACGTATCGGTTCAAAGGCCGTGGTTTCCGATTGACAGACGTCGCCGGGAATGTGGTCCGTAAGCTATTGGTTTGAGCTAGTTTGTTAAGCTCGACTGTTCGGGCTGCGTTAGGGCTCTCTTGGATTCCCATTCCAACCGCTCCAAGCCTTGCATCGGATTCAGTGACGTCGTGCCCACATTCTCCAATTGAATGAGTCCTTGGATGCTGAAATCGTACGATCCCAATCCTGGATATGAGCCATCAAAGAACTCGGCATGATAAATTTTCCCGTAACGGCCTGACTCTAGGTGACGAACGTAGAACGATATGAATTTTGGGGAATCGAAATGGAGGTGCGGAACGTATCCTGAAGTCGGCGCAACACGCATTGCAACTTCGTCGATCAATCCGGCCCCATCAGCGGGCCCCGGTGCTAGCTCCCAGCCGTTTTCACCGTGGATAGACATTTCCCATTGGCGTTTTCCTAAAGGCAATGCGATATCAGTATTTGTGTTTGCCGACGCACCGTATGCTTCGCTGGACTTCACCTCAATCCACAAATCGGCTTCGTCTCTCTGAAATACCAACTCGCCAATGGGAGCGGGTACGATGGCCACTCCAAACGCTGCCTCATCAAACCACTGCTTCCACCAACTCTTGCGCACTCTGAGTTCGAACGTCGGAACTGCTTGGGTCGCCTTCTCAAGGACAATGGTAACGGTTTGCCACGGTACAGTCCCTGTGCGCCAGGTATTCAGGTACGGGTAGTATCCGGACGCATTGATTTCGACAGTTATCCTTGACGGTGTAGATTGTGAGAAACGTCCGTCTTTGTCGGTTTCACCCTTGAAAGATCCCCTCCGTCGAGGACCTTCCCATCTATCCCTCGTGCTCCACTCGCCGCTAATTCTGGCACCTTGGATTGGTTTGCCTTCTTCATCAACAACTTTTATAGCGAGAACATGATCACGAAGCAGCAAAAAGGCAAAGATGATGCTTACTGTGGCAATTACGCCTATGGTCGTTTTGACGCGAACGCGCCTCATCGTCGCCTACATCGCCAAACCGCCGTCTACTTGCAGCACGGCGCCGGTGATGTAGGAAGCGCCGTCGGAGGCGAGGAATTTTGTGGCGGCGGCGATGTCCTCGCCGTTACCGACGCGTTTGAGCGGAATTTTTTCGAGGAGTTCTTTGCGGATGTCTTCGGTGATGAACGCCGTCATATCGGTGTCGATGTAGCCGGGGGCGATGACGTTGACGGTGATTCCGCGCGAGGCGAGTTCTTGCGCGAGCGCTTTGGTGAAACCGATGAGGCCGGCTTTTGCGGCGGCGTAGTTGGTTTGGCCGCCTTGTCCGCGAATACCGATGATCGAGGATACGTTGATGATGCGGCCCGCGCGTTGTTTGAGCATGTCGCGCGTTACGGCGCGGCAACAGTTGAACGCGCCGGTGAGGTTGGTATCGACGACGGCAGACCAGTCTTCGCTTTTCATGCGCATGAGCAGGCCGTCGCGCGTGATGCCGGCGTTATTCACGAGAATGTAGATCGGGCCGAAGACTTCGCTCACGGCTTTCACCATCGCATCGACCGCGGAGGCATCTGCGATGTCACAACCGAAGCCGCGTACTTCGCCGTTTGTTTCCGCAGCGATCTCCTGCGCGGCCTTTTGCGCGGCGTCATCGTTGCGTCCGCAGATGGCGACGCGCGCCCCGTCCTTCGCAAATGCCGCAGCGCAAGCGCGCCCAATGCCACGCGTGCCGCCAGTGATTAAAATTGTCTTGCCCGAAAATTCGCTCATTTATTTTTCCTTGTGCGGTGTTTGTTGTGATTGCTGCCAGAACCCCTTCAGGGTTCTTAAACGTGGGGGCCTGCACTAACCCAGGGTAGGTCCGCCTCCGTCGAAGCGACTGCGGCGGCCCAACCCTGGGCTACTCGCTTTAATCCCTTCGGGATATTCAATTGCTCTCATAACATTGGTCGTAAATTTTATTGAAGTCATATAGATAAAAGAAACATCTGATTATTTAGCGCTTCTAACAAAAATGCTTTAGTCTTTTCCCCGAAGGGGATACAGCGTGCAGCCCAGGGTTGCGGCGCGCTTCGCGGCGCTACCCTGGGTACCAAGCCAACCCCACATTTTCGATTCAACCCCAACGGGGTTGTAGCCATTTTGGTTAGAGGCTCTCAGTGTTGTCGCAATCATTGTCAATACATATAGTTGAGAAAAGACCTTACCCCTTAGCGTTTCTTCTCATCTTCGATTTGTAATCGTCGCTGAAGCCTTCGCCTTTGAGAATCTTCGGCGCGCATTTTTCGATGCGTGCTGTGCGCGTTTCAGACTGTTTTGCGGAAGAGAAGTGGAGCAGGTACTCGCGCTGGCGGCCGGGTGTGAGCGCGTTGAAGGCCTTCTTCAGCGCGGGACTCTCTTTGAACTTCGCTTCCAATTCTTCCGGGATTGGGCGTTCGGTGATCTTTTTGAATTCGACTTTCAGGCCCGCTTTTTCCACCTTGATCGCTTCTTTGATCAAGGCCTTTATCGCCGGTTCCAGTTTCTTTATTTGTTCTACGCTGGTGAGGCGGATCGTGCGTCCCGATTGCGTGTTTTCACCGAGTTGTTCGAGAATTCCTTTAGGATCCTTTAACAACGCGCCTTTGAAAAAACTCATTACACAAAAGTTTTTGAATGCGCCGATGATGACGACATTGTGCCCATCAAAGGTGTAGCAGGGCTGGCGCCACTTCAATTCTTCCATGAGACCACAATCGCCCGCGATGGCGCGAAGCGCCAGCATTTCTTCCTGCCATTGTTTCGCCTTGCGAAACCATCCGTCGATCTTCGGGTTTAGTCCGCTCATGGGTTGATGCCTTTGATTGTGGACTCAGTGAACCAAGTGGACATTGTGAACGCAGTGGACGAATTTGAATCAGCGGACGAGAATAAACGGGGCGACGACATTCGCGACTAATCGATGTCTTCGACGGCGTCGGAATCGCCAGCCGTTACGTCGCCGAATTGCGCTTCGGTGCTGCGCAGTTCCGCGATGCCTTCCTGGATGTGCTGGCTGATGTTGTGCGCGATAGCGGTGCGGGCGACGTTGATGCCGTTCATGACGCCCTTCGCGTTCGTCGCGCCGTGCATGATGATGACGACGCCGTTCACGCCGAGCAATGGCGCGCCGCCGTATTCGTTGGGATCGATCGTTTGCTTCAGCCGCTTGAATGCACGGCGACTGAGAAACGCGCCAAGCATGGTAAACACGGTCGATTTGAATTCGCGTGTTAGCAGCGTCTTGATGAAAGAGCCCGCGGCTTCGCTCGTTTTCAGAAACACGTTGCCGACGAAGCCGTCGCACACGACGACATCCGCTTCGCCGCGGTAGAGTGCTTTGGGTTCGACGTTGCCGACGAAATTAATGTGTGGGGCGGCGCTGAGCGTGCGGTGCACGGACTTCGCCACTTCGCTGCCCTTGGCTTGTTCCTCGCCGATGTTGAGCAGGCCGACGCGCGGGTTCATCTTGCCGAGCACGTCCTGCGAATAGACGACGGCCATTTCCGCGAAGTCGCAGAGGTGGCGCGCGTCGCAATCGACATTTGCGCCGAGATCGAGTACGAGGCAAGTGCCCGTCGAGGTGGGCATCAATTGGCAGATGGGCATCCGCGTGACGCCGGCGATTTGCCGCAGCACGATGCGCGAGGCCAGCATGACGGCGCCCGTGTTCCCCGCGCTGATGATCGCGTCCGCGGTTCCGTTCTTCACCATGCGCATCGCCACGAGGAGCGACGCGTCCTTCTTCTTACGCACGCCCACCATCGGCGAGTCGGACATGGTGATCACTTCAGACGCGTGAACGACGGAGATATTCGGCAGCGAACGCTTGCCGATTGCGGCCTTGATTTGCGCTTCGTGGCCGACGAGGATGAGCTCAAGGTCGCGATGTTTTTCCGCGGCCTTGAGCGCGCCGTTCACTTCGGGCAACGGCGCCGCATCCGCTCCCATGGCGTCAATCGCAATGCGCATTAACGAACCCCCGACAGGATGCGGACGGCTTAACCTTCAGTCTTGACGACGAGACGTTCCTTGTAGTGACCGCACTTCGGACATACGCGGTGCGGCATGATGCTTTCGCCACAGCTCGCGCAGTTCGAGAATACGCGCTTCTTCAGCGCGAAGTGCGAACGGCGGTGGTTGCGATGGGCTTTGCCCGATCGTCTCTTTGGAACTGGCACAGTTACTCCTCCAGGGGGCCCTTCAGCTTCGGGAGCATGTCCTTCAGCCCGGCCAAACCCTTATTTGAAAATCGTCCATCATCCATCGCGACGTCGCACCCGCACTGTTCGCGGTTCAGGTTCGCGCCGCACTTCGGGCACAGGCCCTTGCACTCTTCCGAACACAGCACTTTCGACGGCACCGCCAGCACGACCTCCTCCCACACCGTGGGCAGCAGGTCGATGGCGTGTCCCTCGAAGGGGATCACACTGCCGTCGTCCAGGTCGTCCAAATCCTCGTCATCGGCGTCCTCTTCATCCGCCGCAACGCCATGGTGACCCGGCGCGCCGTGCACAAAGGCCCACGTCACATCCGACGTAAACCCTTGCTCCGTATCCACTAAGCAACGGTCGCAGGGTGCTTTGATCGACCCCGAAACCGTGCCATAAAAAATGTACTCGTTGTCGCTCGGCGCAAGCGTGCCCGTGACCGTAATCGGTCCTAGGGGAAACTCCTTCGCGCCTTCCGGGCGCAACTGCTCGCCCGGAATCGTTACGTCGATTGGAAGACTAGGCTCCTCAATCGACGCAAGGGGAAACTGCAGCGTAGCCACGCGTCGCCCTCCCCGTTGCACTTAGCGGGATAGAATAGCAAACGCCGGGAAACGGGGTCAACTGGGACGCGTAAGTTGCTGCAGGGTATTACAATTTGGGCACGTCGTTTAGCAGTCGAGCAAGCATTTCCAGGATTTTCACCCGCACGACGTCCGCCGCATTGCGATCCATGGTTTCGTTCCAATCAAAGCCTTTGTTATTGACACATGCGTCAGTGATGTTGGCGACTGCGTCCTTCAGCAATGCCTGCGCATTTTCAATGATCGTGGCGTCAACATTTTTATCTTTCGCCGCGGTAACGGCGTCGTTGAGCATCGCCAGATACTCGTAATCTTCTATACCTTCGCGGATCGCTTCCATGTGTTTGCCGGTGGTGACCGATGTTGCATCGAGAAAGAGCGGCGTGAAGCAAGTGCCTTTCGCGGCATACTCGTTCCACGCGGAGCCGCCGCCGGTGTCGCCGAATGCCCAGAAGTACGACGCCTTCGCGCCGTAGCGCCAGCAGTCCCACGCTTGCAGCCGGTGATACGAATACGGGTCGAGCACGCGCACGGGCCCGCTGCACGAATAGAACTCGAGTCGCTTTCCTTTGCCTGGCAACGACGCAAAGAAATCGCGATAGGGTTGTTCTGCTTGATAGAAGACTTGCCGGTTCGGGCACACCGCATCGCACACCGCGATGCTTTGCGCTTCGGTCACGGCCATCGTGCGGTGCGTGGGATCGATCCACAGGCGAATGCCGGTGTTTGCTTCGCGCAAGGGCTTTGCCCACGCGGCGATCACGGCGTCGTGCTGGGGTTCGTAGGGTTCATCGACGAGCAGTACCGCGAACTGCTCCGGTTTCAATCCGGCGGCGCGAATGTGCTCAGACCAAAATGTAAACCACTCTTTCGCGGCGCGTTCGAAGGGCGCGCTGCCCGTGGGCATGCTTGCGAGGTGTTCGCCGACGGCCGCGAACACGCAGTACTGCGAAGCACCGTTCCATCGCGCGATCCATTCGTCAAAATGTTTTGTGTCCGGCGGGGTGGTCATTTTGCCGTCTGCATCGAAACTGCCGTAGGGCAACACCTGGCTTGTGCCCCACGGCGAATCCACGAAGTGATCTTTCAAAAATGCGATTAACGCCTCGCGATTCTGCGGCGTCACGCCATACATCGCAGGTTGATCCGTATAGTCCCAGCCGCCGCAATGCAGGCGCGGCTTGTCGGGAGATTGAATCGGATACACAGTGAGTTCGATCGGCACTTCGCGTGCGCCGAGAGTCGATTCAAGTTGAATCGAACCGGAGTATTTGCCGGCTTCAATTCCTTTCGAATGCACTGTCAACCACACTTGGCGCGACAATCCCGAATGCACGCGGATTGTGTACGCATCGCCATCGCGCAGCGCGAGCGGAAGCGCAGCCTCCACCGGCACACCCATGCGTGTGTCGGTCCATGTCGCTTCGTGCACGGTGATATACGAAGGCGTAGTGCCACCAGGCAAGCCGGTAAAACGCAACGTTACATCTACATGGTCCTGTGTGGCATTGCCCAGATAAAAAGCACCGGATCGAAATTCGTTCTGCATCATGTCGATGCGAACCGTAGGATTGTCATCGGCTTTCGGCGCGTCGTACGGCGTGCGGAAATTCCAGATCGGTTGCGCGTTCGCGCCCCAAACGCCGAGTGGCGTTGCGCCAGCTGCGGTCCACAATTGCGCCTGCGCGCGAAACACGCGTGCGTGTAGTTCGTTCAGTGGAAGAATCGCCTTAAAGTCCGCTGGAAAATCCGTGGGCAGATCGGCGAGCGCATTTTGCACGCTATCCAGTTCGGCCAGCACCGTTGTGCGAACCGACTCATTCGCGCCTGACGCGCGCGATCGCACCGCATCGATATCCTGCTGCAACCTGCGTTGCACCGCCACGCGCATCGACAGCCGCGTGGTAAACGCAACAACATCGTCTATCGCTTCGCCGGGCATCGGCGACGACAACCACGCCGCGTCACCCTCATAAACTTCAATTTCATCGACAAACGTGAACGGTTCGGCGAGCACCGCAAGCGCGAGATAGCGGCCGTGCGCTTTTAGCTCATCCGTGCAGAAACGGTGCAGCGCATACTCGCCGAGCGGCGCCGCGCTTTTTCGCGCGCTTAGCGTGACGAGATCGCCCAACCAATGAAAATGCTTTGCGTCATCGCCCGCGAACAGTTGAATGGAGCCCGGCCAATACACGCCTGCCACACCCGCAGCCGTTGTATATGAAACGCCCCGGATAGGCTTATCCGCGCCGAGATCGATTACGATCACCACGGGCCGCGAGTTTTGCCAACCGACCGTGGAGGCCTGCGTCCAAAAATGCTCCATCGTTAGAACGCCGTCTGTGAGTTGCGTTGCGTCGCCTGGTTCCGTGCAGTAGGTGTAGTTTGGCGCGGGTTGCAATGTGTAGGGCGCGCCTTTCGCGATATTCGGCGAAGGCGCTTGAAAGGTTTGGGAGAGCGTCGCGAGTAACGCGGCAAGTGCCAACGTGTTCATGAGTGACCTCGTTTTGTCTTCATTTCACTCTAACCAAACACAACCCCGAATGCGACAGGGTATCCCAATGCATTACCAAACTTGATTTTGTATGCGAAAGGGGCACGGGCGTCTCGCCCGTGATTAATCAAATTCAAAATCACGGGCGAGACGCCCATGCCCCTTTTCAACCTCCGCAACTTTTTATGTGACTCGCAGGATCAATGGCGTGTCGATCACCCGGATGCTATGCTATTGCGTCCGAATCAGCGAGAGAGCGGGAGAGAACATGAAAAAGACGCACGTAGCCGTCCTCATGGGCGGCGTGAGTTCCGAGCACGAGGTTTCCTTGAAGAGTGGCGCAATGGTGAGTGGAAACCTCGACCGCACGAAGTATGACGTGACACAAGTCGTCATCACGCAGGAAGGCAACTGGAAATTTCCGGGCGAGGAGCTAATCGATATCTTTCATGCGCTGCCGCGCTTGCGTGAACTAAAAGTGGATTGCGTCTTCATCGCGCTGCACGGGCCCTTCGGAGAAGATGGACGTTTGCAGGGCATGTTCGACGCATTTGGGATTCCCTATAGCGGCTCGGGCTGCTCGGCGAGTGCGTTGGCGATGGACAAGATTCATTCGAAGGCCGTGGCGCGCCAAGCGGGCGTGCGCGTGGCCGATCAGGTTTTATTAACGCGCGATGAATGGGATGCAAACCAGCCCGCCATCCTCGCGCGTGTCGCAAATGAGTTTGGTTATCCGTGTTTGATCAAGAGTCCCTGCCAAGGTTCCAGCATCGGCATGGCAATCCCGAAGGACGAAGCGCATTTCAAAAAAAGCTTGCTCGATGTATTTATGTACGGCGATCTGGTGATGGTCGAAAAATTCGTGAAGGGCACGGAGGTGACCTGCGCCGTACTTGATGTAGAAGATGGGAAAGCGCCGCGCGCCTTGCCGGTGATCGAGATATGCCCAGTCGAATCAGAATTCTTTGACTACCACGCGAAGTACACGCCGGGCGCTTGCAACGAAATCGTACCCGCGCGCATTTCGCCCGAGGCGACAAAAAAAGTACAGGCCGTCGCCGAACGCGTACACCACGTGATCGGCTGCAATGGATTCAGCCGCAGCGACATGATCCTCGACGGCGAAGATCCAGTATGGATCGAAATCAACACCATCCCCGGTATGACCGAGACCTCGCTATTTCCGCAGGCGGCGGCGGCAGCGGGAATTTCATTTTCGCAGATGCTGACGCTGTTCGTAGAGGAAGCGCTCCAACGCTAATTAGCAAATTCATATGACTTAAGAGGTCTGGCGAGTGTCAAGCAATCGGCATCACATCGTGAAATCCATTGTGTTAACAGTTGGTGCAATAAGCATGTTTGTCTCGCTTGCATACGACATGGCCACCTTTGCTAGTGAAGACTATCGCAATCCTCTTGCCATCTCCTTTGTTGCACTGCTGATTGCCACAATCTGTTGCGGATACGTTCTCGCTTTCAAAGGCGTAATGAGATGGATTGCCGCACCTGTATTGTTACCAGGAATCTTTGTGTTATTGGACCTCCTCAGACGCGCACCGTCAGTCTATGGCTGGTAGCACCAACGCAATCCGTAGATCAGAATGCTATTGTCAGCGATATCTCGCGAAGATTTATCGAACCACCAGAATTCGCCGAAAGCGCCTTTGGCGCGACGGACAATACATTCTCGCCTCTCACCAAATCCTGCGGTTTCAGCGCGAGTTCAAATTCGAGGTAGGGGCCGAGGGTGATGGTGTGCATGCGCGGGTCGCGGCCGTTGGCGGCGGAGCGAATTGTGAGTGCAGGTTCGTCGATGGGTTTGCCGTTGAGTGTGATTGCAAAGCGTTCGGTACGGAATACGTTTTCAATTTTGAATTTCAATGTTAGCGTGCGAGCGCGTTCGTAATCGTCGTAGCACCGGAATGTCGTTTTGAATTCCGAGCCCCGTGTTGCGCGATCGATAGACGGACCGACAGGAACGAAATGCCGGTAACCACTACCCTCGCTATATGCAAACAGGTAGCGTTTGTCTTTATCGCGTAACCTTTCCGGATCGCCGAGTTCGTCGAGTGCCTGCGCGACGGTGGAGAAATCCGATTGCCCCTGCGTGCGCAGATCCGGCAACGACATTGGGACTTGCGTCGCATCCGAGGGCAACTGCATCGCCAGTTCAAGGAGGCATGGGTAGTTGAACAAGTAGATGCCATCTGCGCCTGCGCCGTACGCATTCATAGCCGCCGCACGGTATTCCTCTAGATCCAAATAACGGCCGCTTTGCGGCGAGCAGTTGATGTACGCAAATACAGGCGTATTGTTCACCAACAATTTTTGCCATTGCTCCATCGGCAAATCCATGTTCGCTTGATACGTGCCGACGCTGATGCAATCGAAAAGTTTCTCCGCGTCCCACGCGGCAACGTCGAGTCCGCTTTCCAAACATAACTCGGGCGTGATCGGCACATTGATGGTGAGTAAATAGTCCGGACGTTTCAGTCGTTTCGCTTGATCCGCGAACGCTTGTTTGATCCGCTTCACCAACTCCGTAAAGAGCGGTGCTTGCTCTTTCCCTTTGTCCGGCAAGAAGAAATATGGCGAGCGCATCGCGTCGAGTTCGAGGCCATCGATATCGGGATACAACTCCATAAACTCGACGACGCGCTGATAGAAATGATCGCGCACGACGTCCGATGCGTAGTTGAGGCAACCACCGTAATAGCCGTAAACGGAGCCCAGCGCGAGATCCGCGTGCTTCTTCCAGAATTCGCTCACGTCAGGATTGTCCGGCGTGGTGAAGTGGGCGTCGTTCATGCGAAAGCTGGCGAGGGTGGTTTTGCCGAAGTCGCTCAAGATACGGAAAGTTTCGCCATGAAAACCACCGGCTTCGGACGCGAAGTTATCCAAATTTTTCCAAGCCCGCACCTTCTTCAGATCGCTGCCCGGACTCATCGCGCTGTAATGCACGCCGACTTTCGAGGGATAAAACGTGGGCCACGACATGTCGCCCACACAGAACGCGACGGTACTCACGCCGGGTTTACAGTAGCTTTCTAAATAGCGCCGCAGGTCGTCTTTACGAAGGTCATCGCTCAAGTAGAGGAAGATGTGGCCATCGTCGTTGAGTGCGAGCCTGCCGATGTCTGGTTTTTGCTCTTTCGCACCGGCCCAATACGACAAAGGCAATGCCGCTCCCGCAACGGAAGACCTCAAAAACGAACGGCGCGATACGGCATTGAGCATTGCGACATCCCCGATTATCAATTCGTATTCGTCATAGCACGTGATCGGTCCGCGTCACGAGTGCGATAACGATGACGGCGCACGAGCGCAAAACGCAGTATCTGGAATTCAAAGGGCCCCTAATCGCAATGGGTATCCTCGTGCAATCGAAGCCTTAAACAGTCCTCTCCGCCCAATGCCCGGCAGTTCTTCAGGGCCTTACGGCGCGCCTTCTTGCGCGAGGACTGACCAAACGCCGTTGCTGTAGTCCGTCCCCCCAAATCGTAGGCAACCGCAAGAGAACTCCATCCGCACTCCGTGGATTCCCCCACGAGTTCGCAGTCCTCGCCACCGTTCTCTAGGCAATGCTGCAAAGCCTTCTCACGCGCCTTGGCTAACTTGCGCGCGCTACCGAGGCCGACCACCCCAGCCGAATCCATATAGTACGCCGTATCGGCCAGCAAGGGTACGGACATCAATCCCAGCGCCAGTAGTACGCACAAGCCGTGTACGAGAGCTTTAGCGATCGAACCTTTGGGCGGGCCGGAGAAATCATGGGTAGACATGGATAAACCACCATTCCGCGTTAATTTGCAGCAACCAGCGTTCCAACGTAACACACGGCCTTTAGTATGTCGAGCGTTCAAGGCCACAACTCACCGGTTTAGTCGCGTACACTCGCAAAGTACTGCGCCATTTGCGTATCATCAGATGTGTCGAATGCGCGGTGCATGCGCGTTCTAATCAAAGCAGTAGCCAAACACGATTCACAGCCAGCAAGCCACAACTGCGCGTGCCACGCAAGAATACGCGTTCAACACATTAGTTACCGATGAGCCTGGACAAAAACACACTCGACAGCCTGAAAATTGACCGCAGCGCGGCGCCGCGGCCCGGTCCCTCGCTGGGAATCTTCTTTTTACTACTTGTGCTTATCGGCGCGGGGGCGGGCGTTGCCGTATGGTCGATGACGCCGAAGGCGATCGAAGTGCGCACGGCAGTGGCGAAAGAGGTCACCGTCGGCGATAAAGGCGAGACGACCTTGCTCAATGCCTCCGGTTACGTCACCGCGCGGCGATTGGCAACCGTATCTTCGAAGGTCACCGGCAAGGTGATGGAAGTGCGGGTCGAGGAGGGCATGCAGGTCGAGAAAGACCAGGTCCTCGCGGTCATTGATTCGTCAAACGTGGAGAAGAGTCTTGCGCTTGCGGAGGCGCAACTTAAATCCGCGGGCGAGGCCTTGAACGAAACGAGAGCGAACATCGTGCTGGCGGAGCGCGATCTGAAACGCGCCACCGATCTTACGAAGCAGGAAGTGATGACCGAAGCCGATCTCGATCGTGCGGAGGCGAATGCTAAATCGCTGAAGGCGAGGCTCGAACGCCAGCAGGCGGACATCGGCGTTGCGGAGCAGGAAGTCGCGCTGTGGAAACAACAGCTCGACGATTACACGATCCGCGCACCTTTCAGCGGAATCGTAACGACGAAAAACGCGCAACCGGGGGAGATTATTTCGTTGATGTCCGCGGGCGGTGCGTTTACGCGCACGGGTATCTGCACAATTGTAGATATGACATCACTCGAGATCGAAGTGGACGTGAGTGAAAGTTACATCAATCGCGTGCAAGCGGGCCAGCCTGTGCAGGCCACGCTCGATTCCTATCCTGAATGGAAGATCCCCGCGAAAGTGATCGCGATCATTCCAACGGCAGACCGGCAGAAGGCAACGGTGAAAGTGCGCGTTGGATTCGATCAACTCGATCCGAAAATTCTTCCCGATATGAGTGTGAAGGTTGCATTTCTTAGCAGCGCAACCGAGGAAACAAAAACCGTGCAGCGGAGCGTTACCGTACCAAAGGACGCGATTCAGGAGCGCGAGGGACGCAAAGTCGTGTGGGTCGTGAAGGACGGAAAAGTCGAACGCCGCGCGGTGACGGTGAGCTCGGAAACCGGTAACGATGTGACCATTGCGGCGGGCGTTTCCGGCGGTGAAACGGTGGTGATGAATCCGCCCGCGACGATTGCGGAAGGCGACAAGATTACGGAGGTGAAAGCGTGAGCACGAATGGCGAGGCGCTGGTGCGCGTGTCGAACGTAGAGAAATCGTTCCGGCGCGGCTCGGAAGATATTCACGTGTTGTCGGGGATGAACTTCGAAGTGCCCCAGGGCGACTTCGTCGCATTAATGGGTCCCTCCGGTTCAGGCAAATCGACGCTTTTGAATTTGATTGGCGGGCTCGATCGGCCCACGACGGGCAGCGTGGTAATCGGCAGCGATCGGATCGATCAGATGTCAGACCGTCAGCTCGCGGCGTGGCGCGCGCGTCACGTTGGGTTCGTTTTTCAGTTTTATAATCTGATGCCGGTGCTCACTGCCGCGCGCAACGTGGAGTTGCCGTTGTTGCTCACGCACCTCTCCGGCGCGCAACGCAAGAAACACGTCGAGACGGCGCTTAATGTGGTCGGCCTGTCGCACCGCCTGCATCATTATCCGCGCACGCTCTCCGGCGGTGAACAGCAGCGCGTGGGCATCGCGCGCGCAATCGCGACCGATCCGACCTTGCTGCTCTGCGACGAACCGACCGGTGACCTCGATCGCAAATCCGGCGACGAAATTCTCACGCTGTTGCAGGCGCTGAACAAAGATCATGGCAAAACGATCATCATGGTCACACACGATCCGCACGCGTCCGCGCGCGCATCGCGCACCGTCTACCTCGAGAAAGGCCAACTCTCGACGGAGAAACCCGAATGAAGTTTATCGGTCTCGTCTGGAGCAATCTGAAGCGCAAAAAACTGCGCACGTCGTTGACGTTGCTTTCGATCTTTGTTGCGTTTTTTCTTTTCGGATTGCTGAGCACGATCAAGCAATCGTTCACGGCGGGCGTGGCGCTCGCTGGGCAAGACCGTTTGATTGTGCGTCACAAGGTATCGCTGATTCTTTCATTACCGGAATCGTATCGCGCGCGCATCGCGCGCATTCCCGGCGTGGATTCGGCTGTGAATTTCACGTGGTTTGGCGGTGTGTATAAGGGCGAGGAGAAGAATTTCTTCGCGCAAATGCCCACCGACCCGGAACCGTTCCTGGCCATGTATCCCGAATACCTGTTGCCGGAGGAACAAAAGCAGGCCTGGCTGAGCACGCGCACGGGCGCGATCGTAGGCCGGCAACTCGCGAACCGCTTTGGTTTTCAGGTCGGACAGAAAATACAAATCTACTCACCCATCTGGTTGCGCGAAGGCGACGGCTCGTGGGAATTCGACATCGTCGGTATTTTTGACGGCGCGAAAAAGGGCACCGACACTTCGGGCATGTATTTCCGGCACGACTATCTCGAAGAAGGGCGCATGCAAGGCAAAGGCGAAGTGGGGTGGTACGGCGTGCGCGTGAAAGAGCCAGAACGCGCAGCGGAAATTGCAGCTGCAATTGACGCAGAATTTGCGAACTCGCCGTACGAAACAAAGGCGGAGCCCGAGGGCGCCTTCATCCAGGGCTTCGCGCAACAGATCGGCGACATCGGGACCATCATGATCGCAATCGTCAGCGCAGTGTTTTTCACAATTCTCCTCGTCGCCGGAAACACGATGGCGCAGGCGGTCCGCGAACGCACGACGGAACTCGGCGTATTGAAAGCGATCGGCTTTACGAACGGACTGGTTCTGGTGCTCGTGTTGATTGAGTCGTGCATCATCGCACTCGTTGGCGGTTTGCCGGGCATCGCCGCGGCTTGGTGCTACACGACCTTTGTAGGCAGCCCCGATCCCGCAAATTTACCGATCTTCTATTTTCCCGAACGTGATGTTGTCGTCGGTGTTGTGCTGACGTTTGCGCTAGGCGTGGTCGCAGGGTTGTTTCCCGCGCTTCAGGCGATGCGTTTGCAGGTAGCGGTTGCGCTGCGGAGGGAAGCGTAAAATGAACTGGATCCTTCAAGTCTACGCCATCAGCTTGTTCGCGCTGCGAACGATACCAATGCGGTTCGGGTCTTCACTCGCGACGATCGTAGGCATTGCGGGCGTAGTGGGTGTGTTTGTCGGCGTGCTGTCAATTGCAGAAGGGTTTCGCGCAGCGATGACGGTTTCGGGCACGGACGACGTCGCAATCGTGCTGCGCGGCGGCGCCGACAGCGAAATGAGCAGCGGATTGACGCGCGAAGAAACGCGGCTCATCGCCGACGCGCCAGGTATCGTGCGTGGAGAAGACGGCGCGCTTGCGTCCGCCGAGCTCTTCGTGATGATGAATCTGCCGAAACAGTCCACGGGCACCGATGCAAACGTACCGTTGCGCGGCGTTCAAAAAGCCGCGATGGACATTCGCAGCGGATTCAAGATCGTCGAGGGGCGTCCATTTGAACTGGGACGCAACGAAGTTATTGCCGGTATCGGCGCGTCGCGTGCGTTCGCGGGGCTCGACGTCGGCAGTAGATTGCGCGTGGGCGCGAACGAATGGGAAGTGGTCGGTATTTTCACGGGCGGGGGCGGGTCCGCTGAGTCGGAGATCTGGACCGATGCAGCGGTGCTGCAACCGGCCTATAATCGCGGCGACACCTTCCAAACGGTGTTCGCAAAACTGACTTCGCCGGATGCGTTCACCGAATTCAAAGACGCGCTCACGGCGAACCCGCAATTGAAAGTGAAGCCGATGTTGCAGGGACAATATCTCGCGGATAAATCCACGGTGTTGACGAGCATCATCCGCAGCGTGGGCGTATTGATCACGACATTGATGGCGCTCGGCGCGTTGTTCGGCGCGTTGAACACGATGTACAGCGCGGTGGCCGCGCGCACGCGCGAGATCGCCACTTTGCGCGCGTTAGGATTTGGATCGGGACCGATCATCTTGTCTGTGATGTTCGAATCGCTCGTGCTCGCGGTGATCGGCGGAGCGATCGGCGCCTCAGCGGCCTATTTCGCGTTCAACGGGTTCGAGGCCTCGACGATCAACTTCCAGACCTTCAGTCAGGTCGCATTCGCGTTCGCCGTCACACCGCAATTGCTGGTGTACGCAATCATCTGGGTCGCGATTATCGGCCTGCTCGGCGGTCTCTTCCCGGCCATCCGCGCGGCGCGCCTGCCAATCGCAACGGCGCTGCGGGAGACGTAGGCTTCGGTTCGTAGCGCCCGGCTTCCATGCCGGGCGTGTTCACTCCCACCGTCGTCTAATCGGGTCCGCGAAGGGTTCGGCCGCGCGTAGAGCGAGGAAGATGAAAATTAGGCCGAACATGGTTTGGCTGAAGACGTGGGTGATCCAGTAGGCGCTAAATTGTGCGATAGGCTCTTTGCCGGCGATGCTCACATTCACGATGAATCCGAGTACCGGTGATACAAACCCGATTTCGAGCGCAGGGCTACGCATGCCGACTGCGATTAATCCGATGCCGAATCCCGTATACAACAAGATGCATAGTGCGTAGCTCGCCGCAAAAGCGACCGTTGGTTTTGTGGTTGATGCGCACACATACATGGCCGCACAAGCGCACACGAACATCCATACGAGCAGGCTGATAAATCCCGTCGTAAAAATCGCCGCGTCGCGCAGGTCAATCGTCGGAATCACTAACGGCGCGATGGCGAGCGAGGCGAGGCACGGCAACAACACGCCGCCCATGCTTCCTAACACACCAATCACCTTGCCAAGAAAAATTCCGCTAGGTCTTCGACCTGTCATTAACAAGAATTCGTAGGTCAAGCGTTCGCGTTCCTGCACCACGCTACTTGCCGCCATTCCCGGCACAAGAAACAACGCGAGCATCATCAGCGTCGCAATCCACGTGTCCGCCTTTAGCGTGTTGCCCGCGGCCAATGTCTGCTTGATTGCAAACGAACTTGCAACGATTAGCGCAATCGTCACGACGACTAATCTCAATTGCCACCGCCACGACATCAGTTCGCCGTGGCGCAGTTCGCGCACCATGAATGGGTTCAGCCAACCGGGAATTGGCCGGCGCATGCGTCGCGAAAACCGTGCGTGTACGTTTTCAACATGATTGCGTCCCCGCGGCCGGTAGAGTTTGTAATCCAACGATATCAACACCGCCGCAGCGAGAACTGCGACGCCCGCGATTGCGCCATGCGCGATTGTGAAAGCGAGCAACTGATCGCGCGTCACGGCGCCCATCACCGCGCTTTGCACTGCGCGAAATGGCGCGAGTTCCGTGAAAGGCCCCATGCCGAGAATGGAAGGCAGCGGCGCGATAGAAACCGGCAATAGCGCAGTTGTCGTGCTCAACAACACAAAGACAATCAAAAAGGTCAGGGTCTGCGCCGCGATCACGCGCTGGCACGCCGCCGAACACGCCAACCCGATACTCGCGCTCGACACCGCGACGATGCAGACCGCTGCAACGATCTGGCCGATCACCTTGATATCCACACCGAGCAGGAAGTACGTCGAGGCCATTGCCGGCAGAATCGAGACCAGGAGAAACGCGAACAATCCCAGGATGCTTACGAGTTTGCCGAACACGATGCTCGCGGAGAAGATTGGTGTGAGCCGTAGCTGATCGTAGGTGCCGTGTTCGCGTTCGAGCGCAACCCCGCCGCCGCCATACGCCGGCACGATTAGTGCCGCGGCACCGGCAAGCAAAAGAAAGAATACTTCCACCATCGACCGCGAAGACATACCGATGGACCACGTGGAATACGCCCACCGGCGCACACCCGGAGGCGGCGGGCTCGGCCAGAAGTACACGATGACAACGCATGAGATGATCAGGAGCGTGAGCATCCACACGAGTAGACGCCTGCCCCGCATGTGCCGGATCAACTCTTGCCGAATCAGCGCCAGCATTGTGCCGCTCCGAACCTTGCCACCACGCCTCAATATAACATGCGCGCGAAGTGGCGCCTCGCTCGCCTGAGCGCGGCGCGTTTCAAAGCACGGCGGTGCGATTGGTGCTCGATTTCCATTACGATGTCGCGGCTGTTTGGGAGATTACGGAAATCATGCAATGAGTGAGGCCGCAGAAGCGCCTGTGCCGTATCGTTTACGGGTCATCGGTTTATTTGCCGGACCCGTACTCGCTGCCATTGTATTGTTGGCACCGCGCCCCGCCGACCTCACACCCGAAGCGCAGCGCGTCGCGGCGGTTGCCGTGTTGATGGGAATTTGGTGGGTCACGGAAGCGATTCCGATTGCCGCGGCATCACTGGTGCCGCTGATCGCGTTTCCGTTGCTCAACGTGATGAAGTCCTCGGACACCGCGCTGTGCTATGGCGACTCCACGATCTTTCTCTTCGCGGGCGGTTTCTTTATCGCGATGGCGATGCAGCAATGGCGGCTGCACGAACGAATTGCGCTGCACATCATTCGTCGCACCGGCACCAACCCGCGGCGGCTGTTGCTCGGGTTTATGATCGCGACGGCATTCATCTCGATGTGGATATCCAACGCGGCCACGACGATGATGATGATCCCCATTGCGCTCGCGGTGATTCAGCAGTTCGAGAAAGATCGCGGCGCGGCGTGGGTCGCTCCCTTCGCCACGGCGGTCATGCTCGGCATTGCCTACGCTTCGAGTATCGGCGGCGTGGCAACCATCGTTGGCACCGCGCCGAATGTATTGTTCCTCGGGCAGATGGCAAAGCTGTTTCCCGATGCGCCCCGCATCACTTTTGGACAGTGGGTGCTATTTGGCGTGCCGCTGGCTGTCCTGTTTATACCGGTGACGTGGTGGATCCTTGCGCGCTGGATATACAAGCTCCCCGGCGGAGCAGACGCGGACGCCGACGGCGCGGCCATGATCGACGCGCGCCTGCGCCAGCTCGGCACACCCAGCCGCGGCGAGAAAATTGTAGGCGTGGTCTTTTTGCTGACCGCCCTCGCGTGGGTATTCCGTAAAGAGATTCCCATCGGCGATGTCTTGATTCCTGGTTGGTCAGACGTGCTACCGAATCCCGAGGTGGTTGATGACAGCACCGTCGCGGTCATGGGTGCACTGGCGCTGTTCGTGATCCCCGTCAGCCTGCGCGAAGGCAAGTTCGCGCTCGAATGGGAATGGGCTCGGCAAATCCCCTGGGGCATCCTGCTATTGTTCGGCGGCGGACTGGCACTCGCGAAGGGGTTCAACGACACCAAGCTGGTGGATTGGGCGGGCGACCGGCTCGCCTTTATTAAAGGCACGCACCCACTCGTTATGATCTTTCTCATCTGCGCATCGGTCGTCGCCCTCACCGAATTCATGTCTAACACTGCCCTAACGATGCTGATGGTGCCCGTTCTCGCGGTCACTGCGACCTCCGTTCTGGACGTTCATCCATTATTTGTTCTGGTGCCCGCAGTCATGAGTGCGTCGCTCGGATTCATGATGCCCGCTGGCACCCCGCCTAACGCGCTGGTCTTCGGTACTGGCTACGTCACGATTCCGCAGATGATGCGAACCGGGTTCATTCTCAATGTCATCGCAGTGTTCCTGGTGACGCTCTTGGCCTACTTCGTGATTGTGCCCGTCTTTCAGATGGATTTCACGACGATTCCCGAATGGGCGCGTTAAGCCAGTTCAAGGTTGAGATTACCGAAAAAAGATGACCATTTGGAGTGCGGTGGCGGAGCGGCCAGCGTCGACACCGCTTTGGCTGTCATGGCAGTGAGCCGATGAATTGTGACACGACAGGCAAAGCGGCGTCTGCCCGCCGCCGCACTCCATATAGCGCACGGTGCTTTAGCGGTCAAGATCATCTCAAAAAAGTCTTTACCAATCTGCGCAACCCGCCTATAATCGGTTTCGGCTGTGACAGCGCGAATTTCAGGGGAGGGGCCCGTGGCTGTGGGTGTGCTGAGGGATTGCACTATGCCCGAAGAATGCCCTGTCCGCGCCAAACTTACCTCCAGCGATGATCCTATCAGCGCGCTCAAGTCCGCCAGTGAAGCGGTGTTGAATGCATATTGGAACGACAAAGACGTCGCGACATGCAAGCGCAATGCGAAGACGGCTATTGCTTGGGGGTTGGAGCACGCCGACGCGCTTGGCGACGATGAAAACAAATCCGATATTCTGGGTGCGGTCAAACCCATCGCATACAACCTGGCATCTTTTCTTTGGACGGGTTGGGACGAGCCTGGCATCGTGCTCGCGCCTGGCGATCACGCGATCGGTGAAGAAGCCGCACTATTGAATTTGCGCCTTGCGGCCGAATTGCGGCGCGATGCCATTGCACAATGTCGTGCGCATTGGCTGGTTGGCGCGTTTCGCCTGACCGCAAATGATTATGCGGCGGCGCGCGAAACATTTGCGCATGCAGCGCGATTCGCGGAAGATGGAGACGGTCCTGCAGACGCGGCATTGAACCGCGCATACGCAGCATTGGCGGCTGTGTTTGAAAACGGTCGCAGTCAAGAATTCATCGATGTATATACGTCCGCGTTGGACGCGTTGGCAAACGTCGAAGACGGCGCGGATTATGTCGTACAAGTAAAGAAAGCGGAGAAAGTAGTTTCGCGAGAGCACGCGTAAAACTTGGGGCGAAAGGGGCAAGGGGCAAAGGCATGGCGGAAGAACAACGGCAGGCAACTTTAGGCGACGCGCTCGTCAAGGGCGAGGTCATCACGCGCGAGGAACTGGACAAGGCCAAGGCGCGTGAAAAAGAAACCGGAGTTCCGTGGACGCGATCTCTGCTGCAAATGGGCAAGGTGACGTTCGCGGCGATCGATCAGGGATTGCGCACGGAAATTCATATCCCGGGCATCACATCGAAGTCGAAAGACCAATCCACGCTCGGCGATGCGCTTGTGGCGATGAAGGCCATCACCAAAGACCAGCTCAATCAGGCGCTCACCGAACAAAAGCGGTCGGGCCGTCTCCTTGGCGAAATATTAATGAGCCGCGGGCTGGTCACGCGCCGGATCATCAATTCCGCTCTCGCAAAACAGTACGACCTCGAGTTTAGCGAGCTGGATGAAACGCCAAGTTATCAAAGCGCGCTCGAAGCCGTGCCGGAAGCATACGCGCTGAAGTTCCAACTGATTCCCGTCGCACTTGAAGGCGAGAATCTGAAGTGTCTTATCAGCAAACCACAGGTGCGCGCAAGCCTCGGCGACTTGGGCCGCATGCTGGGCAAACATCTGCACCCCTTGATGACCAATTGCGATAACATTGCCGCGGAAATTCGCGCGCGCTACGCTGGCAGCAAGGGAGTCGTTGCCGGATCGAAGAAGACTGCAGAACCACAAAAACCCACCCTCAAACAGAAAACCACCGGCGATGGCAAACAGCAGCCCGCCAAAAAAGGCAAGAAGGCGGAAGCGCCGAAAGAGGAGACGAAGCCCGTGAGCACTGTAACGGATGTAAAAGAAAAACGCCGCTTCGACGAAATCGCCAAGGAAGCCGAAGGCGCGCCGGTGATCAAATTGGTCTCGACCATCATTGAAGGCGCGATCAATTCCGGCGCCACCGATATCCACATGGATCCGCAGGAACCGGAGATGCGCGTGCGCTACCGCATCGACGGCGTGCTGCACGACGTGATGAGCATCGCGCCGGAGATCGAAGCCGCAGTAGTGTCGCGCATCAAGATCATGTCCGAACTCGACATTACTGAGACGCGGCGCCCGCAGGACGGCCACATCCGGATTGAGACAAAGGAACGCGAGTTCGACGTGCGCGTGGCGACTTTGCCAACCTATCTTGGCGAACGCGTCGTGTTGCGCCTGCTCGACCAGAGCACCGTGCTATCCGGAATCAAAGACCTGGGACTCGAGTCCGACGACGAAAAGATTTTGACGCGCGTTATCAACCAGCCCTACGGCATGATCCTCGTAACTGGTCCGACCGGTTCCGGTAAGACCACCACGCTCTACGCCGCGCTCAACCAGAAGAACGTCTTGACCGACAGTATCGTCACCCTCGAAGACCCGGTCGAGTACCAACTCTCCGGCATTAACCAGGTACAGATCGACACGGACATCGAGGTGACCTTCGCCTCGACCTTGCGTGCGGCATTGCGCCAGGACATCGACGTGTTGCTGGTCGGCGAAATCCGCGATGCAGACACCGCGCGCATCGCCATCCGCGCCGCCATGACCGGTCACCTGGTCTTCAGCACGCTGCACACGAACGACGCCCCCGAGGCCGTCTCGACGCTGCGCAACATGCAGGTGCCGTCATACCTCATCGCCAGCGCGTTGACTGCGGTGGTCGCCCAGCGACTTGTACGGAAGATTTGCCCCGATTGTCGGGAGGGATTTGTGCCGTCAAAGCCGCTACTCAAGTCGCTACACCTCCCGGAGACAACGAAAAAACTGTTCCGCGGCAAGGGTTGCGATTCCTGCTATCACACGGGTAACCATGGTCGGACAGGTATCTTCGAAATTATCGAAATTACAGAAGATATCCGCCGGATGATCGCCGCCGACGAACCGATGGAAAAGATTGTAAAGTCGGCGAAGTTGAAAACAATGGCCGACCGCTGCCGCCAGAAGGTGAAGGATGGCATCGTCGCGCCTGAAGAATTCCTGCGCGTCATTCGCACGTAACTTACGTTAGAACACAACGCAACCGATGCTGTTGGGCACCTACCCGCAAAATCTGGGGTAGGTGCCTTAACATTGCTTGCTTTTCCCATGACCCTTTGCTAGCATGTCGCGCGGGGAAACCACCGCAGATATTCCGGTGCTGTGTATAAGGTGTGGATAATTTCATGTTCCCGGTCTGCACCAGACCCGTTTCACCACCTCGGCCCAGCATCGCTAAGTCCGCGTTTCACCGTACAACCAACGCAACTCCGCGCCTCGTTTTCGACACGGCAAAGCGTAGGTAAACCCAAACAGTTGAATCGTTTATATATCCGTCAAACCCGTTGATGTGTTTCACATGTTTCATTTTACTTTGCATCAGATATACGGTGAAAAACCTGTGGAATCATTCCGGTGAAAAGTTAGCAAACGTGCTATAGCACCATGTGGATAAGTCGAAACATCTCGGATGGACGGATGTGGATAGTTCTGTGGAAAACACCATGTTTACGCGGTGGAAAAGTCCGAATTAATGTTGATGTTATCAACATACTTTTTCCTAAATTAGCGTCGGTATTTTCTTATTGTGGATAACGGGAAACGGAACACATAAGTTTTCCCCAAGGTATTCACTTTGGAAGTACCTAGCATCCTGTGAGTTAGGGTGGATATACACAGTTTAAACACGCTTACTATTATGACTACTGTTTTTATAACTAAGAATAGAATAGTTCTCTTTGAATAACCATCGAATCATGACCGTGTAGTGGAGAAGATCGAATGAAGATTCGCATTCCCAGGCAAGAACTGCTCGACGCCGTCAACAAGGTAAAGACGGTCGTCTCCCCGAAGTCGGCCTTGCCGATCCTATCCCATATCTTGATTGAAGCGGACGAAGGACAGCTGAAGCTGACCGCAACCGATCTAAAGGTCAGTATAGAATGCACGGTGGATTGTACGGTTAAAGAAAGCGGTTCGTTGACGGTATCGTCACAGCGGCTTTCATCCATTCTCGCCGAACTCCCGGAAGGCGAGATTACGCTTGATCTTGCCGGTAACAACGTCATTAATCTCGAATGTGGGAAGATTAAGACCAAGCTGTTCAGTATGAGTGCGGAGGAATTCCCGCCGGTTCGCGCCTTTGAAGGCGTGGAGCCACTGGTTATCGAGCAAAAGCTGCTCAAGAAGATGTTTCAGAAAACCAGCTTTGCTATCTCTACGGACCAAGGCCGCTATAACCTCACAGGTCTATTGTTTGAGCTGGCGGACGGAAAACTCACGGTGGTGGCCACTGACGGCCGGCGGATGAGCCTGTATTCCGAAAAGGAAGGCATCCCGAAGGGAATTAATACCAAGGTCATCATCCCCGGGAAAATGATCAACGAGTTAGAACGTTTGCTTGCCGATAATGGCGAAGTCCACGTTTACTTGGACGAAGCCCAAGCCGCATTCCAGTTTGATTCCTTGCGATTGGTCACCGCGCTTATCGAAGGCAATTTCCCAAATTACGACATGGTTATCCCGAAGAAGCACGACAAGGAAGGTATCCTGCCGACCTCCGTCTTTATGGAAGCCATGCGCCGTACCCGTACAATGACCAACGATAAGTTCAATTCCGTGCGCATCACAGTTAACGGCTCGAACATGAAGCTGAACGTGGTCACACCGGAAGTCGGCGAGTATGAAGAAGAGCTTGAGGTTGAATTTGACGGCGGGAACCTGGATATCGCCTTCAATCCCGATTATGTGCTGGAAGTGCTACGCCGTGTCGAGACCGAGAAACTTGTACTTGTTCTAAAAGATGCCTCCAGCCCGGGCCTAATCAAGCCATACGAAGAGAAGTCGTCGCACCAGTATCTCAACGTGGTGATGCCAATCCGCCTGTAGCACGCACGACAAACCGGGTTGTGGATAACTACCCGGTTTTCCTGACTTGTAGTGCAAGGATTGCGCGCTTGTGGTGTTCGTAATTCCATCGCACCGCGAAAGTGTGCAATTGATTACCTCGTATAAGTCCTTGTCGCGAAAGTATGGTTTGTAGCGTTTTTACCCGCCAGTAGCGTCTTTCTGGAATTTTCAATAACCCTTCAAAATCTGTCAACTGTGGTTTCTTGTGGTGTGGATAACTTGTGAGTATTGGGGATATCCTCGAATAGAACCCTAACTCCGAGGATACCGCTCATGGATCCAGAAAAACGCGCTCCCGGTTGGACGATTCGCTGCCGACGCTGTGGTTTCACCGAACCGTGGGGAAAGTATGGAATTCGGCTTTGGGCGTGGGGCACAGAATACACGATAGGCCGTTGTGCCAACTGCGGGCGCTTCGCTACGTTCGCAATCGAACGAAAACGGAAAGGCTAGGGGATCGCCGGATACATCAGGTGATCCAAGCCGATCGGTTCCAGCGTGGACGCGAATACGCTTAACGCCTCAGAATAAGAAGAATTTCCGTACGCAACGGCGGCACGGCGCAGCACAGGGTAGAACGCTTCCGGCTTAAATTCATTGAGTTGCTTCGCTTTCCAGTCTTTCTCTCCCGTTGCAAAGGGCAAGAGATAATCAATTGCTACGCGTATGCCGCCTCCATTTGGCGGCGTGAAATTCCATAAGTCTACGTTTACTCGTTCACCCAACATCGCGAGGCGCACCATGGCGTCCAGATTCATTACGCTGTAGTCCCATGATTTTGTCCGCATCAACTCCAAGGGTTGTTTACCATCCGGAAGGATTTGTTTGGCGATGCGTTTTTCCGCGGCCTCTCTCACCATTCGACTTGCGAGTTCTGTGTTGCCGCCCTCGAGTGCAAAGGTCGCGACTTGCACGTCGTACCAGGTACCGTGATTGTTCAATGCTTTGGATTCTGCGATGCCGAATTCACTTTCCTGAAGCCAATTCGCAAAATCCGAGAGCCATTTGCTCCACGCGGTTTTGTCTTCCATAGTCCACGCGCCGGATGACTCAATAATCTTCACGCAGTCTATCAACTCAAGTATGGTCATGCCGCGAATGATTCCCGTACGTGATCCCGTGTTCACGCCCGGAACATATTGCGCGTAGTTCAGATTAGGTTTCATGCGCGTTGCCGGCGATACGAACCACGCGCGCATCGTTGACGCAGCTTTTTCCGCATACTTCATTTCGCCAGTCAGCCGCCACGCAATTGCGCAGAATTTCACCGTGTCGGCCATGCGAAAATATGCAACGCGATCATAGTCGTCTGATTCTGCTGCCGGATTAAGTTGACCGTCTTTATTTACAAAAGGCGTGCCATCCGCGCTGTCTGGATTGGGCCAGTAGTATGGCGAGAGGGAATAGTAATCGTGCTTATCGCCACTCGCGGCGACGGCCGTCTTATCCATCACCGTTTTTACGGGAAGCGCGAATAATTTGTCCGCTTTCGTTATTGCTTCCTTCGCGGCCTGCGGATATGTCTTCAGCAACGCCTCACGCGGCGTAGCATCTTCCGTGTGAGCCATCGTGATCGATGCCAACACTACGCAAACAATTATTCGCTGGATATGAGTCATGCAGAACTCCAAAAAGCGATAACAAAAAGGGCGTCCAAGTTTAAACCCGGACGCCCTGATAGAGTTTAATGTTGTGCTTACTTTTTCTCGCGCTCGTGACCGGGAATGTCTTTGTGCGCGTCCACGCCTTTCGCATTCAGCTTGATGTCTGACCAATCTACTTTGGGCGGATTGATGTAGTCGGCATAGCGGTCCGCCACCTTCGCCGCTTTCACATCGCCCCGATGGACGTACACGCGGTAGTTGAAGGTCAACGATTCACCCGACTTAATCGTGTAGTCGCCGTTCTGTTCTTTGTTGGTGAAATGGCTCAGACCAAAACAGTTCGCGCCCATGAGACCGTAGTCGCGCACGTGCCACGTCGTGGGATAGCGTAGATTGCTCGGATTATCGAACACGGTTACGCCATGCACGCCTTGTCCTTCAATGGTACCGCTGTAATCACACCAGGGCGAGGGTTTGCCCCAGCATTCGGCCATTCCCGTCTTGCCTTCGGCGTTTGTGATGACACCCTTCGGGCGCACGACCAATTTACGCGAGGTGTCTTCCTGAACAAACGCGTCGGCTTCCTTCTTATCATCAAACATCTTGAGCACCGCGCCGCTCTTGTCAACGACCGAGTAGGTTTCGCGTTCGATGATCTGATCGTTCACGCGAAACGCGGCGATACCGCCTTCCTTCGTGTCGCCAAACTTTACGTCGCCATCGATGGTCGTAAACGCGACCCGTAGATCGACAAGGCGCGCGGTCTTTTCGCCAGGATAGAAGCGATACTCGCGCTCTTCCTTGCAGACCGGCTTCTTGTCCGCCGACAACCACGTATTCTTCGCGTGAATCCAGCCATAGCCGTCGCCGGACCCGTAGGTAACTTCATCGCTCACCTCATAGCCGGCCTTCTCGTTTTTCTCGTCCCAACAGTCCGCGCCGTTCACATCGCCGTAGGACGACCAAAACGATTTCTGGTGCGGGTGGTCTGCGGTCATCAGCGCTTCGCCCATGGGATAGTCGCGGGTGATGCCGACGCTGCCGTCGCTCAACACGGGCCACAGATACGGTTTGCGCTGTTCTTTGTTGTATCTGTACGTGGTGAAAGGCACGTCGTCGATCACCACTTCAAGCGCGTCTCCCGCTTCGTTCTTTGTAATCTGCACGCGCGGCGGCACGTTGTCCTGTCGTACTTTCACCGTATATAGGTGCTCCGATTTCGGTTTTGCGCCTTCGGGCACAAAGGTGAGTTGACCTTCGCGCAAGGTCGCGGGAAATTCCTTGCCCGTTTTCGGCTCGACAATGCGGATGATTTCGCCATCGGCGATTGTGCCGTCGAAGGGAAGCGATACTGGCGCATCAATGCTCAACTGATCGTTTGCTTCGAGCACAATGGTTTTGCCGTCCAACCCCTGCGCGCTTGCTTGCAGAAATCCCGCGGCTACCAACGCCGCACACAACGTCATTCGAGTGAACATGAACATCTCCTCTCTGGAGTGAATGGACTGAAAAGTTTTCCGGCGGAACCGGATAGTTCTACGCGCCGCCCAGCGCCGCCGCTTCCGCTTTGATTCGATCATACCAGTCGATCTCGACCACCTCAATGCCGCGAATGATGATAGGAAATTCCGATTTCTTGAGTGATTGAAAGAGTTCCAGCCCGCGCGTCAGGACGTCGTGGCCGAGCGTAAAGCCCGCGAGTTCTTCCTCGTGATAGAGGTCGGGCCGCGATTCCATAAGTGCTTTGGAGTTGTCCATGATCTCGACGGTCGCCTGGATAAGCTTTACGTTCGAGAGGTGCTCAAACAGTTTCAATATCTCATTGCGGAACGTAACCATTTCCTCTTCCGGCAAGTTCGCGACCATTTTCACCATGGGTTCGTGCTCGCTCACCTGCTCCGGCTTCAGCTTGTTCTTCTGCGCGTACTCGATGAGTTTCGATTCGATCTTGCGCGTTTCGAGGTAGGCTTCGAGGGTATTGCGCCCGGCGGCGACCGCGGACGGGAACATGGTCCCAAGTTTCCAAACGGACTTGAAGGCAATCGTCATCAGCGGCATCAAACGCCGCGGCGAACGAATGATTTCGCCCATGCGGTCGAAAGCATCATCCAGCTTGTCGCGGTTCTCCGAAGCAGGATAGATGCACTCCAGAAAATAGTCCCGCAACGCCGTGAGTTTTTCGTCGGTTATCGGCTTCAATTCCTTGAAGCGCCGGCAATTCTCCGGCAGGTACCGCAACCGCATCTGTTCGCGATAGACGTCAATGATCGCGTGTTTGAGCGCAAGGTCTTTTGATTTTGGCGGCATAACAGTGCAGCCAATTCACTGCCTACGGTTTTTAAAGCTGATTCAGCGGCACGGCCTCATCGATCAACATGATCGGAATATCGTCGCGGATGGGGTACATGTAGGCGCGGTCTTCGCGGACGAGGCCGCCGTCGATGCGTTCTTCGATGGTTTCGCCCGCACGATTCTTCAGGGAGCGCTGTTCGATCGCGGCGTTCGCCTTCGCGATTAGCGCGTCATCCGCGAGCGCCACGGGCGTCTTGTTCTCCGGACACACGAGAATACTCAACAATTCGGCATCGACCATTTTCTTTGCACCTTCAGCCGACTACGCACGCACACCCCTCGTGCTCGTGCTCGTAATCGTGCCCGTAATCGTAATCGATCCTTTCGGCTTCATGCCAATGCAACGGTGTGGTGAATTTCGAAAAGATCACAGGATTAATTACCATTCAGACTTGGCCACATTGAACCCTATTGCTTTTATAGATGTATGGGTGGTGGTTGGTGTTCCATATTCCCTAACAGTACGATTGTTCCCAAATAAGGGTCGAAAAATGAATGATTGGCGCTTGCAGGGTCAAGAAAAATTCCTGATGGGAGCGACCTTAGCCTTTAGAAAATATGAACCGTATCGCAGTGGTTGGGATCATGATCATTGCGAGTTTTGCGGGATCAAGTTCTCTAAGCTGGCAGGCGATAAGAATGAAGGATACGTAACCCACGATATGTACCGTTGGATATGCAAAGACTGCTTCGAAGATTTTAGGAATATGTTTCATTGGGTTAACAATTCGGATATGGAGACATAATGCGCAAATGCCACCGATGCGGGGCGGAATGGGACAGCATCAAGCGGGTCCCGGGCGTGAAGGAGTTTTGCGCCAAGTGCTCCGCGTACCTGCATTGCTGTCTGAACTGCAAACACCACAGCCCCGCCTACCACAACCAGTGCGCCATCCCCAACACCGACTGGGTGGGCGACAAAGCAGGCACAAATTTTTGCGACGAGTTCGAATTCCGCGATGCCGCCGCAGCAGCCGGGGAAGCGGCAAAGACCAGCGCGGCTCGCGGGGCCTTGGAGAATCTCTTCGGCGACGCAGCCCCGCCGAGCGACGCGGAAAAGCTGGACAGCTTCAAAAAGCTGTTTGACGACTAATTTGACAATTCCGATCACTATTCGCATTTATAAATATACTATTAATTGAATTGTCGAATCTACCGCCCAGATTTTCGAGAAACAGTTGACAAGATTTCGCACCCAATGGTAAAGTCACACGGGGCATCTTGCCCTCGGGGAGATGGACTATTGGCGACCGTAGCTGCGCGCCGACATATGCTCGTTGTGGACGATGAGCCGGGTATGCGCCAGATGCTTGAAGGCACCTTCAAGGATCGCGGCTTCCACGTCACCACCGCTTCCAACGGCAGCAAAGCCATCGAGGTCATCCAGGAACAGCCCTTCGACGTCATCATCACCGACCTGAAAATGCCGGAGCGCGACGGCCTGGCCGTGCTGCGTTCGGCCCGGGCCTCCGCATACGACAGCCCCGTAATCATGATCACCGCCTACGGCACCATCGACACCGCCGTCGAGGCCATGCGCCTCGGCGCGCGCGACTTTATCGCCAAACCCTTCAAGCTCGCGGAAATCGAGCTGAAGGTGGACAAGATTATGGGCGAACGCCCCGCGCGGGAATACGAACAGCGTACGCCCCTCACGCAGCCCACCGAGCGCCAAATCGTCGGTTACAGCAAAGAGACCAAACAACTTCTGAAAATGATCCAGAAGATCGGCCCCAGCCGCAGTTCGGTGTTGATCACCGGCCCCAGCGGCACGGGAAAGGAATTGGTCGCGCGCGCGATCCACGATTCGAGCCCGCGCAAAGACCGTCCCTTTGTCGCGTTGAACTGCGCGGCGCTCGCGCCCGGCGTGCTGGAGAGCGAACTGTTCGGTCACGAGAAGGGCGCATTCACCGGCGCGGTCAGCCAACGGCAAGGCCGCTTCGAGCGCGCACACACAGGCACGCTGTTTCTTGATGAAGTCGGCGAGATCGACGGCAACATTCAGACAAAACTGTTGCGCGTGTTGCAGGAAGGCGAATTCGAACGCGTTGGCGGCAACCAGACCGTACGCGTGGATACGCGCATCATCGCCGCGACGAATCGCGATCTGCGCGAAGCGATTTCACTTGGCGCGTTCCGCGAAGATTTCTACTACCGGCTCAACGTGTTTTCTCTGCGTGTAGAGCCGTTGCGCGCGCGGCCCGACGACATCCCCGCGTTGATCGATCATTTCCTTAAGAAGTTCAGCTTTGAACTCGCCAAGGAAGTGAACGCGGTCGAAGACGACGTGATGAGTTTCTTCATGCGCTACCCATGGCCGGGCAACGTGCGCGAATTGGAGAACGTACTCGAACGCGCCGTAGTGCTTGCGGAAGGCAACACCATCACGCGCGACGTGATCCCGCCCGATATGTTTTTCCTGCAGGAAGAACTCGACCCGGATCCGGAAGCGTTGCCCGAATCCGCCTCATTGGTCGAACGCACCGACCACATGGAATCCGAAATGATCGCGGCAGCGCTCAACCGCTTTCACTGGAACAAAACCAAAGCCGCGGATCATCTGGGGCTAAAGCGCACCACGCTGCAATACAAGATCAAGAAGTACGGGCTGAAGTAACCCGTCAATCGCGTCCGAGCGTTCAGCGGCGCGCCTACATATCCACACACCGGATCCATAGTGCGCCGCCCATCTCGAGATCGACTTCCTTGCCGTCTGGCCCGGCGGCCTTCTCACCGGTCTGGGGAATCGCCGTCATGGCCCACCACCCAGCGCGCGCAGGCACATAAGTAAACCCACCCTGCGCGTCTGTCTTGAGGATGTGCGTGATGTACGAGTTGTCCGGCAACTTCACCGCGCCCTTGTCGTTCAGGTACTCGACCTCGACGCGGCACTGGGGCGCGGGTCGGCCGTTGACACGGACGATCCCGGTGAATGCGCTGCCCGTCCACAACGACGTGCACTGTACCGACGGCTCGATCTCGACTGGGAAACCCACGAGCGTGTCATGCCCCTCCCAGTTCTCCCAGCCCATGTGCGATTCGGTCGGTAACTTCGCCGGGCACGAGTTCAGAATCACCTTTGTGTAATGGACGACCAGGACCTGTTCAGCCGGTTCCCAATATGGCGCGGGTTGCAGAAAGAACACGTGCGCGCCCGCTTCCTTCATCGTGTACGCAGCGGCCCACGCGGGCTGGCCGGCGGATTCCCGGGTCTGCAATGTGCCGAGAAGATCGGACTTCTTCTGGTTCACGATAACGCCGAACTGCTGCGGCCGCGGCATGGGCAGCACCGGGCCGTTTTCGCTTGCGTGCTCGACGAAACGGATATCGAGTGTGGACACCGCGCCGTCCTGCGCCGCGGGGACCATGATTTGCACGTGCGCGTGTGCGGCGGCCCCGCACCACGCAAGCAACGCAACCAACCCAATTCGAATTCTGATCATGGCAGTGCTCCTTCGCCGGACCGCTCTTCGACACGGCGTGACGTGCGACGTCTCCGTTATTTCATCGGCTCCGCTGTGCATTCGCGGATCACCGCCGCGTAGGGCTCGATGAGCCGGAAGTTTTTTGTCTTCGTGCGCGCGATGACCTCAAGAATCTTTTCTTTCGAGTCTCGGTGCATATTCGGAATGTGCGGCCACGAATCCAGGAACTGGTACACGCCCCAGATCGAGCCAACACCGTCATCGTTCACGTATTTCCACGTCCACGGCGACCACGCCCAGCCCTTCTTGTTGAACGCATCGAGAAACACGCGCATGCCCGCGATATCGTTGGGGTGGTTGCCCATCGTGCTGAACTCGCCCCAATACATCGGCACCTTGCATCGGTCCTGTTCGCGCGAGCCGATACGCACCACGAGCTCAGCGCGTTTGTTGTGATCGGCCAATCCGCCGTCGGTGGTGAACTCGGGGTCCGCACCCGAGTAAAAGTGGATCGAGTACACCACGTTCGTCCACCCGAGGGCCTTCGGGTCCGGGAAAAAACCGTCATCCACCCAGGGTTTCTCTTCGAGTTTGTATCCGTCTTCCATGACGATGATGGTGTCCGGGTCGACTTCGCGGATCGCGTCGTACATCAGGTCGTGCGCGTGCGTCCAGTCGTCAACGCCCTTGGCGCTGTAGGGTTCGTTGAGCAGGTCGTATCCCCACACCGTGGGATCGTTCTTGTAGCGCAACGCGATCGCGCGCCACAGCGCCGCCGCGCGCTTTTGAAACTCCTCGTTCTGGAAGAACTCGCCGCGGCTGAGTTCGCCGGTGTGGTCCCACGGGCTTTGGCAACCGGACGCGCCGTGCAGATCGAGCAGGACGTACAGCCCGTGGTTGGCTGCCCAGCGCACTGCTTTGTCGAGATAGCCAAAACCGTAATCGAAATATGCGTACGGCGCGTCGTCGTGTTCGAACCAGCGATACCAGAAAGGAACGCGCACGAAGTTGAACCCGAGTGCCTTCGCCAACTGGAAGTCCGTCTCGGTGATCCACGTGTCGTGGTGCGCGTCCCAAATCTGGGCCGCGCCGATTTCGCCGAACCGCTTGCGCAGCAGACGGTCCATATCGAGCGCGGCGTTGACCGGGGGCTCTTTCTCGAGCAACGCCATGTACGCGTCGTACTGCGCGGGCGTCACCCGTTTCTTAACCTCGGCGTTGAGCCGGACGAGGTAATCGCCGATCTTCTCGACGTCGTCCACAAATTCGCCGGTCGTTTTCTCAGCCGCCTTCAGTTGATCGAGGATGCCGGTCTCCTCGGCAATTTTGGGGACGCGGTCGTGCCATTCCATCTCGATGCTCGGAATCCACGTCTCCATCATCAACCAGCCGCCAAAATTAATCCCACGCATTGGAACGACCTCGCTGCGCGCGTTCACGATGTCCGTGCCACGCACGGTCAGGTTTTCGAGCGGGGCGGCGAACGCCAGCGTGGTGCCAGCGACAACCATGCAGCACATGCGCGCGGTGGCGCACTTATTTCGTAATTGGGACAGCATCGGTCTCTCCTTCGCGCAAAGCGCGATACTTCGCCTCAAGCGCCGCGTGCAGGGCCGTGTCGCCGGTAAGGACGACAATCGCGCTGTCCGCGAGTTGGTCAATCGCAATTTCCGTCTCGCCGCCGCGCTGCGCAACAGGCACGCTCGATACGCCGTCGCCCGCCACGCGCAGCGCCTTCGTCGGCGCAATCCAATCCGGTAGCCGCAGCGCCACTTTCACGTTCGACTTTGCACGGAACGGATATGCGCGCGGGTCGATGTCGTAATCGAGATTGGTCACAAAAACGAGGGCCTTGTCCCACGATACCAATGCCGCGGCGTCCACGAAATTCGGCGCACTGATTTTCGTCTGGATCGGTTCTGCCGCCAACAAGTCATCGCGCAACACATTCATCACGCGGTTCCAGCCACGCATCGACTCGCGTGTCTCCGGGTATTTCACGCTCATCTTTGGGTTGTAGGTAAACCACAGGATGCCCTTCGCAGCGCGCCCAAGGTTGAGTACCAGTTGGGCCGACAATTCTTCCGGCGTCGGCACCGGTCGCAACGGCCGTTCGCCCCAGCCATCGTGATTACCCTGCGACCACACCCAGATCGGCCGCGGTTCGGAAGCGTACTTGAGATCACTCGTGTAGTACGCCGTTTCTTCGAGCCGCGTGCCGTACTCATGCGGCCACTTACTGCTTGAGGGCGCGGTCACACTGTAATGATCGTGGCCCACGATGTCCGGGATTCCGGCGTAGTCAAAAAACTTCGCGTTGCGGCACAGGTTGATGAACGTGGGAATTTTGCTGTCATACTGGCGCACGGTCTGATCGCAGAATAGCATCACGCTAGCAGGGGTAGACCAGTCGGGCTCGTCGCGCAGCATCCAGCACGCGACCGCCTGGTGGCCGGACAAATCACGCACCATGTCCACGTCAACTGGTTCGCCGGTATGAACGGCTGCGCGTAGGCCCAGACGTCGCCACGTCTCGCTGAAGAAGGGGTCCGTCCGCTTGCCGCCCAAGATGCCCAGGTCCACGTGGTCTGCTTTCAACCACTCCTGAATTTCGGTTTCCATTCCCCAGGTGCCGATCGGGAAATAATCGGCAAATGCGCGGCGGTGCGCGTACACTGCGCGTTCGCCTTGATCCGTCTTGACACCCACACGGACGATGAGCAGTTTGCTTGGTGCTACGGGCTGCGTTAGTTTGACCCGCGCGATAGCATTGCCCGGGCCACTCAGTTCTTTACCGCGCCACTCGACGTTTGCGGTTTGAAATCCGATCAACGCGAGGTCGGTAAACGTTAATGCGCTGCGTCCGGTGTGGCGCACGCTGATCTCCAGATCCTGCATGCCCGGCAGCACGCGGATGAACGACACGTTGACCGGGTCCTCCTGCAGCAGGCCCTGGTGTCCCAAGCACGGCTCCCAGGTCTCATCAACGAGGTTGAACAAATACGGATTGCCCGGTCCGAAATCGCGCACTGTCGCTGAAATCTCCAGCACCGTCATCTCGCCGGGCGCAAGGTGCGTCTTGGTGAAGCGGTGCCACGCGACGAAGTGATTCAGGATCCAGTACGATTCATCCCGGTTGTTGAACCGCCAATACCGCAGGTTAA
>JADLHJ010000015.1 GCA_020848835.1 Candidatus Hydrogenedentota bacterium
AGAGGTAACTAATGAGGAAAAAGGGATTCACGCTGATTGAATTGCTTGTTGTTATCGCAATCATCGCTATTCTCGCTGCTATCCTGTTGCCTGCACTTGCCCGCGCGCGTGAGGCTGCGCGTCGGTCAAGCTGTCAGAACAACCTGAAGCAACTCGGTCTCGCATTCAAAATGTTCGCGAACGAGAGCAAGGGTGAAAAGTTCCCGGGACGTTTCGTTGACTATCAGGGCCACAGTGGTGGCGCGGATGGCACAACGGCGCGCGGTTACTGGTCAGTCATGAACCACACGGAATTTTGGCCGGAATACCTTCCGGACATCGCCGTGATGGCGTGCCCGTCGGACCAGACCGTTCCGCCGCAAAACGCCCTTACCGGCATCCAGACCGGTTACTGGCGTTCGCCGGATGAACGTTGGTGCAATGCGTCCAAAGCGGGCGCCAACAAAGCAGCAGCTGCGCCGATCGCCGGCACAGTGTGCTCGATGGTTGCAGCCGGCCAGACCAAGGCGACGAACGACACGCCTTGCCGTAACCGTACCAGCAACTTCTGCTACGTCCGCTACCTTGATGACTCCTACTCCTTCTGGGGTTGGGCGATTCAGGGCCGCGATGTTGCCACCGTTCAGGCCATGATCGACATGGGTAATGTCATGGACGACTCCGGTCACAGCGGCGCGGGCACAGGCTCGGATGCTGCGACGACCCATGACTATGGCAAGGACATCGATCGTACGATTGATGGCGTAGACAAGACCCTGCACGTGCTTCGTGAAGGTATCGAACGCTTCTTCATCACGGACATCAACAACCCGGCATCGTCGTCGGTCGCGCAGAGCGAACTGGCGATCATCTGGGACGCGAGCCGCGTTCAGGGTAGTGAATCCGATGATGACAATCCCGGTCAGGTATCGTCCGAGTTCAACCACGTTCCTGGCGGCGGTAACGTTCTGTTCGCCGACGGTCACGTTGAATTCGCGAAGTACCCGCAAGACCAGGGTGGCAAGTACTGGATGCTGACGCAGATTGGCTTCCAGGACGACTACATGTGGTTCCCCTAAGCCGGCGACTTGTTTGCTGACTTAGGCAGTTTTGGCGGGAGTCCGGTTTCCGGGCTCCCGCTTTTTTTGTTTCTTATGAGGGAAATGTATGGTGATTTTTTGGGGGGACGGAACTGAATGGGGTACGGCGCGATTTCTCGGGTACGATTCTTAGGCAAGGCGCTTTGGCGAGAATTGTTTGTTCCATGCGACGTCGCGTCCCTCGCGTTTTTTCGGGTCGCATTTGGACTTAGCCTATTCGCCTTGGCGACGTTTTTGTATGACGCCACGTATATAGAAGCGATTGGCCGCGACGGGTTTCATTGCACAGCGCCGGGCTTGGATTGGGTGCGTCCACTTCCACATGGCGGAACGCTTTTCGAAGTGTATGCGCTTCGCGTTCTTGCGATTACTATCGCGTTTGGATTTCTGTATCGGATCAGTTGTGCGCTCTTCGGGCTGATCAACACGCACATCCTGCTTATAGATTTGTCTTTCTATCAAAACCATCTCTATCTGGTGTGTCTGTTTTGCTTTTTGTTGACGTTTATGCCTGCGCATAGAAGGTATTCGGTGGACGCGCTGATATGGCCATCATTGCGGACCGCGCCCATTCCGGCGTGGCCGGTATGGGCGATTCGGCTCCAGTTCGCGTTGGTTTTTTTTTTCGGGGGCGTTGCCAAGTGCAGTTACGACTGGTTGCACGGCGAGCCGATCCGGGCCTTCCTGGAGCGTTCGGACATTGCAGTCCGCATGCATCAGCAGGAGTGGATGGTCTACGGATTTTCGTACGTGGGGCTTGTGTTCGATCTCGCGATACCCTTCCTGTTCATGTCAAGAAGGACGCGCCTGCTGGCGTTCGATATTTCGCTCGTATTTAACATATTGAACGCGCAGATATGGGATATCGATATCTTTCCTTATTATCTAATGGCCGGGACCACAATATATTTCGATCCCGACTGGCCAAAACAGATTTGGATCAGACTGCGAGGGGCCGGTGAGAAGGTAGTGGCGGTGCAACAGGATTTAGGCGGCACGCCATTGAGCGCTACGAGGAAGTTTCTCGTAGCCGCTGGGCTCGGTGTGTATTTCCTGATTCAGCTTTACCTGCCTCTGCGGCATTACCTCATACCGGGCAATGTCCTTTGGACGGACGAAGGCCGTTATTTCGCGTGGCGCATGTTTATGGTCCGGAAGCGAACACTGGCGACATTTCATGCACAAGATCCGAAAACCGGAGAATCATGGGTAGTCAATCCAAGTGCCTTTGGACTTCCCTCTTATGGTGCTCGGAGTCCCTGGTCGACGCCTCACAACGCGCAAATGTTTGCCCGGTTTGTCGCCAGTGAGTACGACAGACAGGGGAAGCATGGGGTTGAAGTTCGGGCGGAGGTCTTGTGCAGCCTGCACCGCAGGAAACCCCAGTTACTCTTCGATCCCACGCTGAATCTTGCGACCCTGCCTTATTCTTTTTGGCATTCGCCTTGGATAAGCGAATTGCGCGAGCCGCTTCCGTTAACCAGGGTTGAACGGGTGCAGGCGCTGGAGGCGTGGATGGATATGGGAGGTGACGCGCGGGATTGGTAGCTACGTTCTGAATGGAACGGTCTATATGTAGAAATCAAACTCATTCCTGTGCTATCTTTGAGGCATTCACTTCGCATTGAATCAGTTTTTCATAACCCGGTGAAGGAGAACCCGATGAAGAAATTACTCGTGATGTTGATGGTGTTTGGCTTAGTGGTTACGCTGTCCGGTTGCGGAGGTGGAGCGCCGGAAGGCACGCCAACGGGTCAGGGAGCAGAAGTTGTCCAGCCGGGCACGCAGGCCGATAGGCACCAAGATGAAGACACGCCCGGCGAAGCCGCGCCAGCCGAAGGCGAAGCACCCGCAGCGCAGTAAAGTTTTCCAGTTCCGATTATCCGGTGTGTGGATTGGCGTGAGCCTTTTCCACACATTTTTTTTTGTGAAAAACCGCCCGTGTGAACGTCGAATTCGAACTTCGACGTCAGACTCTATGAAGCAGGTTTGCGGATTGTAGGCTGGGGCGGCGCCGCTGTGAGGAGGCGTTCTAGCCCGAGGCGCAGGACGACGAGGAAGGCTTCGAGGGCGATGTTCATGTTCATTTTGGAGACGCCGGCGCTGCGTTCGTGGAAGACGATGGGAACATCCTGAAGCTTGTAGCCCATGCGCCATGCGCGGAAGCTGGTTTCGACCTGGAAGACGTAGCCGTTCGCGCGGATTTTGGACATGTCAATGGCGCGTAGTACATCGGCGCGGTAGCATTTGAAGCCGGACGTAAGATCCGTAGCAGGCATGCGGGTGATGGTTTTGGCGAACCAGGTGCCGAAACGGCTGATAATGAGGCGCCGCAGGGGCCAGTTCACAATGCTGACACCGTGTACGTACCGCGAACCTATGGCAACGTCTGCGGCCTTCATGGCGTCGAGCATTGCGGGCAGATACTGGGGGTCGTGGCTGAGATCTGCATCCATCTGGATGAAGAATTGGGCGTTTGGCCATTTCTCCAACGCATCGGTGTACCCCGCAACGTAAGCGGCGCCGAGACCGTTCTTGGCCGTGCGGCGCATGAGACTGATGCGGGGGTCTTCGTCGCTGAGCGTTTGTATCAAGTCCCCGGTACCATCGGGAGAGTTATCGTCAATGAAGTGTATCTGGCATTCGGGCACAGCTTCGCGCACGCGGCGAACAAACAACGGAACGTTTTCACGCTCGTTGTAAGTGGGCACCACGATCACTGTGCGCGGTTCTACGGCTTGCGCCGCGAGGACCGCCGTACTGCTTTGGTAGTTTGGAGTCATCGCACCTTCCCCTCGATCATGCACTATGACGGGCGTTTAGGTCAATAGTATTTGCCGTGACGGGTGGCCGGATAAGATTTGGTATCGTATGGGAAACGGCGAATAGGACGATAATGACCGAAATGCCAGATAGTGGTCGGGAAGCAATCAGACCGGAAACGGCGACGACGATGCCCGCAACGAACGAAAAGTCAGTGGGCTTTCTGCTCGGCTGGCCAGCGTTGGCTTTGTTGACGGCGGTGACGTGTGCCCTTTGGGTGACGTGGGTGTTGGTGAGTGCGACAGATACGCGCGGAAACGACGACGCTGGGATTTTGTGGACGTACGCGCGGAATGTTGTCGAAGGCCACGGGCTGGTCTATAAACCGGGGGAGTTCGTCGAGGGGTTTTCCAGCCTCTCATACGTACTGCTGCTTTCTGTGGGGATGTGGTGCGTGCAGGCGGTGGGCGCCGCATTGGGAATTGGCGTCAATCTCAAAGTCATCTATTGGATTGCACTCGGAATTAACCTTGCGGCGTGGATAGCGGTCATCGTCGTCATGTTTCGATTTGTTAATGAAGAGCTGAACGCCAGGGCCGCGGCAGTCGTATCGATTCTGCTTGGTATGAGCCCGATGATAGCGTATTGGGTGGCGTCGGGGATGGATACGCCGGTGGCGATGCTGTCGCAGGTACTCATTTGGGTGTGGGTCGTGCGACTCGATCGGCGCGTGGGATCTTCGAAAGAACGGCTGGCGCTGTATGCATTGATGGCGGCGATGATGTTCTCGATGATCACGCGCGCGGAAGGTTTTCTGTGGCCGATGCTGGCGGTGGCATGGTTGCTGCTGCGGGGACGTCGCAAGCAGGCGCTGGCGGCGGGTGGTGTATTTCTGGCTTTTGCTGCCTGCGTTGTGGCTTGGCGCTTGTGGTACTACGGGTATCCGTTGCCGAACACGTATTACGCAAAAGTGGCGGGAACATTGCCGGAACGGATTGCCACCGCGTGGTACGGGCAATCAGCACGGGTGGTGTTTAAGAGCGGGTTGCTGGTCGCGGTGGTGGCGATCTTTGCTGGGGCGGTAGCGTGTGTGAATGAAATCTGGCGGCTGCGGGAACGGCGATTCGATAGCGCGCTTGCGTTTGAAGTGACGGTGGGTTGTGCGTGGCTGGCGTATTTCCTGTACGTGGGCGGCGACGTGTATTTCGAACGGCCGATGCTCGTGCTCGTTCCGCTGGGATTGGTGATTTGTGCGCGGGTGCTGAAGCCTTCGATAAATTCCTTGGCGAGCGCTTCGCTTGTGACCGCAGCCGGACTAACGATCATCTTACATCCGCTATGGAATTATTACCGGCCTGAGATGGCGCGGTATCGTGGCGATGGCTTGGAAAGGGTTGGACGATATCTGGGAGAGACTTATCCGAATGCGACAGTGGCCCTGAATCTTGCGGGTAAGATTGCGTATTACTCGGGGTTGCCGTGCATCGACATGATTGGTTTGTGCGATGCGACCGTGGCGCATTCGCAACAAGATCGCCCGTTTGTGGTGGGGCACACAAAACGTGGATTCAAATATGCGCTAGGCCGCAAGCCGAAGATTGTGGCGGTGTGTCCACAGGTTTATACGGGGGATGCGTGGGAACTTGTAATTGACGATGGCTATACGATCGATGACATGCGGGAAATTGGGTATCAACCGGTGGCTTTATGCAATGCGGTGGACTGGTCGATTGTGCGCAAGGTCAACGAGAAGCTGTTACAAGACATGAGCGCAGAAGAGATCAAGGAACTGGTCGCGCGGAATAAGTTCGACTTGATTCTATTCTACAATTCCAAGCCGACTGGGGACTTACCGGCCGTGGCCAGCGGGCTCTAAATTTGGGCTTCAGCGTGGAATCGATTGAGAGAAAAGCGCAAGAGGTGTGAGTACGTGCTACGAGCGGAGGCGCAGGGCGCGAAACGCGATTGCGGATGAAACAACCAGCGCCACGGCAGATATCAAGAATCCTATCTTGACACTGGCGGGGCGATACGAAAATGCGACGGTGTGTTTGCCTGCCGGCACGGCTACGCCGCGAAAACAGTGATAGACGGGCATGACAGTTTCCCGCTTTCCATCAACGGATGCTTGCCAACCGGGATAGAACGTATCCGCCAATACGAGCAAGGCATCTGATTTTGCGTCGCAATCTATGACCACGCGTTGCGGTGTGTGTTCGCGAATTGCCACAGTGCCAGCGGCTGTCGGGCTGGTCGCGAGCGGCGACATCGGCAGTGCGGCATCGGTGATCGCGATGGTCGCCGGATCGAACGAATCCTCCAGCATGCGCTCGAAGAGCGCGTCAGTCGATGATGCGGTTTCAAGTTTGGTTACCAAGCGCGCGCGCGGCAGCATGGTGGTGTGCTTGTAAATCTCGATGTTTTCAATCGTGGTTTCGCGCATGACTGCGCTTTGCGCGGCAAGTTTGCCGATGGGCACGAGTTCTTCACGGCGCGGGTCATTGAGATAGTAGTCAACGCCGGTCAGCGCGAAATTCTTTTCCCAGATTTGGGTGGCAAGTTCTTCACGGAAGCGCACGGGGCGCGCAGGATACAGGCCGTCGTAACCGTCCCATTCTTCGATACCAAAATTTCCAATCGTCCCCGGGACGATTCCGCCGCTGAGTACGTCGAAGCGAGTAACCGCGGGCTTCTCCTGCATTGCTTGGATTAAAGGTGTCACTGGAAATGCGTTCGCGCGTGGCAGAGAGGGGTTGAGGCCGCGCACTGGCCAATACACGTCGCACAGACTGACGCAAATTATGGCGATCCACACAAACGCAGTTCGCTTGGTGAAGCAATGCGCGGCGAGTACAAGTGCGCAAGTGAGGGCGAAGGCGAGCGCCGTGAACAGCTCCTGTTGGACATACGGTGTAAGTCGCGAGGCGTGGATGAGGTTTGCGTTGTAGGAGTAAAAGAAATAAACCAGTGCTGCGACGGGAATGAGGATCACCAGCTGGGCAGCCGTTTCGCGCAGACGGCGCGGGCTTGCGAACCAGGCGTCGAGTCCGATCACCCCCAACAACGGTATTGCGAAGATCGCGAAATACACGTGGTAGATCGTTCGCATGTGCGAGAAGCCAGGAAGGTTGTGGGCCCATTCGAGAAAAGGCATGTCCATCGCCATGGCGAAAGAGGCCAGTGTGGCAACTAGGATTGACGTGACACGTGCACGCGATCGACCGTCGAAGGATGACGATCGTTGTGCGAGGTAAAATAGCACGAATGCGATGCCCAGCCATGACGCCATGCCGGCGTATTGCTGTATGGTCAGGTTCGAGTTGTGGACGTTCATGTCCCAGAAGGTATTTTCGGCGTTGGTCCCGAAGAAGCGCGGTACCCAAAGCGAGGTGAGCGCGCTGGCGGTGAGGGGCATTTGTATCCGTTGTTCTACGGAGGCTACGTTTTGTAGATATTCGGCGAAGGGCAGCAGTTGGATTGCGTACACCGAAATCGCGAGCGTCCACGCCGTGGCGTAGCTCACGATTGACCTGGCAGGTCTTATGCCTGCTTTCCATGCGAATGCGACGCGCGCGATGAAATAGAGCGCGATGTAGGCATTGATCGCGAAAGCGGTTTCGGGGTGTCCCGCAAAGAGCAAGAGCGTGCCGCCGAGGGCGAGCGCGTAGATGCCTTTTCGGAATCGCCGTTCGGCGATCCATTCGGTCCCCAGAAATACAAGCGGCACCCAAACGAGCACGTCGGTGATGGGCCAGTACGCCCATAAATGAGTGAAACAGCCGAGTCCCCAAACGATTGAATACCATCGCGCGGGCCACGCGTTGAAGCCGAGCAAGCGCGCACACACAAACGCTACGAACGCCGCGAGCCAGAGTTTTATCACGATGAAGAGGGACATTGCCGTATCGACATCGGTCACGAGCAGAAGAAGATGCGGGGGATAGAACACTGCGCTTTGACAGTTCGCGAGCAATGGGATGCCGCAGTATTCTTTGTCGTTCCACAATGGCCAGATTCCGGCGCGAAATGACTCTTGCACGCGTAGAAAGTCGGGGCGAAAAGCCATCACCGGATCGTACATCAGCTTGTTTATTGGCAGTGGCGCGTCCGCCGGCAAATGATCTTTCCACGGCGTTAATGTGTCGATGATATCGGAAGGCATCAGGATTTCGTTGCGAAAGAAGAATCCGTTGAAGGTAACGACCAGAATCGCGGCGAGCACAATCGCCCAAACGGCGGATTCTTTGAATTTTAGGGGAGTTGCGTGGGTCATTTGGCATCTTTCCGCTCGTAAAACCGGAAGCCGCAGAACAAGTCCTTTTGCGGCTCGTAGTCTTTCAAGACTTCTTGCCATCCGTTGGCATCGAGATATTCACTCATGCGAAACCCGACTGGCAAGGCCTGCGCGGCCGCGTTCGTGTCAATGGCAATGAACTTCGGTCGGTAATGCCCAACATCATCTGCACGGCGCTTCAGATACTTCTTTTCGATTTCACTTTGCTCGTTGGCGGTACGGTAGGGGAACGGCTTTCCCTGGTGGCCTTGTTCGCCGTGATAGAGCATGGGGGCCATAAAATCGATGTCGTATCGCGAGCCAAGCTTTACATTGGCGCAGATAACGGAGGGATACGCCCAACGGAGGTCCGATGAGATGAAAGTGACATAATCACCGGGCGCAGCATGCATGAGAATCTTATTCGTCATGATGCGGACATAGTCTGCGCGGACGACGCGCTCCGATTGCCAGACGAGCGCGAAGTAGGCGATTGGCATCGCGAGGAATGCGAGGCAGACTGGCGGGACGATCTTGCGCAGGTACGGCTTGATTCTAAGTAGCGCCGTGGTTTCGCGTGGTGAAGCAATCAAGAAAGCGAGCAATGCGGTCGCCGCCATGCGCACGGGAATTTGATGATAGAACCAGCCCTTGCCCTGAACAACGTAGGCTAGGAAACATAGAACAAGCGCGGCGAGGAGAGCAATCAACTGAGCGCGTGCGCGCGGAGCGTAGAAGCGCACCATGGCAATCGCGATGAGCGCGACGCCCGCTATCCATTTGTGGCTGTAAGAATTCTCTTCGTCGAAGAAGTTGCCGTCGTACGCGCCGTAGTGTTGCGAGAGAAATGAAATCAGGAAGCGCAGTTCTTCTTGCGCATCTTGCGGGAGGCTGAAGAGATACAATGTGTATGCGAATGTCCAAGAAATCAAGGCAATAATTTCTGTTGAGAGAAACGTGCGGATTGCACGGGAGTGAAGCAGCAGAACAAATTCCATTCCTGCGACAACGGCGAAAAAGAAAGGCTTTTGCAGGAAGAATGGACTTGCGACGATGCCAATCGAGATTGACGCCGTGTGCGGTATGCGGGCGCCGTTGTGTCGCGCGATACGGCAAAGCAGCCACGGCAGGAACATGACGGCAAAGAGGTGCTCTCGCTGGCCGTAGTCCATCGCGAGTTGCACGCAGAGCGTGCCTGTGAGCCACGCGGAGAGGAAGAGCAGTATACGTGCGGTCGTTAATTCGAAAACGTCGAGCCGCAATAGCGCGTGGATTTGCCAGCATGCAATCGCAACGAGCATTGTGACAAAGAGTGAGAACGCGTTCGGCACCGAGAGCGGGGTCACTTCCGCAATCAGAATCGGGATGATATGCAGTGCGGGCGCGATGGGCGGTGTGATTTCGATGATGTCCCGGTAGGGGATGCCGCCGTGGCGCATGATGTCGCCGACCTCGAGCATGACGGCCGCGTCGTGGTTGAGCGGAAAGCCGGAAAAGAATGCGCAGAAGATCACGATGCCCGCGACGATTCCCAAAAACATCCATGCGACGATTGTATTACCGCGCCCGATCGTGGCGGTGACGGGAATGTCGCGCTGTAACTGGGTGTCGTTGCTCATGATCCTGCTTGATGTGTTTTGCCCCGAGTGGGGAGAAGGTAGCATCTTTTGGGGGACGGGGTAAAAGATTCGGGCTGCAAATACGTACGCCGCGTGAATGCAGCTCTACGAAGCGGCGTTAGTCCACGCGTGACGGGACATATGTGAAACGCTGTTTGAGTGACAGGAAAGGCTTTTCGAGCCATGTGTAGGAAACCATCGCAATAGCGATCGTCGTGAGTAAACCGAGCGTAGTACGCGCGAGAAAGATCGTAATGGGGTAGCCGTAAAAGGACGAAAACAGATGCAGCCACAGTACCATCGCGGGCCAATGGAAAACGTATAGACCGTACGAGATTTTGCCGAGATACGAAAACCCCTGGAATGTTCGCGAATATTCGCTGCGCTTTGGTGCGGTGGCGAAGGCGAACACCCAAAGCACACTGGCTATCGCCGCCATTGGATAGGACCAGAGCGGATTCTTCTCAAACGTAGCCGCTTCAGGAAAGGTGCCGAGATACCAGAAGATGCCAAGCCCAAGCACAAGCGCGGAATAACGAATCACGCGCGAACACACGAGGTCGCGCTTGTGCAGCAATACGGCCAGCAGGCCGCCAAGCGCGAAGGGGTCAAGCCGGGTGAAGGTATTGCCCCACATGGAGCCGGCATGCGGTGTTGGGCCTGAGATGTAGTACACGCGGTAAAGGCAAGTAAATGCGAACACGCAGCAGAGTAATAGCCCCATGTTTCGCAAGCGCTTCGAGAAACCGATCAAGAACGGCCAAACTAAATAGAATTGCTCCTCGACGCAGACACTCCACAGCGCTAATGTAAGCGTACTTTCAACTACGGTATTCCAGGAGCAATACCAATTCTGCGTGAAGGTGAATAGTGATGCGTAGTACTTGAGCTTGACGCCAACAAAAAGTACTTCGTAGGGCATCAGCAGCAATACAAATGCGAAGTAGAGCGGCCAGATGCGAAGGATGCGGCGGATATAAAAGGAACGCACATGAACTGCGCCGGTGCGATCGCGTTCGAGCAGGAGGAGTTTCGTAATCAAAAATGCGCTCAAGGCGAAGAAGACATCGACGCCATAGAGGCCCGACGCTACGACTGGCTGGAGCATGAAGACGAGTATTGGCGGGATGCTTAAATCAGCGGTGCCAAATTCAGTCGCTTGCCAGACGTGCCGTACAAATACATAGAAGAACGCAATGAATCGCAGGCAATCCAGTTCGGGGCGGTAGTAACGCGCGGACTCGGCGACGTCAGACGTCGGCTCTTGATCAGGGATCGTCCCGGTGGCCTCTTTCCAAGTCGCGGCTTCGGCGCCAACATACTGGCTCATTGGACGCACCGCACCCGTAGGCGCAGGAAATGGCCAACCCCGAATAGATTACCCGGATACCACACAGTATCGTCCCGTCACTCATAACCCGCGCGTTGCGCGCGACTTTTTCTAACTGCCCCGCAAGGTGCGCTGATGTCGAAAACGCCAGCACAATGCGAATAATACTATCACGCATGTCAAGAGCGTGAGGAGGGAGCAGGTTAATCCAATTTGTATTGCATTGGATTTAAATAGAAATGTGATTGTGTGATTTCCGGGCGGGACCGCGACCGCTTTAAAACCGCCGTTGGCGCGGTACAGAGTGGTTGGGGCGCCATCGATTTGCGCGGACCAGCCGGGGAAACTGGCATCGGTGTAGACGAGCATGCGAGGGCCGGGTAATTCGCCGGTCTCGATTTCCACGCGGTTTGCGGTGAATTTTTTGAATCGAACGAGGTGTCGTTCGTCGCCTTCGTCTTCGAGTAGCTCAACGGTGTGTACAACGAAATCCGACGGATGATTGGAGGAGACGTCGATTCGAAGTTGGGCAGGTGTCAAGATTGGGAACGGCCACTCGATTGTCGTTGTATTGGAGGGGCTGGCGGCGAGTGAGATGGGCCCTAGGACGACATCGTCTTGCTGCGGCCCGTCGTCGATTGTGATATTGAAGGTTGCGGATGATGCGCTACTGTAAATCAGTCTGAGCGCGGTACGTTGGGGAGTCGTATCGACGTTACCCAATGCATAGTGGATATGCTCTCCGCTCGTTTCTGGCGCCGGCGCATTCCAGATGCGGAGTAAGCGTGGTTGTGCGAGAGCCGAGCGCGGAACCTCTTCGCGTGGAAGTTCTGGTACGGGCCCTTGACGATCATAGAGCGGTACGAAGGCCACGTATGTGGGCGGGAAAATCGAATGGTCAGCTGGCAATTCGTCTCGGACCACGTTTCGCGCCAACCATAGTGGCTCGGTGAGCAGTAGGGGTACATAAGCGTTTTTGCTGAGCACAGGTCCAGTGACGAGGCGGTTATATTGTCCGGTGATACCCGTCAGTACGGGTACGACATGACTAAGCTGAATTGAATCGTATCCATAGACGCTAGGTTGTAGAGTGTACATTCTCGCATTTACCGGAAAACTGTGGTCTTGAATTGAGCGGGGTGCGTGAGTATTGAGATCGGGTTGGAGCGGCAAACAGTACCGCGAGAGTGGCGAGAAATGCGTGATTGTGTGGCGCGTGCCTTCAAAGTTCGATGTGAGCGGAAAAAGAAGGGTTTGACCATCGGGGTCGTCGTAACCGCGCATTGCGGCGTTGCCGAGCGTAAGTGCGGCGAGCACAAGCGAACACGCGGCAGTACGGAAGCGCATACGCGCACGTGATGCTGGCAGGAAGAATGCGGCGAGCGCCATGGCTGTCAAGGCTGTAAAAGGGATGTCCGCGTTACCTAGTGGCACCATAGTCGCCAAGGCGATTGCACAAAGCAGCGCGCAGAGCGACGCCGTCAGAAGTTGTGGCATGATGCCGCGTTTTGCGGCTGGATTGTTGTCGCGAAGGGTATCAATGCCGAGCGCTGCGAGCAACGCGACGGGAAGGGACAACAGGATGAACGCGATAGCGCTGGTGCTGAGGGGAAACGGGGCAAGCATTTTCGCGACGGACGCAAGCGGCCAAGGTGGTCCGTATGACAGGTCGAGTGCGCAATAAGCCAGGATCACAAATACCCATTTCGCTCGCCGATTCGAAGATAGGATTACAAGCGGCAAAGCGATCAGAAACAGCAACTGGCCACGCAGCGGAAGGCTCAGGATCTCCCCCAGTTTTTGCAGGCGTTCCGCTGCGTCTGCGCCCGGGGTGGCATCGGACCAGTTCGTAAATATGTCCCAAACCGAGATGTCCCAGGTTCCTTGCGACCCCGCGAACTGTTGATGTTGCCCAGCCCAACGGGAACTAAGGCGGCCGAGCTCGTATGCAGGAATGAGCGCAACTGCGGCGATGAGGACACCGATAATGCCGAGCATTGCGATTACAGTAATGTTTGCCATGAGCCGCTTTAATGGCATCTGTTTTGTTTCGATGGTCGTATGGTCTGAAAACGCCATCGCTACGGCATAGACGCCGTAGACCAGCGTCACGTAGAGCAGGAGCTGCGGGAAACCCGCCAGCACTTGTAGGCCATAGACTAGTCCGGCTGCAACGGTCCACGCGACGCGTTTTTCCGACGTGGTGCTAATAGCCTTTGTAATGAGCGACAGGACGAGCGGCGTCCAACTGAATATAAGCACATGGATCGGATTTGCAATAGTTGTCTGCGTGACGCACATCGCAGTGATGCTAGCGAGGCCCGCGACAAATGACGCCCCGTGTGAAATCCGTTGCAGGCGTGCGAGCCAAAAAGTGCTGCAGGCCAAATTGAGGACATGAGTAGCCATCATGAACGCCAACGTGATATGAGTTCCGTATGGGGTGCGATCAAAGGTCAACACACTACGCGCTAAGTTGGGTGGATAGAACGCCAACGCTTGCGGATTGGCGGCAAAGGGCATTCCGCATAACGTGAGTGGATTCCACAAAGGAAACTCACCGTCACGCATTCGGTTATCGAGAAAGAACGCGTAGGGACCGTAAATGTACCAGGTGTCTCCGAGTCCGGTCAGGCCGAACAACCCTGTTTCCAACACCGGTGCAGCGTAAACAATAGCGATGCAAATGCAATAGGCAAACACCACGCAAAGGATGGAAATGATTCGTTTATACATGGTGCCGCTATGCGTGGGTCTTAATATTGGTTGCCTGCCGGTGTGGAGTGCTCGCGGTGAGGATCATATCAGAAAGTCACGTTTGAACGTGCGAAGTGCATCTCCTTTTCTTCGTGTATATCTTGCCGTTGCGCGTGTGTGTGCAGGTGCCGTATTATCGGGCGTGAAGAGGGCAATAGGGGCTGGAATCTCTGGCGTAAGCTTCATTTCATCCTGGCTGAGTGGGCTTTTCGCGTCGAGTCGGTTACCTGCGGATCGTTGTAGGGTCGCGATCTGTCTTGCCGGTCGGACCTAAGGAGGGTGATATGTCGAGCGGTAGTGTGGTCGAAGCGCCGCGATCGGCTTACGCGGGCATATTCTTGTGTTCGCTAGGTGTATTGATGCTGGAAGTCTTGCTCACGCGAGTATTTTCTTTCACGATTTGGTATCACCTCGCGTATCTCACGATTAGCACAGCGTTGTTGGGATTCGGCGCGGCGGGTTCGTTGCTGGCGGCTTCACCAAAGTTGTTGCAGGGGGACATCCGAAAACTTTGCGGCATGACGTCCGCGGGCGCGGGTATCTTGCTGCTCCTGACGTTGAGCCTACTTGCGCCGCGCCCCATCGATCCGCAGCAGATGCTCGTACAGCCCGTGTCTTTTGTGATCGGTTTGCTGCTTTATTATCTTGCAGTGACCATTCCGTTCTTCCTCGCAGGAATTGCAATATCGGCGCCCATTGCAGTGTATCCCGTTCAAGTGAACCGCATCTACGGCGCGGATCTTTTTGGCGCGGGGCTTGGTTGCGCGAGTGCGGTTTTGGTGTTGACGTACCTTGACGGGCCGAGCGCGCTGGTGATCTGCGCGGCGGTGCTGATAGTGGCGGGCGCGGTGTACGCGGCGCCTGGCAAGTTGTCGGTGTATCTGTTTGCGCTAGCGGTTCTTGTTAGTTGCACGACGCCTTTATCGCGATACTTGTTTGATTTTGTTCCGACTGCAAGTAAGCAGGAGGCAAAAACGATTAGCGAATACGATGGCGAACTCATCTTTTCGCGTTGGAGTGCGATAAATCGCGTGGATGTATTGACGGTCGGCGATCCCTATCTGACGTGGTGGGCGGCGCACGGTCGGCCGAAGGGTTCCACCGATCCAGGACCTCCTGGGCATTCGATTCAATATGACGGCGATAACGGGAGCACGGTGTACAAAGTGACCGGCCCGGACTCGATGAAATTTCTCGACGACCACATTCTGCGGACGCCGTATCTGATTCAAACCAAGCCGCGTGTGATGATCATTGGAGTGGGCGGTGGCGTGGACATCTTGAACGCGCAGCGCCGCGAAGCCAAAAGCATCACTGCCGTGGAACTGCAACCGATTACGGTTGGGTTGCTCAAGGGAATGCTGACCGACTGGACGGGTAAGCAATTCTTGAGGCCCGAGCTGAATCTCGTCGCGGCAGAAGGCCGCCACTATGTGCGCTCGACAAGCGAGACATTCGATATCATTCAAATTACCGCGACGGATACATTTTCGGCGCAATCGACGGGTGCGTACGTGCTTGCGGAAAGTTATCTGTACACGGTTGAGGCATTCGAGGACTACCTGCGGCATCTCGATGACAATGGTGTGTTATCGATTGTCTTGGGTGATATTCGCGTATCGGATCCGTCGGTGCCGTGGCCCTTGGCGACGCGCCTCACGCTTGTGGGCAGGCAGGCGCTGGAGAACTTGGGTGCAAAGGACCCTGCGGCGCACCTCTTGGTGATGGGGCAGGAAATCAGCCTTGAGGGCACACCTCAAAAAGACGCGACGATTAGGCAAATTGTCGGGTCGGGCATCAGCAATCTCCTCGTGAAAAAGTCGCCGTTCACACCCGAAGAGATCGCGATGTACCGGAATGTCGCCGAGCGCAGCGGATTTGTTATCCGGTTGATTGCTGGAGACAAGTCCGAAGCGCCGATGGCGAAATTAATCAACCTGCCTGGTCCTGAATTGAAAGCTGCGCTATCGGGCGGCGAGTTTTCGATGGAAGCGTTGACGGACGACAAGCCGTTCTTTTTTCACGTGCTGCGCTGGAAGACCTTGTTCAGCGGTGCGTTGCTGCTGTGGTCGTTCCCTGGATCGACCACGGGTTTGCTCATGTTGCTCATCATGCTGGTGCAGGCGGTGGTGCTCGGCGGATTGCTGATCATGTTGCCATTGGCGCGTGGCGCGCGCGGGAATCTGCCCGCTAAACATACGATTGGGTTCCTGCTGTACTTCATGGCACTGGGCCTTGGGTTCATGTTTGTCGAGATTAGCTTCGTGCAAAAATATGTGCTACTGCTGGGTTATCCGACGTACTCGCTGTCCGTGACGATATTCTCGTTGCTTGTTTTTGCGAGCTACGGTGCCTGGTTGAGCAGGCGCTGGTGGTCAACGCCGAGAAAAATGCTCATGGGATTGCTAATCGCGACGATTGCGCTGGTCGGCATGGAGATTGTCTTGTTGCCGTTGATTCGCGAATGGTTCTTGGCGCAATCGTTGCCGGTGCGTATCGTCATGACTGTTTTACTCCAGCTCCCATTAGGCACATGTCTGGGTATGTATTTCCCAACCGGTATTTCCGTACTGCGCGAGCGCGAGCCGCGCCTCGTGCCGTGGGCGTGGGCGGTGAACGGCGTGGCATCGGTGGTGAGTTCGGTGCTCGCGGTGATTTTGGCGATGTCGATCGGGTTTTCCGGTGTTGCGATTTTGGCGACCTGCATCTATGTCATTGGGACTGCGGGACTAATTTCGGTCTTGTCGGCGTCCAAGGCGACAGACGCGGAAGCATGACGGCGGAATGATGCGCATTGTTTCGGCGATTTTTATCGAGGCGCAACGATTGTCGTGAACACGCGCGGATGGATAATCGTTTACGCGGTGATCGCGCTTCTGGCGGTCGCAATTATTGCGCTAAAAATACACGGCGCCCGCATCAACCCAAAGGTTGCGATGCTTTTCCCCGAGGGAGGCGCGCAATGGATCCGAACACCAAATCACGATGCGCTGCGGCTGCACTGGGACGAAGACAATACCGCAGGATTCCGCATACGCTTCACCGTCAAAGACGTACCCGCCCAAGCGACACTTACCGTGCATCCTTTCCGAAAAGTTGCGGTGTATCTGGACGGCAATCTAATAGGCCAAACGAGTGATACCCTGGAAGAGTGGAAGAAGCCGTACGAGTTTGACCTTAGAAAATCTTCAGCATTGACCCCCGGTGAACATGAACTGTTCCTTTCTGTCTTGAATCGCATGGGTCCGCCCGTCGTGCTGGCGTATTGCGATGCGTTGAATCTTCGCACCGATGCGTCTTGGGAGTGCAAAGACGGCGATCGAGACGGCTGGCGCGGTGCAGTGCTTGCCAGCGCACGGATTCCCAATCCGATTGGCGAACAGATTATTCGCTCAGATAAGGCATTGTTCAGGCAGTGGAAGGTTTTCCTTCCTGTTTTCTTAATCGTATTTTGTTGGACTATCGCTTACCGGCGGGTGAATGACGAATCGCGGTGGTTTAAACGAATTGTACCTTCTGCGAGCGGGTTCCGGTGGCTGTTGCTGTCCGCATGGGCATTGTTGGCGGCGAACAATATTGCCAAGCTGCCGTTTGCATTTGGGTTCGATGTGCCGCAACACCTGGAATACATCGAATTTATGCTGCGTAAGCGAAGCATCCCTTACGCAACAAACGGCTGGCAGATGTTTCAATCACCGTTTTATTACATGGTGTCGTTGCCCCTGTACGTCGCATTCTGCGATGTGCTGTCCGTAGTGAAAGCGCCGTACGCGCTGCGAATAGTCCCGCTAATTTGTGGCGCAATGCAGATTGAGTTGTGTTACCGCGCGCTGCGTCGGGTGTATCCCGCGCGGCAAGACTTGCAGGCGATCGGCACCCTGCTTGGCGGGTTTGTGCCGATGAACGTGTACCAATCGCAATACATGGGCAATGAACCGCTGGCCGCGGTACTCAGCAGTGTGGTGGTCGTGATGGCGATCACGCTGTTGACAAAGCCTGAGTTTTGGTCGAATAAACGATTCGCAGTCATCGGTCTGCTCACAGGGCTTGCATTGCTGACGAAGGTTTCTGCTTTGCTTGTCTATGGGCCTTTGGTGTTGTTGATTCTGTACGTGGGGCTGATTCGGTTGAAACCACTCGCGACACGGTTTCGCGATATTGGCGTGGCATTCACCATCATATTCTCGATGGCGTTTGCCGTCTGCGGTTGGTACTACATCCGCAATTGGATACATCTGGGCGCACCATTTGTTGGCGGCTGGGATCCCGGACGTGGATATGCGTGGTGGCAGGAGCCGGGGTACCGCACGACGAGCCAGTTCCTCCGTTTTGGCGATTCGCTATTTTATCCATTCTTCGCGGCGATACACGGAATTTGGGACGGGCTGTATTCAACGCTGTGGATTGATGGTTACGACGGTTGCGCGGAAATTCTGGCGCGGCCCTTTTGGAATTTTGATTTTGCGCTGGCGTGCCTGTGGTTTTCACTACTGCCAACCGCCGCACTGATAGTGGGGAGCACATCGATCGCGGCCCGTCCAGCGGCCACGGCTCAAAACGGGCAGCTTTTCTGCGCAGTCTATCTGTGTACATGTCTAGCGGCGATCTTGATGATGATGCTGGAGGTGCCTTCGTATAGCACGATAAAGGCGACCTATGCGCTAGGTGCGTTATGCTGTCTTGCAGTAGTTGGCGCGCACGGTTTCGATTATCTCACTCGGACTTCGATTTCACGCGCTATTGTATATGGCGTAATGGCCTGTTGGTTTGTATCCATATTTACAGGGTATTTTGTACTGTGAGCGATTCGCCCGATTGTACCGGGTATTCGGGCGTTAGGGTCTTTCATGGTGAGTTCCGGCTGAAAAAACACGGTCAATTCGGAAAGTGTGACCTTTGATTAGCCAGATCGTACTTGCGGCCTCCTGCCTTGCGGCCCCACCAACCTACGCCGACGACATTGAGCCGATCGTGCGTAATCATTGTGTCGCGTGCCATCAAGAGGGCGAGGTAGGGCCGATGGCGTTGACAGATTACCAGCGCGTGCGGCAGTGGGCGGGGATGATGCGCGAAGTAATTGGCGAAGGACGTATGCCGCCTTGGGGTGCAAACCCCAACGTGGGCGATTTTGTGAACGCGCGCATCGTATCCGAGTCGGAAAAGCAATTGCTCAACCAATGGATAGCGGCAGACAAGCCGAGCGGCGACCTGTCGAAAGTGCGGCCCTTTGTGCGTAAAAAGCAGGAGTGGCGTCGTCCTAATCCGCCAGATGTGGTGACTACGATGCCGGAGCCCTTCGATATTCCAGCAACGGGGCTTATTGATTATCACTATGTGACCGTCGATCCCAAGTTTGATCACGATGTTTGGGTGAAGGATGTCGAGTTCTTACCCGGAAACCGCAAGGTTGTCCACCACGCCGGCATATTGATCGAGCCGCCTGCCGACTCGAATCTTCCAGCGACTGGATTTAGCGACGCGGCGCTTGCGGGGTATTTGCCGGGCGCTGAATCCTCCATATCGCCGCCGGTCAATGCTGCTGGAGAAACGCCTTGGGGATTTCGCATCGGCGCCGTCATTCCGGCGCGGTCGAAGCTACGGTTTCAAATGCATTATACAAGCATCGGGACACCGCAGCGCGATCAGTCGAAAGTAGGGATTTGGATCTGCGACAGTTCTGAAGTCGATCGCGTAGCAGTCGCAATTAATGTTTGGTCGAACGATCTGGTGATACCCCCCTACAGTGAGCGCACGGTGGTTTCCCAATCCACCGAGCAGCTCGCCAAAGACACGACACTTTACTCTCTGAACGGCCACATGCATTTGCGTGGCAAGTCATTTCAGTTTATCGCCCACTATCCGGACAAGAGGACGGAACTGCTGCTGGATGTGTACCGGTACAATTTCGACATGCAGGACACGTATCTGTTGAAGCAGCCGAAGACGCTTCCCGCGGGCACTCGTGTCGAAGGGATTGCGGTGTTCGATAACTCGGCAAGGAATGCACGAAACCCCGATCCGGCAAGAGAGGTGCGTTGGGGAGAACAAACGGAAGACGAAATGTGGTTGGGCAACCTGATTACCTACGTGCCAAAAGACGAGTACCTTGCGTCACGCCGTGGTTCGGCGAAGGTTGCGGCGCCCGTTGCGCCAAAGTGAAGATTATCAGTGGATTGAAAAACGCACTCTGCTTATCATGGAAGGATCGGAGCATTTGGGTTGTCCGGTTCTTCCTTCAACAAAAACTCCTCGCTTTTCGCTAGGTACCAAATGCCGTCCTGTTTTTGCCAATTGCTTTTTTCCCCGTAGAGTCGCAGTGTGCCAGGCCGCGTCCATTGAAGGGACCGCTCGACGATAGCGGTATTTGTGGATTCGATGAAATTGGTTTTTCCGAAGGCGACGTTCCAATCCTTGTTTGCACGCCAAGTGGTGTACATCTCTTCCGCGCGCTTTCTGCGATCGGGCGACGGCAACAAGAAAGTCTCGATCAGCACGATTTCCTTTTCTGGTTCGTCCATCAATTCGCGCGCGGGGTCGTCGCTTTGTATCGAGATGCGAACGGTGTCGAGGCGCTGAACGCGACTGTAAAAATGGTCGCCGCCTTTAATCGTTACGACAGCGAATAGTATCGCGACGAAGGCAACCGCGAAAAGGAGAAATGCCTTATTGTTTTCCGGGTCGCGTGTTTTTTGGTTATCGGTACCGCTCATGATTTGTCGGCCTTTACCAGCAGTACGGCAGAAAGGGCGCGCGGCATAATCTTGGCGTCAAACCAATTGAGGTATGCGTATATCCGGTTGAGGAATTGAAAGGTGCGACGTGGCCCCGAAGCGCCCCAGCGGAATGGTTCAAGCAAGGGCAAAATAAAAATCGCGAAACTGATACTCAACTTGTCGAGCGGGCCGAGGACCTTTTTCACGTCGGCGGCCTTCAATCCGGCAATGTCCAGCTTGCCGATCATCTCATCGAGTTCGTATCGGCGGAAATGTTTTACGAAACGGTCGTCATTCCAGAAATAGAATTTGCGGTGCGGAAACGTGACGTAGAGCCGGCCATCTTTTGCGAGTACGCGCGACAATTCGCAGATGGCGTCCTGATCGCGTTCGACATGTTCGAGGACTTCTGAAGAGACGGTATGCGAAAAAGTGTCCGATTTGAAAGGGAGACGGCTGCAATCGGCCACAACGTGCCATGCGCTCGGGTGGTGTTTGCGGAGCGTCTTGAGTCCTTCAAATGAAAGATCGGAATAGACGACGCGATCGAAACTGGTGATCATAGGAGATAGGCCGCTACCTACTTCAAGTACGAGGCGCGGCCCTTCAGCGACAAGCCCTGTTTCAACAGCCCATTTGCGCACGATGTAGCTGTAGACGTGATTCTTGAGAACGACGTAGGTGTCGTTGGCAAAGAAGTCTTCAAAGCGTTTTTCGTTTGGGTGCGACATTACCCCACCAACATGAGCCGAAACTTAACCCGCCCAATCTGCTCGCGTGCCCCATTCACGCAGCCCGGAAACCTAGCAATTGCCGACGCAAGAATGCAACTGAGCATTAGCGCGACATGGGCGGACGACCATCGAGCACACGGACGGGAACCGGCCCTTTGTCGTCGTCTTTTTCGCCAACCTGCGCAGCCTTTGATTCAAATTGCTCGCGATCCTTTTCTGCGGTTGGCGACGAATTCGCTTCCCAGAGACGAAATGCGTTGGAGTCGATGGCCATGAAATAGTCCTTGGAAAAAACGGCGTCGAGTTCGGGGAAGTCCTTTGAACAGTTGGAACCGGTTACGTAATCGTATTCGACTTTTGTCTGAACGATGAAGCGTGGTCTTGACGCGGACAACTCCGCGATGAATTCCTTGCGAAGGTTTTGCACGAAGGGATTGTCGAGATGATGGAACAGCACTTCGCCCCAGATGGTGCGTGTTGCCGGTGTTGCTTCCGTTAGCAGGAGGGCGTGGGTAGAGCCGCAAAATGCCCATTCCAGGGATTGTACTTTATCGCCGGGTTGCAGGCGCGGTTTGAGCCATTGCGCGATGCGCGCTGTCCGGAAATACGGATTCACCCGCGAAGGCTGGATTTGCAGGGTTTCGTAGTGCACGTAGAACACACCGATCACGACAAATGCAGCTGTTCCCCATGCAAAGGCTTTGATGCGCGCGGGAGTTTCCGGTGCCCAGTATCTAAAAAGATACGCGACAAATACGAACGACAAGAGCCGGAAGGGGTAATAGTGGTGATCGTAGAATCGTGCGGCGATGACGGGGTAGAACATGTAGAGTAGGGTAAGAGCCAAGATGAGATTTCCGTAACGCCGTTCGTTTCGGGGCATGTTTTTTTCGGCGACAAATAGGGCAAGGCCCGCGCCAACACCCAGGGCAAACTGGTAGTAGTCCCACGGTGCGGTGCCGAAGAATTTTTCGAAGCGGTACCAGAAACGTTCGTTCTCTGCGAAAATGACGTGCGAGCCGTTGATGTCGGCATGCAGCGGGAAGTATTCAGTCAGGATTGTGAGAAACTGCCCGAGCACCCCGTAGTAGGCGAGGTACGCGGCCATCCACAGCAATGGAATAAGACCACCGATCACACACCACGTTGCGATGCGAAGGGACCGCTTGAGCCAAGCCATTCGGTCAAAAGGTTTGTCCTCTGTGTCCACGACGAAGTAAACGAAAAACACGGCGCCGCCGATAATAAGGTGCGGTTTTATGGTCGCCATCGACGCGACGAAGAGGCCCGTCATGAAATATCGCAGCCACGGGCGCGATTTGAACCATGCCGTGGCGCTGAGGATGGCTAACTGCAACGGCACGAGCGCGAGGTAGTCACGCTGTAGATAGACGTGCATGCCCAAAGTGAGGTGGACGATTCCAAAGATGAGGCATGCCGCCCATGCAACGCGCAGGCCGTAAGGTTTCAGAATCCGAGCGAAAAGTGCAAGCACAATCGTGAGTACGAAGGTGTCCGCCAGGCGAATACCCAGAATACTGCCGCCGAAGAAATGGTAGAGCCAACGGAAGATAACGTGCGTGCCGATCATGTTGTAGGTGAAGAAGTCACGCACGGGTACCATGCCAAGTTTGTCCATGAGAAACCCCGAGTACATGAACATCGGCGTGTCCACAACGGTTTCCCATGACATCGACTTGAAGAGGATCACCGCAAAGAGCAAGGTCAAGGGAATGTGAAAGAACGCATAAATCAGCAGCGACTCAAGGTGCGCGGACGGTCGGTTCAACGCATTTACCCGGCTCGGTAGGTGAAACAAGGTGCTGCCCTTCAACGGTTGTGGATGCCGCATCGTAGCATAGGCAAGGGCGTTCGCTGCAAGGCGTTATGCGTGTTGGTGGACGAGTACGGACTCGACTTCGGCGAGGAGTTGACCAAGTTCGAACGGCTTTTGCAGGTAAGCATTGGCTCCGAGGGCCATGGCTTCTTCACGGATGTCTACCGCGCGACTTCCGGTCATGACGATGACCGGCGGGGCGGGGTCAATCCGTTTCAGTTCGCGCAACACCGCGAATCCATCGCGATTGGGCATTAACAAATCCAGGAGAACGGCATCCACCCGCCCCGCGCTGATGGCGTGAAGGGCTTCGTTGCCGTCCTTGGCGGTTTCGACGCAATACTCACGGCGAAGCAGGGCCTGTTTCATCAAGTCGCGCATTACGTCATCGTCGTCGACGATAAGGACGCGCGCGGGATTCTCCCGCTGGGGTGACGAGATGGTGTCTGCCGGAAATGCGACCGCCGGTGTATGAATGTGTTGCGAGGGCCTGCTCGCGGCTGGTGTTGCAGGTTCTACGGCAAGTACCGCCTGGGCTGCTTCGAAGCGCATGGAAAAGGTGCAGGTATTTCCCTGGATTTCCGCGTGAATGGCGCCGCCGGCTTCCTCCACGATGGCGGAGCATGCCGCGAGCGAGAGGGTAAATTCGTTGGCCAGGTGATCGTGTTTGTTGAAAGGCTCGAACAGTTGCTCAGCCTGGTCCTGCGCTAGCGCGAGACCATTCACGTCGATGCGCACGTATACGGCATCCCGGTCGTCCGACGGCAAGGAAGAAACCGTGATGCCGCGGCCCATGAAACCGAGGCGAGATTCTATGAACGCGAAGAGATTTGTCAGGAGATGGTTGAGTTTGCGGACATCGGCGCGAATGCGCGGAAGTCCATCCGAATAATGTTCCATCAGTTTTATGGAGCGGCGTTCGAGCCGCGATCGTGTTGCGTGAAGGAATTGGCGCAGCGGCGCATTGATCAGGATGAATTCGTTTGGCGGATCGCCCGCGCCAGCGATCGCGCGCAGGTCGCCCATTACGCGGGCAGCGTTGCGGGCCTGTTTCGCGAGTTCTTCGACCTGTTCTTCCGTCACGCGATCAATGTCTTTGGAGACGAGTTGATGCGCGTGCGAGGTAATTGCGCCGAGCGGCAGGTTCAGAGCGGCCATGGCGGCGCGGGCGACGTTGCGCTGGCGCGTTTGCGCCGCATTCTGGCCGGGTTCACCTACTGCTGATGATTTCGACTTTCGTACGGCTTTGCGAAGCGTCTCGCGGTATGCCTCTTCGCGGCGGGCCTCGCGCACGCAATCGAGCGCGCGGCCCAGGGCGACGGTCCACTCGCGGAGATGTTCGAGCCAGTCGTCTACGTGCGGCGCGTTTGCTGCGGCAAAGATATAGCCGGCGTGACGTTGCGCTGGCGTATGGATGGGAAGAATGCTTGGGGCGATGGTGTCACTTGCGGCGGCGGGCCAGAAGTTTTTTGCGAGAAAGAACTGTATCGTTTTCTGTTGCGGCCCTGCTTCTTCAAGCGCGATAGGTTCAATGACGCCAGTCAGGCTGCCCCAGCGGAGACCTTGCACCTTGGATGCGGGTCCGTCCCATGCGACGATCACCCCTGAATCGATTCCCAGGGAAGCGCGCATGGCATCGGCGCTGGCTAGGAGCGTGTCGTCAATGCTGTTTGCGCTTGCACTTGACTGTTCGAAGCGGAGCAATGCGCCGATATGATCGACGCGGTTGCGGAGTGTCGTTGTGGCCGATTCGTCCACGCGCCAAAATAGCAGCAGATGGTTTGAGAAACGCAAAAGCGCGGCGTGCAGTTCTTCCGGCGGCGCGGCGGCGAAGTCGAACAAGGTCAAACGGCGTTCGAGGGACTGCGCGGCAGATTCGCGAATTGCATGGACGCGCGCGGGATCGAAGTGGAGGCGGCGCGCGAGATTCTGCAGTGCGGTGTACAATTCCGGATCTTCACCAATGATGTCGTGTGCAAGGCCGCGCGCGAGTGAGAGAACGCGGTGAAGGCTCGCATTATCTAGGTGGTCGAATTCGGCGTCATCGGGGTCTTGGCGGTCGAGCACTTCGACGAGCCAAGACGGAAAACGATAGCGACGAGCGATGGCACGCACGGAGTGGGCTTCGCCGTCCGGCGTTGAACCGGCGCAATTGTGCAACAGGCCTGCGAGATAGGCTGCATCGGGATCGGCGTCTCCGCAGTCGCGGGCGATGGTTTCCGCGGCGATTGCCGTGGCAAGCGCGGTGCGCCATGTCGCGTGGTCAGCGGCTGTATAGGCGCTTGCGTTGGCGGCGAGCGCGTCTACAAGTGCCGGGAACAAAGCGGAATGCAGGCGCGCGGGGGAGAGCGCGGTTATGCGCGCAGCGATGGATGCGTCATCCGCTGAAGGCCCGGACGCGCGGACGACGGCGGCAGTGAGGCCGGGGTCTGCACCGATTACGAGCGCGAGCGTGGCGGCGTCGAGTTCACCAACGGAAAGAACGCGGAGCGCCGCCTCGGCAGCGCGCGGCGCTGGGCGCATGTAGGGCGTCCAGAATAGGTGCCGTTGCGTGGTGGTCGCGCTCATTGGAGAAAGTCACATTGCCCCTGTGTATCCCGCAGTGGGAGTCTACGACGCAGGAGATGGAATGTCAACGGTGCTACACTGACGTTCGATCGAACTTGATGCCAGGTAGGGTCGACGCGAGATAGCATTATTATTGTTTATTTAGGAGCCAATGTATGAAGCGTATTACGTTGTTTTCCATTATGAGTCTTGCAGTGTTTGTTGCGACCGCGGAGCACCGTGTTTTGTGCGTGGGAAACGACAAGCTGGCGATTGTATTGCCGGACGGAAAGATCGATTGGGAAATGCCGTGGAAGGGCGGCACGCACGATCTGCACGTGCTGAAGAATGGGAACATTTTGGCAGTGCGGGATGGGCATGTGGTTGTTGAAGTTGATCGCGCGGCGAAGAAAGAAGTTTGGTCATACGACAGTGCGAAGATGAATGGCAACGATGGGAAGCGCGTCGAGGTGCACGCGATCCAACCGCTGGAAAGTGGCGACGTGATGATTGCGGAGTCGGGGCCGGCGCGGATTATCGAGGTGTCGCGCACAGGGGAATTGAAGAAGAGCATTGCGCTGAAATTGGACAAGCCGGATCCGCACCGGGATACGCGGTTGGCGCGGAAGCTTGAGAACGGACATTACCTTGTCAGTCACGAGGGCGATGGGGTCGTGCGAGAATATGGTGGCGATGGCAAGGTGGTGTGGGAGTTTCCGGTACCGTTGTTCGGGAAAGAACGAAAGGATGGGCATGGACCGGAGGCGTTTGGGAACCAGGCGTTTTCGGCGATTCGCTTGAAGAATGGGAACACGTTGATTGGGACAGGGAACGGCCATTCGGTCTTGGAGGTGACGCCGGAGAAGAAGATCGTTTGGGAAGTGCATCAGAACGATCTGACGGGGATTACGTTGGCGTGGGTGACGACCTTGGATGTGCGGCCGAATGGGAATCTAATTTTTGGGAATTGTCACGCGGGTCCGGGGCAGCCGCAGATTGTTGAGATCGAGCACGATTCGCGGCATGTGATTTGGTCGTTTGCGCATTTTGATTTGCTTGGGAATGACTTGACGAATTCGGTGGTGTTGGAGTGATGGGGAGAAAATCAAAGCGGAGCTTTCAAGAGTGCGTTATGAAGCGGGAGCTTCGTAACGAGTAAGACAATTTCTATTCGCCTTGGCGAATGAGCACGGAGGTCGGGTTTGCTGTAATCCCGTTAAGCTGTTCTGTGCGTGGGTCAACACCCGGCGCTAACTGCCACGCTTTTCCTCGTCCGCCGTCAATGTTGACGAAGTCATTGAAATCGACTTTATACCAGCCGGCGGTGTCGAGTGTTACTTCCTGCTTGGTCGCGTCGAATGTGAGACTTGAGTTTCTTGCGTTGACGAGTTCGGAAATAATTATGAAGCTGGTCCAGACGCCGTTTGGGTCGCGCGCGTAGAAGCGGACCCTTGGGTATTCGAACCAACCGTAACGATAGTGGCGAACGATAATCTCGCGGTTGCCGGGGAGTTGGAGTTGCGCAATGGTTTCGCCGCCTTTCGGAACGAGGGCGTTTAGCGCAAAGGCGCAAAAGACAGCAATTGCCATTGACGTGAGTGCCAATGTGATCGACGTCTTTCGATGGCCGCGGTTGAATGTGCGAACCATCCACCACAGCGCGAAGACCATGTACAGTAGAAGTACTGACATAAATACTAGCGCAAGCAGTACGCCCAAGGGTTTGAGCATGAGGCGATTCTCCGAAGCATATGAATTCTACCCTGTATTTTGTTTCGATCGGAACTTCTGATTCCATTGGCGACTCGTGCCGCGCCTTCAGCCTAGGGGGCGCGCACCTCACCTAGGCCTCACGGCCTAGGCTACGAACCGTTGCGCGCCTTTGGCGCTCAGGAAGAACAACACGAAGCGGGAAACGGCTTAGGAATCCGGCGGGACAGAGCAGTTAGGCGGATTCGACTTTTTCCGCGATGCCTTTTTCGCGGGCGTATTCGCGGAGTTTTTCGCGGAGCATTTTGCGGCCCCGGAAGAGGCGTGACATGACGGTGCCGATGGGGCAGCCCATGCGGTCGGCGATATCTTTGTAGGACATATCTTCGATGTCGGCCATGACGACGGCGTTGCGGAAGTCGTCGGGTAGGGACTCAATGGCCTGTTTAACCTCGTCGTCGAGGAGTTCCATGAGCTCGGTGGCACCGCGCGTTTCGGGTTCGTAGCGCACGGTTGGATCGGGCGAGGTGTCCTCGGCGGGTTCTGCGCCGGTGAGTTCGACGCTGGCGGGGCGTCTAGCGCGGCGGCGATATTCATTAATATAGGTGTTGCGCAGAATCGTTAGCAGCCAAGCCTTGATATAGGTGCCCTTCTCGAACTTGTCGTGGAAGCGCAGGGCTTTAAGCACGGTGTTTTGCGTGAGGTCGGCGGCGTCGGCGGGGTTGCGGGTGTGGCGCAGAGCGACGGCGTAGAGCATGTCCATGTGATCGATCACGAGTTTTTCGAACTCGGGAGATCGAGGTTTGCTGGCGCCGTCGTTGCTGGTTTCCAAAGGGGTAACTGCTTTCCATTGCCGGGCTGGGGGACAGGACGGCTTCCCCCAAATTCAGGAATATTCCCGCGCACCGTTTGGGAATATTAGCAGCCTTGTGTCCTACCTTCAACCTCCATATTCCCGCTTGCGGGTGTAGGAGGGAGGCCATTATCCTTTGATGGAGATATGTCCGGTGTCGTAGTCGTGGCGTTTTCGTAGAGGTTGCGTAAACCCGCCCGGCGCGGAGACTGGGCGCTACAATTGGCATAACTTCCGGGGTTGAGGACGATTTAATGGCTTGTGAGGCAATAGCTTATGCGCGGGCAGGTCTAATCGGAAACCCGTCGGACGGGTATTTCGGGAAGACCATCAGTTTTACGATGCGTGACTTCGGGGCGAAGGTGAGCTTTTATGAACACCCCGAGGTGGAAATCGTTCCGAGTATGCGGGACCGTTCGACGTACGCGTCCGTCCGGGACTTGGTCGAGGACGTACAGCACTTTGGGTATTACGGGGCGATCCGGTTGGTCAAGGCGGCGATCCGGAAGTTTGTGGATTACTGCGACCGGGAGAAGATTGCGCTGCCGGACCGAAATTTCCAGGTGCGGTACCGCACGACGATCCCGCGCCATGTAGGACTCGCGGGGTCGAGCGCGCTGGTGACGGCGACGATGAAGTGTCTGCTGGAATTCTATGAAGCAGAGATTCCGAAGCATATTTTGCCGAACCTGATCCTTAGTGTGGAGACTGAGGAGCTTGGTATCGGAGCGGGATTGCAGGACCGCGTGATTCAGGTTTATGAAGGGTGCGTGTTCATGGATTTCGATCGCGCGCTGATGGACGCGCGCGGGTATGGAATTTACGAGGAGATCGACACGGCATTGTTGCCGAATATCTATATCGCGTACCGCACGCGGTTGGCGGAAGGTTCGGAAGTGTTCCACAACAATATTCGGGAGCGGTGGAAGAACGGGGATCCAGTTGTGATTGATGCGATGAAGGAGTTCGCTCGGTTCGCACAGGAAGTGAAGGATCTGTTGGTGGCGGGGCGAGGCAAGGAGATTGGGCCGATTCTTAATAAGAATTTTGATCTGCGGCGAACGCTTTATCGGCTGTCCGATGACAACATCGACCTTGTTGAGCGTGCGCGGAGCGTGGGGGCTAGCGCCAAGTTTGCCGGGTCCGGCGGTGCGATTGTCGGGACCTATGAAGATGATGCGATGTTTCAACGGTTGAATGAAGCGTATGCTGGGACGGGGACTGCTGTGATTAAGCCTGGTCTCATGTAGCACTATAATCATGGGCGGGACGCCCGTGCTCCTTTGATAAAAAAACGCGGGCCCTTCCGAGCGTGGGCCCGCGTTCTTTTGTATGTGAACCGGTTTCGATTATTCGAAATCGGAGAGATCGAATGTGCTGAAGTGGGTTTCGGCTACGAACGCGGGGACGGTGTCGAGCTTGCCGTCGTAGGCGGTGATGGTGGCGGTGCCGCTTTCGCTGTCGTTGAGATTGAATCGCCCTTCTACGACGAAGAAACGGGCTGAGCCAAGCGGTTCGGAGTGAAAGGTTTTGAACTTTACTTTGCCGCTTTCTTCGTTGACGCGCCATTTTCCGTGGCCAGGTCCGAGGGTGGCGATACCTTCGCCGCTGGTCGCGAGTGCGGGTAAGATGAGACCGTCGATTCGCGCTGAACCGCCTTTCACGAAGGTGGCTACGTTTTGGAAGTCCGCGGCGTCGTTGCCGTTGAAATCGTAGTCCCATTCGAAACCGATGGCGCCGGCCGTTTCCGTGGCGATCGCGGCTTTTTCCGCTCCGGCTCTTACGCGGCTATCTCCTGTAGACGCACTAATCGCGATTGCAGTGATGCCGGCGCCGATGGCGATTACGCGGTGCCGCGAGAATGTGAATCCGAACATGTCCTATCTCCTTTGACTCCAGTACAACCCGTGCAACTTCGACTTTACCTAGAAGACTTCTCGATAGTAGGGGGAGGCGCTGCGTTGGGTCTGTAGGCAGAGTCCGGTGATGGCGTAGAAAAATCTTGAACAAGTCAGTAGGCACGCCGCATGATGGGCGTGGGCATCTATCAAATTGGTGGAGGGAAACATGAGCGTTAAGAAATCTTTATGCGCGCTGGCGCTTACAGCGGTTTGTTGCGGAGCCGCGGGGCTGTATACGGCGGGATTTGTTCATGCGCAGGATGAGTTGCCGAAGGCGTTTATAAATGGTGATGGCCCCGGATGGCGCGCGCTTGGCGAGGCGGATTTTGTGAATGTGAATTGCGCGCCGGATACGTGGTCGTTTAAGGACGGCGTCATTTCGTGCACTGGCACGCCAGTGGGGGTCATGCGCACGAAGAACAAGGTGAAGAATTTTGAACTGGTGGTGCAATGGAAGCATCTGAAGCCTGCAGGCAATTCGGGCGTGTTTGTGTGGGTGACGGATGATTCGATCAAGGACCTGCCTCCGAATAAGTTGCCGCATGGCGTCGAAGTGCAGGTATTGGATCATGGGTACAAGGAAAAATATAAAAAGGAAACGGGTAAGGACGGGGATTGGTTTTCGACGAATGGCGATGTGTTTCCTGTCGGCATCACGATGAAGCCGTTCCCGCCGTTGTCGCCGGATGGTTCGCGCAGTTTTCCGCGCAAGGAACTCGCGAAGGGCGCGGGGGAGTGGAACCATTATTACGTGCGCGCGATCAACGGCGAGGTGCGCTTGTGGGTGAACGGCGAGGAAGTCTCCGGGGGCAGCGATACGAACCCGAACACGGGCTACCTGGCGCTCGAGTCGGAAGGGTCGCCGATAGAGTTCAAGAATCTGCGGATACGGGAACTGCCTTAGCCTCGAATACGTAATAGCCACGAAAGAACACATCGAGCACAAAGAAAAATTCTATTTTGAATATAGGGAAATTGTGCGTGAGACGGGGAACAAATCCTTTTGCGAATGAGAGCGTGACAGCTGCGTTATACTATTTTTGATACGCCGGTCGTTTCGCCTGTGTTGCGTGCGTTTGGGATCGTCATTCTGAAGTTAATGGGTTGGCGTGTCGATGGGGCGGCACCAACGGTTTCCAAGTATGTCGCAACGTTTGCACCGCACACAAGCAATTGGGATTTGCTGCTGGTTGTTTTGATCGGGCTGGTGCTGCGCGTTCCTTTGCGATGGATGGGGAAGATATCTTTGTTTCGTGCGCCGTTTGGGTGGGTGATTCATTGGCTGGGTGGCGTGCCCGTGGATCGCGCGAAGGCGAACAATACCGTGATTCAGGCGATACGGCATTTCAAAGGTTACGATCGATTCGTGTTGGGGATTGCACCGGAGGGGACGCGCAAACACGTCGATGAATGGAAGCTGGGGTTCTATCACATTGCGAATGGGGCGGGTGTGCCTATTGCGACGACGTATCTCGATTACGAGAAGAAGCAAGGGGGATTTGGTCCGACGTTTCAGCCGACGGGTGACGCGGAACATGATGTGGCGGAGATTCGCGCGTTTTATGCGGGGATTGCGGGAAAGCGATCACGTGGGGCGACGGCTTGATTGCGGGCGTGGAATAGAGATACGAAAACAATGACGCGCATTGGTACGAACAAGACCGCGTAAACGCGGAACTACAAACGGGCAAACAGTAGTTTTATTTTCAGAAGTACGTTACTCGGTTGATACGCCTTGGTTCTTCAAGCGCGTTAGCATTCCCTTAATGTCGAGCACGCCTTTAACCGCGACGTAGACGGTGATGGTCGAGTACCAGACCACGCATGCGGCGGTCAGGATGAACCAGAATGGATGTCCGCTCATGCGTTTGCTCCTTTCGGTGCAATGGCGTTTTTCAGCAGTGAACCAAAGACCATCGCTGTCCCTGCAGCGAGGTATGCGCAGATTCCGAGAATGTTGCCGTTTGCCTTTGCAAATGCGCTAATGGCTTCGTTTGAACTTTGTTCGAGCACCAGCACGGAGATGGGGAAAATTGCACCGAGAACGATCGCGGCGGCGGCACCCCAGTTGTTTGCGCCTTTCCAGTAGCAGCACGCAATCAGCAGCGTGGACATGCTGGCGAGATAGATCGTGCCCGTGACCGTGAGGTAACTCCAGAGGTCACCCTTCAGCGGGTACCACAATCCGAAGAACAGAAGGAATACGCCGATGCCTGCGACAAGGCAGCGGCTGACCATGAGACCGCGCTTTTCGCTCCAGTTCTTTTTGCGGAATGGGGCGAGGATGTCGTTGTAGATCACGCTTGCCCAGGTGAGCATGTACGAGGAATCGGTGGACATATCGGCGGCGAGCATGGCTGCGATCAGGATGCCGGTGAGGCCGACGGGTACGAAGGTGCCGAGGAAGAGTGGCATCGCGTGCAGCGTTGAATGCGTTTGTCCACCTGCCACGAAAGTGTGCGTCGCGAGATCGACACTTGTTGGCGCGAATACCGCGAGCGCGGCGACGCCCCACATGACCGGGATAAGCCATCGGCAGACAAAGAAGAAGCTTGTGCGCGTGTAGACGCGACGTCCAGTGTCGGTGTCTTTCGCGGCGAGCAGGCGCTGAATGGTTGTTTGCCACGTGAGCGTCGCGGCGGTATTCACGAACGCGTTGAAAATAATGAAGGACCAACCCATGCTTGAGTTTGCAAATGGATTGAATCCGCCTGCTCCGTAATGTGTTTCAACGGTGTTTACGAGCGAAGCCCAGCCAATGCTATACAAGATCAACACCGTGACTGCGATGAGGCCTAAACTCATTACGATGAATTGCAGGAAATCAGTGACCAGAACGGAGAGCATGCCACCGAGCACGGTGTAGATGCCGACTGCAAGCAGCAGCGCGGTCATCATTATTTCGAGCTTATAGGTTTGGAAGAAGCCTTGCGGCGCGGGCGCGGCTGCTGAGGGCGTCGCTGTTTCGTCGTTTGCCGGCGCGGATTGCGCGGCTTCAGTTTGCGGTGTTGCTTGTGCTTGAACCGCGGGCGCGTTCATACCTGTCGCATTAATTAGGAATTCGCCGCCCATGCGGAGAAAGACGCCCATGTTGAGCAGGCCGCCGAGCACGATGACGACGCCGGCGAGCCAGCGGATGCCGGTGCCATATCGCAATTGAAAGAGTTCGGGGATTGTCATGACGCCCGCGTCGCGCAGGGGCTTCACGCAAAAGCCGGTATAGCCGATGAGGAACATCGCAGTGGCCTGCAGTAAGCCGGGCACGGCGCCCGCGAAGCCTTTTTCAAACCCGCTTTGCGCGGTGTACATGCAGGTGACGATGCCGAACTCGGTGGCGGCGAGGGACGCGATGCCGAGATAGAGATTCATCTCGCGGCCGGCGATTAGGAATTGTTCGACCTTGCCGACGTATTTGCGCACGGCAATGCCGGCGGCCATGGTGACGATGATGTAGAGTCCAACGATGCTGCCGTCAATCGGCCAGCTAAAATTATTCATGGCATTTCCCCTGTCCGCACGCACCCCACGCGGATGAAGAATGACTGTAGCGGTAAGGGCCGCGCGCGATCAATGTTGCTGTGCGCGGAGGATGGCTTCGGCGAGGCGTTCGCGAAGTTGAGGGAGTGCGAGTGCGTCCTGCTTCCATGTGCCCCAGGTGGGGACTGCTTCACGCGCGATTGCGTCGGCTTCGTCGTGTTTGCCTAAGCTGGCGAGCAGCGCGAAGTACTCGTAGTCTTCCATGCCGTCGCGCAACGCTTTGAGGCGGATCGATGCTATCGGGCCTTCGATGCCCGCGTCTTCTCCGGGGTAGAAAAGCGAGCCTTCTCCGTTCCAGCGTACGCGGAATCCGGGATCGTGCCAGCAGTCCCGTTTGGGTGAATCCCAGTAGACGGACGACCAATATAAGAGGCCGGTGATTCCGTAGCGCCAATTGAGCCAGGGCGCGACGCGGTATGAGGTGAGTGGGAAATCGATCTGCCAGAACGGTGGGAGATCGTCTTTTACCTTCTCGTAGTCGGGGTGGTAGGGGTGCGCCGTTTGGACGAGCGCGGTGTAGCTCCAGATTTCGTCGCCAGTTGCTTTGACGCATTCATTGCTTTTCTCCTCGATGAACCCGAAGAGCGGACACCAGATATCGATTGCGTCGTCGAGTGTGCCCCAGGCGGCATCGTGCGTGTAGGGCTGTTCGACGACGAGTTTGCGGATGCGCGGCTCGGCTTCGTGGATGAAGGCGCCGAGTTGGCGGACGCGATCGTATTGCTCGGGCGTGTTGGGTTCATCGAACATGTAGAGGTAGGAGCGATCGGCCCAACTGTTTTCGAGGAGGAATGCGTACCACGAGCGGTAGAAGGCGAAGGATTTTTCTCGGCTTTCTGGTGCGTCGCCGAATGGTGAATGCGGTATTTCAAAGTTGGTGACGTGATAGCGATTCATGTACGCGGCGATTTGTTCTTTTGTAGCCGCATCGAAGGTCACGGTGCCGTCGTCGCCAGGTGTGGGGAACAGGCGTCGCGGTGTAGGGGGATTGAGGCGGTTGTCCGCAAACATCTGCGCGTAACGCTCTTCCAGCACGCGGTATTTTTCGTCTTCTGTTTTTAGGCCGTGATAGTTGGCGATGCCTTCGATGCCGCCGAAATGATTTTCGAGCGTTGGGCCTTCGGGCAGCGTGAAGTCCCATACCGTTAACGTGATCGTTGATTGTGCTAGTTGCTTCTCCTTTGCGTGAATCGTCAGCGTCGCCGTGTAGTCACCCGGCTTTGCATCGCGCGGGACGTATACATCGAGCCAGAGCGTTTGGCGTTGACCGGGCCAGATTGCAAAAGGCGTCGCGCCGTACGCCGCGCCTTCGCGTTTTTCTTCGCCGGTCCACAATGGCGATGCGCATTTCTTTCCGGTATAGGGATCAATAAACGGTACAAGCGGATCGGGTGTCAGACCGGGGGCTTCAGTGGCGCGCGGCGCGGAGAAGCGGATGGGGACATATTCGACGCGGTAGAGCGTGGCGGAATTCGCGGGCAGTTGTTCGCTGGCGGCATTGGCGAACGGTGATATTGCGGCGTCCAGATCGGACAGGCGATTTAAGCCGGTCAGGGAAATCTGGAGTGACTCGTATTCGCCGCGCGCGGCGTGCAAGGTTGGTTCGCACGTGGCGGGTAAGGGACCTTCTTGCCGAATACGAACTGTAGCGGGGTGCGTGGTTAGTTCGTAGGCTTTTCCGACGAGTTCCGCCGATGCGGAGACCGAAACAAGGATTAGTAACGTAATTCGCTTATACATGTAGTAATAACCCCATTTCGCAACTTGGTATGCATGGACTGGATACTACCAAAAACAAACGTTCGGCAATCGTTTGTCGGATGTCCAATTCGCGCCTGGTGCGGCTCAATGTCACGTACTTTGACGTAGAAAAGCGCCGTTGTCTCGGCGCGCTCCACAGCACTTCGCGCGCGTTTGTCACGGGATATGGCTGCTGGATTACTCCCCGCCTGAACGGATAGTGTTTTGTAGTGCAACGCCCTGATCGCGGGCGCTTTTTAGCAAGGCTTTTTTAAACTGGAACTCGCGGACTAGATGGAACAAGACCGTAATTTGCTGTTTGGCGTGTTGGCCGTGCAATTGGGCAAGGTCACGTCGAACCGTCTAATGCAGGCTGCGGCGGCGTGGGCAATTGATCCGGCGACGCCATTGGATGCGCGGCTTGTTGAGCAGGGTGCGTTGAACGCGGCAGATCGAGAGTTGATTGATCGGCTGGTTAGCGAGGCGATTCGCGCGCATTCGGGGGATGCGAAGGCGACGTTGGCGACATTTGGCGGGCCTGAACAAGTCGTCAAGACATTTGGCGGGACCGTCGCGATAACGAAGGATGGAGTGAAGCCTGCCGCGCCTTCGGGCGATGCGACCGTTGCGATCGCGCCGCCGCCGGACACGGGCGTGCTCGAAACACCTGACCGCTATAAAACCGTCAGCGAGCAAGGGCGCGGCGGTTATGGGCGCGTGTTGCTCGTACACGATCAGTTCATGCAGCGCGAAATCGCGATGAAGGAATTGATCCCGCCGTCGAATGAGCCGATTGGATCAAACATTCCCACGCCAAGCCGTGAATCGATTGAAGCGGTGTCGCGGTTCCTGCAAGAGGCGAAGATTACCGGACAGCTTGAGCATCCTTCGATCGTGCCGGTTTATGAATTGGGCCATCGTGCGGACGGCGCGCTTTATTACACGATGAAGCTGGTGCGCGGAAAGACCTTGAGCAAGGAACTCGCGCAGTGTAAATCGTTGCGCGACCGGCTTGAGTTGTTGCCGCGGTATCTTGACCTGTGTCACGCAATCGCCTACGCGCACGATCGCGGCGTGATACATCGCGACATCAAACCCGATAACGTGATGATCGGCAGTTTCGGCGAGACGGTCGTGATCGATTGGGGCCTCGCGAAGTTGAAGGGGAAGGCGGACGTCTATGCGGCGGAGTTGAAAGCGACCGCGCAGGCGTTGAAAGAAGGTCCGGCGGCGCCGACGGCGCAGACGTTGTACGGAACGATCCTGGGCACGCCGCATTTCATGGCGCCGGAGCAGGCGCGCGGCGATATCGATAGCGTAGACGAGCGATCGGATGTGTATGCGCTGGGTGCGGTGTTGTACGTGTTGCTCACCGGGAAACGTCCATACGACAAAGCGCCGCTGCAAAACGTAATTTTGCACATCAATCTTCCGCCGTTGACGGCGATAAAAGACCTCGCGTCGAACGCGCCACCCGAATTGATCACGATTTGCTACAAGGCGCTTGAGACGAAGCAACCCGATCGGTATCAGAACGCGGCGGAACTTTCGCGTGAGATCGAACGCTTCATGTCCGGCGCGCTGGTTGAGTCCCACGAGTACACGTTGCGCGATCAGGTGCGGCGTTTTGTGCAGAAATACAAGGCGCAGGTGGCGACGGCGGGTTTGGCCTTTGCGGCGCTGTTGATCGTCGGGGTTGTTTCGTACATCCAGATTTTACAGGCGAATAAGAGTGAGCGCGAGCAGCGCGTGGCTGCGGAAGATGCGCGCCAACTTGCAGAGGAAAAGGGCAAGCAGGAAGCGGAAGCGCGCGCGATTGCGGAGCGCGAGTTGTATATCAGCAACGTTCGGCTTGCGTATCGCAGCATTCAGCAGAACCAGTACGACGTGGCGCGCACGCTGCTCGCGGCGTGTCCGGAGTCTTATTGGAGTTGGGAGTGGGGGTGGCTCGAACAATTGTGCAACAAGGACCTCGCAACGTTTTCGGGTCATAGCGTGCCGGTGCAGAAGGTAGCGGTGAGCCGCGACGGCGCACAGGCAGTTTCCGGTGATAGCGACGGCACTGTGATCTTGTGGGATGTGGTCTCTGGCAATGAAGTGCGGCGTGCGCCTGCCTTGAAGGGACAGGTGATTGCCCTCGCGTTTGCGCCGGATAGTCAATCGATTGCGGTTGGCGGCGCGGGCAATGAAGCGAGTGTGTTCACGACCAACACCCTTGAGCCGCAGTACTCGCTTGCGGGGCACACCGCCGCGATAAACGCGGTGGCATTCAATCCGTATGGGCGCATGTTGGCGACGGCGTCGAGCGATGACACTGCGCGTATTTGGAACCTCGATACGCGCGAATCGGTTGCGGTGTTGTCCGAACATCTCAATGATGTCGTTGCGATTGCGTGGTCGGCGAATGGCGCGTTTGTGGTTACGGGATCATTGGACAACACGCTGGCCATTTGGGACGCGCAAACGTGGAAATTGTTGCGCAAACTGGAAGGGCACACGAACGACGTGACGTGTTTGTCGATTTCACCTGAGAGCAATCGTGTCGCGAGCGGGGCCGCGGACGGCACGGTGCGGGTGTGGAACGTCGCCGATGGCAAACAAATTTCCCAACGCGATTTCGGGCGTGACATCCGTGATGTCGTGTTTGCGTCTGACGGTTTGCGTCTTGCGGTGGCGAAAGAACATCCCGTAATTGATCTCGTTCCGCTTACTGACGACAAATCAATGCCGTATGCATTGCGCGGGCACTCGGCCCCGGTTGGGAGCGTTGCATTTCTGCCTGCGGGCGATCAGATGCTGTCTGCAAGCCGTGATGGTTCAGTAAAGCTTTGGTACGCGCCGAGCGCGTTGACGGGACCGACACCATTGCCGCCAGGGACAACCATACAAGAATTGCACCTTGCAGATCGCGAACACCGATACCTTGCAATTGCGTCTACGTTGGGAACCTGCGGTGTGTTCGATACGCAGAAGGGTCAAGTGGTCGCGCACTTGGACAACCTGGGTAAGACAGGTTTGGGTGGCAGGCTCTGGGGCTTCACGCACGATGCCGCGCATCTGATGTATACGGGCGAGGATAACCGCCCGAAGATGCTTGATCTTACGGGTGGAACGAGTGTTGAGCTGAAGTTAAAGGGCGCGCCGTTTTATCCCGGATTTCCAAACACGAAGAAGAATGTCGCCATTACTTCAACGTCGGGCGAGATCGAGATTTACGATGTCGCAACGGG
>JADLHJ010000016.1 GCA_020848835.1 Candidatus Hydrogenedentota bacterium
AAAAGAGGGCAGGCCGCGCAACGCGACTCCGAATGCCCCGGGCTTGGCATTCGGTCGAGGGAGCCTTCTTGCGTTGCGCGGCCAGGGTCTAGGTTGCGGAGTCAGCAACCATAAATCGGTGCTGTGTACACCGACGAGAGGGCCGTCATACTGCGCGCCTGCGGGGAGTCCTGCCCCCGGCGCACACTTGCACTGCGCGCACCATCAAGGGATTGCCGTCCACGGGTTGCAGTACGGGGCGCGCGGCTTTACTGGCGGTGTCCACATCCGGGGCCACCTGCGCAGCGTTAGCTGAGGTTTTTCCGAGGGCTTCGCGCGCGACAAAAGCGTGTACTGCGTTCATGTCCAGCCTCCTTGCCTGGTTCCGAGTAGTGCGTCTCGTGGCATATATAGAGCAACGGTTATGCCAACATCCGGGCCGTGCGCAGAAGCACGCGTAAAGCCTTTATTTTCCGTGCGATTTCGATGTGCTGCCGTATAAGAACGCGAAAATTGACACTCGCAAACCTACCATTTTGTATTTCCGGAATTGCGCGCGTACCGTTGGGTAGTCTTCGTGATGGCGCTGGAATATCGATAACCATTGCGAGCAAGACGGACTGATAACCAACGCTTACCTTTTTGGCCTTAAGTTAGGTCTGCTTGAAGTGCTACCCCCTGCGCTTACTATACTGATGGCGCGTTTTCGGGGTTGGCGCATTACGCGCCGCAGGATTGGGGAAGAATCTCGTGAGTGAAGAGCGTCCTGGGTATTATCGCGATGTTAATGGCGAGTGGCACAAGGACCGCCGCAAAACTGATCGGCGGTTGCCGCGCGTAGGGGACGGTAATTGGCCACATCACGACCGCCGGTTGCAGTTGCGCCGGAAGACGGACTCGGAGTTTGTGGAGCGCGACGCCAAGGAACAGATTCTGGACGCGTTGGACGACTTTGCCGCGCACCACGATTCTCATGGGCACCCTATCGAAGAATAGTCTTGGGTGAATGCGCGCCGCGCTTGGGCGAGCGAGACGCAACTCTGCGCGGGCGCCAGTCTATTACTAGCCAGCGGCGAGTGCTTTGTCCGCTTCTTTTTTCAAATCCGCTGTGGCCTGTTCTGGTGTCTTCAATCCTGAGATGACTGCGGTCAAGGCGCGTTCGACGAGTGTGCGGACTTGTTGCCAGCCCACCACGTTTGGCTGGGATTTTCCAAACGCAAGACAATCGAATGCCGCGCGGTCTTGCGGCCATTTTTCCCAGAAGGCCTGCATGTCGGGATCGTTTGCAGCGGACTTGCGGATGGGCAAGTAACCCGTGGCGATGGCCCAACGCACCGAAACCTTCGGCGACGTGAAGTGCTTGATGAATCCCCAGGCCGCTTTTTGGTGTGCGTCCGTCGTGCGGAACACGCAGATGTTTGGACCATAGAGGGCGGTGCGCGGATTGTTGGGATCGGATTGCGGAATGCGTGTCATGCCCCAGTCGTCCGGCGTAGCGGCCATGAGTGCCGCCGCATCGGGACGGTGCGAGCTCGGGCGGAAAAAGAACGCCGTGCGATCGTGCGCGAAGGCTTCGCGATCGTCGTAGGTGCCCGGCGGCGCCTGATAGGCTAGGCCTTCCTTGACGAGCGTGTCGAAGAGTTTGAACGCAGCGAGGACGTTTGGTTGATCGAAGGTGGACACCGATCCGTTTACGACTTCCCCTCCCATGCTGTAGATAAAGCCTTCGATGGTGGAGCAATCGACGTTGATGGCGTAGGCCTGTTTGCCTGTCTTTGATTTGATGGCGCGGCACTGCGCAAGGAACTCGTCCCACGTCTGCGGTGGCGCATCGAAGCCTGCCTCCCGCAGCACGCGTTTGTTGTAATACATCATAAGCACGCTCTTGCAGAAGGGGAACGAATACATCCTGTTTTCAAACTGCGGAAACTTGTTCGTTTCCAAAACGCTTGGATAAAAGTCGGCGAGTTCGTCTGCCTTGAGGCCGGCGCTTGGATCGGCGATGTAGTCGTCCAACGGTAAAGCTGCGCCCGCGACGATGTATTCGGAGGTCATGGGTTCGTAGCCGACGGCGGTGGCGGGGAGTTCGCGCGCCTGAATACTGAGAGAAACCTTGCGGAAGATGTCGCCGTAGTTGCCAAGGTATTCGAGTTTGATTGGCACCGGCGGCTGCGTGGCGTTGTATTCCGTCGCGATGGAATCGAGCAGCTTGGCGGTTTCGAGGGTGTTGCGATCCCAGCAGACAGCCGATGTTGGATCGATTGGTTTGAATGTCTTTGCGGTAGAGGATGAAGGTGTCGCCGAATCTTGTGCGGGCACGTCGCGGGGTGTACAGGAAACGACCAAAGCCAAAACTGCGGCGCACGCGAGCGAAACACGAACCACGGAATTACCCCTTTATACCGGCGTTGAGCGCGCTGTCGAGAAAGGTGCGTTGGGTGAGGAAGTATAGCGCCACGGTCGGAAGGATGACAATGGTAGACGCGCACATGAGCAGGTTCGTTTGCACACCAGTCTCGCTGCCGAAAATAGTGAGGCCGTATTGGATGAGGCGCATGTCTTCGCTGCTGGTGACGACGATGGGCCAGATGAGCGAGTTGTAACTACCGAGGAACGAGAATAGCGCAATCGTAACGAGCGAGGGCTTTACAAGCGGCGCGGCGATCCACGTGAGGAAGCGCAGATGGCCGCAACCGTCCACGCGCGCGGCCTCGAAGAAATCGTTCGGCAGCGCGAGGAAAGACTGGCGCACAAGGAAAATCGAAAATGCGCTGGCGCACCAAGGCACGATGAGCGCCGCGTAGGTGTTGTACCACCCGAGATCGCGCACGAGCAGAAAATTGGGGATAAGCGTTACCTCGAAGGGCACCATCATCGTAGCGAGCAGAAACGCAAACATCACGTTGCGTCCGCGGAATTCGAGACGCGCGAATGCGTAACCGGCGAGCAACGAGGTGATGACCACGCTGGTCATCACTGTAAACGCGACGATCAACGTATTGTAGAAATACACGCCGAAGGGTGCAGCATAAAGCGCGTTTGTATAGTTCGCCCACTGCAACGTTTGCGGCAGTAGATCGATCTCCGGCGCGCTGGCTTCGCGGCTGGTTTTTAGCGAGGTGGTGAGCATCCATACGAAGGGGAACACACTGACCAAACTGCCCGCAATGAGCAAAGCGTATGTGCCTATGCGCGGTCTCATTCGTAGTGGACCTTACGCCCGACGAAGCGCCATTGGACGATGGTGAGCAGCACGATCGCCGCGCACATGAGGACCGCGACGGCAGCGCCATAGCCGATGCGCTGATTCTGATAGAACTGCGCGTATATGTAGACGATGAGATTCTGCGTGTCGTCGCCGGGCGCGCTGACGAGGGCGTAAAAACTATTGAACGACTGAAACGACTTAATCGCGCTCACGATGAGCAAGAAAAAAATCGTGGGCGACAGCAACGGTAAAGATACGTGACGAATAACTTGCCATGTGGATGCGCCGTCGAGCCGGGCGCCTTCTTCAAGTTGTTTTGGTATGGACGACAACCCAGCGAGAAACACGACGATCATAAACCCGCTCGCGTGCCAAATATCGAAAGCGATGATGCAGCAGAGGGCAAGGCTCGGGCCGATGGCAGGCGGGATCATACCGTCGGTGAGAATATTCAGAACGCCACGCGGTTCGATGAGCCATTTCTGGGGTTCGATTCCAATATTAATCAATAGCAAATTAATCAGGCCGCTTTGCGGGCGTAACAGCGCGCGCCAAACCGTCGCGGACGCTACAGCGGAAGTTACGTAAGGCAAAAAGTACAGCGTGCGAAAAAAACTGCGCGCAAACACAATGCGGAACAGCAACCACGCGATCGTGAAACTAATGGCTAGCGACAGCGGTACGGTGCCGATGGCGTAGTAGAACGTAACTTTCACGCTGCGCCAGAATTCGGGTTCGTTGAACGCGCGAAGATAGTTTCCTGCGCCGTTGTAGATACCACGGCGCGTATCGAAGAGACTGATATAGATCGCGTAGAGCAGGGGAAAGAAGGCGAATACGCCGAGGATGATGAGCGATGGCGAAAGCAGCAGCGCGCCGATGACGCCCTGCCGGCGATGAAACCGATCGAGAATGATATCCAAGCCTTCTAGACCGGCATCAACAAAACGGACAAGCGCGCTCATATCGGGCTATGGTGTTACGAAGCGCGCGCGGACTTCAATAAAACGGAATCGGCCAGGTCCATTGTGCGGGCAAGCGCGCCGGTGTTTGCAGCGATAGCTTCACGTGCGGCTGTGGATAATGCTGCGCGTCGAGCCGGGGCGCGGAGCAAAGTTGATACGGCGGATTGAAGCGCGTCGGGGATTTCGACCTGCACGGCGGCGTTTGCATTGACGAGAACTTCTGCGGGATCGATGAAGTTGCTCATATAGGGTCCGAACACGGTGGGCACGCCAAGTGCGGCGGGTTCGAGGGGGTTGTGTCCGTTTACACCGGGATAGAAGCTGCCGCCGATGATCGCGACGGTGGAGAGCGGGTAGAAATCGATGAGTTCGCCGAGCGTGTCGATGACGAGGATACGTGCGTCGTGGTGCGGTTCGCCGGCGACGATGCGGCTGCGCAGTGCGACGGGGTCTTTGAAGGGTGCGAGCGCTTCCGGAAGACGCTCGCGATGGCGTGGCGCGACGATGAGTCGTGCTGTAGGAAATTCAGTCTTCCATGCTTCCCAACACCGTGCAGCGAGTTCTTCGTCGCCGGGGCGCGTACTTCCGAAGATGATTGTCGGGCCTTCACCTTTCAAGCTGCACTCGTCGCGGAGTTGCGCAAGGCGCGATTCTTCGACGAAGGTATTCAGGTTGTCAAACTTGATGTTACCGGTAATGGATATCCGATTGCGGTCGACGCCGAGCGTGGCGAAGCGATCGGCGTAGGTCTGATGTTGCGCGGCCACGTGCGTAATGCGTGCGAATACATTTCGAAAAAAAGAAGCGTGCCGCTTGTATCGGGAAAAATGTTTGTCGCTGAGCCGTGCGTTGAGGACCATGACCGAAACGTTGCGCCGTTCGGCTTCACGCACGATGTTCGGCCAGATTTCGGTTTCAATGAGAAACAGCGCGCGCGGGTTTAGCCTGTGGAAGAAGCGTGCAACGATATTCGGTTGATCCACGGGGAACCACGTGAGCGTTGCATCGGGTAGATTCTTCGAGGCCATGTCCCACGCGGTGACGGTGCTGACGGTGAGGACGATTGGCACGTCGGGGTAGCGTGTGCGCAGTGCTGCGATAACGGGTCGTGCGACGCTCAATTCCCCCACGCTGCACGCGTGCACCCAGAACGGCGATGTCTGTGCGCCACTGACGCGAGGCGCGAAGCGGGATAGGAGAGGGCGATACTTTGGACGCAATGCAACCCAGGCAACGGCCGGAGGTACCGCGAGGGTGGTAAGGGCATCGTATAGCACGTAGTTCACCGTGTGATTTTACGCGACTGACACCAGTACACGAAAACTTGGGGAACACCGCCACGCCTATGCCATTGTCAACACCACGCGAAAGCGGGCCTTTCCGCTGATCATGCGTTCGTAGGCTTCGTTTACTTTGTCGAGCGGGTAGGATTCGTTCATTGAACGCACGCCGGTGAGGGCACTGAATTGAAGGGTGTCTTGCGCGTCAATCGAGGTGCCGGAGTACCAGCCTTTTACGGCGCGTTTGCCCATGATAAGCGCAATGCCTGGGACGGGAATCGGTTCGGGCGCGGCGCCGAGGACCATCAATGAGCCGTTTGGCGCGAGGCCACCGATGGTTGCGGCCATTGCGTCTGCGTTCGTGACTGTGGCGAGCACGATACTTGCGCCGCCGAGTTTTTGCAGCGCGGCGGCGGGATCTTCGGCCTGGCTGTCGATGTAGTGGTGCGCACCGAGTTGTTTAGCGAGCGGTTCCTTGTCCGCGCCGCGCGCGATAGTAATCGTTTTGAAACCCATCTTCGCGGCGTATTGCACGCCCAAGTGACCCAAACCACCGAGGCCGAGCACGGCGACGGTGTCACCGCTGCGAGCGCCGGAGTTGCGGAGTGCGTTGTATGTGGTGAGGCCGGCGCACATGAGCGGTGCGCACTCGACTGGCGTGAGCTTCTCCGGGAGCCGTGCAAGTGCGTTTGCATACGCGATCATATACTCGCCGAAACCGCCGTCATACGCGATGCCGGTGACCTTGGGAGTCTGCAAGCATGCAAAGAATTCCCCACGGCGGCAGGTGTCGCATACGCCGCAATGCCAACCGTGCCAACCTATGCCGACGCGCTGGCCCACATTCCAATGATCGACGTCCTTGCTTAGTGCATCTATGACGCCGACAACTTCGTGGCCGGGGACGCGTGGGTATTGAATGCCGGCCCAATGTCCTTCCTTGGTCATTGCGTCGCTGTGGCAGATGCCACAGGCCTGCACTTTGACGCGGACTTGACCAGTACCAGGTTCGGGAATGTCGCGCTCGACGAGTTCGAAGGGAGCACCAGGTTTGGTGACTTGGGCTACGCGCATTTTGGACATGACGGGGCCTCCGGGTGGGTGATGTATTCGTGTGGAACAGAACAGATGGGATGTTTATTTCAGGGAAATAACATGTACGCAGCGCAGTACTGCGTTATGCGGCGGGCGGCGGAGCATGAGTGTCGCTGGTGGCGCGTTGCCACACGCGCATTTCATCGCGGTGCTGTCTGACCGTGTTCGTATTCGCAGGATCACCTATGACGTTGTGCATTTCGTAGGGGTCCTTGGTTTCGTCGAAGAGCGCTTCTTCGTTGCTATCGGTGAGCACGTATTTCCAATCCTTGCTGCGCACCATCCGGTGCCCCTCCCCCACCTTGCCGCCAACGCCGACGCATTCGCTGGAGACATAGTCGCGCACAGTTTTCCGCGGCGAGGCGAGCACCGAGCGAATCGATTTACCCATGAGGTGCGCGGGCGCTTCGATGCCGGCGAGGTCGAGCAGCGTGGGGTAAATGTCGAGGCTCGACACGAGCGAGGTGCTGCGCGTGCCGCTGCGCACACCGTAACCATGCGCGAACATGGGGACGCGCACGGCTTCTTCGTGCATGGTGATCTTATTGCCCAGGCCGTGGTTGCCGAGGTGGTAGCCGTTGTCAGCGAGATAGATAAAGGTCGTGTTCTCGTAGTGGCGCGATGCGCGGAGTTGATCGAAAAATCCACCAAGCTGATTGTCGAGATGCGAGATCGTGGCGTAGTACGCGTGGATGAAATCGATTATTTGTTCCTTCGTGCGAGGCGGGCCGGAGGGCAGATTCTTGTAGTGCTTCGTATAGGCGGTGTCGCGGTAATAGCGTTCGCCGGGTTTTCCCTGATTGTAGATGCTGCCGTCGGGCGGCGATTCCATGAAATTCGGATCGACTTTCAGGGTGCGTGGATCGTAGAGATCAAGCCAGCGCTGTTCGGGCACCAGCGGCACATGCGGTTGGTTCGGCGCAAGCCACAGCAGGAACGGCGCGTCGTTAGTCTCGCGCGATGCGAGGTAGGCCTTTGCGTTTTCAAAGCTGTCCGTATCGACGACATTTCCGCTTACGGCCGCTTCGCTGAAACCGTACAGCTTCGGATCGCCGAGATGGGACTTACCGAAGAAGGCGGTCGCATAGCCAGATGCGGTGAGATGGTGTGCGAAGGTTTTGTACCGTTTTTCTTCCACGACACAACGTTGGAAGCCTGATGCGTCCAACCCAACAGAACCGTGCTGCTGCGGGAAGAGGCCGCTCATCATGCTCGCGCGGCTTGCCACGCAGATAGGCGATGCGATGTAACACCGATCGAGAATTACCCCTTCGCCAGCGATGCGGTCCATGTGCGGCGTTTTCACGGCGGGATTGTTGTATCCGAGGGCGCGATGGGCGTGATCGTCCGCAAACACGACGACCAAGTTCGGGCGCGATTTTGCGGTACGCGTTGTGGACGTGCAGGAAGCGAGCGCTGCGCTAACGCCGCTGGCTACTGTGCTGCGAACGAAACCGCGTCGGGATACTTTTGACATTGCTGGCTTCCCTTCGACTTCAAAAGTTCGGACGAAGTAGATATGGTATCACCGTACAAGAAAAACGCCCGGCATGGATTCGCCGCGGCGAACGGGCGCTGCAAATTTAATCGATTGCAAGTCGTTATACGTAGCCGCCGCCGCGGTAGCTTTGATCCTGGTGTAACTTCACATTGACACATGCAGGTTTGCCCGACGCGAAGGCGCGTTCGATGGCGGCTTGGATGTCGCCGGGTTGCTCGACGTATTCGCCGTGGCCGCCGAGGGCTTCGACGACTTTGTCGTAGCGCGTGTAATTGAGCAGCGTGGCGACCGGGCGCTGGTAAATGGCGATCTGTGGGCGCATCATCTGGCCCCAGGCGGCGTCGTTACCGACGATGCCGACGATCGGCAAGTTGAAACGGACAGCGGTGTCGTATTCAAAACCGTTGAGGCCGAAGGAACCGTCGCCGTAGATGATGAGCACCTTCTTGTTTGGATGTGCGATCTGCGCGGCAATGGCGAAGGGCATCCCGACGCCGAGCGTGCCGAGTGGGCCTGGGTCCATCCAGAATCCGTTCTTAGGAATGGGCACGACCTTGGCCGCGGACGCGACGATATCGCCGCCGTCGCCGATGACGATCATGTCGTCGTGCTTCTCGACGAAGTTCGCAATCTCCCGGCAAAGGCGATCAGCTTCGATCGGCACGGCGTCGCTGCCCTGCTTGGCTTTTTCCTTCGCGTTATACGCGTCTTCTTTCGCACGCAGCTCCGCGCTGTACGCGGAGAAGTCGAGTGCGAGTTTTTGCGCGTCCATCTCGCGCATCAATGCGTCGAAGGACACGGCTAGATTTCCGACGAGCGCCGCGTGCGACGCGCGGTTGTGGCTGATCAGCATGTTGTCCATATCGAGCTGGATAATCTTCGCGTTTGCGGGGATGTTCTGACCAAAGGCCATGCGAAAGTCGAGAATCGTTCCCGCTAATACGACGACATCTGCCGCCTCAAGCGCTTCGCGGCGTGTGCGGTTGAAGAGATGTTTCGAATCGCGCGGAATCGTCCCGCGGCCCATGCCGTTTGCGTAAGCGGGCAGATTTGTCTTCGCAAGGAACGCATTGAGCTGCGGCTGCGCGTTCGACCATTTCACGCTCGTGCCCGACATTAGCATCGGGCGCTTTGCCTCCGCGAGAATGCGCAGCGCCTTGATCACTTCCTCGCCCTGCGGCCCGACCAATGGCGGCGCAGTGGAAATCGGGGGGAACGTCGCGCGCTCAAGGCTTGCCTCGTTCATCAACACGTCCATCGGCAATTCCAAAAACGCCGGTCCTGGAATGCCGGAGATCGCCGCGCGAATCGCGCGCTCGATGTATTCGGGTATGCGCTCCGTGTCGTAACACGCCGCGGAGTATTTCGTGATCGGCCGCATCAAGCTGACGTGGTCCATTTCCTGCAAAGAGCCACGCCCAAGGTTTGCGAATGGTCCTTGCCCGCCGATACAGAGGATCGGCGAGTTCGCGCGCCACGCGTTCGCAACGCCGGTGACCGCGTCCGTCACGCCCGGCCCCGCCGTTACCACAGCCACGCCGATCTTCCCCGGGTTCACGCGCGACCACGCGTCCGCCGCGTGTGTCGTCGCCTGCTCGTGGCGGACGTCCACGATGCGGATGCCTTCGTCCAGGCACCCATCGTAAATCGGCATGATGTGCCCTCCGCTCAACGTGAAAATGCACTCGACACCCGCGTTCTTCAACGCGCGCGCCGCCAACTTGCCGCCGTGTGACATCATAGACTCCTTGCGACTCAACGATTTGGATTGACACCCCAGTCATGGATTCTAGGGCTTGTATTTCGGGTTAGGCAAGTGCGACGTGCGCAGACATAAATTTGCCCGCTCAATGGTTTGATAAATCCACTGGAAATCGGCATCGTGTGCAACGGCCTTTGCCAAGCCTCCCTCAAATCGTTTTTATGTGAACGCATGGCGCTTACCAAGAATCTACCAACGTTAACCGGGCTCGACGCGCTCCGGTTGAAGCCCCGTGCCTGCGCAGACGTGGTTGGGCCTTGGGGTAGCGGGAAGGCATTGGCGGCATTGCAGGCGGCGGGTGATCGGTCGCTGCTGATCGTGACGCAGGGGCGCTCCGAGGCGGAGGCTGTTTTTGAGGATCTGCTGACCTTCGATGTGCCGGACCGCTGCGTCCAATTCCCCGCCTGGGAAGTATTGCCGACGGACGCGATGGCGCCCGCGGACGATATCGTCGCGGAGCGCATGAACGCGTTGATGCGGGTGCAGACCGCGCGCAAGAACGGCGAGTCGATCCGCATGGTCGTGCCCGTGCGCTCGCTAATCCAATATGTCGTGAAGCGCGACGCGCTGGAAAAGCAGACCGTCACGCTGGCGGTTGGTGAGGAACACGATCTCGAAGACCTCGTCGTGCGGTTATCGGATATGGGCTATGACCGTGAATTGATGGTCGAGCAACGCGGACAGACCAGCGTGCGCGGTGGGATTCTCGATGTGTTTCCCATCTCAGGTGAATTGCCCTACCGCATCGAATTCTTCGGCGACGAGATCGAATCCATTCGCCGATTCGAACCCGAGACGCAGCGCAGTATCGGCCAAGAAAAATCGGTGACCATTCTTCCGCGATCCGAAAAATCGCAGATACAAGGGCGGGACGCCCTTGCCCCTTTGACGCAGTATTTTCCGGATGACTCGGTGATCGTGTTGGACGAGCCGCTGGCCATTCGCGAGGAAGTAAAAAAGCTCGCGGCGCAGCTCGGCGACAACCCCTACATCATGCCTTGGGAAAAGGCCGAAGCGGAGATCGAGAAGTTCACGCGCATGCGCATCGCGCAGGTGCCTTTCACCGCCGATGAAAGCGTGCAGCGCGTGCAACTCAACATGGGTGCGATCACTGGCTGGCAGGGACAGAACGACGCGTTCTGGAAACAGATCGAAGAGTGGGACCGCGAGAAGTTCACCGTGCTGCTGCTCTGCGCGACATCGGGTGAACGTAAGCGCTTGTACGAGTTATTGGAGGAGCGCGGGTATCGTCCGGGGCAAGATGCTTTTGATCTGCGGGTAGATATTGGCCGCTTGCGCGGCGGTTTTGTTGTGCCCGCGGACAAGCTGGCGGTGCTCAGCGAACGCGAAATGTTCGGGCGTCACTATGTACGACGCACGCGCCGCCGTTTCGAAGCAGGCACCGCGCTTACCGCTTTCAGCGATCTAAAATCCGGCGACTACATCGTTCATGAGCAGCACGGCGTCGGTCGTTACCTTGGGCTGCGCCGTTTTGAAGGTAAGGCCGGCGATTTTCTCGCGCTGCAATATACCGGCGGCGATAAGGTCTACGTGCCCGTCACGCACATCGACATGATCCAGAAGTTTGCGGGCGGCGATGGAACGGTGCCGAAGGTGGACAAGCTCGGCGGTGCGACCTGGGCACGCACGAAAGCGCGCGTGAAGAAGGCCGTGCGCGATATGACGGAGGAGTTGCTGAAACTCTACGCAGCGCGCGAAACGCGCGAAGGCCACGCCTACCCGGCGGATACGCATTGGCAAATAGAGTTTGAAGACGCATTTGAGTACGACGAAACGCCGGACCAGATGCGCGCGATTATCGACGTGAAGCGCGACATGGAAACCGCGAAGCCGATGGACCGATTGATCTGCGGCGATGTCGGCTACGGCAAGACGGAAGTGGCGATGCGCGCGGCATTCAAGACCGTTATGGATGGCAGGCAGGTGGCGGTCCTCGTGCCGACGACCGTGCTCGCGGAGCAGCACTACCTGAACTTCGCGGAACGCTTCGCGGACTACCCGATCAAAGTGGAAATGCTGAGCCGCTTCCGTTCGCCGAAGGAAATTAAGTCTGTGGTCGAACGGCTGAAATCGGGCGAGGTGGACGTGGTCATCGGCACGCACCGCGTCATCTCGAAAGACATCGAGTTTAAGAATCTTGGCTTGGTGGTAATCGATGAAGAGCAGCGCTTCGGCGTGGCGCACAAAGAGCGATTAAAACAACTGCGCACGACGGTGGATGTGCTGACGCTCAGCGCAACGCCGATTCCGCGCACGCTTAATATGTCCATGCTGGGTGTGCGCGATATGAGCGTAATCAATACCGCGCCAAACGATCGCCTGCCGATTCATACCTGCATTGCGGATTTCGACGAGAAACTAATCCAGGAGGCGATCACGCGCGAGCTCGCGCGTGAAGGACAAGTGTTCTACGTGCACAACCGCGTCCAGACCATCGAACGCGCAGCCAACCTGGTGCAGCGTCTCGTACCCACGGCGAAGATTGCAATCGGTCACGGCCAGATGAACGAGAAAGAACTCGAACGCGTGATGACCGGGTTCATTCACAAAGAATACGACGTATTCGTGTGCACGACCATCATCGGTTCCGGTATCGACATCCCGAACGCCAACACGATTATTATCGAGCAGGCGGACCACTTCGGGCTCGCGGAGTTGTATCAATTGCGCGGGCGCGTGGGGCGTTACAAGCACCGGGCCTTTGCGTATTTGTTGGTGCCCGGCGATCGCGCCTTGAGCGAAGATGCGCAGAAGCGATTGAAAGCGCTCGAAGAGTTTTCCACGCTCGGCGCGGGCTTCCGCATCGCCATGCGCGACATGGAAATTCGCGGCGCGGGCAGTCTCCTAGGCGGCGATCAACACGGGCACATCGCAACGGTCGGCTTCGAGACCTATCAACAACTTGTTGCGGAAGCCGTCGCAGAAGTGAAAGGCGAACCCATCCGCACGCGCCACCTGCCGCACTTCGAAATCGCGGCGGAGGCGTTCATCCCCGAGCAATACGTCAACTCCGAAATGCAGAAAATTACGCTGTACAAACGCATTGCGGGACTTCAAAGCGAAGAGGAAGTCGGCGAAATGCTATCAGAATTGAAAGACCGCTTCGGCGAGCCTCCAAAACCCGTGCGGCGTTTACTTGAAATTATGCGCGTGCGCGCACTCGGCGCCGATGCAGGCGCGAAACGAATCGTTGGTGGAAAAAACGGCGTAACCGTCGAACTCGACACGCCTCAGCAACTCGAGCGCGGACGAAGAGAAGCATTGACGCACGCGTTTGGAAAGCGAGTCTCGTTTGCTTGGAAAGATTCGCCGTCGATTACGTACGCAATCGAGAATGCGGTGGACGAAGGCACGACAATTACAGCGGCGCAACAATTACTTCGCACGCTCGCGGAAGTGTAACGACCATTGGAGGAGGGGGAAGCGGTGGCAATGAATCTCAAGCTACGCGCACTGCAGAGCGTATTTCTTATCGCATGCATCGCGATCGTATGCGGTTGCTCTACTACGCCAAAGCGAGCCCAATTTGCCAGCGTGAGCAAGTTACCCGATCCGCTTCGACTCGACAATGGCAAGCGCGTGAAGACCGCAGAGGCATGGAAAGCTCGTCGTGGTGAAATCATCGAGATGGTTTTAAGCATAGAGTACGGACACATGCCTCCTTCGCCGGAAAATGTCGTGGTGAAGTCAGAGCTGGTTCCCGAGATTGTGAACGACGGCAAGACTGCGCACCGGCGCGTGTTGTTAAGGTTGGGGCCAGAACACTCCCTCGAAATGGCAGTGGATCTTTATCTGCCGAATAATGCTGCTGCTCCACTTCCCACTGTTGTGCGTGTCGGTCTTGACGAAAAGCCAAGCGCGCAGCTCAACGGGCGCGGATACGCGTATGCGTGTTACGACCAGCACGCGCTCGACCCCGATCCGAAAGAAGGTACCGATGTTGTCGGGCCTGCGCAGGCTGCGTATCCTACATACGATTGGGGAAGCATCGCCGTGTGGGCATGGGGCGCATCACGCGCGCTGGATTATCTGCTGACGTTGCCGGAGTTGAATCGCGATCAGTTCATTGTGACGGGACATTCGCGCGGCGGAAAGACTGCATTGCTTGCGGGCGCGTTGGACGAACGCTTCGCGATGGTTGTGCCGAACGGTTCCGGCGCAGGCGGCGCGGGCTGCTTCCGCGTGATGAATCCAAATAGCGAAACGCTGGAACTCATCACATCGCCAAAACGTTTCAAGAGTTGGTTCCAGAAAGATTTTGGGAAGTTTGGGAAGCGCGAGAACGAGCTGCCCTTCGATCAGCATTTTGTGAAAGCGCTGGTCGCGCCGCGCCTGTTGTTGAGCACGGACGCGCTCGGCGATCTGTGGGCGAACCCGCTCGGCACGCAGGCAACGTATCTTGCAGCGCAACCGGTGTTCGATTCGCTCGGCGCGCCGGGCAGCAACGCGATACATTTTCGGGAAGGCGGTCACGATCAAACCGCCGAGGACTACGCCGCGCTGCTCGATTTTGCCGACCTGCATTTTCGCGGCAAGCCCGGCGCGACGCGGTTTGACCTGCTCCCATTTCCGAAATAAGTGACAAATTTTATAGTTGCGGCAATCCCTGAAAGCGCGCAAAACGTATATGGTTTTTCTAGCGTTTAAGGTCTGTTCTATATGATAGTAGTAATCGAGATGGGCAAAGCGGGACATATCAGAAGAGGTTATACCGATGAGCAAATCGTATTGGTGGGGTGATGGTACACCCGATTATTTTCCCGATCCGACCCCTTTGTATTTCTTTGCCTTAGCCATTTATTTCGTATTCGACCTGTTCGGTTTGCAAAGTCCCGATTGGGTTCTCGATCAGATTTTCATCCCATTTTACTGAGCCCTCGAAAAAGCATGTAGTTTTAGATACTCGCGGGGGATTGTCCCGCTCTCATGTTACTTGGCGTAACTCCTCCCGTTTGCTCGCCTTCTTCTCCGAATGCTATAAAAAGCGGGACTGCGCGGTTGCGGCGCGCGGATGAGGGTTGAGGGTTTTCACAATTATTCGTGGCGGGGCCACGTGTCGGAGGAGTACGCGTTCATGAACACCATTTCCGGGGACAAGGTTGGCAAGGCGGCAAAGGCGGCGTTGGAAGCGGGAGAAGGCTTGCTGCGGCTTGCGCCGACTTGGGTGCCGCGATCGTTCCTGCAGCCGGGCCGCCGCCTGAAACTGCACCCGGAGGATTACTACGCGCTGGGCAAGCACCGGGGTGGTATCGACGAACGTTGGTTTGCGTCCACGACGGTCGCGGACAACGAAGGCGCGTCGCCGGACGAAGGCTTGAGCTACGTGGTACACGATGGCGCGCGTTTCACCTTGCGCGATGCGGTGGAAAACCACGGCGTGGAGACCATCGGCGCGAACATCTGGAACAAGTACAAGCGTTGGCCGGTGTACTCGAAGTTTTTCGACAACATGGGCCCGATTCCGCACCACCACCACCAGAGCGCGGAACAGGCAGCGCTGGTGGGTCGCGAAGGCAAGCCGGAATCGTACTACTTCCCGCCGCAACTCAATACGATCGGAAACAACTTCCCGCATACGTTCTTCGGTCTGGAACCGGGCACGACGAAGGACGACGTGATCAAATGTCTCGACCGCTGGAACTGCGGCGATAACGGTATTCTTGATCTTTCGAAGGCCTACCGCTTGAAGCCGGGCACTGGCTGGCTTGTTGGTCCCTGTATTTTGCACGCGCCGGGTTCGTTGCTCACCTACGAACCGCAGTGGGGTAGCGACGTGTTCTCGATGTTCCAATCGTTGGTCGAAGGCCGCGAGGTGTGGAAGCACCTGCTGGTGAAGGACGTGCCGAAAGACAAGCAAGACGACAACGCGTATATCGTGGATCAGCTCGACTGGGAAGCGAACGTTAATCCCAATTTCAAAGACAGCCATTATCTCGAACCCATCGCGGACGGCGATACGGAAAGTTCGGGCTACGTGGATCGTTGGGTCGTGTACGGCGAAGTGCGCGGCGAGCAGTTGTTCAGCGCGAAGGAATTGACGGTCGCGCCGGGCGCGAAGGTCACGATTAAAGACGACGGCGCATCGGGCGTGATCCTCATGCAAGGCCGCGGCAAGATCGGCAATCTGCCCTTCGAATGCCCGCAGATGATCCGCTTCGGCGAGTATACGGAAGACGAAGTGTTCATCACCGAGAAGCGCGCGAAAGAAGGGTATACTGTCGAAAATCTCGGCAAGGAATGCCCGCTGGTGATGCTGCGTTACTTCGGTCCGCATGTTCACCCGAAACTGCCGCAGGTGGGCGATTACAAGAAAGCGAAGAAATAGAGCGGCCCTGAAGCGGAGCTTCTGGAACGTGTGCGTTCCCAAGCCGGAGCCTATCGGGACGGACTACCGTCCCTGTCGGCGAGGGCTTGGGAACGAGTCGATGGCGGGAGATTGGGAACGAGTTCAATCATAGTTCGCGGGGGTGGTGCAGGCGCGCAATGGGCTGTTGCGCGCATGGAGGTGCGGTATGCGAACGGTGCGATTGTTTTTTTATGCCGTGATCTGCGTGGCGGTCGCGGCGGCTACGGTGAGCGTGACGTTGATGGCGTTGGATTGGACCGCGCCGACCGCCCACGCTGCTGCAAAACAGCCTGGCGAAAAGGCCGCGCTAAACCTGATCAAGGGCAAGATTAAGCCCAAGAAAGCGCGCAACGCGGGCGGGCAGTGGCGCGTGGATGGTGACATGTTCTGGCGCAATCACAAAGAGTCGCAATTCGCCACGCCGGGCGAGCACACGGTCGATTTCAAACCGATTGACGGTTGGACCGAGCCGAACCCCAAGGTCGTTACCGTGGAAGCTGGCAAGACGACGAAGGTTAAAGGCAAGTACAAGCGCGACAAATGACGGGGGGGGTTGCGCGTGAGTGATGTGGCGTTCCAAGATGCGATGCTGGACAACTATTGTTACGGTTGCGGTCCGGCGAACCCGCACGGCCTGCACATCAAGAGTTATTGGGACGGCGATGAATCGGTATGCGAATTCATGCCGAGTCCGCACCATTCCGCAGGGCCGAAACAGTATTTAAACGGGGGCATCATTGCGACGTTGCTTGATTGCCATTGTATCTGCACTGCGGTGGCGAATGCGTATCGTAGCGAGGGGCGTGAGGTCGGCGTGCCGCCGGAGATTTGGTATGTCACCGGCGCATTAAATATAAGTTACTTGAAGCCAACGCCTATTGATAAGCCGGTGACTTTACGCGCGCGGATAGTAGAGGAGAAGCCGAAGAAGACCGTATTGCAGTGTTCGCTGATGTCAGAGGGCACTGAGTGCGCGCGAAGTGAAGTCGTTGCTATCCGCGTCGCCAGCGAGTGGAAGAACTGATATTGGCTCACCGTTGTACGGTGGCTTGCGATTAATAACGAGAGGGAGCAATACATGAGTCCGTCAAAGAACACGTATCCGAAACTTCATAACGCCGCGTGGCCGGGGTTAGTCGGCAAGGGGGAAGGTTCGGAGCCACCGATTGATCTGGACACGATGATCGAACTTACGACTGCCGCGGAGGTGGGCGGCGTGAAGTTTGATGGTATGGATCTGTTTTTATCGGATCCGCACATTAGCATCGATACGGATGCCGATGGCGTGAAGAAGCTGGCGGAGAAGTTTGGGGCGAAGAGTCTCGCGATTGGTTCATTGGTTGCGCCGGTGTGGCCGCCTACGGGTGGCGGTTCGACGATGGGTAGCGCGGAGGAGCGCAAGCAGTTTGTCGCGCAGGTGAAGAAAGCCTGCAACATCGGCAAGCAACTGCGCGAACTTGGCGCGCGTCCGTATGGCGTGATTCGCATTGACTCCGCGTGCGGCGTCGGCGATTGGGACGCGAACCCGGCGGAAGGCACGCGCAAGATTGCCGATACGTTTCGCGAGGCCTGTGATGTAGCGGAAGGCTACGGTGAACGGCTCGCAGCCGAGGGCGAGATCTGCTGGGGTGGCATGCATTCGTGGAAGGAAATGGTGAAGCTGCTGGAACTTGTCGATCGCCCGAAGACGCTCGGCTTCCAGGCAGACATGGCGCACACGCTACTTTACACGCTGGGCGCGAACGCGGAGAAGGACGCGATTCTACCCGCAGGCTATGACTGGAAAGATCAGGGCGTGCTCGATGCCGCGTTGAAGACGCTGACGGATGCGTTGCGTCCATGGACCATCGACTTCCACATCGCGCAGAACGACGCAACGGTCTTCGGCTCCGGCTCGCACGACAAGACGGGCCGCCACTGCTTGCCGAATGATCCCAATGGCAAGCTCGACATCGTGAAACACGCAGGCTTCTGGATGCGTGGCGCGGACGGCGCGCCGACGAAGGCGTTTCAACACATCTGCTGGGACGGCTGCATGTTCCCCAATGCGACAATGATGAAACCGCAGACGTGGAACGACATCCTCGGGGTGATGATAAAAGTCAGGGACGCGCACGGCTGGTAAAGAGTCGTCCGCAGATTGCGCAGATTTTCGCAGATGAGTACGAATTCCAATTTAAATTCAGATACGATCACAGAACGTGATGTGCAAACGTACGCGATCATCGGCGCTGCTATGCGGGTACATACAACTTTGGGGCATGGTTTTTTAGAGCGGGTTTATCAAGAAGCACTTGCTATCGAATTTGAGGTTGCGGGAATTTCGTTCTCAAGGAATCCTCATGTGAAATCAGATATCGCGATCGAGTGCTTGCATGTGGTTATTTTGCAGACTTCATTTGCTTTGGCGAGATAATCGTTGAACTAAAAGCGTCAGAGGATCTCACGGATCAACATCGAGCTCAGGTTCTGAACTATCTGAAAGCAACTAAGTTCAAGAGGCCGTCTTACTGAACTTCGGCGCGTCGAAGCTTGAATACGAACGAATCGTATTAAATTATTGAATTTTAATCTGCGAACATCTGCGTAATCTGCGGACGAGAGGGGTATTGAAATGGCGAAGAAGAAATTGAATGTGGGCATGATCGGCTACGGCTTCATGGGGCGGGCGCATTCGAATGCGTTTCGCAAGGTGAGCAACTTTTTCGACAACGAGTACGTGCCGGTGATGAAGGCGGCGTGTGCGCGCGACGCGGATAAGGTGAAAGCCTTCGCGGACACCTGGGGCTATGAATCGACCGAAACCGACTGGCGCAAGCTGATCGAGCGCAAAGACATTGACGCGGTCGATATCTGCGTGCCGAACAATCTGCACAAGGAAATCTCCATCGCCGCAGCGGAAGCGGGCAAGATGATTTTGTGCGAGAAGCCGCTTGCGATGAACGCCGCCGAAGGCGAAGAGATGTGCAAGGCCGTCGAAAAGGCGGGCGTGTTGAATACCGTCTGGTACAACTACCGACGCGTACCCGCGGTGTCGCTCGCGAAGCAACTGATCGATGAAGGTCGCCTTGGGAAGATTTTTCATTACCGCGCGGTGTTCTTGCAGGACTGGACGATTTCCGAAGATTTGCCGCAGGGTGGCGCGGGGTTGTGGCGTCTGGATTCGGCGGCTGCGGGCAGCGGCGTGACGGGCGATTTGCTTGCGCACTGTATCGACACGGCGCTGTGGCTGAACGGTTCGATGAGCAACGTTACGGCGATGACGGAAACCTTTATTAAGGAACGCACACACACGGCGACGGGCAAGAAGCAGCCTGTGCGCATCGACGACGCCTGCGCATTTCTCGCTCACTTCAAAAACGGATCGCTGGCGACCTTCGAATCGACACGTTACGCGCGGGGCCACAAGGCGTTGTACACCTTCGAGATCAATGGCGAGCACGCGTCCATCCAATGGGACCTGCACGATCTGCACCGTCTCAATTACTTCGATCACCGCGACGACTCGATCGTGCGCGGCTGGCGTTCGGTACACGTGACCGATGGCGACATGCCCTACATGGGGCACTGGTGGGTGCCTGGCCTACAGATCGGCTACGAACACTCCTTTGTGCATCAGGTGGCGGACTTTCTCGGGAACGTCGCAAAAGGCGAGTCCACCTCCCCCACCTTCCGCGACGCGCTGGAAACGCAGTACGTCTGCGATGCGGTGCTGGATTCGGCGAAGTCGGGGAAGTGGGAAGAAGTCGGGAAGTAGTTTCAGAATCCCTTCAAAAGGGAATGTAAAGGCAAATGATAGGGGGCCTGCCGACAACGTGTCGGCAGGCCCGCTCGTATTTAGTTTACGGCGTTAGTATCATGTCATCACACAAGCGTGTTTGGGCCGGCGCACCACAAATCGCGGGAAAATCATGGCAGTCAGTCGCGAAGACATCGAGAAACTCCACACCGAGGCGAAGCGTATCCGGAAGAATTTCAAGTATCTGCAAGATGATTTGAAGCGCCTGCCTGAAAACATTGACCTACTGCGGCAACGCGACAATTTAAAGAAGCGCTATAGCGAGATTCAGGCGTTGTTGGATCAGGCGCGGGCCGCCGGCGTCAGGGTGCCCGAAGAACGCGAAGACAAACCGGATGGTCAAAGCGTGGATATGTCGATATTCGAGCCGAAGCCATTCGAGATCCCTGCCGCTGTCCACATCAAACAGCGCGGTGCAGCGGCTGGCGAGCGAGCGCGCTTTACGTTCAAAGACGTCCGCACGATTGTCAGTGTTGTCATTCTGGTTTTCTTATTGCCGTTCTTTTACCTCTACTTCGTGAAGAACATGCGCTTCTACGAGGTGCCCACAGAATCGATGAAATCGACGCTGTTGCCCGGCGATCGAATCGTTGCAGGACAACCTGGCCAGTATGCGCGCGGTGATGTCGTGGTGTTGGCTGACCCGAGCAATCCCGGCGATTATTTGGTGAAACGGTTGGTCGCATTCGGAGGCGATACTGTCGAGATCACCAATGGCAACCTGCTGATCAACGGGCACCCTATCGCAGAGAAGTACGCAACGGCTGCAGAGGACAATTTAAGGCCGTATAAAGTTCCAGAGGGCGCGGTATATCTGTTGGGCGACAACCGTAACAACAGCGAGGACAGCCGGTCGTGGAGGGAGGATCGGCCGTATTCCGATCTTCAGGGACGCGTGCTGGCCATCTACAGCCCGTCCCAACGGCGGGGTTGGTTGGCCGATGAAACCGCCGCATTTGCTGAAGTACCCGCTCCTTAATAGCATGCTATTTCGCCGCAGAAAAGTGTTGTCAGGTTTGACAACGGGTTGTTATGACGAGGATACGCTATTCGCTGCGTGCGTCGAATTGTCAAGCTGTAAAGAGTTATCGGGTAGTCAGTTAGCGATTTTCGTGTAATTGGCCCATGATTTGCTCACCAAACGGGTGCCTATGGGATAGGCGCTAGTGTTTTACGGGGTCGCTAGCGGGCTGCTTGGGATTCGGCCGGAGGGCGCTTGACACCGATGCGTGGGTTGCAGACAAATGAGTATCGGCAGCAGACGATGCACCTGCTGCAAGAGATGAGCACTGCGTTGCGCTATCTGTCTACAGAGATTGATGGCGCGATCTCGTCCGATCGCAAGGTCGATCACGAAATGTTACGGCGTATATCGCAGGCGCTTCAGAAGCAGCAGGGTCACCTGCTAAAGATTGCAGAATCGGCGAGCCCCTACCTCCCGCGACCGGATCTCAATCGCTCGAAATAGGTTTTCCCTTTTCCTTTCTATTGACACGGATCACTGTGCGACGCTGAATATACCGGCGTGACTACCCGAGCGCAGGAGGAAAAAAGCCGTGTCGGATCTACAGTGGATTCAGTCGCAGTGGCCAGAGGCAGTCTTGCCTGCATGCCCGATTCAAAGGTTATTAAAAGGCCAAAAAGCGCTGGTTACCGGTGCGTCGTCCGGTATTGGAAAGGCGGTCGCGATTGCCTTGGGGCATGCTGGCGCGGACGTGGTGATCAACTACGTCACCGGTGAAGACAAGGCACAGGCGGTTGCCGACGAGATCATGCGCTGCGGCAGCAAGGCCTATATTCACAAGGCGGACGTGTCCAAGGAAGATCAGGTGCAGGACATGTTCCGAGCGATGATCGCAAAATGGGGCACGATCGATATTCTGGTGAACAACGCGGGCCTGCAGAAGGACGCGCCTTTTGATCAGATGACTCTGGATCAGTGGAACCTCGTGTTGAGCGTGAATCTCACAGGCCAGTTCCTCTGCGCGCGCGAGGCGGTGCGCGAGTTCAAGCGGCGCGGCGTGCGCAAGGAAGTGTCCTGCGCAGCGGGAAAGATCATTTGCATCAGTTCTGTACACGAAGTGATTCCGTGGGCCGGGCACGTGAACTACGCCGCGTCGAAAGGCGGCGTGATGCTAATGATGAAAAGTATCGCGCAGGAAGTTGCGCCGTACCGTATCCGCGTGAACAGCATTGCGCCGGGAGCGGTCCGCACGCCAATTAACATGGAAGCGTGGGACACGCCGGAAGCGTATCACGACTTGTTAAAGCTCATTCCGTACAAGCGTATTGGAGAACCGGAAGATATCGGGCAGGCTGCGGTATGGTTGGCGTCCGATCATTCGGATTACGTGCACGGTGTTACGTTATTTGTCGATGGCGGGATGACGCTCTATCCTGGATTTGAGACGGGCGGGTGAGGATTCAGCCTCGCGCGGTTGTCACCGCATCAGCAAAAGCTCGCGCGTTCTTTGTGAGGCCCGTGTAGTCTCTTGAGTCGACCATTTTCTTGCTCACGAGGTTGCCGCCGATCCCGAGCGCGAAGGCGCCCGCTTTAAGAAATTGCGCGACGTTACTTACCTCGACACCGCCGGTGGGCAACAGCGGGATCTGCGGTAAGGGTCCTTTGATCGCCTTGATGTAGTCTGCGCCTCCCACGCTGGACGGGAACACTTTGACCACATCCGAGCCGGCTTCCCATGCTTGAAGGATTTCGGTGGGCGTGAATGCACCAAGCGCGACGGGCTTTCCATAGCGGCGCGCCATCGTTGCGACTTCGGGCGCTACCACGGGCGTGACGATGAACTGCGCGCCGGACAAAATCGCCATGCGGCAAGTGTCCGCGTCGAGCACGGTGCCGACGCCGAGCAACACGTCCGCGCCGGCGAGTTTCTTCGCTGCAAGCTCGAGCGCCTGCAACGCGCCGGGGGTGGTCATTGTCAGCTCGATGCAATGCACGCCGCCTTCAACAACGGCATCAACGACACGCACCAAATCTTCCCCACCGGAATCCGCACGTACCACGGCAATGACACAATGGGATTTCATGTAGTCGAGCGCAGCTTGCTTGTCCATGGACGATCTTCCCCCTTACTTCAACCTAACTTCGTTTCACTGCCAACACACAGCGGAAGCCAACGGTGTTCAGTTGCGATTCCCCGAATAAACCCATACGAAACGTGCAGCGCAATTCCGAGGCTGGCGAGCGCCAGGATCCGCCGCGGATTGCGCGGAGCGGCGGGCCGTGGCGTTCGGCCGATGCGCGCTTCACGGGATCGTAGGGTAGAAACAAATCGGACGTCCATTCGTACACGTTGCCAGCGAGATCGCAGACGCCCTCTGGCGTGCAACCGTCGTCATGCATCGAGATTAACGACGGGATATTGAGGTGGTCGCCGTAGTTCGCGCGATTCGAATCGGGGTCGGTGTTGCCCCAGGGATATTTGCGGTTGTCTTGTCCGCGCGCGGCGAATTCCCATTGCGCCTCGGTGGGCAGTTTCTTGCCGGCCCAGGCAGCATATGCCGACGCGTCAGACCACGTGACGCCAATCACGGGCTGGTCGGGACCGGCATATTGGGGTAGTCCCCAAAACTTTGGCGCGGAACGTCCGGTTTCTTTTATGAACTCGCCATACTTGCGATTGGTTACGGGGTATTTGTCGATATAAAACGGATCGACGAAATACTCGAACTCGGGTGCTTCATCTGGTTGCGTCGAATTACCCATCACGAAGTTGCCGCCGTCAAGCAGGATCATGCCTTCCGTAGAAGCGTGGCGCTGATCGTCGGACCGGACTTCCGCCTCGGCTGCTTTGCGGTAGGCCGCGTCGTAGGCGTCAAGTAGCCTTTTACGAAATTCGCCCGCGCTCTGCCAACGGTCCTCTTTTGGGGCTTGGATCGCTTTGTTTACGATTTCGATAATGGATGGCGCCACATCGCTTCGGACGCGGTGAATCGGAGCTTGTTCTTCGATCGGCGTCCGAAGCGTCAGTAATTCTCGTAATATCAGGCCTACTGCAAACAGGTCTGCGCGCAGATCGACTTCCGCGTGGCGAAGTTGCTCGGGAGCTGCATACGCTTCGGTACCGATTACACGCGCGGGTTTCTTATCGCCATCTGCGGGCGGGGTCTCCACTTGTTCGTCGAGGACTTTTGCGAGTCCGAAATCGAGCACCTTCACTTTTTCGCCGGCCATTACCATCACGTTTTCGGGTTTCATGTCGCGGTGCACGACGGATTTGTGTGCGTAGTCGAGCGCGGCGAGGATTTGCGCGGCGAAGTTCACCGCGAGCCGCACATCGATCAGACGCCGCTGCTCGCGGCATTGCCGCAAGAACGCGCGTAGCGAACTTCCGTGCAGGAATTCCATCGAGAGATACATGATGCCGTCGGGCGTCGAACTGACATCATGCACGGCAACGATGTTCTCGTGGCGCAGGCGGCGCGCGATCTGCGCTTCCTGCACGAAGAGCTTCATGCCCTTTTGTGACTGCAGAATTCCTGGGTGCAGAAATTTAAGTGCGACGCGTTCGTTCATCAGGACATCACGCGCGCGATAGACAACTCCCATCCCGCCTTTGCCAATGGGAGTTTCAATGACGTAGCGGTCGGCGATGCGGCGCCCCGCTTCGAAATCGAGATTGATCTCTTCGTCTTCGCCGTCTTCCGACGGTACCATCATGCGCGCGCCACACCCAAAGCAAACGCCCCAACGGCCCTGAACCGTCGGGGGCACTAAGATCTCAATCCCACAATTCGAACATCTGACGTGAATCATTACCGATTACATGCGCCTTCTTGCCTACTACGCCCCACGCGCGCATTGTAATAGGGAATCAGTGCCGCCGCAACGCGATTATTCCGCTGGCGGTTTGTAATTTATGCCGACGGCTTCGATGGCTTTCATAAAGCCTTCCTTATCGACGGCCTTGCGCCAGGCTTCTTCAGGCTCGACGACGTCGTCTTTTACGAAGCGGGCAAGCTCTTCGTTCAGAAGGGTCATGCCTTCTTTTTTCGCAGTTTGCATAATACTCATGATTTGGTTCGTTTTAGCTTCGCGAATCAGCGAGGCAACGGCGTGGTTCACCACCATAACCTCAAGCGCGGCGACGCGGCCGCCTCCTTTCTTCTTGAGCAGGTTTTGCGCGACGACGCCTTTCAGGGTGCCCGCCAGCATCGTGCGAATCTGCTGTTGTTGATCCGAAGGGAACTGATCGATAAGACGATCCACCGTCGAGATTGCGGTCGTGGTGTGCAGGGTGCCGAAAACGAGGTGTCCCGTTTCCGCGGTTTCGATGGCGATGTGTGTGGTTTCCAGATCGCGCATTTCGCCGACGAGTACGATGTCCGGGTCTTCACGCAGGGCAGCGCGCAGCGCCGCTTTGAAGCTCTTCGTGTGGTTGTGTACTTCGCGCTGGTTCAGCAAACAGCTCTTGTTCGGATGCACGAACTCGATCGGGTCTTCGATCGTGATGATGTGTTCGCTGCGGTTGGTATTGATGAGATCGATCATCGCCGCGAGGGTTGTCGATTTGCCGCTGCCTGTCGGACCGGTGACAAGCACCAAGCCTTTCGACAAGGTGCAAAACTTTTTTACGGAATCGGGTAGCCCCAGCTCTTCGCAGGTGAGAATTTTCGTAGGAATCACGCGAAACACCGCGCCCATGCCTTTGTGATCCATGAACACGTTTACGCGGAAACGCCCATAGCCTTCGAGTGAGTATGCGAAGTCGGTATCGTGAAGTTCGTTGAACTGCTTCTCATTCGTCTCTGGCATGATTTCAAAGAGCACGGTACGGACCACTTGGGGATCAAGTTCCTCCTCGCTGCGCAGCGCCATCATTGAACCGTCCTTGCGGAAGATCGGTTTGCACCGCGTGCAGTAATGCAGGTCGGACGCACCATGCTTGACCATCATCATAAGATACTTGTCGATTTGCGCCATGCAGGCACCCCCTAGAAGCGTTATGTCCCTTTTCTCGACGCAGTACGCTACCACATTCGTCCCGTGCTTCTCATCGCTCCCGATCGGTTGACATGGTCTTTGCTCCTGCGCGAATACATCCAACGAACAGCGGCACATGACCACGCAAGGGTGAAACGATGGGTCTTACAAGAACTCAGAGAATTATGAGCTGGATCCTTCAGGTTGTCGTCGCGGTGATCCTGTTTCAGACTTTGTTCTTCAAGTTTACGGGGGCCGAAGAATCGGTCTATATATTCACCACACTTGGCATGGAGCCATGGGGGCGTTACGCATCCGGAGTGGCTGAACTCATTGCCTGCATCCTATTGCTTGTTCCCTCAACGCCGGCGTATGGCGCCACGCTTTCGATTGCGGTAATTTCCGGCGCGATCCTGAGCCACCTCACCAAACTTGGTATAGTGGTGCAAGACGACGGCGGATTGTTGTTTGGGCTGGCTCTGGTGGTGTTCGCGGGAAGCGCGATTGTGCTCTTCCTACGCCGCAGAGAGATCCCCGTGATTGGGGCGAGGCTTTACGGATGACCGCCTCGACACAATCGCGGAGGAGCGGCGACATGGCAGTCCGGTTAAATACGCACGACGAATGGCTCGAACCCGACGGTCTGGGCGGTTATGCCTCCGGCACCGTCAGCGCTATACGCACGCGCCGTTACCACGCGCTGTTGCTCACAGCGCGCACGCCCCCGACCGGACGCGTCTTGCTGGTGAATGGTTTCGATGCGTGGGTCACGACGCCGCAAGGCAACTATCCGCTCACGTCGCAAGTCTACGAACCGGGGGTCGTGTCGCCAAACGGTTGGGAACGCATCGAATCGTTCGAGCACCAACCTTGGCCCAGGTGGCGTTACGTGATCGGCGATGGCCTGCAGGTCGAACATGAGTTGTTTGTGCCGCACTGTAGTTCCTCCGTAGTTTTGGTGTGGCGCACAATCGGAGACGCGGCAAGTTGTATTTTGTCGGTGCGACCCTTCCTATGCTGTCGCGACTATCACAGCATGCATGCGGAGAATCCAGGATTTAATTTCGATCCGAAACTGCAGGGCGGAAAAATTGTGTGGAGCCCGTATGCGGACATGCCAAGTGTCCACGCGCTGAGCAACGGAGAATACACGCACGAGCCACAGTGGTACCGCAATTTTATTTATGAGGAAGAACGCGCACGGGGTTTGAACTATACCGAGGACCTCGCGTCGCCTGGTGCGCTGCGTTTCGATCTTTCGCAGGCGCCCGCCGCGCTGATATTCGCCGCGCAGGGCCACGAACAAATCCTGGGCGCACCAAACGCCCCCGCGGAATCCATCGCGATAGGGTTGCAGCACGCAGAAAGACAGCGCCGGTCTAAGTTCGCGCATCCTTTGCACAAGGCCGCGGACGACTACATCGTCAAGCGCGGAAGCGGAAACACCATCGTCGCCGGTTACCCTTGGTTCACCGACTGGGGACGCGACACTTTTATCGCGCTGCGTGGACTTTGCCTCTCAACGGGCCGTGTAGGCGAAGCGCGCAATATTCTTGTCGAATGGGCAGGAGCCGTATCCGAAGGCATGCTGCCCAATTTCTTCAGCGATAGCGGCACCACTCAGGAGTACAACACCGTCGATGCTTCGTTGTGGTACATCATCGCCGTACACGACTATCTGAACAAGGTCGGTTCAAACGCCGCACCAGATGACACCGTTAAATTGCGCGACGCGGTTGATGCAATACTGATGGGCTATGCGAAAGGCACACGCTACGGTATTCGCATGGATGCAGACGGTTTGATCGCCGCTGGTGAACCGGGTGTGCAGCTCACGTGGATGGATGCGAAGGTGGGCAACTGGGTGGTAACGCCGCGCATTGGCAAACCCGTAGAAATTCAGGCGCTGTGGATCAATGCGTTGCGGATCGGTGGCGCGTTTGATGAGAAGTGGAAGAGTGTCTCCGACCACGCACTCGCATCGTTTCTCTCGCGCTTCTGGAATGAAGACGGTGGGTATCTCTACGACGTGATCGACTGCGATCATCGCGACGGCGCGATGGATGGGACTTTGCGTCCAAACCAGATCTTTGCCGTGGGCGGATTACCGTTCCGTCTCATCGAAGGTGATCGTGCGCGGTGCATCGTCGATGCGGTTGAATCGAAACTTTGGACACCGATTGGCTTGCGGACACTTGCGCGCGGCGCACACGGATACCACGCGCGCTACGAGGGTGGCGTGCCCGATCGCGATGGCGCGTACCACCAGGGCACCGTGTGGCCGTGGCTGATGGGCGCGTTTGTGGATGCGTGGGTCAGCGTTCGCGGCAATACGCTCGCGGCGAAAAATGAAGCGCGCAGTCGTTTCCTGGCGCCGCTGATTGAACACTTGAACCATGCTGGCCTCGGGCATCTGTCCGAAATCGCGGATGCGGAACCGCCGCACACGCCGCGCGGCTGTCCCTTCCAGGCGTGGTCCTTGGGCGAAGCATTGCGGATTCAACATGACATTCTTGGCGAATAGCGAATTGTACTCGGCAGTAACGGAGGTTGACGAAATGAAATGGATTCTTCGGACACGGTTTACGCTGGAAATCGCGGCACTCGTCGCGCTGAACGCGGCGATCCCATATGCGGCTATCGCTACTACGACGGATTTTACGTTGAAGGAAGCGGGCGGCGATCGCACTTTTTCGCTCGGGCAGGCAAATGGGAAGTATGTCGCGCTGCACTTTCTGCTGAAGACTGAATGTCCGGTTTGTTTAGATTACACCAAAAAATATGCGGCGAACGCAGCGAAATTGCCGAATGTCGTTCAGGTGTTCATCAAACCCGATTCAGAGGAAGAAATTGTGGCGTGGGCGGAGAAATTATCGCCAGACGAAAAAGCGAACGCGCCAATAATCTATCGCGATCCTGATGCGAAACTGGCGGATGAATTCGGTATTCCCAATGGATATGCTTTTCACGGCGAGACAGTGCACTTTCCGGCGCTTGTTTTAATCGGTCCCGATGCCAAAGAAGTGTTTCGCTACGTGGGCAAGAGCAATACCGATCGCTACTCAATCGACAAACTTGTCACGATGATGTCAGAGCTCAAGCACCAGGCGGCGGCGAAGGCCTACAACCTCGATAAGAGCAAGCTGGCGCTGCAGGGTTATGATGCGGTCTCTTATTTCAAGGGCAAAGCCGTTGAAGGCAAGAAGGACATTTCGACAACATTTGCAGGGGTGACGTACTACTTCGCTGACACGAAAAATCGCGACGCATTCCTTGCGGATCCGGACAGGTATCTGCCCGCGTACGGCGGGTGGTGCGCAACCGCGATGGCGTTGGGAAAGAAGGTCGAGATCAGCCCCGACAACTATAAGATTACCGATGGCCGACTCTTCCTGTTCTATAAGAATTTCATCACGAACGCAATCAGTGACTGGAACCGCGACGAACCCCAAAACATTGCGATGGCCGACAAGCATTGGCACGATATTTCTGGCGAGTAAGCGCATCAGAAGCCTTTGACGAAGAAGCGCGGCCGTTAGGCCGCGCTTTGCTTTTCTTGGGAAAACCAAATGGAGGGCGCAATCCGCGCCTTGCCTCGACCTTGCACAGCTAGTACAATCTGCGGGTCTGCGCAACCTGTTAATGGCTGCATTTAGAAAGGTGTCGGATCATGACTGCGCGTGTGTTGTGCATTGTCGGTGTGTCGATCGGACTTGCGTTGTGCGGGTGCAAACCCAGCGAAGGCCCTGCGCCTGCGCCAGTGACACCGGCATTTCCCAAGCCTGCCCAAGTGGATCCGCAAAAGGCGTTCGACCAGTGGAAAGCGCTGGTGACGGACCCAGAGGCGGCAAAAACCGGATCGGTCCACATTCAGCTTGCAGCGGATCTGAAAGAACGCGCACCGGAGTTGGTTCCACAAATGGTTGATTTGATGCTGGATCCCGCCACTACCCCTGAATCGCGTTTCTTGATCATGAACAGCCTCGAAGTCGCGCAGACGCCTGAGTTATATCCGCGGCTGCTAGATCTCACAAAGCCTGAGGTCGATCCCAGTATTCGGACCGGCGTTGTGATCATGTTGAAGAATGCTACAGAACCAAGCGTCGTCGCACGCATTCGGGAACTCGTGAACGATCCCGAGCGCCGCGTAAAGCTCGCCGCGATGATGGTGTTGTCCGAAACCGGGGACAAACCTGCCCGCGCGGTGCTTCAAGAGTATTACTTCACGGAAGGCTTGCCTGCTGAACATCGCGCGCGCATCGTACAATCGCTCGCGCTCACGCCGGAAGCTGGAGACCTGAAAGTCCTCACTACTGCCGTTACGGACGCGACGCTCGGTGAAGAGGCACGCCTCGTTGCAACGGGCGCGATTGGCCGGGTCGGCGATTCTGCCGGGCTCCCGGCGCTTGACCAGGTTGCGCAAGGAAATGATTCGGCCGAATTGAAGAAATGGGCAGCCAGCGCGGCAAAAGTAATTCGCGATAAAGCAGCGTCTTCCAGTGCGCCCACTCCGCCCGGAGCCAGGTAAACGGGGTTTTCTCAGTTGGCGCTGGCAAATTGTGGAAATACCAGCGGTATGGTAGACTGTTGAATAACTATTGACGCCAAGCAACTGAGGTAATCGGTCGTGCTGTTCCGCAAGGCATTTAACCGGCGGCAATTTGAAGACTGCGATCCAACGGCGCCCCCGCGCTACGCGATATTCAAGAAGCAGTTCGCCGTGCCTTTCGAGAAGATGTTGAAAGGCACGATGTCCGAGCGGGATGGCGTTCCGATCCGGCAGTTTGGTGTTTATGTTGATGGCGTGGTTCGCCTGGTCACCAGCGGTGAGATGGTGGACCGCGAGACTTATGATGCCCTCATTACGGCCGGTGCGATTGAGCCCGACCCTGACTATACCCCCGAATCTCCCAAAGAAGGCGCTAAAGTGCGGATACTTTCAGCTTCGGACGCCGAATTGGAGGCGTAGCGCGTGGCCGCCACCATCGCGTTGGCGATGATCGTTAAGGACGAGGAAGACCAGCTTGCGGATTGTCTGGCCAGCGTCAAGGACATCGTCAGCGAAATTTGCATAGTCGATACCGGTTCCACCGATTTCACGATGGAGATTGCGCGCAAGTTTGGCGCGAAGATCGGCGTGTACTTATGGTCGGACGACTTCTCGGCGATGCGCAACGAATCGCTGCGCCTTTGTACTGCCGATTGGATATTTGTGCTCGATGCCGACGAGCGAGTCGCAAAAGAAGACCTCCCGCGATTGAAAGCCCTCGCCAAAGGCCCGCATGATTGCTGCTATCGGTTCACCACGCGCAATTACACCAACAACAAAGCCATCGCCGATTTTCAACCCAGTGAATCGGGCGATGAACATGCCAAAGGGTTTGCGGGTTGGTTCCCAAGCAACAAAGTGCGCTTTTTTCCCAACCGCCGGAATGCGAAGTTTCAGGGGCAAGTGCATGAACTCGTGAACCAATCACTTGAACAACAGGGCATTCGCGTGCTGGATTGCCCGGTCCCGATTCATCATTACAATCTGCTGAAAGATCCCGACCGTCTGCGCAAGAAGCAGGCGAAATATATTCAGATGGGGCGCGAAAAGGCCGCAGCCGATCCCAAAGATCCGAAAGCCCATATCGAGCTTGGCGCGCAGTACGCAGAAGTCGGCGATTGGCAAAATGCCGCGTCATCTTACCGCGAAGCGTTGAAACTCGATCCACGCAATGCGATAGCGCTGCGCGATCTCGGCGGTGCGCTGCACATGTTGAATCGTCCGGACGAAGCCAAGCGTGCGCTGCAACTCGCACTTGAGATTGATAAGGCGCAACCGGCCGCTTGGCGCAATCTTGGGGTTGTGCTCGCTGAGACCAAAGAGTGGGAAGCCGCCTGTGAGTGCTTCCGCAATGCGCTGAAGTACGATCCCGCTTGGCCAGACGGGCGGCGTTATTTGAGTGTGGCGATCGAAGGCGCGGGGAGACTCGAAGAGGCGTCAACGGAATCCCGCGCCGCACTTGAGCAGAATCCGAGAGATCAAGAGAACTTGAAACTGTTTGTACATCAAATGCTGCGCCTGGAAAAACGCGCCGAGGCCCGCACCGTGTTGCTGGGTATTATCGAAGGCGGCGTGAAGAACGCGGAACTATTCAATGCGCTCGCGGAACTGTTTTTTTACGACAATATGTTCGACGCATCAAAGAAGCACTTCCTGGCAGCTGCGACGGCGGGGTTGCCTGCGGCGTACAACAATCTCGGTGTGGTGCTTTTTAAGCAGCATCTGTACGCGGAGGCGAAGCAGGCCTTTGAGAAGTGTCTTGTTGCTGTCCCGAATCATCCCGGCGCGGCAAGCAATTTAAAGAAGGTGCTGGCCCACTTACAGTAGCGCCGAATTCCGATTCGCTTTGTGCCGCCAGTTTGCAGGCAGAAGGCCCGCCGAATCGGAATTCGGCACTACGTTCCGCGCAAAGTTTGTTCAATAAACACTGCCCGTGGCCATCGCGCCAATGAGACCCCGCTGCCGTTCGAGTCGCTCTTCGATGTGCGCGATCAGCGTTTCGTCAAGGCCGATAGCCTCCGCAGAGGCAGCTTCAAATTCGCATGGTGCATTCGCGTTGGTAGAACGGATACCGAAACGGTTGCAGAGGGCATCGGCCACGTGGGTGGCGTGCGTAAGGACGTGCGGATTTGGCAGCGTTGACGGCGAATGATGCATCTCGATGCTCTCAACAATAGCCGGCGGCAGCGACCAGCGGCCGGCCAGCCATGCGCCAATATCGCAGTGCGTATATCCGTCGAGAATCTCGCGCTCGGCGTCCGTATGTGAATAACCGTCTTCTTCGATTAGGCGCAAGACGCTTGTCATCGCTTCCGGGAATTGCTGCGCGATGACGGCCTTGCCAATGTCGTGCAGAAGGCCTGCTACGTGCGCGCCCGCAATTTGCGGTTTACGCGAGCGGAGGTGTGTTTCTATACAGCCGGTGACGACGGAACAGGCCAGGCTATGCCGCCACAGCATCTTTAGCGCACGCGCGCTTGCTGGGTCGCGGCCGAACATATGGATCACAGAGATGGCTAGTGCGAGCCGCTCGACTTCGTCAAAGCCGAGTATGACGACTGCGTCTGGCACGGTGCGGATTTGGCGGTGGAAGCCGTAGTAGCTTGAGTTGACAGTTCCCAAGATTCTGAGTGTTAGGGCTTGATCCGATCCGACGACTTCGGCGAGATCGAGTGCCGTTGCGCCTTCGTCCTGGACTATGGAGAGAATTCGGACGAGTGTAGACGGAAGGGTTGAGACTTCTTTGAGTGCGTACACGCGATCCCGTACGCCTAGTGCAATTAGCTGTGCCATCCCGGACGAAACCTCCCCGATTGGATTGTTCGCCCCACTTACCTCAGCGCAACCGCGCCTCCCAAGCACCGCAGTATGATTTTACGAGGTGAGTGGGAAATTGTAAAGATGTTTTCGGTGGTTTTATTTTCGACCGGTCACATGGGCTTGGCCTACTCTCCCATTTCCCGTTTTACGGGATAATGCTTGCTCAGCTATTACGGCATCACCTCTTGACATAGAATGATTATTGATATACAATGCCACTTGTTCTGCATGCAGAACAAGCGGGGCATATACATTTTATATTATTGTTTACATTCACGACCGATCCATAAGGACAAACCATGAAAACGCGCGGCTTCACATTGATAGAACTTCTTGTTGTTATCGCTATAATCGCAATTCTTGCGGCAATTCTGCTACCGGCTTTAGCGCGCGCCCGCGAAGCGGCACGGCGGGCAAGCTGCCAGAACAACCTTAAGCAAATGGGGCTGGTGTTTGAGATGTACTCTGGTGAATCCCGCGACAAGCTACCGCAACGTATGACCCTTCGCTGCAATGGCGCACTTGGAAACACGATGATTTTCAGTGGTCCGGCAGTGATGCCCGAATATCTGACGGATGCCGACGTCGTTATGTGCCCGTCGTGGGTGCGGCATAAAGATGCTGTGGAACGCTACGACACACAAATTGTCAATGGTCGTGTAGATCCATGCGAATTTGCCAAGGAACCCTACGACTATACCGGCTGGCTGATCACCGATGACGTGAATATTCTAGGTCCATTGGTAGGTACCGTTGGCTCAGGCCCGAACGGGCGTTTCGAAGAGGCGGAGTATCTTAATACGCCTTGGGGCGAATTGGCGCAGGAAAATGTTGCCAGCAACGGCGCAGCGAGCGACGACGACTTCGAGGTGTCCTCCACCTACGCGGGTACCCAGGCGGGCGGCGGCAGCGTGTTTCACCGCCTGCGCGTGGGAATCGAGCGGTTTCTTATTACCGACATAAACAATCCCGCGGCTTCGGCGAAAGGCGCGAGCGAGATTCCCGTTGAGTGGGACCACATAACAACGAATGTCGCCGATTTCGCGCACGTGCCGGGAGGCGCAAATATCTTGTATCTGGATGGTCATGTTGAGTTCTCGAAGTATCCCGGCGAAAGATTCCCAATGACGGTCGATAGTTCGCGGATATTCGGGCGGTACAACCGGCCTTTTGACGGCTTCTAACTTTGTTGCCGTCATATGAAGGGGGACATCCGCAACCACACGCGGGTGTACCCCTTCTTTTTTGAAACTTAGTATTTGCCGTGGATGCGAAATGGTTTTTGAAATTTGCCGGATCGGTGATACGCTCTTGTGCGGAGTGTTTCATTGCTTGAATGGTGGAAAAGGTGCGTTTCCACCTACCCGTGCAAAGCACAATAAAGGTGTTGTACATGCTTCATTCCACAGAATTGATGTGCTGCAACAACAAACTTCAAACCAACCGCAGGTCAGCACGACCGACGTTTTCAATCAATCCTTGCTTCTTTCGTTCTCTCGCCGTGTGTCTGCTGCCGTTTGTAATGGCGATTCGACTGGAAGCGCAAACCGTAGACTTCGAGGTGTCGCACCGGGTCATTCGCCAAGGCGAGACACTGACGTTCGCCAACCAAACTGAATCGGGCGTTGATCCAATTCTTAGCTGGGAATGGAATTTTGGCGATAACGGATCGAGCACGATCGGTAGTCCGTCTCATATCTACAACGTTCCGGGACAATACACGGTATCGTTAAAAGCGATTACCGCATCGGGCAATGTGACTGAGACGAAGGTTGGATTTGTAATCGTGCTGGGGCCGGGTGCGCCTGTGATCCTCAATGAATTTCTCGCTTCCAATAGCACCGGCCTGCAAGATGAGGATGGAGACGATTCAGATTGGATCGAGTTGTATAACGCAACGGACTCGCCCGTGTCTATGCTGGGTTGGGCATTGACGGACGACGAATCGGAACCGGGCAAGTGGATGTTTCCAAATGTGGCGATTGCTCCCGGCGGCTTTCTGATTGTCTTTGCATCGGACAAGGACCGTTCGCCTGTGCCTGGCGAATTGCACACAAATTTCAAGCTGGATGCGGACGCCGAGTATCTCGCACTCATCCAAAATCCAACGGTGCCGATCATCGCAACCGAGTATCCCGCTCGCGAGCAGCGGACGGACGTTTCCTTCGGACTGGTGGGGTTCAATTCTGGGCTTCCGGAGCCGGAACTCTACGGTTTTATGAACACGCCCACGCCAGGCGCGCCAAATTCTTACGACAGCGCGCAATTGGACGAAACGACCGCGCCGACATTCAGTCGCGTCCACGGCCATTATAAAAAAGAATTCAAGCTGAAACTGAAGTCCTCGGAGCCAGGCACCGTAATCTACTACACAGAGGATGGTTCGCTGCCGGATGAGGACAATGGCAAGCTGTACACGAAGAAAATTCGCGTATCGGAAAATAAAGTCATTCGCGCGGTCGCATATGCGCCAGCGCACATCAAGTCGAGGGTTGCCACGGCAACGTACATCATTGGTGCGAGCAAAAAGGAAAAGCAATTGCCCGCACTGTGTGTGGTGGGCGATCCCGAGAAAGACCTTTGGGCACCGGACGGCATCATGGTTATCGATGGCAGCTTCAATTCATTTCTGCAGCACGGCGACGAGTGGGAGCGCACAATTTCGATGGAATACTTCGATCCCCTAGGCGCTCCGGAATCCCCTGAACTGCTGGGATTTCAGGAGGATTGCGGCATCCGCGTGCATGGAAGCGAAGGCCGGCGCGAAGGGTATTTGATCGCCCCTACAATTGAGGAACCCTGGGATGATTACCGGTACAAGATTTCGTTCCGCTATTACTTCCGCGATGAGTACGGCAATGAGCGGCTCGCGTATCCACTGATCCCGAATTCAAACGTGTCCGAGTTGAAGCATATTGTCATGCGCGCGGGCACGGACGATCCGTACAATCCATTTATCAAAGATGAGCTTAGCCGCCGTTTGATGGCGCAGATGGGCAACGTGTCGAGTAAGGGCACCTTCATCCACTTCTATCTTAACGGCTACTTTAAGGGTTACTACAACCCGGTGGAGAACTACACCGAGGACTTCTTCCAACAAGTTTACGGGAGCGAATTGGGGTGGGACATCATCAAGGGTACGGACGACGCAGCAAACGATCGACGTGAACTTGTGGAAGGCGACTGGGACGCCTGGTTCGCGCTGAACGATTACGCCGCCAGCCACGACCTCTCCAATCCGGCGAACTACGCAACGATCGCGACGATGATGGATATCGATAACTTCATCGACTATCTCATCATCGAAACCTATGGTGCGAACTTCGATTGGCCGCGAAACAATTGGTATATGGCGCGCGAACGCAGCACCGGCGATTTAGGCCGCTGGCGTTTTTACGTGTGGGACATGGAGATGAGCTATTACTCCATCACCGATACCGCGGAAGTTTTCACCGTGGAATCGTATTCCGACAATCCCTTCCATTTAACCGACGGCTGGACCTTCCTGCGCGCGCCGGGCACGGGCCGTGATACCTCGCCCATTGCCAAGTTGTACCAGGCATTACGAGAGAACGACGATTTCAAGGCCGCATGGGAAGCGCGCGCCACTGAGTTGCTAGCGCCAAACGGCGTGCTCGGCAAAGCAAACGTGCGAGCAAAATTCGACGAGCTGCGCGACGAAGTGGGCAAAGTCCTTCTGACCAAACCTATGAATCCGTTCATTCGTGACGTGTGGGCGGTCGAACGTCCGCAGTGGTTGCTTTATTGGTTCGCCGAAGAAGGGCTGATGCCGACAAAAGGAAATACTGACAAAGATGGCGATGGCCTTCTCAGCACAGAGGAAATCGCATCGGGCACAGATCCGGATAATCCGGATTCGGATGGCGATGGCCTGGGCGATGATTACGAACTAAACGTCTCCCTGACGGATCCAAGCGGCGAAGGTGCCGTTAGTAGCGGACCGCCTGACCGTGAATAAAAGGTAAATACAGCGACTGCCGGAAATCGCCACGCGAAGCAGTCAACTGGCCGAACGCCCACGATTTTGTAATTGACGGAACGAGTAAAACGGTCATAGCAAGTCTGCTCGCCGCGGTACATCGCGAGCGGTTCGTCGATGTATGAACCGTAGACCCACTCAGCAACCGTCACTCCATTGCCGTCGAGTTCTTGCACGATGCGGTCATTGTCGTAGATATAATAACGCTGCGACGCGACGGCGCCATTGTTGTCGAAGGTCGTGCGGCCTACGACGCGGCCCATCGCGTCGTACTCGCACGCGAGCGCGACTCCGCCTGATGACGGGACATCCGCGCGCAAATTGTCGAAACGGAATCGTCCTTCCGCGCCAACACCAAACCCGATGTGTTGCGCGACGCCCGGATCGGGCAGGACTAACATGTCCGCCTCGATGGACTGCGTTCCGCAGCCACTACTCAATTCGGACGTGCCGGTAACGTGCCTGCCGTCCGCTCCCGAAAACGTCATGATGACGTTGTGCCACTGGTCCTTCGGGATGTCTACCTTTGCGTGGCTCAACTCGACCACTGCGTCCTTGTCCCACTCCCGCAGATAGATTCCGTTCGGCTGAATCGTCAGCGCGAGGAATTTCTACTCGCCCTCATCGGAGCCCGCCGGATACTGCGACGCCCGCACAATCGCCTGCGCCTAATACTCGGTGGGGGCCGGATTGGGCGAATTTCAACTTTGAAAGAAACTCTACAGGTTAAATTGAATGAAAAGCCGGCCTCTCAGATTTATACAACTTCTATTGGCGAGAGCAGCACGTCTGTCAATTCACGTTCGCGTATGAAGCGCGCAAATGTCTCGTTGGCAACGAGGATTGTGGAAAAATTGGCGATTCGCTGTAACGGTATCGAATCGTCAAAGGTAGAACCGATGACTTTGACCCTGTCGGGCATCTTAATTGGCTGACGACCGCATAGTTCGCATATGGGAACTGGTTGCTCAACGAACATTTGGACTTTTGGCAGAGCCTCAATCTCGAGCAGTGATTCAAATGGTTTCTTGCCGAAGTCCAATTCCGCCGGAACTCCAACAAGATCGATTCCGGCCTTGTGCGCATCAAACCATAAAGACTCTCGAACAAGCACTGTCCACGGATTTAGCCAGGCAAAATCGCCAAACTTTCCCGACGCCTTGCCTCGCAAAGGACCAAGTTCGGTTCCCGGTTTGAGCGGTCGGTTAGCTCCAATAACTGGCTGAATTCGACCAAGAATATTCTTGAACTCATCGAGTGGCACAGGACGAGGAGTTTTAAGATCAGCTACTGCGTCTAGAGACCCAGTTTCTGCCGAAGGATAACTAATACCTACATTAGTCCAAATTCCACAATTCGGACAATGCACACCGGGAACTGACCGGATATTCGCTGCCTCCAAACTATTTTGTGTTGCCCAATTAAGGTCGTCGGGCTTTATGATGAATGCATGTTCCATAATATTTATCTTGGGTAAGGAACGACCGGACCGCCGGGAAGTTGAAATTCATAAATTAGTCTACCTGCTTCGCGATAGACATCTTCTGCCGAAGCATCGGGGTAGAGTTCGAAGAAACTTGACCACGCCCTGTTCCATGCACCTCCACGGCTACCTCGGCTATGAATCGCGTCGTGCAGTGACTTTGGAATCTGCATAGTAAACTGATTGGGGTCTATGCCCAAGTCTGTGAATCTCTTTGCCAAATCAGGCCTTTGCGGGAAAACATGATGAAATGGGCTTCGAGCCTTTGGTGCTGGTAGCAAACGAGCCGGATCGGTTATTGCTCCTTGGCCAATGACATCAACAACTTCGTCACCTTCCTTTATCAGAATTCTACCGCCCTTGAGCATAAAGACGGAAATGAAAGGCGCCATGGCGAGGATCGACTCCCGCCTACCTTGCGACAGATCCTCGATTGCGATGGCCCAGTCGGCACCTTCGTTCATTACGCCAATTCCCGAAATATAGAACTGTGCGCCCTGTTCGGCAATGCGGAACGATTCGCCAACAGCACTCTGTCGCGCAGCGCTATACCGCGAGAAGTCGTCCGGGCTATCCAGGAAGTATTGGTTAACGTCGGAGTACGTGAAAGCTTGGCTCAGTGCGGCAAAAGCGGCTTGCGCCGATGCGACGGGATCAAGCGAGGAATCGATGGTGACGGCTTTCGAGTCATGGTCGAAGGACCATAAACTTTGCCAGAACCACCGGTCCTGTATTTGCATCGAACCACCGGCAGCTTTAAAGACATCTGCTATATGTTCGCCTTCCGCGCCGTAAAGCGCTCTAAAGGCTGCGACTGTTTCTTCTTGTGTGGCAAGACCGTACGGATCCGTGTGGCTCCAGGGGTTGTTAGCCACATATGAATATGGATTTCCAAAGTTGCTGACATCGCCCCAGGGGCCGATGGTGTCTATGCGTAGGAAGCGGCCGAGGGCCGGGTCGTAGTAGCGCGTGCGGTAGTCGTAGAGACCGAGCACTTCGTCCCAGCGGCGGCCGGTGAACATAAATGGGTTGCCGAAATCGGAGGCCGGCGTGGATTTGGCTT
>JADLHJ010000017.1 GCA_020848835.1 Candidatus Hydrogenedentota bacterium
CATTTGGCTACGCATTGTACGGGGCGCACTTGGGCTGGTGCGGAGAGCAACCATATCCAGTTCATTACACTCGAAGGCGGCGAGCAGGCATGATCTTCGAACTTGCGCGAGACTTCACCGACACCCTCGCCGCGATGCCGCGCGAGCATCCAAAGCGCCGCACGCTCGAGCTCTTCGAAGAAGCCATCCGCCGCGACATTCACTTCATCGACCGCCACCCCACAACCCTCTTTCAATGCATGTGGAACCTCTGCTGGTGGTACGACTGCCCGGAGGCGGGAAAACACTACGTAGAACCGGAAGGAGGATGGAAGGAACCCCCGCCATGGAGCGATGAAAGCAATTGCGCGCTTCACGCGCTGCTCGAATACTGGCGTAAACAGCGGCGATTAGAAGTCAAGCCATTCCACTGGGTCCGTGCCCTGCGCCCGCCAACTGTCCATCTCGGCACGGCCCAACGCATGGTCCTGCGCGGCCACGAGCATAGAGTAAGTAGCGTGGCGTTCTCTCCGGACGGTTCCCAGATAGCCAGCGCGTCGTTTGACAACACGGTGCGAGTCTGGGACGCCCAGTCTGGGGAGGAACTGCGCTGCCTGCGCGGCCACGAGGACAGAGTGAAAAGCGCGGTGTTCTTGCCGGACGGGTCCCGAATTGCCAGCGGCTCGGAGGACAAGACAATACGTGTCTGGAATGTTCGGACTGGAGAGGAATTGCGCTGCCTGCGCGGCCATGAGGATTGGGTGCATGGCGTGGCGGTCTCCCCGGACGGATGCCGAATCGCCAGCGGCTCGATGGACAAGACAGTTCGGGTCTGGGACGTCGAATCCGGTAGGCACCTGCGCCGACTGCGCGGCCACAAGGACAGCGTTGAGTGCGTGGCGTTCTCTCCGGACGGTACTCGAATCGCCAGCACGGGCGCATGGCGGGACAAGACGGTGCGTGTCTGGGACGCCCAGTCCTGGGAGGAACTGCGCTGTCTGCGCGGCCATGAGGGCGATGTGAGAAGTGTTTCGTTCTCGCCGGACGGGTCGCGACTCGCCAGCGGCTCGAGCGACAAAACGGTGCGCGTCTGGGACGCGCAGTCTGGAGAGATGCTGGGAAGCCTATGCCGACACGAGAACGAGGTGGGGAGCGTGGCGTTCTCGCCGGACGGGTCTCGGATCGTCAGCGCCTCAGACGACAAGACGGTGCGTGTATGGGACGCCCAGTCCTGGGAGGAACTGCGCTGTCTGCGCGGCCATGGTGACGCTGTGTTTAGCTTGGCTTTCTCGCCGGACGGGTCGCGATTCGCCAGCGGCTCATATGACAGGACGGTACGGTTATGGGATGCCCAAACCGGGGAGGAGAAGCGCTGTCTGCGCGGCCACTCGGACGATATTAGAAGCCTAGCATTCTCGCCGGACAGATCGCGACTCGCCAGTGGCTCTATGGATAAGACTGTACTGGTATGGAATGTGCAGACCGGGGAGGAACTGCGCCGCCTTCGCGGCCATGAGGGCAGAGTGAATAGCGTGGCTTTCTACTCGGACGGATGCCGAATCGCCAGCGGCTCGTGGGACAAGACTGTGAGGGTGTGGGACGCTCTGACCCAGAAGGAACTACACTGCCTGCGCGGCCACGAGTGGTACGTAACGAGTGTGGCATTCTCGTCGGATGGATGCCGAATCGCCAGCGGCTCGTGGGACAAGACGGTTCGAATCTGGGACACACAGACCTGGGAGGAAATTCGATGCCTGCGCGGGCACGATGGTTATGTATATAGCGTGGCGTTCTCACCGGACGGGTCCCGGATTGCCAGCGGCTCGCACGACAACACAGTGCGAGTATGGGACGTCGAGACAGGAGAGGAACTATCCTGCCTACACGGGCACGACAGCGCTGTGTCTAGCGTGGCGTATTCGCCGGACGGTTGCCGTATCGTTAGCGGCTCGTGGGACAGCACAATGCGGGTATGGGACGCCATCTCAGGTGTGTGCCTACAAGTGTTTGCGGGGATGGGGGATGCGAGTGCGGTTGTAGCGGGCCAAGCGTCACATCCATTCCTACTGTTCGGCCTGAAGCGCGAATCCATAATCCGCGACGCCGCAACGGATTTGCCGGTTGTGTACTACGCGTATTCGCTAGAGCGTATTGCAACGCATCCTTCCCGCAGCCAATGGGCCGGAAGCGAAACAAATCACCTGCATCTCATAGCACTCGAAGGCACAGCAGAAGGATGATCTTTGATCTTGCACGAGAGTTCACCGACGCCCTCGCTGAGATTCCGTGCGATCATCCTAAGCGCCGCACGCTCGAGCTCTTCGAAGAAGCCATCCGCCGCGACATTCACTTCATCGACCGCCACCCGACCACGCTCTTCCAATGCATGTGGAACGTCTGCTGGTGGTACGACTGCCCGGAAGCCGAAAAGTATTATGAAGAACCGCAAGGGGGGTGGCGTGAAGTTCCACCGTGGCAGCGGCAAGGATCCATGCTGTACCAACGTATTGAAAGCTGGCTCAGGCAAAAGGAAGCAAGATCTCCCCGTTTTGAGTGGCTCCGCGCGCATCGCCCCCCTTCCGTGCATCTCGGAACAGCGCAGAAGATGATCATGCGGGGGCATGAGGACCGTGTAGGGATCGTGGCTTGGTCGCCGGATGGGACGCGCATCGCCAGCGGCTCTGATGATAAGACGGTGCGCATTTGGGACTCGAGCAGTGGCAAGGAACTCAAGTGCCTACGGGGACATGAAAGCTTCGTGAGTAGCGTGGCGTGGTCGCCGGACGCGACGCGCATCGCCAGCGGTTCTGATGATAAGACCGTGCGCATTTGGGACTCAAGCAGCGGCGAGGAACTCAAGTGCATGCTGGGGCATGAGAGCAATGTACGGAGCGTTGCGTGGTCGCCGGACGCGACGCGCATCGCCAGCGGATCATGGGACAAGACGGTGCGAATATGGGACTCAAGCAACGGCGAGGAACTCAAGAGCCTGCTGGGCCATGAGGAGTATGTGAATAGCGTTGCGTGGTCGCCGGACGCGACGCGCATCGCCAGCGGTTCATGGGACAAGACGGTGCGAATATGGGACTCGAGCAGCGGCGAGGAACTCAAGTGCCTGCTGGGCCATAAGCAGTATGTGAATAGCGTTGCGTGGTCGCCGGATGGGACGCGAATCGCCAGCGGATCATGGGACGATACGGTGCGAATATGGGACTCAAGCAATGGCAAGGAACTCAAGTGCCTGCAAGGGCAAGAAATCATTGAGACGTACGTGGCCTGGTCGCCAGACGGGCCGCGCATCGCCAGTGGCTTTGATGGCAACACGGTTCGCATATGGGACTCGAGCAGCGGCGAGGAACTCAAGTGTCTGCGGGGGCATGAAAGCTTCGTGAGAAGCGTTGCGTGGTCGCCGGACGGGACGCGCATCGCCAGCGGCTCCGATGATAAGACGGTGCGCATATGGGACTTGAGCAGTGGCGAGGAACTCAAGTGCCTGCGGGAGCATGAAAGCTTTGTGAGAAGCCTAGCGTGGTCGCCGGACGGGACGCGCATCGCCAGCGGCTCATCGGACAAAACGGCGCGCATTTGGAATCGGGGCAATATGGTACGCATATGGGACTCGAGCAGCGGCGAGGAACTCAAATGTCTGCGGGGGCATAAAAACTTTGTGAGATGCCTAGCGTGGTCGCCGGACGGGACGCGCATCGCCAGCGGCTCCGATGATAAGACAGTGCGCATATGGGACTCGAGCAGCGGTAAGGAACTCAAGTGCTTGCGGGGGCATGAGGACTTTGTGATGAGCGTGGCGTGGTCGCCGGACGGGACGCGCATCGCCAGCGGCGCATGGGACAAGACGGTGCGCATATGGAAACGAGATGGAACAGGTCGCATATGGAACTTGAGCAGCGGCAAGGAACTCAAGTGCCTACGGGGACATGAAAGCTTCGTGTATAGCGTGGCGTGGTCGCCGGACGGGACGCGCATCGCCAGCGGCTCAACGGACATGACGGTGCGTATATGGGACTCAACCAGCGGCAAAGAACTCAAGTGCCTGCAGGTGTATAAGGATAGTGTAAGCAGTTTGGCGTGGTCGCCGGACGGTACGCGCATCGTCAGCAGCTCTAAAGACAACACGGTGCGCATATGGGAGGCGGCAACTAGCCTCTGTTTAAAGGAATACGAAGGAACGGCTGACGTTTCGGCAATAGCAGCAGGACCTGCTGCCTATCCCTTTAATTTTTTTAGTTTGCCGTTAGAAAGTGCAATACGTGATGCGACCACGTCAAGAGCGGTGGCTTTCTTCCCATCATCTCAATCTGAATCGGCTACGCATACTACTGGGCGCGCCTGGGCCCGTGTCGAGAACAACCATATCCAGTTCATTACACTCGAAGGCGGCGAGCAGGCATGATCTTCGAACTTGCGCGAGACTTCACCGACACCCTCGCCGCGATGCCGCGCGACCATCCCAAGCGCCGCACGCTTGAACTGTTCGAAGAAGCCATCCGCCGCGATATTCATTTCATTGACCGGCACCCCACAACCCTCTTTCAATGCATGTGGAACCTCTGCTGGTGGTACGACTGCCCGGAATTGGACAGGCATCTTGAGCAACAACCTATGAATGACAGGGTGGCGTCAGGATCGCACGCGCGTATGGAACCACGCGTATATGAACTTATTGAGCACTGGCGTAGCGCAAAGGAATTGACAACGCCGCGTTTTCGCTGGGTGCGATCTATTCGCCCGCCCCAAGCAATGTCCGGCGCGGCACGGTGTACCGTGTTGTCGGGTCACACATGTCCGGTTCAATGTGTTGCTTTCGACGTTGAAGGACGAAGAATCGCATCAGCATCGGCGCACTTGGGAGACGATCCGACGATTCCCGCCGACGACGTCCCCATCTTTCATGGCGGGAACCGTGTTGGGATATCTGCGCCAGTTTCGCCATATTCTTTCGTCGATAATGCCGTACGAATATGGGACTCAATGGGCGGCCAATTGCTGGGCCGTATCGAGTCGTCGGATGGACCAATAAACGCGTGTGCGTTTTCTCCATGTGGAGAATTCGTCGCGTACGGCGGATCGAGACGCGGTAGTGTGCGGCTTGTGCGCGTCGCCGATGGCGCAGAGGTTGGTCGATACGAGGGGCACGAGCATGCGGTGAGTCGGCTTGCGTTTTCACACGATGGTCGCGTGCTGGCGTCGTCATCGTGGGATGGTTCCGTTCGATTACGCGAGCCGAAAACAGGTGCCGATCTTTTATGTTTGCGAGGCCATAAGGCGGCCGTGGCGTCGGTGGTGTTTTCTCCAGACGACAAATACATTGCAACGTGTTCCTCAAGCACCGCCGTGCCGGACGACAATTCCATTCGTATTTGGGATTCCTCTACGGGCCGCCAAGTTCGCTCCGTTCTGCGCCAACCTGGCTCGGGAATCATGAATGTGGATTGGTCGGCCGATGGCAGCATGATAGTTGCCGGCTCGATGGATAACTCAATACTGCTGTATGAAGTGGACACCATGGAAGAGAACTTGTTGGGGAGACACGATGCGCCGGTCTTGAGCGTGGCGTTTTCACCAAATTGCGATCAAGTTGTTTCCGGATCGTTGGATTGGACAGTTCGGATTTGGGACGTACGAGAACGTCGAGAAGTCACGTGCCTAAGGGGTCACCGCGACATAGTCAATTCCGTATGCTTTGCGCCGGACGGTCACCGCGTCGCCTCTGCTTCGGCGGACCGAACCGTCCGTGTTTGGGAAGGTTTTCGCTCCGGTGCGGCAGGAAGAATCCACGATCATTCGGGAGACATTGTAGATATCGCGCTGTCGGGCGATGGCAGTTCGCTGGTTTCCGCTTCGCGGGACGGTACGATACGCCTTTGGGACAACAAAGGCGTTCAACGCAAGGTGTTAATTGACAATGCACAAGTCGCCCAAGTCGCCGTTTCGAAAAACGCGTGCGAAGTCTTTTCGACCGACAAGCAACTCATTCGCATCTATGATGCGCAGGATGGAACGGAACGGACGGCGCGTTATAGTCCAATCGAAGCGAGAAATCAGGGTCGCGGTTGGCTAGACCCTTCAATTCAGACCGTTGATGGGGTCGACGGTTCCAAAGCAGTTGTCCGGCAAGGCTCTGACATCGAGATCACCCAGTTCTTGTTGTCGTCTGACGAGAAGCAAGTGGTCGGAGGATGCTGGGATGGAAGCATCTGTGTGTGGAACACTGATGACACCACACAAGTGCAATGCTTGTCGGATCCAAACGAACGACTGACAGCTTTGTCGTTCTTTCCTCAGGAAAACCGTGTGATTTATGCACAAGAAGTTACTTCGCTTTCGGTTTCGCTGGATGACAGGTCTGTCGTGTCAGGGTCTGCTGACGGTACAGTGCGGCTGTGGCATCTACAGTCTCAAACAGGGACAGGCCATAGGACGCACCGTACGGCGGTTACAAGTATTGCTATTGCTGACGATGGGAGCCTTGTTGCCACCGGCGATGCCGACGGGAAGATAATTCTTTGGAGAACGGCAGATCGACGAGTGGTTGCAGAAGCAAACGTCCACAATAGCGCGGTCACGGATATCGCTTTTTCCCACGATGGCAAATCAATCATTTCCACCTCCGGCGCTCAAACGGCGATGATCAATGACTTTGCAAATTTGAGCTATTGTTTGCTTGATGGTGGCGGCGATGCAGCAGCTATCGGGAACGCCGGTAGCTTAGAACGGCCATGGGCGCTAGTCGACTCATTGGAGACCTTAATTTACGACCCTCAGTCTGGTGGCGCAAAAGCATGGTATCCTGCGCCGGTGCGATTTCTTCGTACTTATCCGCACGGAGAATTCTGGGCCGGTGCCGAAGATAATCATATTCATATGATCACAATGGAGGGCGCGCGACCAAGCATTGCGGGAGAATCTGAGGTTCAATTACGCAAGATAATGACCGCAAGTACGTCGCGATCGACTTCGACGGCGAGCGTTGCGGCCGGAAAAGTTTCTCAAAGTAGTTCTGGCTCACACATCGAAAGTTTTTTAATTCCCGAGAATGCGCTTGTGGAATCGCTCGTTCCATCGCCTGACGCAACTTTGGCGGCATATATTGCTAGAGACAGCGTCGGCGCTCACGTTGAAATAAACGGGCTAGCGCATCCCCATTATGATGCGGTGTCGGGATTAACCTTTAGCGCCGATTCCACGCGGTTAGCATACGCTGCCATGCGTAAGAATCAATGGTTTGTGGTTTGTGGCGAGCAAGAATTTGGCCCGTTTGACGACGTCGGAAAGAGCAGCCCCACAATTGGCCCGGATAGTCGCCAGATTGCCTATGCCGCTCGGCGCCGCGGCGCTTGGTTCGTATTCATCGACAACCGATTGATAGCCGGACCATTTGAGGGGCTTATGCCGGGCGGAATTTTGTTCTCGCCGGATTCCCAACGCGTCGCATATGTTATCAAAAAGGGCAATCGTTGGCATGTCATGATTAACAGCGATGATTGTGGCCAGTATCATGCTGTTATTGAACAGAGCCCCGAGTTCTCACCTGACTCCAAGCGGTTTGCCTACATCGCATGCTCGGAGGGGTCACGTTTCTTTCGTAAACGCACGAAGGGATTTCTCGTGGTGGACGGTGTAGTACAGCGCGAATGGGTGCATGACGACAAAAGTGGCCACGAAGGTTTCTTGGAAGAAATCGTTTTCAGTCCCGATTCAAAGCGAATTGCATATGCAGTCTGTCAGCGCTCGAAATGGTTTTGGATCATTGACGAAGAATTGCAGGGTAAGTATGACGGATTCGTTTCCGGATGGAAAGCAGATCCGAACTGGAAGCGATACCCCAATTTTGGAAAAATAAACTGTAAGCCCCAAATATTGACATTCAGCCCGGATAGCCATCACTTTGCATACGCGGCAAACCGCGGTGGCAAGCATATTTTTGTTTGCGATGGTTCTGAACGCGCGCGACATGGCGCGATCACGAATGCACCGGTCGCCTTTTCACCTGACTCGACCCACTTCGCATACGCTGCTGAGGAAAATGGCAAGCAGTTCATCATGCTTGATGGTTCGCCGCTGGAGTTGTTGCATGGAATTACGGGCGACCGCGCGTTCGCTCCAGATTCTTCAATGGTGGCCTACATTGGAATGGACTCACCCGACGCGTTCAAACTTATTGTGGGCTCGCGAAAATGGGAAATGTCCGGTGGCCCAATGATGGGCAGCAGACTCGTTTGGGACTCTGTCGATACGATTCACACTTTGGTTGCCAGGGGTCGAAGAGTCTCAGTCGCAAGGTATCGAGTGCGTTAACTAAATAACCAAGCAACGATGGAGGAAGTTGGATGGGGTTCTTGCGAGGGCTCCTGCGAATCGGGAATACCACAACCCGGCAGCCTGCGGGCAATAGCGATAATCCGCACGAATTCTTCTTGGCTATTCCGCCGGGTTGGGTTCGCAAGCCTCTAACTTCATCGTTGAAGGCGGCCGGAGGCCGCATTGCCTTAATCCTGCCGGGTCGTGCAAGCTTCAACATTTCGAGCGGCCCGCCCGATCAACAGACGCCACACGACAAGTGCGAACGCGCAGAGGAAATGAAACGTTTTTTGCGGCACGGCGTACCCGGATCACTGGGCGAAGCGATTGTCGATGTCGTAACGCCGATTTCGGGCGAGGAAAATGTTGCTCGCGCGGACATTGCGATGGGGCGAGGAGTGCACGGAATGATTTCGATTATTCACCGCGGCACCGAGTACGTGCTCCAGTACGAGTTCCTCGAAAGCGGACGGTCACAACTTGAATCATTGATTCGCGCGTTTCGTTTACCCGGAGTGGAGGAAGACTCGCCGCGATTTGATTTGAGCACCCTTGCGGATGCCATTGCACAACTCGATTCACAAGATCCCAATGCGCGAGATCGGGCCCGAAATGTGTTGACCGCTGCTGGACCGCAAGCATTACCGATACTGCTTTCATCGGTGAACGCTTGTAACCAGGCAATAATGTCGGGACTTGCAGCGGGTAGCGGTGACAAACGTGAAATCCTGGCGCTTGTGCGTAGAGTAGAAATTCTGGGCGATCTTCGCGACATTCGTGCCGTGCCGGCATTGTTAAACGCCGTAGGAGACGCAGCTGGCGCGCAGGCAGTTTCCGACGAAGCACGAATCCTACTCCAGTCGGCGAAGGCTGCCTTAATAAAATTGGGACCTCCCGCTGCTCCAGCGATCATCAAAGTCTTGGATACGCCGTCGGCAATAATTCGATGCGCGTTGGCCGACGTGCTGACCGGTATCGGGGGACTTGAGGCGATAAATGCGTTACGGCATCTAGCCGATGATCCGGATGCAGCAGTGCGAGACGTCGCAAATCGGGCATCCAGTAGTTTCGAGTTCTCGATTCGAAGGCAAGATTCTTAGTGTGAGAACTCTTAAGAGCCGCATGTGCAATCTTGACCAAAAAGGGGGGCGAAATGAACGACGTGATTGAAGCTTTGACTTTGGAAAACGAAGGTAAGAAGGCATTTGATCAGGGCGAGTTTGAGCGATCTGTGCAATCATTCACGCGTGCACTCGGTATTGCTGATGGCCAAAAGACGGACGAAAACTTCGACTATCCGCGATTTGCAGCACACTGCAACGCAGGATTGTCGGGTGCGCTGGGAAATTTGGGGCGCGATAAAGAATGTCTAAGCGCTGCGCAGGCCGCACTAGATTTTTTTGATCGGTGTGGGGCCGTTCTGCCGGGCAGTTTTTTTTATTGGGTGATGGCCATCATGAACAAGGCTGTCGCACAATTGAATCTAGGCGATGCACCGCAGGCACTTGAAGGATTTCAGCGGGCGCGATCCATGATGTTGGAAGGGGGTGATTCCAAAACGAACCAATGGATCAAGATTGCTGATCAAGGCATTTCGGAGGCTCGGGAAAAGCTCCAGCCACATTCCTCGACCTCTAAGCGGTGGTGGGAAGTTTGGAAGTGATAGCCGCAGACCATTCGATCCAATTTGTCCCATACGTTCTCTCGAGAATTGTTGTGTGAACTTCTATGCAAGATTAAGATGAAGCCGATTGTCTATTTCACCTCTTCACTATTGAGCGTCGAGACTACTCGTGGTTTTTGAACTCGCACGAGATTTTCACGACGCTCTCGCCGCGATGCCGCGCGAGCATCCGAAGCGCAGCGCTCTTGAACTGTTCGAAGAAGCCATTCGCCGCGACATTCATTTTATTGACCGCCACCCGACCACCCTCTTCCAATGCATGTGGAACCTCTGCTGGTGGTATGACTGTCCGGAAGCGGCCGCGCATTATGACGAACCAGAAGTCGGATGGACCGACCCGCCGCCGTGGAAGCAGGACACGCCAAGACTGAAAACGCTACTCCAATCCTGGCGAGACATGCGCGAGCAACGCGGGACGATGATGTCTTGGTTGCGCAGTTTGCGCCCGCCGCAGATACATTTGGGTACGGCGCAACGGTTGGTGATTCAATTAAACGAGTTTCCGTTGTGCGTCGCTTATTCTGCGGATGGGTCAATGCTTGTCATTGGATTGATAAACGGCGACATCCATGTCCTTGATGCCCACACAGGCAGATTGATTCGAACGCTGATTGGCCACGAATATGACGTCAACAGTGTGAAGTGCTTTCCCACTGACAACCGCGCCGTGAGCGCTGGTTCCGACGGGACGGTACGGATTTGGAATCTTTTGACGGGTCACCAGATTACATCGATTTCACTGCGCAATGAAGCCGATGTGCGGTGCGTCGACTGCACGAGCGACGGCACGCGTATCGCGGCCGGTTCATCAGACAAGGTCATTCGGATGTGGGATTCCGAGACTGGATCAGATGTCGGAAGTCTTATTGGCCACGAGGCGACAATACGCTCCGTGGCCTTTTCCCGAAACAACACCGTCCTGGTATCGAGTTCCTTCGATGGCACGGTTCGCACCTGGGACGTGTCCAACGGCGCGGAGCTCAAGTGTCTACGCTTTCCGCAAGAAGAAACTAAAATCAACGACGTGTACTGCGCTGTGCCATCGCCACACGGTGACTTCCTGGTCACTTCAAGCCTGTACTTGAGCGCGTGGGACCTGAAGTCGGCGAGTCCACTGCAAGAACTGCAAATTCCCACCGGATGCCGAAGCCTTACGTTCATAAACGACGCCAGAATTGTCGCAGGCATGCCAAATGGTTTCTTGGTGTATTGGAACACGGCCGAAAACGAACACCGTTGTGTTTCCGCCCATCAAGATCTGATCTTCTGTGTCGCTTCCGCACAGGACGGTACAGAGTTTGCCTCTTGTTCGCGCGACAAAACCGTTCGGACGTGGACCACAACCAGCAGTGGCGACCTCCGCCAACCGCGCAATCACGACGGGGAAACACCCGCTCTACTCGCCTGCTCACCAGACGGATCGAAATTTCTCACCGGCAGATGGTCGCGAGCTTCGACCGTCTGCGCTTGGGAAAGTACATATGGACACATGGTTGGCCGTATTTGCGTTGACAACCTTGGGATAACTGCGGCGAGTTTCAGTCCTGACGGTCTGCATATCGCACTCGCTCTGGACAATGGGCACTTACGCATTATCGATTCTACGACGCTGGAAGTATTGAACGCGATGCAGGACGTGGAACACACAGTAACCGCGCGTTCCATTGAGTTCACACCCGATGGTGCAAACATCATCACACGCACCGCCGATGACGCACTTCAAATCTGGAGCGTAGCGGACGCCAAGTTAGTCGCGCGATTCGGCGGGCATGAAACAGGCGCCAACGTGACTGACAACTGCCTGATTGCCAATCAACTCTTCCTTTGCACCAATGCCGGCACTGTTCACATCGTCGATGTGGCTACCGGTAAGCAAATCCACGCATGGAAGGGGCACGATGGCCCGATTTACCGTATCGCGGCCTCTCCGGATCGCACGGGAATATGCACGACTTCGAAAGACCACACGGCCAAGATTTGGGCGACTGTTACTGGCGAGCGCATACACGAACTTATCGGCCATACCGGCGAGGTATTTGGCGTCAAGTTCTTACAGGACCAAACCCAAATCCTCACCGGATCCGAGGATCGCACCGCGCGCTTATGGGATCTGCAAACCGGCAAGGAAATCTTTCGTCTACCTGAGCACGAAGATTCCGTAATCGATGTCGGTTTCTCGCCGGACGGAACAA
>JADLHJ010000018.1 GCA_020848835.1 Candidatus Hydrogenedentota bacterium
CGCTTACCCGCGACACGCGCGGAGGGAGTCAATATGAATCGCTACAACATCCTGCTCGACCCGGCACAGATGCCGGATCATTGGTACAACATCGTCGCGGACATGCCGGTGCCGATGGATCCGCCTTTGCACCCGGGCACGATGAAGCCATGTGAGCCAGGCGATCTCGCGGCGATTTTTCCGGAGCCGTTGATTGAGCAGGAAATGTCGGCCCAGCGCGACATTTCGATTCCCGGCGAAGTAATGGACATCTACCGCCTGTGGCGTCCGACGCCGTTGCGCCGCGCGTATCGACTGGAAAAAGCGCTCGGCACTCCTGCGAAGATTTATTACAAGAACGAAAGCGTCAGCCCCTCCGGCAGCCACAAGATCAACACCTCCGTGCCGCAGGTCTACTACAACAAGAAAAGCGGCATCAACGAAATCACCACCGAAACCGGCGCGGGACAATGGGGCACTGCGCTATCGATCGCGTGCAGCATGTTCGATGTGAAATGCACCGTCTACATGGTGCGCGTGAGCTATGAACAGAAGCCCTACCGCCGCATCCTCATCGAGACCTACGGCGGCAAGGTTGTACCGAGTCCCAGCAACACCACCGACAGCGGCCGCGCATTTCTCGCACGCGATCCGGATTCGACCGGCAGTCTCGGCATGGCGATCTCCGAAGCGGTAGAGGTCGCCGCAAAGAGCGGCGGTTCGATCAAGTACGCGCTCGGCAGCGTGTTGAACCACGTCCTCCTGCACAACTCCATCATCGGACTCGAAGCGAAGAAGCAGATGGAACTCGCCGGCGATTATCCCGATGTCGTGATCGGGTGTTGTGGTGGCGGCTCGAACTTCGCCGGCCTCGCATTCCCATTCGTGCAAGACAAGATCGTAAAGAAATTGAAGACCGACATCATCGCGTCGGAACCCGCCGCCTGCCCAACACTCACGCGCGGACTCTACGCCTACGACTTCGGCGACACCGCACACCTCACGCCCTTGCTCAAGCAATACACGCTGGGCAGCAACTTCATGCCCCCCGGCATCCACGCGGGCGGCCTACGCTACCACGGCGTCGCGCAACAAGTCGCGCACCTCGCGCACCAAGACATAATCCGCGCCGTGGCGGTCAAGCAAAACCCAGTATTCGAAGCCAGCCTCATGTTCGCCAAAGCCGAGGGCATCGTCCCCGCACCCGAATCCGGCCACGCCATCCGCGCGGCAGTCGATGAAGCACTCAAGTGCAAAGAAACGGGAGAGAAGAAGACAATCCTCTTCAACCTAAGCGGCCACGGCCATTTCGATATGTCATCGTACGAGTCGTACCTCGCCAACAAACTCCAAGACTACGAACTCGACGACGAAGTCATTCAGGCGGCCGAAGCCGAAATTCCGAAGGTAGAGACGGTGGTGTAACGCACTTCATTGGAAAGTACCTGTTAAAGCGCTCTTGCGATAATTTGACCGAGAGTGCTAGCGATTTAATTCTCTTGCGATAGGTCTCAGAAATTCCCTATAGTACGAGTAGGGAGCCTGCTGTTATATGGAATTACAGACCCCTCCTCATATCGAAATTCGACCGCCTCATCGCTTTAACTTTCCATTTGTAGTACTCGCCAACGCTTTTTCTATTGTTTTCGCACTGATGATATTGGTGTCCATCGGCTGTATACCGCTGATGCTCGGTCTTCTAGCCGCAATAATTATGGGTATTGCTCACGCGAGTGCTGACGCGATTTCGCTTCTTAACGCGGTTGTTATGGTAACTATGTGGATAAGTTTGCCTGTTGCGGTATTAGTGTTTGGAATATTCCTTCCTCTTGCATTGGCGAACCCTCTGGTCAAGAATCTCTGCGCTACGATGCGTATCGCGAATTCCGCTCTACCTCAATATTGCGTACAGATTACTTTTGAGCCACGGGAACGGAGAGGGATCCGATCATTCCTTGAAGATGCGGACGATATCGGAGTACTTCGTTTCGAGCGGGACAGTCTGGCTTTTGAGGGCGATTCAATCTCTTTCGCCGTGCCCTATCCAACTATCGCCGATGTTCGGCGAGTAAGTACGGGATGGCGAGGCTGTTTTCTGTTAGGCAAGTACATTCGATTCGACGCAAGCAGCATTGGTCCCTATAGATGGATTACCATCGGCGAGCGCGAGTCAAATCTCTTGACGACGTCGCGGAAATTGAGCCGGGCGATCTTCTATATGCTCTCAGAACAGGTGAATGCCGTTCGTAGCGACGCGGCCCCGAATTCATAATCGCATAGAACCAATCGCTTTCGCTGTTTCCCACACTTCTCATACTTCTCATACTTCTCATACAACCCATCTTTACTTGTCAGCGATTTCCCCCTAGTTTCGCAAAATTCCATCTAAGCGATTCGCGCGATCCACTGCGTATCACCGCATCAAGAGTGCAACGCGCTGGGCTACATAATGAGTGCCGTCGGAGACGAGACTGAACACATCAACGCCATTCGTCCCGCCTCCTACCCGCAATCTCTATTTGTCCGGAATGGATAGAGAATATATCCCGTCCATTTTGTTCATCCCGTCCATCACCCCAAAGAACGCACCTCAATCGCAGCCGCGCTTCATAACAACTCGCAATCATATTTCGTCTTTCAGAGTTGACTGATCCGCACGCCCGCTTCCCATAGATCCCATACTTCTCATACTTCCCATCCCCACTTGTCATCCATTTCCCCCTTGTCTCCCAAAACTCCATCCGTGTGATCCGCGCGATCCGCGGTGCATGACCGCACCGAAAGTGCAAGGCATTGGGCTACATTATGAGAGGATAGAAAGGCACGAATGCCTCCGCGTATCGCGCCCTTCTCTTAAATAGCCCTTGCCTTTATCAGGGCAGCCCCCCATAATCGAATTGACCGCTCTGTTTACGGAGGGGCATAAGTCGAGCACGTTTCTGCCGAGGGAGGGTCGCGCCATGAGTCAGCACACCAGCGAACTCGAGTCCCGCAAAGTTGCCGAAGAATCGCGCCAGACCGAATGGCAGCAGAGCTTCCTGCGCGAGTTGTTCCTCGGCAGCTTCCGCCCCGACCTCCTGCCTGAATACCCCCTCGACGGCACGCGCCCCGAGTTCAAACCCGTCTATGAAAAGCTGCGCACCTTCTTCTCGCAAGAGGTGGATCCCGTTGAGATCGACGAAACCGGCGAATACCCGCAGCACGTGCTAGATGCCCTCGCAGAGATGGGTGCTTTCGGCCTGCTCGTGCCCAAAGAATACGGCGGCCACGGCCTGAACAAGGTCGAATGGTGCAAGCTCATGGAAATGCTCGCGAGCTTCGAGGGCAACCTGCTGGGTCTGTTGTCGCCACACCAGTCCGTCGGTGTACCGGAGACGATCAAACAGTTCGGCACGCCCGAACAAAAGAAAAAGTACCTAACGCGCTGCGCCGCGGGCGACATCTCCGCCTTCGCGTTGACCGAACCGGATGTGGGCTCCGATCCCGCGCGTCTCGCGACTACGGCGACCCTCACACCCGAAGGCGATGCCTACATCCTCAACGGCACGAAGCTCTGGTGTACGAACGGCACGCTCGCGAAGTTGCTGATCGTGATGGCGAAGCATCCTGATTCCAAAAAGATCAGCGCCTTCGTCGTCGAAACGGATTGGCCCGGTGTCGAGGTCACGCACCGTTGCCGCTTCATGGGACTGCGCGCACTCGCAAACGGCGTCATGCAATTCACCAACGTGCGCGTGCCCAAGGAAAATCTCGTCGGCGGCGAAGGCAAAGGACTGAAGATCGCACTCACGGTATTAAATGTCGGCCGTTTATCGGTTCCCGCGGGCGCAGTGGGCACCGCAAAAAAGTGCATCGAGATCTGCCGTAAATGGGCGAACGAACGCGTACAGTGGGGGAGACCCATCGGTAAACACGAGGCCATCTCGCACATGATCGCCGACATGACCGCGAACACCTTTGCAATGGATGCTATCGCCTATCTCGCCGCGGAAATGGCTGTGCGCGGCAACTGCGACATCCGCCTCGAAGCGGCTGCGGCGAAAGAGTGGAACACCTGCCGCGCGTGGGAGATCGTCGATAACACCTTCCAGATACGCGGCGGACGCGGCTACGAGACCGAGCGCTCGCTCGTCGCGCGTGGCGAAAAGCCGATCGGCGTCGAGCGCATGCTGCGCGACTCCCGCATCACAAAAGTATTCGAAGGCGCCAGCGAGATCATGCATCTATTCATCGCGCGCGAAGCCGTGGATAAACATCTTCAAGTCGCCGGCGCGATGGTCGATCCCGAAGCATCATCAAATGAAAAACTTGCGTCCCTTCCAAAAGTCGCGGCGTTCTACGCGGCGTGGTATCCCTCGCGCTGGCTCGTCCGTTCGAGTTGGCGCCGCTACGACGCGCACGGCCATCTCGAATACGGCGCGCTCGAAACACACATGCGCTTCATCGAAAAAAGTTCGCGCAAACTCGCCCGCGAAATCTTCCACGGCATGGTCGTTTACAAGGCGAAACTACAACATAAACAGGTCTACCTATTTCGTATCGTCGATGTTGCGATGGAACTCTTCGCAATGGCCTGCGCCATCCGCCGCGCGCGCACCATGCAACACCACAAACACACCGACGCGGAAAACGCCGCCGAACTCGCAGACGTCTTCTGCCGCAGCGCACGCCGCAAAGTCGAACGCATCTTCCACGATCTCTGGCACAACGACGACGACGCAAAATACAAAACTGCCCTCGCCGTCCTCGACGGCAAACACACCTGGCTCGAACAGGGCATCCTCGCCGAGGAAGACCTAGCGTTCCCGCCATCGCTGCTCGACGCCAAAGCCTCCAGCGAACACGTCGCAATCAAATGAGAAGCGCGTATTCTCGTTCCCAAGCTGTGCTTGGGAACGCACTTGTCTTCGAAGCTCGGCTTCGCGTTGTAGTCTGCATTCATCTGCGTAATCTGCGGACAACGCTTTCATGAGCGGTCCACTCGACGGAATCAAAGTCATCGATTGCAGCCGCCTCTTGCCCGGCGGTTTCTGCACGATGCTGCTCGGCGATCTCGGCGCGGACGTAATTAAAGTCGAAGAGCCCGGCCGTGGCGATTACATCCGCGAGTTCATGCCTTTCAAAGGCGACCAGAGCTACATGCACCTCGTGCTCAACCGTAACAAACGCAGCATGACGCTCAACCTCAAGACACCGGAAGGCGTAGAAATCTTCAAGCGTCTCGTGCGCGATGCAGACGTGCTTGTCGAAGGTTTTCGTCCCGGCGTGATGGATAAGCTCGGCGTCGGTTACGACGCGCTCAAAGAAGTGAACCCGCGTCTTGTCTATTGCGCGATCACCGGCTACGGCCAAACCGGACCCTACGCCAACCGTCCCGGCCACGACATCAACTACATGGGCATCGCCGGCGCGCTCGATCAGTTCGGACCCAAAAACGGCCCGCCAACAGTCCCCGGCCTCACCATCGCGGACATCGGCGGCGGCGCGCAGATGGCGATCATCGGCATACTCGCCGCACTCATCTCACGCCAAACAACCGGCAAAGGCCAGTTCATCGACATCTCCATGACCGATGGCGTCGTGTATTGGCTCTCGCTTTTCGCCGGCTGGTATTTCGGCACCGGCTTCAGCCCAAAGCGCGGCGAACACATGTTGCTCGGACAGTTCCCGTGCTACGCAATCTATCCCGCAAAGGACGGCCACATCACCGTAGGCTGCCTCGAACCACAGTTCTGGGCAAACCTCTGCCGCGCGCTCGACCGCGAGCGCTACATCCCCGAGCAACTAAATATCGACGACGCGGATAGAATCTACGACGACTTAGCGCACATCTTTCGCACGAAGACCCGCGCCGAATGGGACGAATTCTTCGCAGACAAAAACGTGTGTGTCGGCCCAGTGCATTTAATTGAAGAAGCTACGTGCGATCCACAGTTGATTGATCGCGAAATGTTTACGACTATGGAGCACGAAAACGAGGGAACGGTGCGGCAGCTCGGAATTCCGATTAAGTTCTCGGAGAATCCCGGAGCACTCCGGATGTCGCCGCCAAACCTCGGCGCAGATACTGCCGACGTTTTGCGATGCGCTGGCTACGCGAATAGCGAAATTCAGACGTTCAAAGACTTGGGAATTGTGTAGCGTCGAATTGGAATTCGGCTCATCTTCGGTTTGACCCCAATTCAAGCCGAAATCCAATTCGGCTGGACGATTTGAATGTCCCGGCCATTCGTGGCGTAATGGTACGGGGCATTTTCCACACTTGCGAAAGGGCAGACCATGAGAGCAACCAGTACGTTTTTACTCGCGCTGATGCTGGCGGCGAGTACGGCATTCGCCGCGGACGAAGCAAAACCCAGCCGGAGCAAACCGGCGATTACCTTATCGACGCTGTTCGTGGACCACATGGTCTTGCAGCGCGAAATTCCGGTGCCGGTCTGGGGCGAGACCGCGCCAAACACGCGCGTGAACGTGTCGTTTGCTGGCCAGACCGTTAAGACAAAATCGGACAAGGACGGCAAATGGAAAGTCTCACTTGAACCGTTAATGGCGGGCGGGCCCTTCATACTGCACATTAAGGCGCGCCGTTCTGAAGCGTTGATCAACGACGTACTCGTTGGCGACGTGTGGGTTTGCTCGGGCCAGTCAAACATGGAATGGCCGGTCAAGCTTTCAAACAACCCTGAAGAAGAAATCAAAAACGCGAACCATCCCTACATTCGCCTGTTCTCTGTTGAAAAGAAAGTCGCGGCTGAACCGCTGAACGGCTGCCAGGGTAAGTGGGAAGTCTGCTCGCCCGAGACAATTCCCGAATTTACTGCGGTAGGCTACTTCTTTGGACGCACCCTCGCGCAGTCATTGAAGGTACCAATCGGTCTCATCGACAGTTCCTGGGGCGGAACGCCGGCCGAGGCTTGGACCAGCCGTCCCAGCCTCGAGGCGAATCCCGATTGCGTACCCATAGTAAAGCGTTGGGACGAAGCCCTTGCTAATTATCCAAAAGCAAAGGAAGAGTTCGACAAAGCGATGGCCGAATGGCAGAAGGCCGCCGACGCCGCGAAGGCAGCTAACCAGCCTGAACCAAAGAAACCGGGCGCGCCGCTTGGCCCCGATCATCCGCACCGCACGTCAGGCTTATACAACGGCATGATCCAGCCCTTGATTCCCTACGGCATAAAGGGTGCGATTTGGTACCAAGGTGAATCCAACGCGGGCCGCGCGTATCAATACCGCAGCCTTTTCCCGACGATGATCACCGACTGGCGCAAGAATTGGGGCGAAGGCGATTTCCCATTCTTCTTCGTGCAACTCGCCAACTTCATGAAGACCAACCCCGATGCAAACGCGCCGTCCGCATGGGCGGAACTGCGTGAAGCGCAACTGCGCACGCTCGGTCTCAAAGGCACGGGCATGGCGACCATCATCGACATCGGCCAGGCCGACGACATCCACCCGCGTAATAAACAAGACGTCGGTTTGCGCCTCGCGCTTTCCGCGCTAAAAGTTGCTTATGGTCTTGATTGGCCAGACCAAGGTCCGATGTATCAATCGCTGCGCGTCGATGGCAGCAACGCCTTCGTGAAGTTCACGAACGCAGACAAAGGTCTCAAGAACAACAACGCGGGCGGTCCGCTCCGCGGGTTCGCAGTCGCCGGTGAAGACAAGGTCTACCACTGGGCCGACGCTGAAATCGTTGGCGAAGAAGTGCGCGTCTCGTCGCCGGATGTTCCCAAGCCGGTCGCAGTCCGCTACGGTTGGGGTGACAACCCCATCTGCGATCTATACAACGGATTCGGCCTACCCGCATCGCCCTTCCGCACGGATGACTGGCCGGGTGTGACGGTCGACGCGCGATAAATCAATAAAGTAACGGGCGCGAGACCGCAAGGTCTCGCGCCCGTTTTGCTCTTGATTCTAAGTTAGCTTGCTTCGGCGAGATTCAAAGCGCACAACCGATCCTCGCCTTTCGGCATGCCCTTTGCCCGCAATAATCCGCGCATCGCTTCACCGAGCACGAAATCTGCGCCAAACTGCTTACCATTCCGGCACGAAACGACGCCCGCAGTCAGACGTACCTCCGTCGGAAAACTTGGATCCGAAAAAGTAGTGCTATCCACTTCGCTCATAATCTTGCTGGCATACTTCGTCGCCTGATCGAGCGGGGTGTGAGGGAGGATCGCAGCGAATACCGTACCATCGAAGCGTGCGAGGATGTCATAGGTACGCGAATAGTTGCGCAACGCCATACCAAGTTCGACGAGTAAATCGTCGAGCGACACCGGACCCAACTCGTCATCAATCGCGTGAATTTCGTCCACGTCGAACACAATGCACGAAACGGGATAATCGTGGCGGAACGCTTCTTCGACTTCTTCCTGTAATCTCTCCATCAAAAAGCGGCGATTGCGAAGACCGGTCAGGTGGTCGGTGTAAACAGAATCAACCAACTCTTCCTGCTCGCGCAGGCGATCACGCAGATTCTTCGTGCGCATCGCAGCGTCCACACGCACCATCACCATCGGAAGATTATACGGTTTGGTAATGTAATCCGCCGCGCCAAGGTGATAGCCTTTTGCAATATCTTCCTGCGACCCCTTGACACTGACGAATATGACCACCGTATCCGCCGCGGCCGACATCGCTTTCACTTTCTTGCAGACTTCGTAGCCATCGATGTCTGGAAAACAAATGTCGAGCAGAACCAGATCAACGTCACCTTTCGCGCACACTTCAATGGCTTCGGCCCCGGTATGGACCGCAAATGCGTCGTAATTGTGGCGGCGCAATCCTTCAACTAGGACGAGAGCCGCTTCTTCATGGTCATCTGCTACGCAGACACGATACGGATGCACTGTAAACCCTCAAACTACTCTACCCACCGGAGGCCATTACCGGCCATAACTCTGATGAGAGTTTACCCGACATATCAAAGAATAGGCAAACAAGGTATTTGCGAAAACAGCGAAAATCGCGAAGATATTCGCTGCGGCTTTGGATATAACTAGTTCATACCAAATATTTTGCACAATTTCGCAGATAGAGCTTGATGAACTGGCTAAACGAGATACGAGGGTCCGGAAACCTCTGACATCCCCTCTACGCGCCGTCTCACTGACGCCGCGTACTCAGCAGCCGGAAACCGTTCCAAATATTCTTCCAACACCTCGCGTGCCTCTGCCGGCTGCTTGAGCTCCAGGTTGTAGATATCACTCAGCCGATTTACCACAGAAAGTGCTTCTTCTGGATCTTTGATTGTTTCTAAAGCTGCCTCAAACCACGGTGCGGCAACTTCTGGACGGCCGATAAGCATCAAGTTGTCCGCGGCGCGCAACGCAGCCCGCGTTTCTTTCGGAAACTTCCGCGCGATATTGATGAACTCGCGCGCCGCGCCTTCGAAGTCCCCTCGCAACTCAAAGCCCTCGGCAGCGCCATAACGCGGCTCCGCAGGGTTATATCGTCCAGTCGGCATCAGGATATCAATCAATAAATGCGATCCAAAAGACATAACGAGGGGGCCATAAAGAGCAAAGCCGGAAATGGCCAGCCCAAGCGTTGCGAAAACCAGAGATACGATGTCATTTTCTAGCCAGATCTTAATCAGCGTAAATTCGAAAATGAAGAAGATAATGAGAAAGACGACGGTGAAAGTTTCAACCGTGCGATCGAGATCGACATCGTGCGCCAGGCGTTGGCGTAATAGATAGATGCCCCACAATAAGTAGGGGATCAGAAAGAGGCCCGAAAGGACCCAAGCCAGATCGAAGCCAACCATGCCCGACACGCTACCCCAACTAACGATAACTGCCTACGTTGCAGTACCATAGACCGAATCTCAATGAATTTCCAGTGAAAAGATTGGGCGTTGGGCACTATTTTAGGTTTGATTTTGCACAATTTCACCGGTATCCTCTCCGCGTGCAGGCGGTGCACCCGAATGCACACGATTTCCATCCTAGACATTCAATGGCAGTATGAAGCGTGGCCGCGCGGAGGTTTCCTTTTTTACATGAAGCTTGCAGTTATTGGCGGGGCTAGTTCGTATTCTCCGGAACTTGTAGATGGCCTTTTCGCACGACTCGACCGAATTCCTATCACCGAAATCTGGATGATGGACCCTAACGTCGAACGCCTCGAGATCACCGCGGGCCTCGCGCGCCGCATGTCGGAGCGCCATGGCAATCCTTTTACCGTTCACCACACGACGAACATGCGCGAGGCGGTGAAAGGCGCGAAATACGTCGTGACGCAGTTGCGCGTCGGCGGCATTCAGGCTCGCATTGAAGACGAAAAGCTCGGCCTGCGCCACGACATCATCGGCCAGGAAACGACGGGCGTCGGCGGTTTTTGCTGCGCGCTGCGCACCATACCGCGTATCCTCGACATTGCGCATGCCATGGAAGAACTCGCGCCGGACGGATACCTCGTGAACTTTACGAATCCTTCCGGCATTGTCACCGAAGCACTCATCAAACACAGCAAGATCACGAGCTTTGGACTCTGCAATATCCCCATTGGCATCACGATGGAAGTCGTCAAACACACCGGCGCGAAGATGGAGGACGTGCAGCTCGATTATGTCGGTCTGAATCACCTTGCGTGGATTCGGCACTTCACAATTGAGGGTATGGACCGCACCAACGAAGTGCTAGATAAACTTATCGAAGTCGCGGACAAAGAGTGGGAAGACCCCGCAATTTGCGAGAGCATGCGCGCTTCCATGAAGAGCCTGCGCATGTACCTTAACGGCTACCTGCAATATTTTTACGCTCCGGATGCTGCCCTGGCGAAGATCAAGAAACAGGACAAGACACGCGGCGAACAGGTTGTCGAGATAGAGGCCAGCCTCTTCGAGAAATACAAGCAAAAAGAGTTGAACGAAAAACCGCCTGAGCTTTCAAAGCGTGGCGGAGCCCATTATTCGACTGCGGCGTTCTACTTAATCGACGCAATCGAGAACGACACGAAAAATACGCAAATCATTTGCACGAAGAATAACGGCGCGATTCCGACCTTCGACGACGATGCATCGGTCGAAGTGCCGTCGATCATTGGCAAAGACGGCGCGAAGGCAGTCCCGCAGACCGCGCCCGCGCCGATCATTCGCGGGTTGATGCAGAACATCAAGGCCTACGAGTCGTTGACCGTGCAAGCCGCCGTGACAGGCGATAAGGAAGTAGCGTTCCAGGCCTTGCTGGAGCATCCCCTGACTCCGGATGCAACGGGTTGCCGTGCATTGCTGGATGATTTGCTTGAAGTGAATCGCCCACATCTCCAAGGGACATTTTTTAATTGAAAATAGCGTACAGTAGCGCCTCGTTCGCCGAACGTGGCGCTTGGCTCCGGTCTGCGCAGTTTTCGGCGACGCATGAGCTATCTTGCGCTGAAAGCTTTTGCTGCTGGAGTAGGGTGACGAAATAATGTCCGCTGCACTTTGCGAAACGCGTATCCCTGAACGGTCGCCTGCCGCACGCGGCAAGGTGCGCGACATCTACGACCTCGGCGAGCAACTTCTCATCGTAGCCACCGACCGCATTTCCGCATTCGACTGGATCAATCCCGTCGGTATCCCAGACAAGGGTAAGATCCTCACCCAAATGTCCTTGTTCTGGTTTGAGAAGATGGGTGACCTTGTCGAAAACCACCTGATTTCCGCGGACATCGCCGACTTCCCCGAAGAATTTCGTGCATATCCCGAGCAGTTTGAAGGCCGCTCCATGCTCGTCCACCGCTGCGCGATGTTTCCTGTCGAGTTTGTCGTGCGCGGATACCTCGCCGGCAGCGGCTGGAAGGAATACAAACAGCACGGCACAGTCTGCGGAATCAAACTACCTCTGGGTCTTGTTGAGTCCAGCAGGTTGGACGCGCCGATCTTTACGCCGGCGACCAAGGCAGAATCGGGCCACGACATCAACATCTCCCCCGAGGAAGCGGGGCGAATACTGGGGCACGATTGGTGCGAGAAGGCGTCGTCCACAGCGATAGCCGTTTATTCTCGCGCGCACGAATATGCGGCCACTCAGGGTATAATCTTGTGCGACACAAAGTTCGAGTTCGGCACCCGTGAGGGCAGGCTGATTTTGGCGGATGAAATCCTGACGCCGGACTCGTCGCGGTTCTGGCCAGCGGATCGGTATGCGCCGGGACGTGGTCAGCCGAGTTATGACAAGCAGTTCGTGCGCGATTGGCTGGAAACCACGGATTGGGACAAAAATTCGCCGCAACCGCCCTTGCCGGAAGACGTGGCGCTGCGAACGCGCGAGAAATATGTCGAGGCCTATCGAAAGCTCACAGGAAAGAGGGACTTTTGATCATGCACAGCGATGCTGACCTGGACGATTCGGCGCACGATTTTGACGGCGACCACCTGCGCGAAGAGTGCGGCGTGTTTGGCGTGTTCGGCCACCCGGACGCGGCGACACTTACCTATCTCGGCCTCTATGCCCTGCAGCACCGCGGGCAAGAAGGCGCGGGAATTGTCGCATCTGACAACGGTCAACTTATCGGCCATCGCGGCGTGGGGCTTGTTGCGGACGTGTTCAAGCCGCACCGCCTCAAGCCACTAAAGGGCGACATTGCAATCGGCCACGTGCGCTACTCGACTTTCGGCACCAGCGTCCTCGAAAACGTCCAGCCGTTCATGCGCTCGTACCGTTATGGTTCGGTCTCGCTCTGCCACAACGGAAACCTTACCAACGCCTCCGTGCTGCGAGACGAACTCGAAGCTGACGGTCATATTTTCCAGGCGACCTCCGACACTGAAGTAATAATTCACCTCATCGCGAAATCACGTGAAGGTTCCTTTGTCGATTGCGTGATCGACGCACTGCAAAAAGTGGTCGGCGCCTTTTCGATTCTGGCAACAAATGGTGAAGAAATCGTGGCCGCGCGCGATCCACACGGGTTCCGTCCCTTGGTACTCGGTAAGCTGGGTAGTTCCTACATTCTCGCCAGCGAAACCTGCGCCCTCGATATTATCGATGCAGAACACGTACGCGATATCGAACCGGGCGAGGTGGTCTTGATTGATCGCAACGGCATCCGTTCAGTCCGTCCGTTCGAAGCCGTCGAACCGAAACGCTGCATCTTCGAATATGTATACGTAGCGCGGCCGGATAGCGTCGTATTCGGGCATAGTGTCGATGAAGTGCGCAAGCAACTGGGCCGTAATCTCGCAAAAGAAGATGATGTCGAAGCAGACATTGTCATGGCCGTGCCGGACTCCTCGAACCAGGTGGCGCTCGGCTACTCGCACGAGTCTGGCATACCATTCGACATGGGTTTCATCCGCAACCACTACGTGGGCCGCACTTTCATCGAGCCTGACCAGCAGATCCGCGACTTTGGGGTGAAAATTAAACTGAACCCGGCGAGATCCGCCGTCGAAGGCAAACGCATCGTACTTGTAGATGACAGCATCGTCCGCGGCACAACTTCGAAGAAGATTATCAAGATGCTGCGCAAATGCAATGTAAAGGAAATTCACTTCCGCATCAGTTGCCCGCCGATTATCAACGGCTGCTATTACGGCATCGACACGCCACAAAAAGAAAAACTTATCGCCGCCAAGATGAGCGTGGAGGAGATGCGCCAGTTCCTCGGCGTGGACTCGCTCAAATTCCAGACTATTGACGGTATGATCGACGCGACCGGCATGCGCAAAGACCAGTTCTGCCTCGCCTGCTTCAATAACGCATACCCGACGCTCATCCCGCAAGACTTCGAACTGAACAAGCGCGAATTCCGCCGCCATGTAGACACCAGCGTAGACGTAGCGCCCCGGTAGCAAATAAGTCGAATCTCTATCGCCCGGTTACCGTACCGAGCGCCTTTCTTACTGCAACCCCGCCATGCCGGTAATGAGCCAGCGGTCGCCGTTTCGTTCGCCTACTACGGCCAGTGTGACTTGGTCGCGGGGCCCAATAAACTCCACTGGCGCAAATTTCCCTTTGTCGCCGTCTATTTGAATATTCGCATTCGCGGTATCCAAAACGGCGCCTTCAAATCCGCCCTGTACCTTATAGGCCTGTAGAAGTGCCCGCACTTCGGTTTTACCGCCTTGCTCAAACGAAAAGTTGTCCGCGAAAGCCGTCATCATCATGTCAATATCGCCGGCTTCGGTTGCCGCTTTCATGGTCGATATCATTACGTGCAATTTTTCTTCATCGGTCATGTTCGCGGTGATGGCCATTCCATCACCCGCGCCCGGCGCCCAAAACCCGAGGAAATTCCGCATGAAATAGACTGTGAACAGCACAAGCAACACCGCCACCGCGCCACCGCCGTACCGAATGACCGTCTTCCACGGGAACGGTTTCTTGATCTTCGCCTGAATCCAGAGCCCGCCAACGTTTACGCGCTCGCCCGCTTCCGCGCGCTTGTGCTTGTCTTCAAGATTGCCGAGTGTCTCGTTGACGGTAATGAACGATCGGTGCCATTCATTTTGCAGCTTCTTAACGGCGACATCAGATTGCGCGAAAATATTCTCAAGGCTGGTGGCGCTCGAAATGATATTGATGACATCAAGCGTGAATTTGCAGTCCGGTCCAAGCCGGTCGCTCAAAACGCGATGGTCGCGCGCGAGTTTACTCTTGAGTTGAAGAAAATGGGTTTCGAGTTGCAGTCTGTTAACACTAGGCTGCGTGTACGCGCCGAGGAGTTGATTGAAGCGCAGCCAATCGTTCATGAAATCGCGCGTGCGCGCGATGTATCCATCCAATATTTCGATTCCATGTATGGGCACACGGGGGCTCATGAATTGCGCGCTCCAGAAAATCCTTGCACTTACCATCAAAGCCCAAAGCGGGCGATTTGTCAATTCCTATATCAGAAATGGCACAAGTGCTTTGCGCGATGCCGGGTAATCTGGAAACTGTTCGCGGTACCAGCGGTGGTTTGAGATGGCTCGCGGCGCAAGGTTCGCTGCCGTCCAAACGGCAAACACAAGTCCTGCTACCGACCAAGTGAGGATGGCCCAGCCGCACCACTCGATTAGTTCGCCGAAATAATTTGGGCACGAAATCCATCTATACAACCCGCCCTGAGGAATCGAGTAGCCCGTGTCATTCTTTTGCCGTAGTCGAATGAGAACCTGATCGGAGTAGATGTTGATTGCAAATCCGGCGAGGAACAACGCAGCTCCAACGATGAAGCGTGGATCGCGCAACCATTCAGCAGAATACGTTTCCGCCGCCCACGCAAGGTGCCGGCCATTTAGATAGCCGTTGAAAACGTTGAAGACGATCGCCGACAACGGAATCATCAAGGGCATACGTTTTCCACGCGACTGCAGTAAGAACGGGAAAATGTAGGTGCGATAAACATAGTGCGTCTGCCATAACGCGAGAAAAATCCACACGATACCCAAGGAGCCTGACTTCGCAGTCAAGCAAAAATAGAGGATCGAAAATACGGCCGGAGTTTCCATAATGATCCAACCGAGCCGGTTTGGAAGCGTCGGCCCCCAACCTGCTCGCGTGTGCCGGCCATAAGGCGCCACCACAAAGAACAGGGAAATAAAGACAACTCCCGCGGACACAAACCCGGCTATCAGCAAGTAATCGTAAAGATCCTTCTCAGTCATCTATATTGTTGCCTTGGCTCTGTAGCGTTACGCATAGCCCGCATCGACGAACCACTTGTACGTATCCGAAATCGTTTCTTGCAGAGGCCGAGCCGCATATCCCAATTCTCGCGATGCTTTCTCGTGCGATATCTTCTGGTGATGCGTTACCGCGCGCAACGAATCGCTCGTGAACTTCTGCTCTTTGCCTGTGATAGCGCTCACAAGCGCGCCGAAGGGCAACGCCATGTGCGCCATCCAAATCGGTGAGGCGAAGCGTGGGGGAGTTGTGCCCGTGATTTCGCAGGCGATACGAGAAAGATCCAGCAGTGATTTCTGGGTCCCGGCGAGCAGGTAACGCCCGCCCGATTTTCCCAGGCGCGCGGCAGCTTCCGCACCAAGACTGACGTCGCGCGCATCCACCCAGTTGAACCCGCCTTCCACGACCGCCGGCATTTTACCAGCCTTCACTTCGAGCAAGAACTTACCCATACGCGACGGCTTGAAGTCATTCGGGCCTACTACCGCCGTCGGGTTAATAATCACGACTTCCAGTCCGCGCTCGATACCTTTCAATGCTTCCAATTCTCCGCCGACCTTCGAGCGGTCATAGTCAGGGAGATTGGGTTCCGTTGCGAGCGCCCGCGATTCTGTAATGAGTTCCTCCAACGGATACGCGGAAAACGCATGAATCGAACTGCATTGGATCAGCTTTCGCACGCCGCATGCGACGCACGCGTCCACAACATTCTTGGTGCCTTCGACATTCGTGCGCCAGACCATGCCGCTTCGATCGCGCGTGAGGGTGATAATTGCGGCGAGATGAAAAACATATTCGGCGCTTTTGAAGGCTTCGCACAGCGACAATGGATCGAGTACAGAACCGGACACTTGTCTGCATGCGAGACCTTCCACGCCGCGTGAATCGCCGTGAACAACCGCACACACATCGTAACCGCGCTCGATGAGGAGACGGACAAGATTTGCCCCGACGTGACCGGAAGCGCCGGTGATTGCGACGCGCGTCACGACACCGATTGCGGGATGCGTTGGCCTACAAGTTCGCGGACGGCTGCCGCGATAGAATCGAAATCGAGACCGATTTCGGTAAGTTGTTCTTCTCGCGTCGCGTGGTCGATGTAACGATCCGGGAAGCCCAAACGGCGGATGCGCAAATCATCCAGCCCGCCATGATCGGCGTAGTACTCGATGACGCCCGCGCCAAATCCACCCGGCAACGTATTCTCTTCGACGGTGATGAGCGGCGTGCCGCGCAATTTGTCGAGCAACGCGCCATCGAGCGGTTTTATCCAGCGTGCATCGGCCACGCAGATCGAATAACCATCGCGCGCCAGCGATTCCGCGACCGCAAGGCACGTGGCAATCACGGGACCAATCGCCAGCAAAACCGCGTCGGTTCCCTCACGCAGGATTTCCCCGTGCAGAATATCGCGACCGTCTTTCGCGCCAATCGTCGGCGCCTTGCTGCGCGCGTAACGAATTGCGCTTGGCCCCGATTCAGCGAGAGCCCAGTGCACCATCGCCGCGAGATCCATGTCGTCCCGCGGCGCGCACACCTTGATCCCCGGCACCAGCCGCAGGAAGGACAAATCGAATGCGCCCTGTTGTGTCGGGCTGTCCTCGCCCACGGCCCCCGCCCTGTCAATTGCAAACACCACCGGCAAGTTTTGGAGACATACATCGTGTATGAGCTGGTCATACCCCCGTTGAAGGAACGTTGAATAGATCGCGCAAACGGGCTTCAGGCCCTGCGTGGCCAGCCCTGCGCCAAAGGTGACCGCATGCTGTTCGCAGATGCCCACATCGAAGCAGCGATCCGGAAATTCTTTTTCAAACTTGTTTAAGCCCGTGCCGGTCGGCATGGCTGCCGTAATTGCAACTACGCGTGAATCTTTTTTCGCGGCTTCGATTAACGCATCCGCGAACACGTTGGTGAATGTGGGCACTGTCGCGCCAGTGGACGCCTGAAACTTACCGGTCTCGATATCAAAGGCCTGTACGCCGTGATACGTAAGCGGATCGTCTTCCGCGTAACTGTAGCCTTTGCCTTTCTTTGTGACCACGTGCAGGAACACTGGTCCGTGACCGCGCTTCAGGTTAGAAAGGCAATCGACCAGCGTATCCATATCATGGCCGTCTAGGGGACCGAGATAGCGCAGGCCGAGCGCTTCAAACATCTGCCCCGGCAACAGGAAGCCCTTTACCGAATGTTCGAGACGTTCCGCGGCTTTGGTCAACTGCTGCGGAAGCATGCGTTCCATGAACGTTTGCATGTCGCCGCGCGCACGTGAGTACAGCCCGCCCGTGATGATCTTGTTCAAATATGCCGACAGCGCACCAACGTTTGGCGAGATCGACATGTTATTATCATTGAGGATAACGATGAGGTCTTTGTTCAGGTGCCCGGCATGGCTCAACGCCTCGAAGGCCATCCCCGCGGTCAATGCGCCATCACCGATTACGGCAATCGCGCGCCCGTCTTGTTCGGTTAAGCTGCGTGCCACAGCCATGCCCAAAGCTGCGGAGATCGACGTAGAACTGTGTCCTACACCGAACACATCGTAAAGGCTTTCGCTGCGCTTCGGATAACCACTTGGGCCGCCCTTCTTGCGGATGTTTGGCAACTGATCGCGCCGCCCCGTCAAGAGCTTGTGCGCGTAACACTGGTGCCCGACGTCCCAGACCAGCATGTCCGTTTCGGTCTCGAACACATAGTGCAGCGCAATGGTCAGGTCTACCACGCCCAAATGCGGGGCTAGGTGCCCTCCATTGGCCGCAGCGGTCGCGATGATTTTGTTTCGGATTTCCTGCGCCAGCGCTTTGAGTTCTTCTACATTAAGGCGCTTCAAATCTCGCGGCGAATCGATGCCGTCGAGTATCGGTGTGTTCTGATATTCCGGCGCTATCGACCCATTCTGGTCCGATGCCATGCGATTCTTATCCTTCGTATCCAGTCGCGTTGTGCCCGGCGCGGTCGAAACGCCCGTCACCCTGCCTTACAGTCCAACAAGTATACCCGATAGCGCGGGTTGAATCCCACACCGGGCGTCCCAATTTGATCCCGCGTGGCCGCGTCGGGTTTCAATAAAAATGCTGAAGCGCCCGGCTTTCGCCCGGCGCTTCAGCTATACCCCGGAAGTCACCCCTGTCCCCTCAAAAGTCAACAAAGGGATACATAGGGTGCCACATTTTGGATTGAAGTGCAATAGCGCCGGTCCGCCGTTAGGCCCATGGCTTCCTGCGCTGTTTGAAGGCCGTGATGCACAGGATTTGATAGCGCGTTGAGTCGCGGGTAATGTACCTAAAGGATTCCACTCCGCCGTGATGAAACCCGAACAGAAATCAATGTCCGTCTTGCTGCCTGTGTGCGCGCTACTGGTGATTGTGGCGGCGTTGTACTGGCCCGCCCTGTCGTTCGATTTTACGAATTACGACGACGACGATTACGTCACCGAGAACCCGTTTATTCAGCGGGGCTTCACGATGGAGATGATCCGGTGGTCGTTCACGACGGCACACGCAGCGAATTGGCACCCGCTCACGTGGATGAGTCACGCGATTGACTGGCAGCTTTCCGGTGCGAAGCCCGGGTTGCACCACGCGACGAACATCCTTTTTCACGCAATCAATGCGGCACTGCTGTATACCTTTCTGTTTCGCGCCACGAATGCCAGGGGGCCGAGTTTCGTCGTCGCGCTGATCTTCGCGGTGCATCCCTTCAACGTTGAAACGGTAGCTTGGGTGTCCGAGCGCAAGAACGTGCTGAGCACTTTCTTCGGTTTACTAAGTCTCGTCGCGTATGTTGGGTACGCGAAGCATAAAAAAAGATCCACGTACATCATCGCCTGTATCACCTTTGCGCTGGGCCTTATGTCGAAACCGATGCTCGTTACGTGGCCCTTCGTCATGCTCCTCCTCGATTACTGGCCATTGAGCCGCATCAAGACGCCGCTCTTTCCGGTTCCCGCGTTACTGCGGGAGATGAAACCGTTGATTAAAGAGAAGATCCCGTTTTTCGGGCTGATCGTCGCACTTAGCGTCATTACGTATTTGGTCCAATCGCGCGGCGGCGCGGTCGGGAGCGTCGATGCGATTCCCATGATACAGCGTGTGGGCAATGCGCTCGTTTCGTATCGCAATTACGTGGTCATGACGATTTGGCCCTTTGGAAACGCGGCGTTTTACCCGCACCCGTTCCACACGTTGCCCGTGTGGAAAGCGGCGTTGTGCCTTGCGGTGCTCATTGCGATATCCATGGTTGTGGTGCGCGCGGGCCGCACGAAGCGCTACCTCGTGACGGGATGGTTCTACTACCTTGGAACGCTTGTGCCGGTGATCGGCATTGTGCAAGTGGGCAGCCAGGCGATGGCGGACCGATACGCATATGTGCCGATTCTGGGATTGTTCATCATGGCGGCGTGGGGGGCAATGGATATCGCGGCACGATTGAAGGTGTCGCCGCGCACGCTGACGATAGCCGCCGGACTTGTAATTCTGTTGCTCGCCGCGCGCACTTGGAACCAGCTTCCGCACTGGCGGAACAGCATTGCCCTTTGGGAACGTGCGGTTGCCGTTACCAAGGACAACTACATCGCGCACAATAACCTTGGCTCGGCTTATTTGCGCACAAATCAACACGACCGAGCTTTGCTTGAGTTCACGGAGTCGCTTCGCATTCGGCCCACACACCCGGGCGCGCTGGTGAATATGGGGCGCGTTTTTCTCGATAGCCACAAAGCCGCTGAAGCGGCCCAGCTTTTTGAAAAAGCGATCTCGCTGGAACCTCGACGTGTTTCCGCGAATTTGAATCTTGCGATTGCATACTTCCAGATGAACCAAATCGACCGGGCTCTGACGCAAGCCAAGTTGACGCAGCACATCGATTCCGAAGATCCGAAGGTTTACAACCTGTTGGGAGTTCTCAGCAACCTTAGCGGCAGGCCGGACGAGGCTGTCAAGTATTTACAGATCGCTCTTCAAATCGATCCTAACTACGCCAACGCCAAGACAAACCTCCAACGCATACTCAACGAAAAGAAGTCTAAATCCACACCTTAACAACTTTGTAATACAAAATTTGCGGAAATTGAAGTATACTGGCGGTGGAGCGGACGTAGGGTAGACGGTGGAGGGGACGAAGCCGTGATTTTTCGTTCGACTGAACGCCTCACATTGCGTGACTTCAGGGAAGAAGACTGGGTCGGCGTGCATGAGTATTCTCGTGACGCGCGGCTCACCTATTACCTTAACTGGGGCCCTAATACGGACGCGCAAACCAAAGCATTTATCAAGCGCGCAGTGCGCCACCAGTCCGAAATTCCTCGAACACATTTCGAGTTCGTCATCATCAAGAACGAGACGCAGGAAATAATTGGGAATTGCCGCCTCATTTCAATGCTTCACCGCCACCGTTCTAGCGAGTTGCACGTCATCATCCGTCGCGAGGATTGGGGGAAGGGATACGGCGCCGAAGCGATCGATGCGCTGTTGGCCCTTGGTTTTGAAGAATTTAAACTTCATCGCATCTTTTCCGTCGTCGACCCAGAAGACGCCGCGAGTGCGCGTGTGCTGGAAAAGTGCGGTTTACAACGTGAGGGACACCTGCGCGAACACCTATGGGTGAAGGGTCAGTGGCGGGACTCGCTTTGCTATGCAATTCTCGACTACGAATGGGCCCAGCTAAACGGCAAACCAATCGAACTCGAACTCGGCGATCCGGTGGTTTAGCGCGTCTGCGAAATACTACTTTTCATTGTCAGACTCCTGTTTTGGGTGGTAGAATTTCAGCGGCGGAAGTCCGAGCCGGCACAGTACGAAACACGAAGTCCACTCGTATTGAAGGAGCCAGAAATGTTCCCCCGCAAAATCCTCGCACTTGGCACAGTTGCCGCCGCAACCTTGACATCCTTCGCGGATTCCATTTCTATCGGCGGACGCGAGTACCGCAACGTAATTGTCCGTGAAAGCGGTACGCGTTATTACGTTGCGAACCCGGAAGACGGTAAAACCTTCAGTGTGGAAAAATCCGGGGTCGAATCGAACTCGGTTTCTGTTTCGACCGCCGGCGAACGGGCACTACTGCAACGTCAATGGGAAGACAAAGCGGGATTCTCGCACAAAGACGCGACCAAACAGCGCGCGGCGATCGATCAGACTATTTCGGTGCAGGGGCGCGTCGAGCCGATTAGTATCGTGGCAAAAAGCGGGAACAGTCGTGTCCCCGGCCAGTACGTGACAGACGGAGTTGTTGATTACGTCAAACTGCAAGACGTTCCGCTTAGCGCGGCGCTTGACGCGACGTTACGTCCTCTGAACCTCACGTATCAGGTAAATGACAATTATCTTTTCGTCACGTCCCCTCAAAACGCTCGCATGGAAGCGAATAGCGTGCTCGACACGCGCATCTACACCACGAACGGTATGTCGGATACCCTGCCCAAGATCGTGGTTGCAAATCCTGGCGGCGCGACGGGAGGCGGTGCTTCGTTCGGGGGCACCGGTTTTGGCGGTGGCGCCGGGGGCGGGGGTATTGGTCAAGGCGGATTTGGTGGTGGCGGCTTCGGCGGAGGAGGTCAGGCGGGTTTCGGAGGCGGCGGACAGGGTGGATTTGGTGGTGGCGCTGGTGGTGGCGCCCAAATCAGCAATATCAGTCAACTGTTCTTTAACATTGATGACCGCATGGTGGGCGAAACACCCGCCGTAATTGGAATGTCCGTTTCCGGCGGTCCTACGCGAACGCGCCAAAACATGCGGAACCAGCAGCTTAACAACTGACACTTCAATCGCTAGTAACCACGGACAGTAGATTCTTTACGTAACCGCGCTTCATGCGCGGTTACTTTTTTTGACGCGTTTTTTGCTTGAAAAATCCAGATTCGTTTTACACGATCTGGCGTCACGTTTTGCAGTACTTACTCCGATTGAGAGGGCATTACCTATGAGCATAGAACAACACAAGCAGAACCGGGTTTGGGCAATTGACGCGCTGGACATGTTGAACCGTTTTGTCTCCGACGGCGATATCGACGCGCCGGCCGAAATTGAAGTCACAGAGATAGAGAACAACCGGCGCAATTTGCTCGAGGGGAAATATCGGGCATTAATCCTAGGCGCCTTCAACGTTGGCAAATCGACGTTGGTAAACGCGTACCTCGGCGAAGAATATCTTCCGACGATTCTTGAAGAATGCACTGCAAAACTTACGCACGTGGTGCGCGGCGAGTCAATGAAGACGGTGTTGAAGATGAATGCCGCGGCGACCGAGGAAGAGCTTAACGCGTTGCGCGACGTTCATCGGTCGCTCAATATTTTTGCGGATATTTCGCAGGATACGCCAAAGGGCCAACTCGTTATCGAGTACCCGGAGCACAATCCGAAATCGGTGAACGGCACACTAAAGACACTCATCACGATGAGCAGCGACGATGATTTTCCAAGCCTAGGCACGTTGCGCACGAAGTTTGACGAATTGTTTGTATACCTTCCGAACGATCGTGTCGCGGAGGACATTTCGCTGATTGATTCGCCGGGCGTGCACAGCATTGTGCAGACGAACAACCGTATCGCGCGTGAGGTTGTGCCATCGAGTCATCTTGTGATTTGCATGCTCGACAGTCAGAACGCGGGTAACGAGCAGAGCCGCGATTTCATTGCGAACGTGATTCAGCCTGCCAACCGAAAAGTCTTTTTCGTGATCAATAAGGCCGACCACCTAACTGATCAAGAGATCGATCCGACGGGGCATCGCGGGCCCGGCAAAGATCTTGTCCGTAGTCTCGCGGGTGTTGTGAAGAGTCCTGAGTTGTTCTTCGTGTCGAGCCTTTATGCGCTTGCAGGCGAGCAACTCGCAGCGGGGCGAATGACGTTGGATGAGATTGAATCGCATCCAAAGATTCGCATTCCGTATTCGATTCACAGAGAACTACATGCGAGCCCTGACCCGGTAAAGGCCATGGCGCAATACCTGCTCACGCGCAGCAATTTTGCAGCGCTACGACATCGCATTCACGAGTACCTGTACACCGAGAACGCCGAAGGGGCGATGGTGGATGCGGTGTGTAATTTTGTGGATGAGACCGCGTGGAAGTATACGCGCCCGCTCGAAATGAAACTTGAGCAGGCAAAGAACATTCCGAAACTCGAAGATTTGCAGAAGAGCCGCACCCGACTTGAGCAGCAGCTTGGAGAATTTCGGTCGGCGGCGCAACGCGTGCGCAACGAAAATGAAGGTCAGCAATCGCAATGCAAGAAAGTGCTCGAAGATCAATTCGACAAATTGGCGATTGAAGATGCCGTGCTTAAACCGATCCGTAACTGGATCAACACGGGGGAAAACTTCAAGAACGCGAAGCGGCAGGCTTACAAGCCGCTTGCGGATGAACTGGAAAAGTTGGTGCGCGAATTCGTGGATGATGCGCAGCGCCGCATCAACGCCGTCGCCGATTCCGCGGAGAATTCCGTGCGCAGCGATTTGACCAAGCTGCTCGGCGACGAAGGCGCAATCGAAAAGCGTAATCCCATCGGCGTGTCGAATACGGGCGTCGTTGCCCTGCACGCCGAAATGGGTGGGTCGTATTTCGGCTTTGGAATTCTTGGCGCATTGCTCGGCGCGGCGGCCTTGGGCGGAGCGGGCTTCGCGCTCGTGAATGACAACGTGATCCAATCCCTACAGCTTGCGGAGAAACTTGGCGTAGCCAGCCTTCCGCCTGCGCAACAAGTTGGCGCGATTGCCGGTGGAATTGCCGGATTCGTTCTCGGCGGAATTATCGGCTTGATTGTCCGGTCCGGCGGCGCGGACGCGGTTCGCAAGGAAAAATTGGACAAAGCGATCACCGAAAAAGTTGAACAGATGCTTTCGAAAGATATCTTCGGGCAGCTTCGCGAAGCCCTCGAATCGCGCTCGAATGCATTCACGCAAAAGACCAATGCCGCGCTCGATAAAGGCGCCGGCGCTATTCAAAGTCAGATCACCGCGATCAACGACGAAGAGTCGTCCCTTAAAAACATGCAGGCCGGCACGATTTCGCGCTTGACGCCAAAACTTGAAACGCTCGCGACGCTCAGCAAAAAGGCGCGCGAGATCATACAGTGGGGTGCCGCGAAGAAAGGGCGCAACTAGGAAGGCAAATTATCAGGGCCTCGGCGCGCTGAATTGCGCCGGGGCCCTTGTTTTTTATTTCTTTTGCAGCATGTCCATCGCGATCTTCATTGGCTCTCGATCAGTCGCCAGTGGAGGTTCGATTGATAATGCAGTAATTTCCGCGCGCTGTTCCGGTGTAAGGCCGAATGTCGCGCTTTCCAGCGCCTGGTTTAGCTGGTCCAGATTCCGCGCACCGATGATCGCCGACGTGACTGCAGGATGATCGATCACCCAGCGCGTGGCTAGTGCTGACGGCGTGTAGCCGTGTTGATTCGCGTAGCTTACGAATTGCGTTGCGATTTCCCAATATTCATCGCGCTTGTACCGTTCTGCATACATTGCATGGTCTTTAATGCGGCCGCTTTCGCCGCGCGCATATTTGCCGGTCAGTAAGCCGGCAGCGATGGGGCTGTATGGACATACCGCCAAACTTTCATGCCTTGCGAGAGGCAATATTTCCACTTCAGCCTGACGTTTTACGAGGTTGTACATTGGTTGGATGCAGGTCACGGGAGCAAACCTGTTCGACCGCGCGCAGGCGATCGCGTTCATCGTTTGCCATGCGGAGAAATTCGACACGCCGCCGTAGTGCACTTTGCCTTGTTCCACCAGCGTAGTGATGGTGGCGAGCGATTCCTCGATTTCGGTGTGTTCGTCCCAGTGGTGCAGATAAAGAATGTCGAGCCATTCGGTTTGCAGGCGTTTCAGGCTTGCATCAACCCCGCGAATAATATGACGCCGCGAGCTCCCGTAATCATTTGGACCCGGGCCGGTGGGGAAGTGGACCTTGGATGCCAGCACGATTTCATCGCGGTGCGGCCCAATCCATCGGCCAACAATTTCCTCGGTGAAACCTTTGTTATAGATGTCCGCGGTATCAAAAAAATTCACACCGGCTTCGAACGCGCGATTCATCATTGCGATTGAAACAGCTTCGTCCGCCTCTTTTCCAAATGTCATCGTGCCCAGACACAGTTCGGACACTCTTATCCCTGCTTTTCCGAACAAAACATACTTCATGGAAGTCGAACCCTTTGCGCTTTAGTTGATTTACAATTATGTCATGACCAGCTTGCGACTGTCGCGCGTCCTACACTATGTCAGTGTATCGAGTAGGTTGTTCAATGTTGACTAACCAATCTTCAACATTGGCGGACACTCGATCAGCCCGCTACACGTTTAGGCTGCGGTTCGTTCACGTACGCTCCTTGTATAGTAACGGTTTATGCGTAATATGCCTGCGTTAGACATCTTTTGGCCCGTATCTTGCCTAATTATCACCGTCGTTCATGGCTGACAAGATGGAGGCTGGGAAGATGGTTCGATCAGTAATATTGCGTGCTACCCTGATTGCCCTTGCTACTGTATCTGCATCGGCAGGCATAACCAATGGTGGGGATGACAGTGGTTCTGGCTTTAACGGGTTGGCTGCCAACGCGTCAGAACCCGAGTTAAGCGACGCCCTGGACGCTACGCTTAATGGCCCACAGTCGAAATCCGAAGACGTTACGCAATCCGCGCCATATATAGGCGGCGACATCTCGAATGCTAAATCGCTCCAGGCGTTCTCGCGTGGCGCCAAGCACGGCGGCTGGGATGATTGGGATTGGTGGAATTGGGACTGGGATTGGGATCACGACTGGCCCGGTCACGGAACGGTGGTTCCTGAACCGGCGACCATGCTCCTAGTGGGCGCGGGCCTTGGTGTAATAGGCCTTAGACGTCGAATTTCCAAAAAGTAAAATTTAAATCACTTGACTCGTAAGGGGCCTCACCGCTTGGGGCCCCTTCTCATTTTGCTGGCGCTCGTTGCGCAGTAGGGTACGTGATTACAATTCTTGTCACTTTATTTACAACGAATCGAATTCTCCCATATTTGTAAGCTATTACTTTAAATGTGTTTACGACATATTTCCGTTAAGGGCATCTCTCTTGCTTGATAGCGCTCCTGTGTCGGGGTCGACAACTCGGTTCTTTACAGGAGAAGTTGCAGTACATGGTGAAGTGGACGGTTCGAGTATTCAGTTTAATGGTTCTCTCGATTCCAGTCGCGTATGGCGCTACTACGGTCGATTTTACTGCCGTGGAACTCGGTGGCGATCTGGCGGGTGGAAGCTGGAACTTTGGGCTTTATGACGGCGGCGTCGATTGGAAGCCGGATGCTTCCGGGCAGGAACCAGTGACGTCCGGTGTAGAGATGTACTGGCAACTCGCGTTCGACGGTGCAGGCGCCCTGATCTACAGTTGGGGCGCTGCGCCGGGTACTTATTCCGAATCAATTTCCATCAATCTCGGACCGGAGGACTTCAATTATCTGACGGTATCCGCGCTGGAAATCGGAAACAATAAGCAGAATGCATCAATTGACGATCTGGTTCTTAAGACAGATCTCGGCGTTTTGAATGGCAGTGACATCGACAGCAGCGCGAACTCGAACGCGTATACCTTCATGTACGACAATGTTCAGAGCTTTGGCAGCTTCACACTGTCCGGCAGCACGATGTTCGATTGGACGCCTACAAAATATGACACCAGCTACATGGGTGTGGTTATCACAGGCGGCAACATGTCCGCTGTCGTGCCAGAACCGCAGTCGGCGTTACTGGTCGCGGCCGGTTTAATCCTGTTGGCTGCGCGCGCTGTGACGAAGCAATTCGCGATGAGGAAAGAGTTAGCCGCTTCGGTAGTGTAATGCATATTCAATTGTTACGCGGCGCGTGTGTGGTCAGCACACGCGCTATCCTTTTTTTTGTGAATATGCCCCGACGATTCCTCGTCTCTATGGTTGGAGCTGGCCCGGCTGTTTGTATGCCTTGCAGGGCGTCCAAGCCGACGCTACACTGACGGCAAATGTTTCAGCGCGCGAAAGGAAATATGACATGGAAATCCTGCTTATTCTATTGGGGATCATTACGGCGGTATTCGATCTTAGTCTCGACGAATTCCTCGACGGGCTTTCCTTCATCTTCGAGTTCTTTTAGTCTTCGGCGTAGGCTGTCGCGCTTCGTTCCGTGCCTGCTTCTGGCGGCAATTTTTTGCGCGGTCAGTGCCGGTGCGGCCGTTTCGATAACCGAATCCCAGCAATTCGGCGCGCGTCGCGTTGTCTTTGAAGTTGGCGAGGGGAAGGGCTTCGTCATTTTTCCAACCAAACCCGCGTCTGATGGTTCCAAGCCGTGGGTGTGGTATGCGCCAACCTTTATCGGTCAGCATCCGGACGACAGCCACACGTGGATGGCTACGCAATTGTTGGAACGCGGCTTCTCGATTTGTGGCGTCGAAGTGGGGGAGTCGTACGGCAGCCCAAAGGGCCGCGCGCGATACTCCGAGTTTTTCAACATCGTCACCACTGAATTCGGTCTCGACAGAAAGGCATGTCTGCTTCCGCAAAGCCGCGGCGGTCTAATGCTCCTGAACTGGGCGGCTGAACACGCGGATCAGGTGCAATGCATTGCGGGTATCTATACGGTTTGTAACATCGAGAGTTATCCTGGCGTAGACAAAGCCTCGGGCGCATATGAAATGGACCCGGAAACGCTGCGCGCAAAACTCGGCGAGCACAACCCGATCGAGCGTGTAAAGCCGCTCGCGGATGCCAAAGCCCCCATGCTATTTATCCACGGCGATTCGGATACAGTCGTGCCCATCGAAAAGAACGCTGGAGAATACGTGTCACGCTCCAAACAGATGGGCGGCGTCGCGTCAATCATCGTTGTGCCGGGAAAAGGCCACGAAGTCTGCCCCGAGTTTTTCCAGTCGCAGCCCTTCACCGATTTTATTTTGTCGAAAGGCGCGAAGTTGCCAGGGTCATGATTTCAGCGTCGCGTCGATAATGTTCCACACGTCGCGAAGGCCTTGCTTACTATTGGCGGAGAAGGGGACAATCGCGGCGTCTTCATCCAATCCAAGTGCTTTGCGAATCGTATTGCTCGCCGCTTCCATTTCGCTCACGCGAAGTTTGTCCGCTTTGGTTGCCACAATGAGTGATGGCACTTCCGCGTCTTCGAGGAGATCGAGCAAGTCTAAATCTTGGTCCGCGGGTTCGTGCCGTGAATCCATCATCGCTATGACGAGCCGTAACGGTCGCTTCGCGGTGAGATACGACGTCATCACCGACGCCCACTGTTCCCGCATTTCTTTGGATACTTTCGCATACCCATAGCCGGGCAGATCGACGAAATAGTATTTTCCGTTCACGTCGAAGAAATTCACGGTCTGCGTCTTGCCCGGCGTCTTACTAGTCTTCGCGAGGCCCTTCTTGTTGAGCAGCACGTTGAGCATCGTTGACTTGCCCACGTTAGAGCGGCCAACAAAGGCAATCTCCGGACGCCCGTCGCTGGGGTAGTGCTCGGGACGCATCGCGCTTTTTACATACGAAGCGGAGATAATCTTCATCGCTTCGCGCGCGCCTTGCGGCCGTTTGTTTTTGTTTTGCTGTCGAACGCGGCGTGCAATACTTCGTCCACCTCGGACACAAGCTGGATGGTTAGTTCCTTCTTGATGTCATCCGGCACATCGACGAGATCTTTCTCGTTTTCTTTTGGGAGCAGCACGGTGCGGATGCCCGCGCGGTGTGCGGCGAGCATTTTTTCCTTGATGCCACCCACGGGCAACACGCGTCCGCGTAGCGTGATCTCCCCGGTCATCGCCAAGCGTGGGGCAGGGGGCGTATTGCGCAAGGCTGACACCATCGACACGGCCATGGCAACGCCGGCAGATGGCCCGTCTTTTGGGATTGCGCCTTCGGGCACATGCACGTGCAGATCGAACTTCTTGTTGAAATCGGGCGGAATTTTTAACGCGCTTGCGTGCGATCGTAGATAGGTATACGCCGCGTGCGCGGACTCTTTCATTACGTCGCCGAGTTGGCCTGTGAGCGTGAGGATGCCTTTGCCCTTCATAGTGCTTGTCTCGATGTGCAGCACATCGCCGCCCGACCAGGTCCACGCGAGGCCGATCGAAACACCGGTCTGCGGCTCCGTATCCGCACGCAGATCGCTGTACTCGTGCGGGCCGAGCAACTCGGGCACCATCTTATCGTCAACGATAAATTTCTTTTCTTTGCCGCTTTGAACCACCTTGCGCGCGACTTTCCGGCACACGTTGGCGACGCGGCGTTCGAGTTCGCGCACACCCGCCTCGCGCGTGTAGCGCTGGATCAGGCTGTGAATGCCGCTGTTTTCAAACTGGATTTGTTTGTCGGTCAAACCAGTCTCTTTCATCTGCCGTGGAATGAGGAAGAGGCGCGCGATATGTTCTTTCTCATAGGACGTGTAGCCCGACAGGCGCACAACTTCCATGCGGTCATGCAACGGCCCCGGGATTTCATGTTCGCTGTTCGCCGTCGTGATGAAGAAGATTTCGTGGAGATCGAAATCCACTTCGAGATAGTGATCGCTGAACGCCGTGTTCTGTTCCGGGTCGAGCACTTCGAGCAATGCCGACGACGGATCGCCCCGGAAATCCATGCTCATCTTGTCGATTTCATCTAAGATGAACAGCGGGTTTTTCACACCGGCTTTTTTGATGCTTTGTACAATACGCCCCGGCATCGCGCCGACGTAGGTGCGGCGGTGTCCACGGATCTCTGCTTCATCGCGCACGCCACCAAGCGACACGCGAATAAATTTGCGTCCCATGGCGCGTGCGATGGATCTTCCCAATGACGTTTTACCGACACCGGGGGGGCCGACGAAGCAGAGGATTGGGCCCTTGGTGCTCTTGCTCAACTTGCGCACGGCAAGGTATTCAAGGATGCGCTCCTTGACTTTTTTCAATCCGTAGTGATCCTCGTCCAACACCTTCTGTGCGAGGTCGAGATCGATCGTGTCCTTTGTGCGCTTGGTCCACGGCATCTCCGACAGCCATTCGATATACGTGCGGATAATCGCGCCTTCGGGACTCATCGCGGGCATGCGTTCGAAACGCGCGAGTTCGCGTTCGGCCTTCTCTTTGACCTCTTTCGGCATTCCAGACTTTTCGATCATGGCGCGCAACTCGGAGGATTCGTCGCCGCCGCCTTCCTTGTTGCCGAGTTCCTGATGAATCGCCTTGAGCTGCTCGTGCAGGAAATACTCGCGCTGGCCGCGGTCCATCTGTTCGCGGATGCGCTCACGCACTTTCTTCTCAATGTCGAGCATCTCCGTTTCGCGGAGCAGCAAAACGGAAAGTTTTTCAAAGCGTTCCTTGATACTTTCCAGTCCCAATAGCTCTTGCCGCTCTTCGACGCGGAGCGGGAGATAGGCGCACACCAGATCGGCCAACGCGTTGGCCTCGTTCACGCTGCGCAGCGACGCCACGACCTCCGGTGCCACCCGTCCGCTCTGCTTCACATAGGCCTCAAATTGGCCCAGTGCCGTCCGCATTAGCGCTTCGGCTTCAGGCCCTTCCAATGGCTCTTCAACAAGCGGATCTACCGTAGCTTCCTGCACTCCATTGCGCTCTTTGACTTTGACAAGACGGCCGCGGCCCAAACCTTCGACCACGACCTTCATGGTGCCGTCGGGCATGCGAAGGGTCTGCAGCACGTTCGCTGCAACACCGACTGTGTGCAGCTCATCGAGCTTCGGCGAATCGACGGCGGGATCTTTCTGTGTGCATAAGAACACCGGCACACCGGACGCCAAGCTTGCCTCGACTGCGCCGAGCGATGCAGGCCGCCCCACAAGAAGCGGTAGCACCATGCGCGGAAACACCACGACATCTTTCAAGGGAAGCAGCGGAATTTTCTGCTGCTGGGAATCTTCTACTTTGGCTTTGTTTGCCATCAATCCTCCTGAGTCTTATCTATTCGGAAACGCCCCTTGCGGCGTATCGTTTCCGGTTCTGGTTGTATGCGTGAGGAATACCAAATATCGTACCGCTTTTTGTTCCCCGATTTCTTCGCGGGAGGATCGCCGCTAAAATAGCCGCGCCGGAAGGGCCTTTCGACCCTTCCGGCTAGTCACGGCAACACCCTCTTGCGCGTAAAATCGAGGGGAGTGTATCGATTTATACCGAAGCTACGCCAGCGCCGATCGGCCCTGCTCTTCGGTTCTGCCCTTGAAGTCTTCGTGTTCGTATACCAGCAGCGGTTCTTCGCCGTTGCGAATTACGCCGGGCGTGATGATGCATTCCTTTACGTCTTTGCGCGACGGTATGTCGAACATGATGCTCAGCATCGCTTCTTCGAGGATGTTGCGCAAGCCGCGCGCGCCGGTTTCTTTCGCGATTGCGAGGTCCGCGATCGCTTCGATCGTCTCGTCTTTGAAGTGCAGTTTCACATTTTCGAGTTCAAACAGTTTCTGGAACTGCCGCAGGATCGCGTTGCGCGGTTCAACCAACACGCGGACAAGGTCCTCGCGCGTGAGTTCGTGCAGCGATGCGATGATAGGGAGGCGGCCCGTAAATTCCGGGATCATCCCGAATTTGATCAAGTCTTCCGGCTCGACCAGTTCGAGGTACTCGCCGACCCGGCGATCTTTGCGGCTCTGGATGTCGGCGTTGAAGCCGATAACCATCTTGCGCGTGCGCTTCTCGATGATCTTTTCAAGACCATTGTAGGCGCCACCGCAGATGAACAAGATGTTGGTCGTATCGACCTGGATGCACTCCTGCTGCGGGTGCTTGCGTCCGCCCTGAGGGGGAACATTGGCAACAGTGCCCTCAAGCAATTTCAGCAAGGCCTGCTGCACCCCTTCACCGGACACGTCGCGCGTGATCGAGGGACTGTCGCTCTTGCGGGCGATCTTGTCGATCTCGTCCACGTAGATGATGCCGGTCTCGGCACGCCCCTGATCGAAGTCGGCAGCTTGGAGTAATTTAAGAATTACGTTTTCTACGTCATCGCCGACGTAGCCCGCTTCCGTAAGCGTGGTGGCATCAACTACCGCAAAGGGTACATCGAGTAGTTTTGCAAGGCTCTGCGCGAGCAGGGTCTTACCGCAGCCGGAAGGACCGATGAGAAGGACGTTGGACTTCTGGATTTCGACGCCGTCTATCTCGCCGCCGGAGGCGATACGCTTGTAGTGATTATGAACGGCGACGGAGAGGATACGCTTGGCACGATCCTGACCAACCACGTATTGATCGAGGAAATCTTTAATTTCGGCTGGCTTTGGAACACGCAAGTTCCGTGAAACACCCTTTCGGGCGCGATCCTCAGCGACGATCTCACTGCAGAGGTTTACACATTCATCACAGATGTTGACGTCTGGGCCAGCGATGAGCTTGCTGACTTCATCATGGCGTTTGCCACAGAAGGAGCAGGTATGTACATCGCCACGGCTGCGCTGAGGGGCCATATTATCCTCCCTTACGAACGGCACGTTCGACGATTTTATAGCAGTTTAAGGAGGTGTTTGTCAACAGTTTTCTCTTTCGCCGTATTCCGGCACTTCCTGTACCCACCTATATTCTGCCTGTCATCGAACAGTCCTCGCAAGTACGCTCGGCACTACTTCATTACTACCTTTGATCCGCGCGTTCGCAACCGAGTTGCCCGAACTTGAACGCAATTCTAACGCTTTAACACCTCATCAACAATACCGTATGCCCGCGCTTCGTCCGCACCCATGAAGAAATCGCGATCGCTATCGCGACGGATGACTTCGATCGGCTGGCCGGTATGTCTAACGAGAATCTCATCGATCATCTCGCCAATGCGCACAATCTCCCGCGCCTGAATTTCGATGTCCGACGCCTGCCCCTGGATGCCGCCCATAGGCTGGTGCAACAGGAAACGCGAGTAAGGGAGGGCGAAGCGCTTGCCGGCCTTGCCGGCCGCCATTAACACCGCACCCATGCTCGCCGCCTGACCGAGACAAATCGTCGAAACGTCGGGCTTGATGTACTGCATGGTGTCATAAATCGCCATGCCCGCCGTCACGCTGCCGCCGGGTGAATTGATGTAGAGCTGGATGTCCTTGTCCGGGTCTTCAGCTTCGAGGAACAGCATCTGCGCGATGATGTAGTTCGAGACATAGTCGTCGATCGGCATCCCGAGGAAAATGATACGGTCCGCGAGCAGCCGCGAATAAATGTCGTAGGGACGCTCGCCGCGACTTGTCTGCTCGTATATCGTGACCGCCTGAACTTCCAGCGGGTTACGCATCTGCGTCATTAGCCTGCTCCTCGAGCTCGTCGCGCTCGACTTCTTTGTCAGTGACCTTCGCATTTTCCATGACGACTTTGATCGCCTTTTCGCGGAAGATACGACCTTCGTAGGTACCGCGACGCTGGGATTCTTCAGACATGTACTGCGATACCATGTCCGCCCGCATACCCGTGCGGGCTGCGATGTCTTCGGCCATCGTCTCGAAGTCTTCGTCGCTGACTGTTACGCCTTCAGCATCGCCGATTTCGTTCAACGTGACCATGCGCTTGATTTCGAGTTCTGCGTCCTTGCGCGCTTCCGCAAGCAACTCTTCGCGGCGCGATTCGATCTGATCCATGGGGATGCGCTGGCGCACCATCTCGCGCGCACGGTCTTCGAGGAAGCCCATCGCGACATCTTCAATCAGCGATTTCGGCAACTCAAACTTGCTGTCCGCGATGATCGCATCCAGTGCGCGCGCGCGTGCAACGCGGTCGCTGTGCTCGATGGAATTGTCGGCAAGCTGCTTCTTGATGCGTTCCTTCAAACCATCTACGTTTTCTGCGCCGACCTGCTTGGCGAAATCTTCGTTCAGCTCAGGAAGGCTGCGGCGTTTGACTTCTTTCACATTGATGGTGAATTCGGCTTCTTTTCCGCGTAGCGCTGCGTTCGGGCTGTCTTCGGGCAGTTTCACCGTGCACTTCACTTCGTCGCCCGTCTTCACTCCCTTAAGCGCTGTCTCAAACTCCGGGAAGAAGCGCTTCGTGCCAAGAATGTAGGGATAATTCTCCGCACTGCCGCCGGCGAATGCTTCGCCATCGACGATGCCCTTGAAGTCAATGATCACCTGATCGCCGTCCTTCGCCTTCGTCTTGCCTTCTGCAGTTTCAAAAGTCGAGTAACGGCCGCGCAATTCTTCCAGCGCTTCCTTCACGTCCTTCGCATCGACCGTAACGACGGGACGCTCGACCGCGACGCCACGGTACTTGCCCAACTCCACCTTCGGCGATACTTCAAATTTGAGCGTGAAGGCCAGCGGCTCGGACTGCGGCTGCTCGCGCAATGCTTCGAGACCGTCGATGTCCGGCATCTTGATCGGCGTGAGTTTCTTGTCCTTGATCAGCTTCTGGAACGCGGCGCTGATGAGCTTGCCGTCCACTTCCGCCTTGACGGAGCGCGCGAACTTACGCTCGATGAGCGGACGCGGCGCGCGGCCCTTGCGGAAACCAGGCACCTCCGCCGTCTCACGAATCTCGTTGTACATCGAGTCCGCCTGCTTGGAACGGTTGGCCGCAGGAACGCTAACCTTCACCTCATAAGCGCAATCACCCTTGTAGTCCACGTCGAAGGAGGGGTCCTCGGCGAACTCGAACTCTTCCTCATGGTGATGGTGCCCGTGATCGTGGTCATGATCATGGTCATGATGGTGGTGATGATGCCCGTGGCCATGGTCATGATCGTGATCATGGTCGTGGCTGTGGTCATGCCCATGATCGTGGTCATGTTCCGCCGTGGCAGTCGCCGTTGCGGTCGTCTCGACAGTCTCTTCAGTCTTCTTCTTTCTCGGCATTGATTTATTATCGCTTCACGGTTGGTGGGCGAGGCGGGACTTGAACCCGCACATCTTGCGATACTGGATCCTAAGTCCAGCGCGTCTGCCAGTTCC
>JADLHJ010000019.1 GCA_020848835.1 Candidatus Hydrogenedentota bacterium
TAAACGTCCATGTCGATTTGCACGCCATCGTGCAAGTCTGGCAACCAATGCAGCGATTGATGTTGAACACAAATGCGAACTGGCGCTTTGGAAAGGCCGCTTCGTAGGGGTATTCCATTTCGCGGCCAAGCTGCCAGTTGAATACATCAGGCATGTTCATTACTCCCCATGCGTGCGCCGCGGCAGGCCTCGAAGACCGCGCAGTTCTCGTTGACGATATCTCGAATTCGTTCGTGCCCCAATGCCAAGTACGCGCCATGCGGGCCACGATACTCCGGCGCGCTAAACGTCAGCATGATGCTGGAGCGATCCAGTCCAGACCTTGCCAGTTCATCGGCGTAGGCATACGCCGCATCGACGACGGCGTCGATTGGGGCCTCAAGCGATACGCCGGTCAGCGTCATCGGGTCATCGGGATCGGGGTCGTCGTATGGCATGGCCAAGTGCTTTCTTAGAAGGCGGCTTCGCCGTGGAAGCCACCGGAAATGTATTGCTTCATTGCATCGTCTTCGTTGTCGGGGGCCATGCCAGACAGGGTAGGCCCCCACACGCCCTTGCCATGCAAACCGCCGTCCTCGGCTTTGGTGATTTTCACAAGCGTTTCTTTGGGTACGGTGTTGACGGCATGGTTATCGGCCTCGCCGCCAAACAAAAACCCAATAGTCGCTTTGGCCTTGTGGAACAGCGTGTCGGTCTGGTGCATGGGCATGTGCCAGTTGCGCGTTATGGACTGTTGTGAGCCGTATCGCATGTTGGCCTGATAGCCGGTGTTTTCTGCAAGCGCGCGGCCGTCCGGCCGCGTCTCGTGCGCTTTGACGCTGCGTTCTGTCGCAATAAACGGTCCGTGCTTCATCATGACGATGTCGTAGGGATAGGCGTGATTGTATTTCAAGCGCAGCATGCATCGAGAGACTTTGTAGAACGGATCGTCGGGCTTCGCACCGATGTACGGACGGTCTGCCGGATTCGCGTCTACGTATACGTAGTCACCGTCGTTGATTCCGAGATCGCGCGCGGCCTGCGGGTTCATGTGGAGTTGGTGTTCACCCACGGTTGGCGCGCGTTTGTCAAGCCGGTACGGGTCGCCGAAGTTCGAGTCGTAGAGCATGTGCCAGTCGATATTCGACCAACTGCTATGGACGCGGTGACGCGTCTTGGGCGTCATGCAGAAGAACTGGAAGCCTTTCTCCCAAAGAAAGTTCTTCGTCGTCTTTACTTGCGCCCAAGGCATTTTGACGTTGCGAATCGTGCGTTCGTCCCAATGCTCGGCGTTTTGCGGGATGCCGTAGTCGTCGGGCCGAATCAACGGATTCGAACTAACGATTACGTTCGGCAGGTACGGTGTCGATTCGGGCCCTTCGCGGTGAACGATAAAGTTTTCGCCATACTCGATCGCCTCCGACGTGTCTGCGTACGCGTGCAGACGTCCGGTGTCCGTGAAGAAAGGGAGCGAATCGTGAATCTGCTCATAGAACGGGATGCGCGGGTATGTCCGAAAGTTCAGCAAACATCCGCCGGATGGACCGTGCTTGCCCGCCATGATATCTTCCAGTTTGTATCCGGCCGTTGTCGTGCTCGTATCGAGCAACCGCTGAATATATACGCCGCGTTTTCCCTCATGTTCGAACTTGAACATATCGCGGAAGCGCCCGTCACCGGTCTCTTCACCAAGCGCGGCGGTGATGCCGGCCAGGATCGCCGCGTCGTCTTTGCTGTCGAAAACGGGGGGTATTCCTCCTTTCCATATTTGCAGGAATGGATTGGAGCAGGACGCGGTGATTTCAAGGTCCTCAAACTCAAGCCACGAATTTGCGGGCAGCGCGATGTCGGCATACTCGATCGACGACGTAATCTGGATGTCGATGGAAACGATCATGTCCACAAGCGGGTTTACGTTTTTGATCATTTCGTACACCCACTTGGCGTTGTTAATAAGATTGACGTTTGTAAACATGATCGCCTTGGACGGCGTGGGCATGTGGGATTTGCCCGTGAAGTTCTTGCGGCCATATTTTGGTGTCTCGACGATGAGCGCCTTATCGCCGTGGTTCCAATAGGCGGGTTCCTCGTCTTTCGTGTAGGCGTGCGCGTGAACTTCCTTGCCGGGCACACTTTCATCTAAAGTGAGATGGAAGGGGTCTTCCGCGACCCATCCCTTGAAGCCTGGACCGGTCTGCGGCGATCCTTGGAATAACGCGGCTTTATAGTTGCCGGCCCAGGTATGGCACCCCGCGCCCGGCTTGCCGATGTTTCCGGTTAGCATGACCGGCAAATATGCGGCCCGGTTCATTTCCGTCGCATGAAACCAGTGGTTGATACCTTCGCCTTGATGGATGGCCACCGGTTTCATCGTCGCAATGTCGTTTGTCAACTGTTCGATCAGCTCTTTTGGCGCTTGGGTAATATCGTGGACGGTATCGAGGTCGTAGTCTTTCAGGTGGTCCTGGTATAGAGACCACAGGGAAGCCACCTCGACCTCTTCGCCGCTCACCAACTTGATTTTGGTGCGTATCTCGAGTGCCGGATCGGTTCCCTTCTCGACAAAACGGGCGCCCACATCGTCACGGGACAACGCAACGGACCTGTTCTCTTTCGTGTCCCAAACCACGAAGTCGCTCAACTTGGCGTACTGCTCCGCAGTCAGGTTTTGCACTTTCATGGACGCACCGTCCGCAGTCAAACCCGGCTTGTAATCCGGGAACACATCTTGCGCACGAAGTCGTTTCAGGTTGTCGGTACGAACAAGCAACGGAAAGTCCGTGAACTGTTTGACGAACGCTTCGTCGTACTGCTTGTTGTCCATCATGAGTTTCGTTACGCCCAACCAAAGCGCCGCGTCCGTAGCGGGACGAATCGGTATCCAATAGTCCGCCTTGGTCGAAGGGGGGCCATATTCCGGGGCGATGACGACGATTTTTGCTCCGCGCTCCATACACTCGATGAACCAATGCGAATCGGTCAGCTTGTTTTCGACCAGATTCTTGCCGTCCATAACGATCAGCTTCGAGTAGCGCAAATCGTTGAAATCGCAGTCCGAAGCTTGGAGACCGTGTACCCAGGGTTGCCCCGGTGCCTGATCGCCGTGCCACGTGTAGTTCGACCAGTTGCGTCCGGCCAGCGCTTCCTCGGGCCCAACACCGCGCACGTGCGCATCGAGCAAAGCCAATGAGTTGTTCAGCCGGTACATGCCGTACTTGCCAATCACGCCCAACAGCCCCATGCCACCGCGCGTCTTGATGCATCGCGTACCTGCGCCCTTGGTTTCTTCGACCATCTCGGGCTGGTAGCCTTGCGATAACAGACGCTGCGTACCTTCCTCCCCGCTGTAATGTCGGGCGACCGAGTGAAGGCCTTTTGCAACATAGCGAAACGCATCTTGCCACGATGCGCGCACAAAGGTGTCGGTGCCGCGGCTGTCGAACTTGTATTGCGTGCGCAGTTCTGGAGTAAGCGCAGGGAACCCGGCATCGGCCCACGCCTTCCATCCCTTTCGCACGATGGGATAGCGCAGGCGGTATGGTCCGTAGATTACCCGGTGAAACGTGTAACCCTTCGCGCACTGACGGGGGTTCCAGTTCACGGTTGCCTTGGTCCCATATAGATCCGCGTAGTCCTGATAATCGTAGGTCGCGCCTAGCCGCGTGACGATTCCATTGCGAACGTATGCGCGCACGCGGCATGCATGGGTGTCGTTTGGCGAACATACCCAGTCGAACATGCTGTCATAGCGATACTGATTGCGGTATATCTTTTCCCAATCGCGCGCGACGGCTCCCGCGAGGGGGTTGGACGCCGGATCAGCGGCGTGCAAAAGTTGGATGGGTAAGCCGGCGATACCGGCGCCGAGACCCACCCCAAGCACGCGCAGGAAGTCGCGCCGCGCTATGCCGCCTGTTTGCTCACGATCGCTCATGGTAGTATCCCTCGCGTCATTGGCCGCTATGGTTCCAGTTTCAACTCATGCCAGATTGTCACGCACTTCTTTCCGTCGCGGTCCCCTGCACTGCCGTCCCACACGGCGAATGCGACCGAGTATGTCGCCCCCGGCTTCAACGCGAGCTTGTCCCCCCCCTTGGGGACAAGCGGCCTCCTGAACGTGACCGCGTATGAGGAAGACTCATAGACACCTTCCGCGCCGACGTTTTGGTCTACCAGGGGCCGCACTTGAAGCGACCCAAAACCGCTCGCTTGCAGACTTTCCGCCGAACGCCGGTACGTCGGGTCGGAAACGATATTCCCGGCGCCCCATCCGGTCACAAAAGTTGGATCGGACTCTAGCGTCAATGCGTTGCGGGTTGGCTGTTCCAGGGGGGAGTTCATTAGATTGGGATAGGAATCCGTGCCAATGTTTGGATAGACGGCTTCGATGTCCTGAAACGCGGTCTTGAGATCGGCCTGCCGTTCGGATTTCCACATCCAGATGTTGACCGGATTGCCCGGCTCGCCCATGCCGATAAATGGAGGCGATTTCGCAGCGGTGAGTTGGACCGCCGCCGCGTCGCGGAAATCTTGCGGCCGGATGGCGGTGTGGTCGTGCGTGGCGTCTGGCCACGTCAGTTGGATGACGACATCCTTACCGTCATGCATTGCGCGCACCGTGACGACTCGCGGATATTCGTCGCGCCACCAAAGCGGCATGGTAACAACTTCGGCCGTCTGCGCGCCTCGCCATTCCGCTGAGTCCGGATGATATGGGATTTGTTTCCGCCGAACGGCAGTCACCATTTGACGGCGTGGCACAACGCTGTCGCGCTGTTCTTCCGACGACATTTCCAAGACATAATGCGTCAAGTGCCACGCCTGTTCGCCGTACGACCAGTCGCTCATCGGCATCGGCGTTCCCGGGATACCCGCGACAATTCGGCGATAGACTTCTTCTCTTGTTGGCGTGCCCTTATATATGCCTTTAGTCAGATCGCGCGGACGCGTTGGGAATCCTTCCTGATCGATCTGTTTTTGTTGACCATCGCCATGTCCAGATTCTCCGTGGCATGGCGCGCACCCTTCCTTGTAGAGCTTTGCAGCAACCACTTTCGCCGCTTCGTCGTATACAGGCTCGGATGGAACAGAGATTACGCCAGCGCGTTCAGAAGAGGCTGCTGGTTGCGCCGACGCGGTAGACTGGTCGGGCCACGGCCTTTCTGCCAAGGTTTTCACGTAGTAAACGAGTGACCAGCGTTGCTCTTCGCTCAAACGGTCCCATGGCGGCATTGAAGAGCCCGGCATACCGCGCGTCAATGTTTGGAACAAATCGACATCGGTTGGCCGACGTTCCCACGTCGAGGCGATGCGATACTCGCTGGTTACGAAGTTTCGCGGTTTGGGATACAGCAAATATGCCGCGTTTCCGTCACCTCGTCCTTCGGTTCCGTGGCAGTCCGCACATTCGCGCAGATAAATCTGCTTTCCTTGCTCGATTAATGCGGGCGATGGCCCCGGAGGGGTTGGCGCACTCATCTCCTCTGCACACACCGCGCACAACACCCCGCATGCCGAAAGCACCACCACCAGCGAGATTCGAAGCCTAAGGATTGACCCCATAAATAGCTCCCTCGACACCCCCGTGTTTCCACTTTCGACAACTTACCCCCAGGCAATTGTTGCAAGTAGTGGAGTCTTTTATCCATTTTTATCGCTGATACGCTACGAGAAAGTCAAGTGATTTTTTTGGGCTAATCTGATGCCGTATGAAAACGAAACCAAGTTATTGGTCAGCAGAAGAACCAGACACGTCGCGGCTAAACGAAAGCGAGCAAGCAGGAAATCATGACAGCGCTCGGACACTGCATAATGTAGCGGGGAACGAGCAGACAAACTTCAATTCGCGAACAAGTCAGGGCTGATTGACGCGTCTAACTTTGAAAGAGGTGTGATATGAAACAACGCTTATTCTCTCTAATCGCGATCCAAGTGATTGCGATGACGGCACACCCGGATGCACTACAAGATCGATTTGCCAATCCTCCGGAAACAACAAAACCGCGTTGTTACTGGTACTGGATGGACGGCCACATTTCTCGCGAAGGTATTACGAAAGACCTGGAAGCGATGCGAAGTTCCGGTATCGGCGGTGCGTACATCGGGGTCATCAGCGGCCAGAGTGGCATGCCTGCAAACGCCGGCTATAAGGCGCTATCCGAATCGTGGTGGGGATACATCGAGCACGCCGTTCGTGAAGCGGGACGTATTGGCGTCGATATTGGACTTTTTAATTCGCCCGGTTGGAGCCAGTCGGGTGGGCCGTGGGTCAGGCCGGAGCAGTCGATGCGATACGTATTGCTGCCGGAAATCCGAGTACGCGGACCTCAGCGGTTCGAGGGACCACTTCCTACGCCTGCGGGGCCGTTTCAGGATGTCGCGGTAGTGGCGTTTCCCGTACCCGAGTGCGATGGAGAATATGTGAAAGAGACCGCGCGCACTTCGAAATCGGTCTTGTTTGAATCGCAGGCAGGGTTCACTGCAAGAAGCTTGGTCGTAGAGCTGGTCGGACCAGTCAGAGTGGTTGGTGAACTGAAAGCATCCGACGATGATCAGGAATACAGAATTGTGACGAAGTTCGAGATTGACCGTCACAACGTGGCCGTTAACGTGGGGCCAATTCCGCTGGCCCCTATCGTCGTATCGTTCCCGGCGACTAGATCGAAAAACTTCCGGCTAGACTTCTCCCAAGTATGCGAACTTGGTCAGGTGCTCCTCTCGTCCGCGGCGCGCGTGGAGCGCTACCCGGAGAAGTCACTTGCGAAAATGTTTCAGGATCCGCTTCCTCCGTTTGACTTCTACGAGTGGCCCGCTGCGACGGAGCCTGACTCCTCAGACCTTGTCGTCTCTGCGAATAAGGTTCGCGACCTCAGTGCGCTAATGGATGCAGACGGAACCCTCCGTTGGGACGTCCCGGATGGCGAGTGGATCGTGCAGCGTGCCGTGATGGTTCCCACGGGTACGCAAAACAGTCCCGCACCACCCGAAGCGACTGGGTTGGAAGTAGACAAGATGAATCGGACGGCCCTTGTATCACACTTCGACGCATTCGTTGGCGATCTTCTCCAGCGCTTGCCAGCCAAAGAGCGAACCGCGTGGACTCACGTCGTTGCAGATAGTTATGAGATGGGATCGCAGAACTGGACCGACGGATTTGCCGACGATTTTCGCAGGCGATTCGGTTATGACCCGATACCGTGGTTGCCCACGATGACCGGTCGCATTGTCGGATCGGCAGACCAATCCGACCGCTTTCTATGGGACCTGCGGCGCGCCGTCGCCGACAAGGTTGCGCGCGATTACGTAGGTGGGCTGCGTGACCTCTGTAGCAGGCACGGACTCACGTTGTGGCTCGAGAATTATGGCCATTGGGGCTTCCCATCGGAATTTCTGAGATACGGCGGGGCGAGTGACGAAATCGGCGGAGAGTTCTGGGTAACCGGAAATCTAGGAAGTATCGAACTTCGTGCGGCCGCGTCGGCAGCGCATACGTACGGCAAGAGAGTCGTCTGGTCCGAGGCGTTCACCGGGGGACCCTCTTTCGTCAATACGCCTCGCGATCTTAAGGCGCGAGGCGACTGGGCGTTTTGCGAAGGCGCCAATCAGTTCGTGCTGCACGTCTATATTCATCAGCCTTGGGACGATAAGAAACCCGGTGTCAATGCGTGGTTCGGGACCGAGTTCAACCGTCACAATACGTGGTTCGAATATATGACGCCTTGGGTCGATTATCTCCGCAGGTGCAGCGTGATGTTACAGACGGGAAATCATGTCGCCGATGTAGCGTACTTCATCGGCGAGGATTCCCCGAAGATGACTGGCCCCGCTAAACCTTCACTTCCGAAAGGCTATGACTTCGATTTCATCAACGCCGAGGTAATCGAGAAGAGATTACGCGTGCGCAACGGCCAGTTTGTCTTGCCAAGCGGGCAGCGGTATCGCCTCCTGGTCTTGCCCGAATCGGAAACGATGCGACCTAAAGTGCTGAAGAAACTGCAACGATTGGTTGCCCACGGAGGCACGATACTTGGAACAAAGCCGGAGCGTTCGCCCAGCATGGAGGACTATCCGGCATGTGACGAAAACGTCCGGAGATTGGCGGACGCATTGTGGAATAACGAGCGTGTGCTTTCCGGAATCGGTGTGAACGATGCGCTGGAACGGATAAAAATATCCGCCGACGTAGTATGTCCGCAGAACATCGTGTGGAAACATCGGCACGTCGACGATGCGGACATCTACTTTCTGTCGAATCAAACCGATGCAGGACGCGTGCAGGCGGTTTCATTCCGCGTTAACGGCCGTTCTCCGGAATTGTGGTGGCCGGACACCGGAAGTATGGAACCTGTTCGCGTCGAAGTAAGAGATGGGCGATCTGAAGTTGAGATACCGTTTGATCCTTATGGATCCGTGTTTGTTGTGTTTCGAAAAAATGGCACACCTGCGGTGGCGCTAGCACCCACCACCGAAACCGTCATCGATGTTTCGGGCCCGTGGTCCGTCACGTTCCCATCCGAAGAGGCAACCTTCGAAAAGTTAGTCTCTTGGGCCGAGCGTCCCGAACCTCGCATTAGATTCTATTCCGGGACCGCGACCTATCGAACAACGTTCGCGTTGCCTGGTTTTGTGTCACACGCGCGTTTGAACCTCGGCGCAGTCGAAGCGATTGCCGCAGTCCGCGTGAACGGTAAGTCCGCCGGTACACTTTGGAAGTATCCGTACTCTGTGGATATCGGCGGCGCGGCAGTACCGGGCATGAATACGCTGGAAGTCGATGTCGTAAATTCGTGGTTGAACAGACTCGTCGGCGATGAACGCGCGGATGCAGTAGGCCGTCAAACGTTCGTTACCACCAAGACGTGGAAATCGGACACACCCCTGAAGCCATCTGGGCTTCTGGGGCCGGTGTCTGTCACTGTCTCCGAGTAACACCGGTTGCACCGGCACACCACATCTATTCGAGGATTCGACCCACTTCGCGTACGTATCGCTACACGGTGCGCATCCTCCTAAAATTCGCTGCGTTGCAGTTCGGTCCGCACCAGCCGAAATCCAACGTGACCGCTTCGGCCATGCGGGACCTGTTTGCTGCGCCGTGCCGAACGGCATTCCGCGGCAGGATCGAACCAAGATCCGCCGCGAACCACGTGCGCCTCTCCTGTGGACGGGCCGGTTGGGTCTATGACCCACCCAGAAGAGTAGTTCGAGAACCAGTCACGGCATAATTCCGCGACATTGCCTGACATGTCGTGAAGGCCCCACGCATTTGGTTTCTTCTGTCCGACGGGGTTTATGCCGATGGGGTACGCGTTCAAGTCAACGTTTCCCTCATACCATGCGTAATCGTCAATCTTGGTTTCCGAGGGGTCGTTACCCCAATATAAGCGGGTTGTCGTGCCTGCGCGGCACGCATACTCCCACTCCGCTTCGGTCGGCAGCCGATAGGTCACGTTCGAGCTCTTGCTGTTCAGTGTATTCAAAAACGCTCGGACCTCTTCCCACGTCCGAGTCACCATGGGGTAATCGGGATATTCCAAGAAGGGGTCATCACCCATTACAGACTCCCACACCCATTGGTTCACTTCGTACTTGCTGAGCCAGAACCCTTCAGTCAACGTCACGACATGTACAGGGGACTCGTTTTCTTGATGTCCCAACTCACTGTCCAGACTTCCCATCGAGAAATTACCGGGCGGACACCATTGAAACAGGATGCCGTCGAAGATGCGGGTTTCTCCGGGCACGGGTTCGCCTTCCGGTGGACAACCGGCGAGGATTAACAGACACACTAAACCGGCAACAAGTGATCCTAGCCGACGCCACGTGAATACTCGTTGCATGTGCCTACCTCCATCCGAGCTCGCGCTGACAAAGAATTACATGTCGCAGCACAAAATGTGTCGCGCCACGAGATCAGGCGTCGCACTCGGCCGACAGTCTGGCTTACTCAGCGATCCGGACTATGCGAAACCCACGGCCGCTGTCGCCGCCCTGTTCCTGACTCCTGTCGCGGATAGCGGCGCGACAAGCCTCCGGATCGTTGAAGAAACCGCCGCCACGCACGACGCGAAACTCCCCGCTATCGGGCCCTTCCGGATTGGTTATGCCTTCTTCGGGGTACTCGCCGTAAAAGTCCTGGCAGTATTCAGACACGTTGCCGCTCATATCGTGCAGCCCCCAAGCATTGGCGGCTTTCTGGCCGACAGGCTGAATTTCGGAACTGCTGTTGGCCTCGTACCAAGCATGATCATCTATTTTGGTCTCGTTGGCATCCTCGCCCCAGTAGAACCGCGTGTCGGTACCGGCGCGATACGCATACTCCCACTGCGCCTCGGTCGGTAGCCTGTACACTTCTGAAGCCTTTGCGGCATTCAAAATAATCAGAAAGTCTTGGACTTCCTCCCAACTCATATTGTCGACGGGAAGGTCGTCGCTTTCGATAGACGAGGGATTGGAGTCCATGAACTCCCTCCACTGATCTTGTGTAACCTCGAACGTCGAGAGCCAGAAACCTTCGGACAAGGTGACCGTGTGCTGGGTCTCGTCGTCGTCCCGGCCGACTTCATTCTCAGGGCTGCCCATTTGAAACGTTCCCGCGGGACACCACTGGAACTGGATGCCGTCAAACGTGCGCGTGTCGCCGGCGCGGGGCGAGCGTGGGGGACATCCGGACAATGCCAGAACGCAAATCGATACGGCCAAACAAGTCAATACGATGCGAATGTGATTCATGTTGTTTCCTTCTCAATAAATAGGCGCATCCTGTATATCGCGCGAACGTACTAACGATCCTCCAACAACGGGATCAGTCCTGACTTCGTACCAGTCTAAAGCCCACGGTGCCGGTTGCAGAGTTTGGGCCCACCGTTTGGCGTTCCGCAGCGCGACAGAACTTGCGGTCGTTGAAGATACTGCCACCCCGTATGATCCGAAATTGCCCGGTGTCCGGCCCCTCTGGATCGGTAACGGGATCCTCGGGATATTCGCCGTAGAGGTCTTGGCAGAATTCCCATACGTTGCCGCTCATGTCGTGCAATCCCCACGCGTTGGGTTCTTTCCCGCCCACCGAATGAGTCGCGGAACCGCTGTTATCGCTGTACCACGCGTGGTCACCGGTCTCTGTTCCGTCCGTATCGTCGCCCCAATAGAAACGCGTCGCAGTCCCCGCGCGGTACGCATATTCCCATTGCGCCTCGGTCGGAAGGCGATATTGTGCTGTGGCCTTTCCGTCATTGAGTATGGCCAAGAACTCCTGGGCGTCGTTCCAACTCACGGTCTCTACGGGATGATCGCCGCCTTCGGTGGACGATGGGTTGGAGTCCATGAACTCCAACCATTGGTCTTGCGTCACCTCGAACGTGGACAGCCAGAAACCGTCGGACAAGGTGACCGTATGCTGGGTTTCGTCGTCGTCCCGACCGACTTCGTTCTCAGGGCTACCCATAGTAAACGCTCCCGCTGGACACCACTGGAACTGGATACCGTCAAACGTGCGCGTGTCACCCGCCCGGAGTGCGCGTGGCGGACAGCCTACGAGTATGGCGAATGCGACTACACTGACGCTTATGGTGCACAAGCGCTTCGTAATTGACATAAATTGTTTTCCTCAAATTCGTTGTCAGGACAAGATGTGCCCCAGACACCGTCCCCGCCTGCAATTGAAATGCGATCTCACGCGCGCGCCTGCGAGACCCAAAGTCGGCACCTGCCCGTTTTACCGAGCCCTTCGTGATCGCTCGGTGCACCATCGCAGTCAGTGCGAAACCACTACTCACCCGTTTCCAAAACGTTGCTATTGTGCAGGGAAATGTACCCCCGCATGCGCTCACGCATTACAACAGAGGAGGAAAGAGCCCACCGTCGTTGCACGGTGACCAAGGCCACCACGATGGCAAGAGCGAACAGAGAATGGACTGGAGCGAAGCTGCGATACTGATAATGAATTCCCAAAAGATCATGACAGTCTCCTCGAATCTCCCCGTGTTATGCCGTGTTGCAGCCTTACAAACGTCGTATCCGCCAGTCGCGTACAGCCATATAGCGGAATTTATTATCCACTATTAACGTCTATTGCTTTGCCTTTGTCAAGAGGGTAGTGGACCGCCAAGTCGTGTTATGCCGCTTTAGTTGTGGCAGTTTGTGACCTTACGCGAATCGAGCACGATGGGCGTTGTTCAACGCTCTCTTCGCCACACAACTGATTCTTGCCCCTGTTGTCTTGTCAAATTGCGGAGTATTTTGTACAGTAATTGCGGATACGGGCCGCGCCGAGCCGCGTCTCGATGTCTTGCTAGGCATTCTTGTATCGGGAGCAACAATTCTGGTGCGTGAGCACGGCCGCGAGGCGGACATACGCTGGCAACCCCATCGACCATTGGTTCGCGGATCAACGGCGAGACCTGCTCGGTTCGCCGGGAATCCCGTGCCGCCTGTTCGCGAGTCATGCCCGCAGACACGCCGAGTTCGCTGTGGGCAGTATTGACGACAGGCAGAAGGTCTCCAAAGACATAGCTGCGCCTTTTCGATTTCTGTCGCGGAGGAGATTCCTGAAGCTCGGCGTCTCCTTCGTAGGAATTGCGGCGGGTAGCGTTGGCGGATTGCTTGCACTGCGCGGGCAAGCGCCGACCGTATCAGGGCTGTCCATTCTGACCGCGCACGAATACCGCACGTTGCAAGGTATCGCACGCGCACACTTGCCACGGGGTGGCGCATTCGAGATGGGCGCCGGCGACTTCGATTTGGCCCGCTCGTTTGATCGGTTCCTATTGGGCGAGACTGCCGAGAACGTCCGCGGTCTCAAGTTAGCCCTTGCGCTTGTCGAATACGGCCCGTTGATCTATGAGAGGCGGCTCAAGACGTTCTCGAACCTGTCGGAATCGGGCCGAGAGCGCCACTGGGAATCGTGGGTCTACAGTGGCGCAATCGTTCGTCGGCAGGTCGCAGCGGCATTCCGCAAGTTTCTCTCCATGACGTTTTACGATAACGAAGCGGTCTGGAAAGAGATTGGCTATGGGGGACCGGCGTTTAAGGGTCCGGTGTCGTGAGCAGCCAGATTCACGATTGCTCCGCGCGTGTCCCGCCCGAGACGCTGACCGCCAAGATATGCATCGTGGGCTCGGGGTGCGGCGGCGCCACAGCGGCTTGGCGCCTGGCCGAAGCCGGCCACGATGTCGTAGTCCTCGAAGAGGGCGGCGACTTCGCGGGGCGGCAACTCACGCAACGCGAGTCCGCGATGTACGACCGCCTGTACATGGATCGCGGAGCGCGCACGACCGAAGACATGGCGATCGCGATCTTACAGGGGCGCGTACTCGGGGGAGGTGGCGTCATCAATGCGTGCGATGTCGTTCCCCCGCCGGACGGCGTATTCGAACATTGGCGGTCAAAGTTCGGGTTGAGCGATTTTGAACCCGCCCGCATGAAGCCGTACGTTGAACGTGCCTTGCAAGACTTGAGCGCGAACGCGATTCTCGAACATCAGGTGAATCGCGCGAACCTCGCGTTGCAGCGCGGTGCACAGGCGCTTGGATACCGCGGCGCTCCGATGATGCATAACCGCGTGGGCTGCGCCGGTCTTGGTACATGTCTAATCGGATGCCCAATCGACGCAAAGCGAAATCCGCGCTTCGTCGCGATCCCGCGTGCGCTCGAATATGGGGCGCGGTTCTTAACGCGGGCGCGTGCGGTGAAAATTGAGAACGCCACCAGTGTGACGAAACGGGTCATTGTCCAAACGCTGGATCCGAACGGTTACCACGAAGCCGCCGGGTTCGAAGTGCGGGCCGATTATGTCATTCTCGCCGCCAATGCCATTGCGTCATGTCAACTGCTGCTGCGATCGGGTATCGGCAATCCGCTAGTTGGCAGACACGTTTCGCTCCAGCCCCAATTGCCGCTCACCGCGTTTTTCGAGGAACCCCTAGATGCATTCTACGGCATTCCGCAGTCATACGCCGTTACCGAGTTTGAAGACGAAGCCAATGTCGAGCACGGTCTCTGGGGTTTCCGAATCGAGGGGATCATGGGCACTCCCGGCATTGTCTCCGGAACCGGTATGCACACGGGCGCGCGCGCCAAGGAAGTTATGGCGCGGTACCGAAATATGGCGGCCGCGTTGTTGCTGGCGCCGGACGATGCCGACGGCACGGTTCACGTTTCGAGAGCCGGCCGGCCCTTAATTCGCTACACGCACAAGGAAAATCACAAGGCGCGTCTGCGCCAAGCCATTCGGGAAGCAGCCCGCATCTACCTGGCGGCCGGCGCGAAGTCGGTCGAGGCTTCCGCCCTTCCCAGCATCTCGATTGCGTCCGAATCGCAACTGACCGAAGTGGATGCGATTGACTTTGCACCTGCGACGGCCGCACTTCTTTCGGCCCACCAGCAGGGCGGGGTCCGGTTTGGCACATCGCCAAAGCTCGGTGCCTCCAATCCGGATGGGAACGTATACGAGACTAATCATGTGTACGTTTTTGATTCGTCCGGATTTCCGTCGAGTGCATCCAGCCACACGATGACGCCAATCATCACTGTATCGCATTGCCTTAGCGAGCGGTTGTTGGCGCGTATCGCGTAAGCGAGCGGCGCAGGGCGATGCCGTGCGGAAGGGCATGGAAGGCGTTTCGCGCAGTTGCATCGCAGGCGAATTGGCTTTCGGCTCGGTGGCGTTACGACGAGGGACTTCTCTCAGACGGCCACGTTGACTGTCCTTTGCTTAGGCGCAATAATTCGCTAAACGCGATCGGCTGCCGTCGAGTGCATCTCTGTACTCCAAAACCGTGAGTGAGCAGCCGCCGGCAAGCCGCGGGGGAGGCAGTCATGTTCAAGTTGTATTCGAAGGGGTGCCAGCACGCCTTGTGGGCACTATCCTACGCGCATATCGAACGCGACGGAGCGCGCTTTCAACCCAAGGACGTGTGTCGCCGCACCGGGATTCCAGAACCATTCACACGAAAGATTCTGCAGTCGTTGGTACAAGGCGGATTTCTCAACGCACACCGCGGACCCGGCGGTGGCTACTCCCTCGCAAGAACCGCCGAAGAAATCTCATTGCTTGATGTAATCAAGGCTGTCGAAGGTAAGGATACCTTCGACAATTGTGTTATGGGGCTCCCCGAGTGCGGGGGCAAAAATCCTTGTCCGATCCACCTGATGTGGGCAGAGGCGAAAACTAAACTACTTAGAGATCTCGATGCGAAGTCACTCGCCGACATTGCGGTCGTCGCGCTCAAACAGCGATCCGTCCGTAGCTCACGAGATGGTCGAAACCGCACGCATTCAAAGCGAACCGTATCGCGCCAGCGCAAGACGTGATGGTGGATAGGCGAGTTACGATTCGGGCAAGATATCGGATCAAGGATGAGTTACCGTCGCCATTACTCGTTCGACTAGTTCGTCCATGTTTATCCAACCCTGTATCGGTTCGTTCTTCTTGAACCCGAAATCGGCCAGTCGGATGTGACGTGTGGATCGCTGATCGGCTTTAAAGAACGCGCCCTCGGCACAATCGATCGGACAACCGTCTATGAGCCAAACATCCCGGTCCTTTAGCTTTCTGAGAAACGATGGCTTGCCCGCGGCTATTCCTGCAAGGCATGACATTTCTGCAATGCCCCGCCTGTCGAGTTCACGGGCAAGGTCGTACGCAAGACGGCCGACATCCGAGCACCCGGCACAGGCGTAGACAAGCGGTTTCACCTTATTGTCCGAGGAGACCGTCATCGGAGCCTCCGATCTTCAAGCTCGATAGCGCGCGGAAACAGGATGTTATTTTCCTTGTGAATATGCATATGCAGATCGGTTTCTACTCGCGATAACGTATCCAACAGCACACGATAAGTGTTACAGGCCCAATCCGGCGGGACATGTCCCTCGGTCAATTCGCGCAGTGCCGCCAATGCACCACCTGTATGGTCGTGCTCGTGTTCCATCTGCCGTATCGGATTACGAATCGTGCCGCAATAATGCCCAGTCCCGCCGTGGCCCGATTCGAGTAGTCCTATCATGGGGAACAGTATTTGTTCCTCTTTCATCATATGACCGTGTAGTTCGTTTGCCAAGGTCATTACGACTTGGTGCACCTCGAACAGGCGGGGATCCTCACCTCCATGAACTGTTGCAACCTTATTGGCTGTGGCTTCCAAGCGCGGGAGTTCGGATTTTAGGTACCCATGATGAGTCAGCACAATGTGTTCCGAGAGTTCAGTCAACGACATATGGGCCGCGCCAAACCCATCCACGGAAGGTGGCTGTGAGCGGGTCACGTTCAGTCGTTCCACGACTGCTACCGGGTCGACCCCTTTTCGTGCACACGCCTGTTCTAGCGAAAATTTTCCACCACAACAGAAGTCGATACCGAGCTCTTCGAATATCCGAGAGAGTGACGGGCATGCGGCAACAATCCCGCCAACCGTATCCTGCAATGTGAACACTTCTTTGCCTACCTTATTGCACCAAATCACGTCGCGTCATGGCCGCTACTACGGTCATCATTCGGTAAGAACGGCGCGGCTTTTCTCATGTCCAAAGTAACTAGGCAATTGGATCGCTTCGAGGGCGTAATACCAACTCGCAGCCAGCAACACCGCTCCGGTCAGCACATGCAACGATGCGACGAGCGGTAGGCGTTGGGTGGTGATGGTGAACGCTCCAAGCGCGATTTGGATTGCTATCAGGATCCCGATACCAAGTGCCGCTTTCTTAAACTTGAGGTTTGAAGGACGGCATTTCCATATCTTGCGTAACAGACCTGCATACGCAGCAAGTACTACAAGCGCCCAGAAACGATGGATCGCGTGGATAGCAACCTGTTCCATGGATACATCGGGGAGGAACGCATTAGAAGAAAGTGTCTGATCAAGTCGCCATTCGTTGATGCGTGACAGCATGGCGTCGTCAAACATCGGAAGCCATTGCCCTCCCATCGCCGGAAAGTCCGGTATGGCTAGACCCGATTCCGTGTGCCTCACAATTGCGCCCAGCAACAGTTGTATCCAAACCACCACGGTCAGACCTATGGCCCAATGCGCTGTGCGCTCTGTGTCCGGCTTAAACACGGATCCCCATTGCGGCGCAACGTTCGCCGAAAATATGCGCGCAAGAAACACAATAAGCAGTAAGTAACTTTGAGCCAGCACCCCGTGGGCTACAGATAGATATGCCGGAAGAAGATATAGGACCGTGAGTCCCCCAAGTACGCCCTGCAGGGCCACAACGGCAAGCGCGGCGAAAGCAAACCATCGAATTGAATTGCGCCGGTCATGCAGTGCAACCCAACAGAACAGAAAAAGCGTGATGATGCCGACCAGAGATGCGACAAGGCGATGGGTATGTTCATAAAACACGTTTGCACGCCACTCAGAGGGCGGAAACATGAACATGTTATAGCCATACGTCGTCGGCCAGTCGGGCACGGAAAGTCCTGCTTCATGGCTTTTCACAAGTGCACCCATAAAAATGAGTACGAGCGTGAACGCACATAATGTGCGCGCGACAAGGCGGGAAACCATCATCCCTGATTCGACCTGTGTAATCGAAGTTATGTCTTCAGCAACAGTCGCCACGTCTGTCTCCAAGCCACTTTTATCACGGCATCGATATGGAAGACAGGGACATCCGATCCAGCGTATGTCACGGATGCCCCTGCCAACCACTGGGTAGTGTGGGAGCTCACTTTTTCGCGAACGCGAAGTCTACTTTTGCCGGCTCTCCGTCCTTGACAGTAACGGTTTCCGTCTTTGTTCCGAGCCGTTCGTGCCAGGCGGTTATTTCGTATTCGCCCGCATCGAGGCCGTCTATATTGAACAGTCCATCCTCTTTGGTGATGGAGTAGTATGGGTTGTCGGTGACAAAACACCAGGCCTGCATCCACGGATGAATATCGCATTTGAATGCGAAGGGCTCTTCAACCTTATCAAACTTCGTTTCCATCTCGGTCAGGTTTGCCGGCATTGCTTTGTTTAGTGCTGTATTCGTTTTTGGCAAGCTGTGGACGTTATGCAGGATACCGTCAGGGTTGAGTACTTTTAGGGACTGGCCGGCGCGTATTACGAATACGTGCGGCGCATACCGGCAACCTTCCTGAGTCAATATGACCGGATCTGTCGGGGCTGGGTGGTCCTTGGCGGGCGCACCTTTCGTGACACGCACAAGCACGTTGGCCATTGTCTGACCAGAACCGAGCACCAACACTTCATTTGGGAGCGATTTGTCTTTGTGCTTCGAGTGGCATACGGGATCGGCAGTTGTGTCCAGCGGCTTCAACGCAGGTGGCTGTCCATCGAACTTAATCGTTCCCGTAACACTTCCTGCCCATGCTTGCATGCCGCTGAGCATCACCGCTGCGACACACGAAACACCAACCCGATACCATGATGTTCTCATCTTATACTCCCCTTTATCTGCCAGATTGCGCGCCTGCGCCGCCCGGCTGCGTGCCTTGCTTAGTCCCGTCAAGCGCGACCGCGCATTTCAATAGTGGACTTTTTTCTCCATTGTTGATAGCATGACTCAATTGGCTTAGTCAAGTTCAAAAAAGTCGGTGGTAAGGGGTTTGACGAAATGCGATCGGTAGCTTGTGTTCTGTCATGTCTATTTTTTATCAATGCGGGCAGTGTCGTCGCTGCGGCGCAGGACGCCACTTCCGCGCCTTCCGTAGAGACCTTGCTTCGATCGTTTCGACTTGCCGACCCCGATCTGCAAATTGAAGTGGTAGCCGCGGAACCAAATGTCGTAGATCCAGTGTGTGTCACCTGGGACGAAGATGGTCGCATGTATGCGGTCGAAATGCGGGATTACCCGAGCAGCGCCCCGGGCGGCACAATACGGCGTCTTATGGACACGGACAATGACGGCGTATACGAGACCGCCACAGTATTCGCGGACGCTCTGTCCTACCCTTCGTCTGCCGTGCCGTGGAACGGAGGACTAATAGTAGCCGCCGCTCCCGACTTGATTTTTCTTAAGGACACTAACGGTGACGGTAATGCGGATGAACGCAGGACATTATTCAGCGGATTCGGGCAGGGTTTGCCAGATGCCCAGGTTAACAGCCTCTATTGGGGAAGCGACCTTTGGATATACGGTTCCAATGGTGGATCCGATGGTACGGTTACCGCGCTGGGTAGCGCTACCCCGGTATCTCTAACACACCGCGACTTTCGCGTGCGACCCGATACAGGTGTCATCGAGGCGGTCCCGGGTTTCAGCCAAACTGGCGCCTGCGATACGGAGTTTGGCGATCGATTGCTATCGCTTCCAACGTCACCGGTTCGCCAAACCGTTCTGGGGCAACCTGCGCCAGGGACGGTGGAAGATGTGTCGATTCTCGAATGGTTCGAATTCGGCCGTATCTGGCCTATCGGCATTCCACAAAAAAGATTCGGCGCAGGCGCGGATGGGTACTTTGCGGCTGCGCGCGGCCTTTCGTGCTATGTGGGGGATGTCACGCCCAAACATAAAAACAATGCGTTCGTTTGTGAACCGCTCGGAAATCTTGTTCACCGCAGGGTGCTCACCCGGCGCGGCTCCGTGCTCGCCGCAAAAAGAGGCGAATCCGGGTTTGAGTTTCTTGCATCGAGAGACGAGTGGTTCCGCCCCGTAAACGTCGCGACGGGCCCCGATGGCGCACTCTACATCGTCGATTTTTGTCGCCAGTACGTTGAGCACTCTTCTCTTGCACCTGAGAACGAACGCGAGTCTATTACATGGCGATCAGGCGAAACGATGGGACGGATCTGGCGTGTCCGGCCAAAAGCGTGGGATAGGTCTTCTCATAAACCGCCAACCCTGTCTGGCGCTTCAAGCGAGGAATTGGCAAATTCGCTACGTAGCACAAATGGCTGGGTTCGTCGTCAGGCCCAACGTCTTCTTGTTGAACGAAGAGCCGTGGAGGCTTTACCCACGCTCGAGGCAGTGGCCGCAGAATCCGACTTGGCTGAGTCCAAGGCAGCTGCCTTGTTTACCATGGGAGCCTTGGGCAATGCGTCTAAGCAAGCGATCGTAACGGCTCTAGCGGATAAAGACCCCGGTGTCAGATCAGTGGCGGTGGTGGTCGCCCAATCCAAGTTCTCAACGCTGCCAGAACTTGTCAATATCGTCCAGTCGCTCACGCAGGATTCCGATTTGCGGGTACGCCGCGCCGTCGCGATTGCTGCAGTATCAATGCCTGCGGAATCGCGGGTGGCCACCTGCAAAACACTCGCTGTACAAGCAGAAAGCGACCAATGGCTCACAATGGCCATAATGGATAGCGCTGGGCCGGACGCGTGGCCGCTACTTGAGTCGGTATTCGCCGCGCGCAGCTCAGACCTTGACTGGTGGGTTGCTCGGAGAGCCGAGTTCGCAAGCGGAATTGCGGAAAGGGTCGGTGCTTCCGGTAAACAAGAAGTAGTCGGGACTTTTCTCGCCCTCCTGGCCGCGTACCGTCCAGTCACGGGAGGCCCAGACGTCATTTTCCTTTCGGGACTTAGTCGCGGCCTTCAACGCAGCGGATCGTCGCTCCGCCAGATACTCTCGAGTCCTCCTGCCACGCTGGACGCCGCTGCAACGCTAGCGCTAGGCCGCGCGTTTGAAACAGCCGACGCACTAGCGCACCACAATCGAGCTGGCTTACCGCTTCGCCAAGCAGCCATCAGGTTGCTTGTAGAACAGCCGGACGGCAGTGGGATGGAAAAGCTTCTTGCGATGCTAAAGCCCGATGAACGGTCCGAAATCGTTAACGCAGTCGTTTCCACACTGGGGCAAGGTGGTGGTTCCGATACGAATGTTGCCTTGTTGGCGCGTTGGTCCGGTTTATCAAAGGACGTGCGTGGGCAGCTTGTTGAACAGTTCGTGTCGGTCCCAGTTCAGACGACGACTCTCTTGGATGCCATCGATCAAGGTACCGTTCTTAAACATGAAATCGCGTTGAAAGTCCGCAAGACGTTGTTGGACTCCACAGATCCTGCGATTCACGAAAGAGCACTGGCTTTGTACCCCGAATTCTCATCGGCTGCGAAAGCGGATCTCTACGCGCAGTATTCGCAAGCGATTCAACTTCCCGCCGACGCCGCCCGCGGGGCGAAAGTATTTTCTATTAATTGCTTTCCCTGCCATCAAATGCAAGGCATCGGAAACACTGTTGGTCCAGAGTTGTCGGTCGCGAGCGGAAAGGCTAAGGAGGAACTCATGCGATCGATTCTCGATCCGAGCGCCGAGGTCTTGCCTGAATTTATCAGTTACACAATCTCGACAAAGAATTTCGAGGACTATGCCGGGCTGCTGGCCAAGGAAGATGCGTCGAGCGTTACGCTTCGTGCGGCTGGCGGAATGGAACAAACAGTTCAGCGTTCGGACATCGAAACCATCGCTCCAGGGACCGGATCGCTAATGCCCGAAGGTCTGGAAGCGGCCTTTGATATTCAAGGATTAGCGGACTTGATCGAGTTTATCCGGAACCCAGCGATGGACGCTTTGAAGCAGGCTGTTTCGGAGGTCTCCGCCCCAGCATTGTGACTCATGCACATATCATCGCCACAAGACAATATGCCTGTTGTTTAACCGGCTGACCAAGTCCGTTTCGTGAACCGATTTGGACTGCGACCGCCCAATCAAAAGGGGAGATGTAAGCGTGCTTCAGCCGTACTCGAAAAAGTGCGTATACGCTTTTCGCGCATTGGCGTATGTCGCTGCGATTCATTCGGTAGGTCGCTTTCAAGCTGGAACACTTTGCAAAGAGGCCGGAGTACCAGAACCATTTACGAGGAAAGTGCTGCATAAACTTGTCGAAGGCGGTCTGCTGATTGCTCACCGTGGCCCTGGCGGTGGTTACTCACTTGCCCGGCCGCCGGAGCGAATTACGCTTTGGGAAATCGTAACTCTGGTTGATATCGGCCGCCATAATGGACGGTGCGTAATGGGATTTGGCAATTGCGGATCGTCGGTGCGATGCCCGATTCACGAAGCTACCGCGCGTTGCGCGAATTCGCTCTCCGACCAACTTGGTGAAGTGACACTGGCGGAACTCACGAGCTCTGTCGCCCTGCGCGAGCGAACATTAGTCCGCCCCGTTTTAATAGTCGAAATGCAACGAACCAAAGAGCGGGCACGAGCAGAGAAAGGAAGGGACAAGACTAATGGGAATTAATAGGTGGAGCGCACTGGTACTCGCTTTGTGCCTGCTGCAAGGTTGTGGTCCAGGTACAGAACCTTCAATGCCACAATCTGCCGCTCCGGCAGCACCCGTCGCGCAGCCCCCGGCTGAGCCCGTCGAAGCTCCGCTTGCTGAGACCCCGCAGACTACCCCTGCACCACCTTCGCCTCACGAAGTATCGATTCTACCTGGGGCCGATGCGCAGACAGCCATTCAGGAAGCGCTCATCTTGGCGAAGCCAGGTAGCGTCGTCCAGCTGGAAGAAGGTGTCTACAATCTGGAGCTTGGACTCTCGCTCGATGTCGAAGGAGTGACGATCCGGGGTCGCGGCATGGACAAGACGGTCTTGGATTTTAAGCAACAGGTGGCGGGCAGCGAGGGGCTTTTCGTCACGAGCAAAAACGTGGCACTTGAAGACTTCGCGGTAGTGGACACAAAAGGCAACGGCATCAAATCGCAAGGCTCGGACAATATTGTCATTCGGCGCGTGCGCGCTGAATGGACTGGCGGCCCGAAAGAGACTAACGGCGCCTACGGCATCTATCCGGTGAGTTCCGCTAATGTGCTCGTCGAAGATTGCGTCGCCATTGGGGGTTCTGATTCGGGAATCTACGTGGGTCAGTCCAGGAACGTCATCGTGCGACGATGCCGCGCCGAATACAACGTCGCCGGTATCGAAATTGAGAATTGCCACGGCGCGGACGTCTACGAGTGCACCGCGACCAACAATACCGGCGGCATTCTTGTTTTCGACCTGCCCGACCTGCCGCAGCAAAGAGGACACGATATTCGGCTTCTCGACAACAAGGTGTTTGCAAACAACACGCCAAATTTTGCACCCAAAGGCAACATCGTCGCGACGGTACCAACCGGTACGGGCGTCATGGTCATGGCCAACTCGAATGTTGAAGTGTTCAACAACGAGATACGGGACCACGACACCGCCAACATGCTAGTTGTGAGCTACCAATCAACATTGATCGAGATAAAGGATCCAAACTACTACCCCTACGCGGAAGCGATTCACGTTCACGACAACACCTTTGGCGCATGCGGCGCGAAACCTGGCGGCGAACGGGGCGAGCTGATCGCTGCGCTCGCTGGTACTCCATTGCCCGACATCGTATGGGACGGTATCGTGAACCAGGCAAAATTTGTCGATGCAAAGTTGCCGCCAGAGGCCGGGCTTTACATCCAAAACAATGCCGATACGCAAGGTGAAGTGACTTTCGTATCGCTCGGCGGCGCCGCGGTGTTGCCCGATCCAACCGGAGCCGTTGTCAAACGCGATTTGTCGGAACACTCAGGAGCACTGCCCGCGCTGAAGCCCATCGAGATTCCGGTCACACAATGATAATGGCGACCGTCGTCTTGCAGTGGTTCGTGCTACTGGCCGCCTTCGCCGGTGGAACGACCGAAGAGTCGCCGTCAACGGTACGTGTGGACTACGAGGCACCCCCGCTTGAGTGGCTGAGCGGCTATAACCTGTTTTCTAATCCAGGGATCCAGGAACCTAACACTGGCGTCATTCCCTACGACCTGAGCGCACTACTATTCAGCGACTACGCCACGAAGCATCGCTTCGTGTGGATGCCTGCGGGTACTTCTGCAAATTACCACGAGCGCGAGGTGTTCGACTTTCCTGAAGGCGCAGTCCTCATCAAGTCGTTTGGGTATCCGCGAGATGCGCGCTTCCCAGACCGTGGCGAGCAGCTTATCGAGACGCGCCTCCTGGTCCGGGCGCGGTCAGATTGGAAAATGTATCCCTACGTTTGGAACGAAGATGGCACGGACGCACGCCTAGCGCTTGCAGGTGCCCGTGTCCCCGTGACGTGGGTGGACTCGGGCGGAACGCCACACTCTTTCCAGTACATCGTGCCAAACGTCAACCAGTGCAAACACTGTCACATCGGGAAAGGCTTGCCGGCGCCCGTTGGTCCAAAGGCGCGCTATCTCAATTTCGACTACTCCTACCCGTCTGGGCGCGACAACCAACTTGCGCACTGGATAAAGGCTGGTTACCTGTCGGGACTCGACGATCCCATACAGGCGATGAAGTCCCGGCGTTGGGATGATCCGAATGCGGGCACGCTCGAAGAGCGGGCGCGCACGTATCTGGATATCAATTGCGCACACTGCCACAACCCGACGGGCCCCGCGTTCACATCCGGTCTTGATCTGAGTTTCGATCAAGCCATACCGGTGCGGATTGGTATATTCAAGGCGCCCGTCGCCGCCGGCCGTGCAGCAAGCATTGGCCGCTACGACATCGTTCCCGGCAGGCCAGACGAGTCAATCCTGCTGTACAGACTGGCGACCACCGACCCAGGCGTGCGTATGCCCACCGTCGGCAGGGGCCTCGTGCATGACGAAGGCGTCGCGCTCATTCGCGAGTGGATCGAGAGTATGCCGATGGCGCCTGCGCAATGACTGGAGACATGCACCTGCACCAGCACCTTTGGATCTTCCTGCTCGCAGTCACGGTGTCTATATCAGGGTGTTCGCCCTCCCAGACGATCGACACCGTCACACCCGAACCGACGCCCGCACCAGTCCGCGAAACATCTTCTCAACCTGTAGCAAGCACGGTGGCCGCGGACAGCGAGGACTTTCTCTTCGAGTCCGCCGAAAACGAGCCCGCGCCTACCCTGCTGAGTGAATTTGGCGCGTTCCAAGACTTGGCGCGTCAAGTTCCCGCCGCGGGTGTCATTCCGTTCGCCTTAAACGTGGAGCACTTCGCGGATTATGCGCGCGTCTCGCGCTTCCTCCGGGTACCGCGAGGGGCCCAGATTCGATACTCCACGGACGGTGTGCTCGAGTTTCCCGTGGGCACCGTGCTACTGCAGACGTTCCGTCTTCCGAGCGAGCAAAGCGAAACAGCAGCATCGGAGCAATTGATAGAAACACGGGTCATGCGCAAGCTGCAAAACGGCTGGGACGCCGTCGCCTACCAATGGAACAAAGACGGTACTGACGCGCGCCGCGCATTGGCTGGCGGCATAGTTCCGTTATCCGCGGTCGGAGGTGTTGTCGAGGGACTTTCGCACCGCTACATCATATTGAATGCTAACGATTGCAAGCGGTGCCACGAAAACCAGGGTGTTATGCTCGCGATCGGCCCCACCATCGCAAACCTGAACCGGGACTTTCCGTACGAGGACGGAAACGCAAATCAAATCGAATATTGGACGCGCCGGGGCATCCTTACTGAAGCGCCGGCCTCCCTGAGCGAAGCGCCCCGTCTTGTACGATGGGACGACCCGAAAGATGGAACGGTTGAGCAGCGCGCACGTACCTGGCTTCATGTAAACTGTGCACACTGCCACAATCCAATCGGTGCCGGCGGTGTCTCGGGACTCGACTTGCGCCTCACGCAGCAAAACCCGATCCAGTTAGGGATATATAAGCCGCCAGTTGCCGCAGGACGCGGATCCGAGGGAAACCTGTACAGCATCGAACCCGGACATCCGCAATCGTCCTTCCTTGTGGGCCGCCTGACATCAACGGGGCCTGCCGTCATGATGCCCCCGGTGGGGCGCAGGCTCCCAAACGCTGAAGCGATTGCGCTCGTCAGCCAATGGATTTCGGGCATGCGTTTTAGCGAGACCGAGTCGCAGAACATCATCACCAAGCAACGCGAACGCTTTGAAGTCCTCAAACGCGAAGGCAAGTGGCAGCAACAGACCGAATAGGCAATTGACTTCCAAGTTGCGGGCATACCACATTATGGATAATAATATCCACTACATGCGCCGATTCGCCATTTAGGTGGTTGCCCGTCCGTTGGCCATGTACTGCGCAATAGGACTCGTGTCGAACCGATCATAGACGGCAAGGTAGAGGTGAGTGATGAACCCTGTAGCGGACGGATTGGCCCCTCGACCGGCTTTTGCGGTAATTGATGCCACCATTCTCCATATCTTTATCTCTCCAGGACACAATTTTCGTGGACGCCACGGCCGCGAGCCAGGTAACTACGAGGCCATAGAGGTTGAGACCGCCCGCTGTGTCGCGGGCAAGGGCATCGAAGGCGACCGGTACTTTGAGTATGAAGACGACTACAAGGGGCAGATCACTCTATTCGATTGGCACGTCTACCGCGCCGTATGCGACGCAGTTGGCGTTCATGACCAAAGTGTATCCGTCTTGCGCCGAAACGTCATCACTGCGGGATTTGACCTGAACGATTTCGTCGGCAAACGGTTCGAAATACAAGGTATTCAGTTCGAGGGTGCTGAAGAGTGTAAGCCCTGCCGCTGGATGGATCGAGCGTTTGCGCCCGGCGCATACGCCGCATTGGAAGGGCGAGGCGGCCTGCGCGCGCGCATTCTTACAAGCGGAATACTCCAAAGATCGTTCCAAGCTTAAACTCGTTCCTCTAGGCGCGGAGGCTGTGAAGACGGCCCATGTACGCCGCGCAGTACCAGTCTGGGCGCGACGGATACTCTGGTGATCAGGCAGCTTGCCGCGCGTAAGTTGCCGGTGCACCCACTGCACGTATCAGGGTGACTATTTCGTTGTCGAACTCACTGCAACTTGCGCCTGCCAATTAACTGTGACGTTTCGTGTCACTCGGAAAGATGTGGGGTAAGCGTGCAAGTGTGCTGTAGCGTTCGTTCGCGAAGAGGAAATAGACTGGCCTGTCATCGAAGAACAAATCGAGTTCAAACTCGGTATCTTGCCTCGGCCCGATTTGGAAGTGTTTCTCCCATATCACCGGCATACTTTTTCCCGCCGTATCCTCGGCATTCACAAATACTATTTGCGAGAAACTTACGAACGCTTCGCCGTTTGCGCGATGTGGCAGCGAGGACAGGGTCACCTGCGTATCGCGCAAATGCTCCACTCTGTGAAACCCGGTTTTCAGCCACTGCCACCCGCCCGGCGACCCTTCCAACGTGCCGGGAACGATCAATCGATTTCCGTCCAACTGGAGCAAGCAAGCGGCAGTATGCGCCGGATAATCGACTCCGTTCGTAATACGTTCTACAAATACACTGTAAGTACCGGGCGGCAATGACGCGGTGCATACGAGTTGGTCGGTGCCTGCCAACATGGCGTTTTGTCGTTGGACATGAAATGGTGCCCGGTAGGCCTTGTGAGCGTACCGGGCACTTTCGTGGTTCAAGCGGGTTGTTTTTACTCCGGTGTGCGAACGCGCGAGCGAATCCGTCGCGCGAACCACACTGTGGCGGCTGCGAGGAGCATAAGCGTTGCCAGTGCGGCATTTACCGGCAGGCTCGGTGTGCCGTTGATTACCTCGACGGTGCGGGTGGCCTGCGGCGCGGCGTTGCCCGCGGCGTCGCTGACATTAAACGTCACGGTATAAACGCCCACCACCCCAGTGTCTACGTTGCTGGTGTCGATCACGAGGTCCCCGGTCACGTCCCCGTCGATGGTGTCCGAGGCCGTCGCGCCGGCGTCGGTGTACGGGTCGTTAAGATTCACCTGAACGTACGACGCGCCAATCAGCAGAATCGTCGGCGGCTGCGAGTCGTAGACGATGCCGAACGACCCGGGCTGGTTTGGGTTGCCCGCCGTGGACGTGGCCACGGCCGCCGCGATGTCCGCGCTTACCGTGCCCTGCCCCGTCGGGTACAGGTCGAAGGTGTAGATCTTGGGCGTGACCGTGGCGAAGTTCGAGACAGACCCATTTGTCGGCGCGATGTCGCCCGCGTCGAAGCCGATCATGTTCTTGCTGAATGTGACCGTCACCGGGACCGGCGAGGTGTTCGTCGGTCCAGTGAGCGTGCTGGTCATGCTGACGGTAGGCTGATTGCTGTCGTACTCGCGCACGAGCTGCGTCGCGGCGGTATTGGCGTTGCCCGCGAGATCCGTGCAGACCCCCGCCGCCACGTCGGCCGTCACGTTGCCTTGGCCCGCGGGAACCATGTCAAACGTGTACGTGTCGCCCGAGCCCGCGAAGTTGTTCACGGTGCCGTTGCCAATCGTGAGATCGCCCGCATCAAAGCCGGTGACCGGTTCGGTGAAGGTCACCGTCACGAGAATTGGTGAGGCGTTGGTCGGATCGGTCGCCGTCGTCGAGAGCGACACGTCTGGGGCGACACTATCGAACGTCCGCGCCAAGGCCGAACCGCCTATGGCAAGATTCCCTGCGGCGTCGGTGCACGGATTGATGACGTTGTTTGCCCAAACCAATCCTTGGGCGGTTGGCGTAAGGTCGAACGTGTAGACTGATCCCGATCCCGCAAAATTACTTATCGTTCCGTTTGACGCGACAAGATCGCTGATGTCATACCCGATGACGGGTTCGGTGAACGTCACGGTATACGGGAGGGGCGATACGTTCGTCGGGTTGGAGGTTGTCGATGAAATCACACGGCTGGGCGCAGTGATGTCCACGAAGATGTCGAAGAAACCGTCCGCAGACCAATTCCCCACGGCATCCCGTTCCTGGACTTTCAGCGAGTGATTGCCTTCGCCGAGCGCGAACCCCGGTGTGAACGACGTGCTGGCCGTTTCGGTCCAGATGCCGGATGTATCGAGATCGTACCGGAACGTCCCGTTCCCGCCGCCGCCCGCGGTCCACGACCACGTCGGCGTGGTGTCGTTGGTGGACGTTGTGCCGGAAACGCTCGGGGGTGTGGGCGCAGTATTGTCGATGGTGTAGACCTCGCCCGAGGTGAAGTCGCCGTTCCCCGCGCCGGTATCGCCGAGCGGTTGCGAGTTGCCATTCACGATGCTGTCGTTATCGGTTACATCGAGCCGGATGGTGCCGTCGCCCGTGCCCGTGTTCACGGTAACTGTGTAGGTCGTTCCACTTCCCGAAACGCCGATGACTGACGCACCCGAAACGCCAGCGAGAGTAAGGGCGAAATCGCCAGTGTCTACGCCGGTGACGGACTGATCAAACACGACCGTGTAATCGACGCTCGCGGCGTTGGTCGGGCTTCCGTTCGCACGCACAACGCTCGTCACGTTCGGCGGCGGGCCGGACAGTTTCCACACAAAGATATCGCCGTTTCCGACCACTGTCAGGTTGGCCGTGCCAGCCCCTGGGTCGAAGTCTGCGGCAACTCTGAATTGTCCCGTAGTATAGGCGTTCCCGCTTGAATCTATGGCTATAGACCTACCTTCGTCGATATTGCTACCGCCCATTGCGTTTGCCCAGACAAAGGCACCTGAACTGTCGAGTTTGGACACATAGGTGTCGTACCCGGCGACTGCGCTCCGGTTGGCAGTGCCCGCACCCGGATCAAAATCCGCAGTGCCAGTGAATTGTCCTGTGGTGAAGACGTTTCCGATACTGTCGACCGCTACCGAAAACCCAAATTCGTCACCGCTACCGCCAAGTTGTTTGGCCCATAGGAAGGCACCCGTGCTGTCGAGCTTGGACACAAAGATATCGTAGTTGCCGACTGGTGTCAGGCTGGCCGTGCCCGCACCCGGATCGAAGTCTGTCGTCCCCTGGAAAAATCCAGTGGTATACACGTTGCCGCTGCTGTCCACCACTACCGAGCGGCTGACTTCACTGGTGCTGCCACCAAACTGTTTTACCCATACAAAATTCCCAGAACTGTCCAGTTTGGAAACAAATATGTCGTTGAAACCGACGGCTGTCAGATTGGCAGAGCCTGCACCTGGGTCGAAATCCACAGTGCCATAGAAATGCCCTGTAGTATGGACATTCCCGCCGCTATCCACCGCCACGGAGTAGCCTTCGTCGTGACTGCTGCTGCCCATCTGCTTCGCCCAGACAAAATTGCCCGAGCTATCCAGTTTACTAACAAAAACATCGAAGCCCCCGAGAGAAGTCAGGTTGACTGTGCCTGCGCCGGGGTCAAAGTCGACTGTTCCGCTGAATGGCCCCGTAGTGTATACATTGCCACCGCTGTCGACGGCAGCACTATAGGCGCCGTCGCCGAGGGAGCCACCTATCTGCTGTGCCCACAGAAGAGTTCCAGAACTGTCCAGTTTGGCCACAAAGATATCGGCTTGCCCCGCAGATACAAGGTTCGTCGTGCCCGCGCCTGGATCAAAATCGACGGTCCCGTGAAACTCTCCGGCGCAGTAGACGTTTCCGCTGGAATCCAAAGCTAGCGCCCAACCCACCTCGCTGCTGCTGCTGCCACCAAACTGTTTTACCCATACAAAATTCCCGGAACTGTCCAGTTTGGAAACAAATATGTCGTTGAAACCGACAGCTGTCAGATTGGCCGTGCCCGCACCTGGGTCAAAGTCCACGGTTCCCTGAAAGAACCCGGTAGTGTACACGTTGCCATTTGAGTCGATCACAACGGAATTTCCAGTCTCGTAACCGCTACCGCCCATTTGCTTTGCCCAGACGTAATCGCCGTCGGCGGCGTGGGCCGGCATAGTCGCGGATGCCGCCATTAATGCGATAACGAAAAAAACCTTGACCACACCGAACGGCACATCCCACATCTTCATACTTCGACTCCTCCCTCGCAATTGTTTTGGATCATTTTTGGGTCGTCCTGGTTCCGCGCCATGCTGAAAAGCGGCACAGAGCACCCCCTGCCCACCCCGGCGCGCCGAAGCGCGACGCACGTTAGAAAGCAAGACTCAGACCAACACGACGCGGGGACGAACTTGCCAATACGCAAGCAATTAAAGATCAGGCACTTGTGAACAAAACGAATCTAACCTGAGTCTCGGAAGTCGCCCGGATAATGTGTCCTAGATTCCAGAATCTTGAACGGAGAATCTCAAAAACCTGGACGTGTATTGATTTGCAACCGGCGAATGAAATCAGCAATTGTTGTAGTTTGGCGAGTTTTTTCCCGAACCGACCCTGCGCTAGCCCGCCGAGCCGTGATCACAACGGCGGGAATCAAAACTCGACTTGAACAAACGTTGTTGTCACATGCTGCTGCGCGTGCCGCGGTATTTGCGACTCGCGCGCTTGGGGGTGGTCCTGCGATCAGCGGGCCAGGTTTCCGTAGGATTGCAATATGCCGCTGCCACCGAAGGGATCCATCAGCGGGCCGATTCCCTGGCCGAGAATGGCGAAGTAGTGCCTGCGTTGCCTTGGATGCGCATACGGATCGTCGAGCAACGCAAGGCACGGGGTGGAGCGTGGCGCGGGAAAATCTTCGGCGCGAAGTTTTCCTGCGACGTACAAGTATCGCATCGGAGTAATCTCGCTCAAGGCGAGCGTCGTGTAGCGTGTGGAATTGCTGTACACGCCGAGATCGCCCGGCTCGAAAATGCCATTTAGCCAATACTCAGTTATATCGTCGGTAAGAACGGCATCGAGAAACGCCTCACGGTTCGGGAGAAGGCTCAGCGTGTCCGGGTTCCTGAAGAACACGGGGTGCTCATCGAGGAAGACGGCGAATAGCGTTGTCGAAGACTTTGCGAGTACATCCTCATATTTCATCGTCCAGACATCGAAGCCCAATCGCCTTGTGTGGCCCGTGACGGAGTATCGCGATGTTTCGATTAAAGTAATGTCGCCAGCAGGGCCACCGATGTCTTCGGATCGTGATGCATATGTCCACTCGTAACCGACGTCGAACGGCCAAAACTCGCGTAGTCGTACATAGTAAGGTTCGCCGTCGGTAGCGTAGATGTCGACAAAGTCTCCAAACGGGGCGTCGTCCCCGTACGATACCGTTAGCGTACCCCTGAAATCCGATTTGCCAATAGCGGATCGATCGAGACGCACCAAGACCTGTGTATGACCATTCGGCGTCACGATTCCGCGAGGAGTAATCACTCGTGCCCACGGCACATCGCTCGAAACGCGAAACCCACCCCACTCCGCGCCAGCATTGTAGACGTAGAACGTCCAAAAACTTTCCGAATCGCCGAAGTCGTGTACGGTTTCCGACACCCCCAGCGGCGCGTTCGACATGGGACAACCCGAACACAAACACAGTGCGACCAGAAATAGGGAAAGTTTCGGTCTCACTTTCGCCTGAGAACCCGTGAGCACATCAATGTGACGGCGCAGCAGAACCCCCGAACGAGAACTTGCCGTCGTTTTCGCGTTTAGGACACTGTCCATCACAGGCTCTGTTGTGCGTCCCGGATCGCTTTTTCGTATCCTTGCGCCAGGTCTTCATTTCCGATTTGCCTGTAAAGCGAGGCGATTTCTTTCCATAGACTTAAGATCTTTGGCCCGTTGGTTATGAAGTTTTGTTCAATCAAAGAATCTGCCTGTTGTTTCAATGTTGCGATTCGCGATTCGACATCGGCTTTGTTCTCCTTCTTCTTGGGTTGTTGCGCTTGCATCGGCTGGCTCGGGTTCGCCTGTGGGACTTGACCCTTAGGGAATGCCTTGTCCCAACCGTTCCACATCGTTTCGAAGGCACGTCCCAGGCGCGGCGCCTTGGTCTTCAGATCGCCGAGAATACCGCGAATGATGTTGTCAATGGCTTTCGAGTGCGCTTGTTGCAGGTTCATCTGAAGCGAGTGCGCGAGTTGTGCGTTTTCCGCAAGCTGCTGTAAGTACGAACTGACGTTGGCGCCAACCTCGTTTGGTACATCGACAGGGTCGCGCAGACTACGCCCATCGAGTATCGGCTTGTTCATCATGTACCAGGAAGCGAATTGTCCCAATGCTTGCTGGACTTGACCCAGCACCTCTTCGGTCGCTTTGGAGATCGCTTCGCCATGTACTACCCCCGCCGCCTCATTGAACGGATCGGCGTTCGTGCCTTGGGATGTGCCGCTCCGAGGTGTGCCGGGTGAAGTCGAACCGGGTTTGCTCGCCGGCTTTTCCGGTTGGTTCTCGCCGGGGACCCAATTTAGGAATGCAATTGGCCCCTTTACATTGTGATAGCAATTGTTAGAATGGTAGCCCTTGCTCCAGCGGTCAGATTGAACCATAAGGTCGCGTGAATATTGCAGCCGCTCCATGACGTCGCCGACGGTTTTCCCTGAAATCGATCCCCAGTGCTTGGCGTTGTCGTGTGTCCAGACCTCTACGTACCAATAGAGCACGGCATACTTACTGGGATCGCCGTTTGGCACAAATGTTATGTTCCCGTCATTTCCTCTCACGTAGAACCCGTTCGTTGCCGGCCCGGAGTTCGGATTTGCTTGTACCATACCTTCGACTTGCTCGCGCGACGGTGTCGCCAACGCGGCAATGCAACATCCGAAGATGGCGGTGAAAAAGAAGAAGGAGCGAGATGTCATTGGTCAATCCCTCGTACACGACGATTCTTGAGTGAACACACGAATACGAAATGTCGCCTTTACAGCTTTGTAAGTTTGAAGCAGCCATTCTTGGTAACATCGTTTGTTACCCACATGGAACCATTCAGTGTCGCGTCCTTGTACGGCTGAACGCACCGGTATGTCGTCCCCCCCAAGGTGAACTCGAATACAGAATCACCATTTTCGTTTTCGTAGAAGCTCCATCCGGATTTTGCTACGCCTGCGGGCTCGTATTCGGATGGAGCATCGTCCAATTTGCTGCAGTAATCCAAGCTGA
>JADLHJ010000020.1 GCA_020848835.1 Candidatus Hydrogenedentota bacterium
CGACAACATCAAGATGACGGCCGAACTCATCACGCCGATCGCCATGGGCGAGAACCTGCGGTTTGCCGTGCGCGAAGGCGGACGTACCGTCGGCGCGGGCGTCGTGACAAAGATTCTGGCGTAGTTTCTAGCGAAATATAAAGTGAGGAGTGGAGTTGACTTAGACCTCACGCACGAGAGATACTATTGGGTCTGTGGCCGGACGGCGGGCCTTCGGGTGATACACCTAAAGCGGTGAGACCGGCCTGCCGAGGTAGAGAGTCAACCACAGACACAGCAACTAGATACGAAAATTGTTTTCCCGCAGGGCTGTAGCTCAATTGGCTAGAGCAGGGGCCTCCAAAGCCCAAGGCTGGGGGTTCGAGTCCCTCCAGCCCTGCCATTGTTTATATGATATATAGAGGTAGCGCAGGAAACCATGACTACTAAGACAGTGGCTTCGTCCGGCGGGTCAGGACCCAAACAACCGACCACAACTGCGGGTCCGGCAAAGCCGGGCATCGTAGCGACCGTGCGCGAGTTTTACAGCGACATCGTGTCCGAGATGAAGAAGGTCTCTTGGCCGACGTATGACGAGCTGAAGAGCTTGACCCAGCTTGTGTTGTGGTCTCTGCTGGTTTCTGGAATTGTGCTGGGCCTGTATGACCTCGTTTTCAGAAATCTAATTGCGTTGATCTTGTACTTTGGCTAGGAGCCGGAAGTGTCCACAGACGAAATCATAGATACCGAGCACGACGTGGCCGAGGACGTTTCGGAAACTGTCGTCGAGGGCGATGAATCGCCGCAAGACGAAGTGGCCGCGCCCGCGGTTGTGGATGACGGCATCAAGCGCCGCTGGTATGCGCTGCATGCGTATTCCGGTCAGGAAGGCAATGTGATGAAGAACCTGCTTGCGCACGCGGAGCAGGCGGGCATTCGCGATTTAATCGGTCAGGTGCTGGTGCCCGTGGAAGAAGTCGCGGAGATTCGTTCGGGCGAGAAGAAAGTATCGCGCCGCAAATCCTATCCCGGTTATGTGTTTGTGCAGTTGCCGGTGCATCCGGAAAAGAATGCAGAGCTCTGGCACATGATCAAAGAAGTGCCGGGGGTGAGCGGGTTCATTGGATCGCGTACGGCGCCGGTCCCGATGGAGGACGCGGAAATTCAGGCGATTCTCGAAGAGCAGCGCGGTGAACGCGAACGTCCGAAGCCGAAGGTCAAGTTTGAGCAGGGCGAGCGCGTGAAGATCATTGATGGTCCGTTCTCGAATTTCCTGGGAAATATTGACGAGATCAATCACGAGAGCGGCCGATTGAAAGTTATGGTGGAAATCTTCGAGCGCCTAACCAGCGTCGAAGTTGAATTCTGGCAGGTAGAAAAAATCTAACGGGTGATTTCACCCACTACGTCGAAGATCGAGTACGGAGCACAAGTCATGGGTAAGCCAGCCAAGGGCGGTCCAAAGGCCGTCAAGGCGATCGTCAAGTTGCAGTGTCCAGCGGGTCAAGCGAACCCCGCGCCGCCGGTGGGCCCCGCGTTGGGTCAGCATGGCGTGCAGATCATGGAATTCTGCAAGCAGTTCAATGAACGCACGAAGGACCAGCAGGGTCTAATCATTCCTGCGGTCATCACAGTGTTTGAAGACCGCTCGTTTACGTTTATCACGAAGAGCCCGCCTGCGCCTGTATTGATCAAGCGCGCCGCGAAATTGGCGAAGGCTTCCGGTACGCCGAACAAGAATAAAGTGGGTTCGGTGACGAAGGCGCAGTTGAAGGAAATCGCGGAGATCAAGAAGAACGATCTGAACGCGGCTTCGACTGACGCGGCAGTCAGCATGCTTGCGGGCACGGCGCGCAGCATGGGGATTACGGTTTCCGATTAATTGAATCTTGGGTGCGTTCATTTTGGATGCACCGTTTTGTTTCAGAAGCCATCAATCGTGGGAGGGCGATTTTGCCCGTTGACCACAGGAGGTTCGAAGATATGGCACGTCTTAGCAAGCGCAGCGCCGCAAATCAGCAAAAGGCGCGTGTAAAACTCTACCACGGCCTCTCCGAGGCCGCCGCGGGCGTCAAAGAATGCGCCACGGCAAAGTTTGACGAAACCGTCGAACTGGCATTTTTCCTCGGCGTTGACCCGCGCCACGCGGAACAGATGGTCCGTGGCACGGTTTCTCTCCCCCACGGTACTGGTAAGAAAGTCCGCGTGATCGTGTTCTGTAAGCAGGCCGAACAACAGGCCGCTGCAAAAGATGCGGGCGCCATGGAAGTCGGCGCGGAAGAACTCGTCAAGAAGGTGAGCGACGGTTGGACCGATTTCGACGTGGCCGTTGCCGCGCCAGATATGATGGGAGAAGTCGGTAAGCTCGGTAAAGTGCTCGGCCCCCGCGGTCTGATGCCCAGCCCGAAGGCCGGTACCGTGACACCAAAGGTCGGCGACGCAGTCAAAGAAATTCAAAAGGGTAAGATCGACTTCCGCGTCGATAAGAACGCGAACATGCACGTGCCCGTCGGCAAGGCGTCCTTCTCTGCAAAGCAGATTGAAGAAAATGCAGCGGCGGTGATTGGTGCGGTGGTCAAAGCCAAGCCGTCGGCCTGCAAGGGGACCTACCTGAAGTCCTGCACGATCAGCAGTACGATGGGCCCGGGTTTCCGCCTTGATGCGGGGTCGCTGGCGGGTCAAATGGGCAAGACAGAAGATTAATTCGTAACGCACGCAGGAGCCATTAGAAAGCCATGGGGCGTAGAATATTATTCACCTCGGAGTCCGTGACTGAAGGACATCCGGACAAGGTTGCAGACGCGGTATCGGATGCGGTACTGGATGCGATGTTGGCACAAGACCCAGACAGCCGCGTTGCATGTGAAACACTCGTTAATACCGGACTGTGCGTTGTTGCGGGCGAAATAACGTCCAAGGCCGTCGTTGATGTTCCTGCGGCCGCGCGTAAAGCCATTACTGATATCGGCTACGTGGGTGGCGACTCCGGTTTCGACGGGCGCTCCTGCGGGATCATCGTCAATCTCGATAAGCAGTCGCCGGATATTTCGCAGGGCGTGACCGCGACAAGTAATCACGAGCAGGGTGCGGGCGACCAGGGCATGATGTTCGGGTACGCCTCGAACGAGACCCCGGAGTTGATGCCCCTCCCCATTTCGTTGGCGCACAAGCTGGGCCGCAAATTGTCCGAACTTCGCAAGAGCGGAGAGCTACCATGGCTTCAACCGGATGGTAAATCGCAGGTCACGGTCGAATACGACGATGGCAAGCCGGTGCGCGTGGATGCAGTGGTGATCTCGAATCAGCACTCGCCGTCTGTCACGCAAGAAGAAATTCAGCGTGAAATCACCAAGCGCTGCATTGAGGCGGTGATTCCCAAGGAATTGGTGAACGGCTCAATCAAGTACCACATCAACCCGACCGGCCGTTTCGTGGTCGGCGGACCGGTAGGCGATAGCGGTCTGACCGGGCGCAAGATCATCGTCGATACCTATGGCGGCATGGGGCGTCACGGCGGCGGTGCGTTTAGCGGGAAGGACCCGTCGAAGGTGGACCGCTCTGCCGCATACATGGCGCGCTACATTGCGAAGAATGTTGTGGCAGGTGGTCTTGCAGACCGTTGCGAAGTTCAGCTTGCCTATGCGATCGGCGTTGCCCAGCCAGTATCAATCAACATACAGACTTTCGGCACGGGCAAGATCGATGAGCAGAAGATCAGCGACATCCTGATGGAGCACTTCGACTGCCGTCCGGCGAATATCATCAAGCTGCTTGACCTCAAGAGGCCGATCTACAGCAAGACGGTGGCGTACGGTCATTTTGGCCGGGAAGACCAAGGGTTCAAGTGGGAGCTGAAAGATCAGGCGGACGCGCTGAGGAAAAAAGCGGGACTTTAACCGCGCATCTCACAATCTTCGCCCGGTTCGCTTTGCGGCGTGCCGGGCTTTTTTATTGCGCGAGTGCCTGCATGGCGAGCAGCAACGCAAACAGACCCACGAAGAACAGCACATGCTTTGTGGAGAATCCATCCATCGTTCCGCTCCTTCCGGTCCTACCGCAACCGGTTTGTTACCGCGTCAGCCAGTGGTGCATGGCGAACAGGGTCGTGAACAATACAACGAAGAATAAAACTTGTTTCACCGTCACGCCCCGCACGTCGCCGGCCCTTTCCGCATTCGCTCCTGTTTGTTCGATGCCACGAGACCTTCGCTGGTTCAGACGCCGCGCTCGCTAACTTTATTCAGCGCGTGTAACGGCTTGCGTCAATCACGAGCACATGCGCACTAGTTGAATCCGCGTGGATGAGCGAAAGTTGCAACGCAGCGGGAAGCGCGGAAGGCAAGTCGCTCTCGCTGAATGCGCCGGGGCTCGCGCGAGTTAGATATGTGATTGTTAACTTCGATTGGACAATTAAGTCCGGACGGTTCGGCGAACCGTCCCTACCTACCGCGTATGCATCCTTACAGCGTTATGCGGCGCACGGTTCCGGGCACGACAGGGTTGCCAGTGTCGGCGGATTCGATCGCGGCAAAGCAGAGAGAGGCGCTGCGGAGGTTGTGGCGCGCGCTGTTGTAGGGTTGACGTTGTTCTTCGATGGCGCAGAGTAATTCTGACATTGTGCCGAGGAAGCCGTTGGTGAACCAATCGCCTTCGAGTACAGGTGTGGCGCGGCCTGCGTCGGTGGTGATGGTGACGGATTGCGTGTTCAAATCAGGGCCGCTGCTCATAGCGGTGCCATGCCGACCCACAACGATCGTCTGGTCGTGTGCGCCGTAGCGGGTATCCGCATTGAATGCAAGCGAGGCAAGGCCGTCGTCGTATTCAATGGTCACTTTCGCAAGCAAGGGGGGCGCAGTGCGTTGGTGCGCGGAACGCGCGGCACTTGCGTATACCCGCGTGGGTTCTTTGTCACCCATGAAACAGGTCACGATGTCGAACCAATGGATTGCGAAATCGTAGAGAATTAGATGGCGGAGGTTGTTGAACGAAGTATCGGCTGTCCAGTTGTGGTCCCAATGCACGGATAGGTTCGCGGCAGTAACTTCGCCGAGCAGGTCTGCATTTATCGCTTCGCGGATGTACGCAAAGTGCGGCGCCCAGCGGCCGTTCTGATTTACGGCGAGCAACACGCCGTTAGCTTCGGCGAGCGCCGCGAGCCTCTCCCCCTCGTGGAGATCGAGTACAAACGGCTTCTGGCTCAACACGTGCTTTCGCGCGCGCAACGCGTCTTCAATGATTGCCACGCGTTCGATCGGATGTGTGGCCACATCGAGCACGTCAATATCATCTCGTGCGATGAGTTCGCGATAGTCTGTGCAAACCGCTGCGTTGGGATAGAACTCATCGCGCATGAGTTCCGCTTTCGCGAGCGTCGTGTTGCAGAGCGCGACGACGTGGTAGCCAGCTTTTAGGTACGCGCGCAGATGATACGGCGCGATCCCGCCGCAGCCGATGAGGCCTATCTTCTTACCCGAGCCTTGCGGGGGTCTTGGTAAGTAAGGGAGCGCAGGGGCTTCAATGTCAGGTGCGATGCCTGCACGGCATTCACGGTCGTTCGACACAGATACGCGCTCCGGTGGTAGAGGTAATTGTTGTGGTGGACTCGTTGCAAAAAAGCGCCTGCGTGCGCTAATGTAAACAATTATTCTTGGGTGATTCTAGTGGGTGCGTGGAGTCGAGCGGTTGTTATGAAAACGTCGTTGAAGTCGGATACCTTGGCCGTTTCCGTAGTGATTCCCGCGCTAAACGAAGCGCCAAACCTGTATCGCATACTCCCCATCCTCCGCGAATCCATGAACGCTCTTACGGATTCGTGGGAAGTATTGGTGGTCGATGGCGATTCGCAGGACGGCACCCCGGCGGTGGTGGCGCAGGCGGGCGAACCGGTTCGCTACATCTGCGAAAAGGAACGCGGGTACGGGCGCGCTATTTTGCGCGGCATTGCCGAAGCGAGGGGCACTTACGTCATCACGATGGATGCGGATATGTCGCACCCCGCGGAATTCATCAATTCCTTGTGGGCCGCGCGGAACAAAGCGGACATTGTTATCGCGTCGCGCTATGTACCAGGCGGGCACGCGGATCAGCCGCGCTTCCGGTATTTCCTTAGCCGTGTGCTTAATAATTTCTTCGGCAAAGGTCTTTCGATTCCCGTGAAAGATATGTCGAGTGGGTTCCGTTTGTATCGCAAGCGGATTTTCGAGGGAATGGATCTCGAGTTCACCAACTTCGTAATCCTCGTCGAGATTTTGTTGCGCACATTCGGTAAGGGTAGACACATCGCGGAGGTGCCATTCCACTATCAGCCGCGCGGGTCGGGCGGGTCGCACGCGAGCATTCTCAAGTTTGGGATGGACTATCTGCGCTTGTTTAAGCGTATCTGGGCGATTCGCAATTCGGTGCAGTTTCCCGACTACGATTGGCGCGCGCACAACAGCCGCATCTGGTTTCAGCGGTATTGGCAGCGAAAACGCTACGATATCATCATGGGCTTCACTCCCCCATTTGTTTCCACGTGCGACGTGGGTTGTGGGAGTAGTCACATCCTCGCGGATCTGCCGCACGCGATCGGCGTGGACATGCGGCATGACAAGCTCGCGTTTATGCGCAAGACGAACAAGAAGCTGCTGCAAGCAAATGGGATGATTCTGCCGTTTAAGGATGCTTCGTTTGATTGCGTGATTTCGTCGGAGGTCATCGAGCACATCCCTGATGAAGATGGTAAGCTGATCGATGAACTGACACGGATATTGAAACCGGGGGGCACGCTGATTCTCGGCACGCCGGATTACGGCGGTTGGCAATGGCCGTTGATTGAATGGATCTACGGCAAGGTCGCGCCGGGCGCGTATGCGGATGAACATTGCACCTTCTACTCGTATAAGTCGCTGCGCGAGGCGCTTGAATCGCGCGGGTACGAGATTTTGGATCATGGGTATATCTGCAAGGCGGAGTTAGTTTTCAAGGCGGTGTACAAGCCGCGGGCCGTGCTGCAGATTGTCGCGGAGGTGGTGAGCACTTCTGCGTAGAGTTTGCACATATACCTTTGCCCATTTCCAGATTCCTCACATCCGCTCGGAATGACATCTCCTTTATTTTGGGTTCGGTGTGAATACTTATTGGTTTGGTTAGTCTCTTGGTTCGTTGAATCGGTCATCAATGAAAATTCCGGCTCTTTGTCTCGCAAGGTTTCTCTTCGATCTCCGGACGCCATAGTTGTTCCACGACCAGATGCGTCACGCCGGATTGCACTTGCAGCTTTCCTGTCGCGCCTAGAAACGATTCGGTTTTTGCGAGCAGTTCGTACTTCTCAAAAGTCTTTTCCCAGATCACCAGGTTCACGAATCCTGTCTCGTCTTCTAGTGTCATGAACACGACGCCGCGCGCGGTGCCGGGGCGTTGGCGACAGATGACAAGGCCGGCGTAGCGCACGCGTGCGCCGTTGGCCATGTTGCGAATGGTTGCGGCGTCGGGTAGGCGATTGCGCGATAGCTTGTCGCGCAGATGGCTGAGTGGGTGTCCACGCGCGCTGTGTGACGTGAAGGTGTAGTCCCAGTGTGTCGTTTCCAATGCGTCGAGCGCGGTGAAGTGCGCTGTGGGTTCGGCGTCGTCGAGCGCGAAGCCGGCATGTGGGGTGGGCGTGACGCCGAGTGCATCCCATAGCGCATCGCGGCGTTCGTTTTTGAAGGTTTCCAACGCGCCGCTCTCCGCGAGGCGCGCGAGGATACCGTGGTCGAGTTGTGTGACGAAGGCGAAGTCGGTGAGCGAATCAAAAGCTTTTTGTTCACGACACGCAACGATACGCATGCCTTCATTCTGCTGCATGCTTTTCACATAGCGCAGCCCCATGCGCACAGCAAACCCTTCGCCGCTGCCCGCGCGCGGTTCGAGTGTGCAGTCCCATTCGCTGTGCATCACGTCAATCGGCGCGACGATCACGCCGTGACGCTTCGCGTCTTCCACCAGCGTCGATGGGCTGTAAAACCCCATGGGTTGCGCGTTGAGCAGGCCGCAGAGAAATGCCGCTGGGTAATGCGTCTTCAACCAGGCGGTGCCATAAGCGATTAGTGCGAAGCTCGCGGCGTGGCTCTCGGGAAATCCGTACTCGCCGAAGCCGCGGATTTGTTCGAAGACGCGCTCGGCGAATTCGAGTTGGATGCCTTTGCGCGCCATGCGCGCGATGAGCCGTTCGCGGTGGCGTTCGATGCGGCCCGACTTGCGCCAGGCCGCCATATCGCGCCGGAGTTGATCGGCTTCGCCGGGAGTATAGTCCGCCGCGACAATCGCGAGTTGCATCACCTGTTCCTGAAACAGCGGGATGCCGAGTGTTTTTTTGAGAATCGGTTCGAGGCAGGGATGCGGATAATCGATCTCCTCTTCCCCACTTCGCCGCCGCAAATACGGATGCACCATGCCGCCGGTGATGGGGCCGGGCCGCACGATGCTGACTTCGATCACAAGATCGTAGTAGGTCTCCGGACGCAGGCGCGGCAGCATGGCCATTTGCGCGCGGCTTTCAATTTGGAACACGCCGACGGTGTCGCCCGCCTGGATTAAGTCATACGTCGGCTTATCGTTGGCTGGAATGGTGGCGAGCGAGAATTGTTCGCCACAGTGCTTTGTGATCAGATCAAAAGAGCGATGCACGACGTTCAGCGCGCCGAGACCGAGCAGATCGACTTTAAAGAGGCCCAGCTCTTCTACATCCTCTTTGTCCCACTGAATCACGGTGCGGTCGGGCATTGTCGCGTTTTCGATGGGCACGAGATCGTGGACCGCTTCGTGGCCGAGCAGAAATCCGCCGGGATGGATCGACAAGTGACGCGGCACGTCTTCTATTTCGCGAATGAGTTGCAGTAGGTTCGTTTGCAGTTTGCTGCCGGGGTTCAAGCCTGCGTCGTGCAGCGCGTTGGCGGACGGAAATTCGTAGTGCGACAACATCCGCGCGACGCGCTCGATCGCGGTTTCAGGCAGGCCGAGCACTTTACCGATATCACGAATCGCCGAGCGGGCGCGGTATCGTATGAAGTTAGCGACCATCGCCGCGTGCGTGCGTTTGTATTTTGTGTAGGCGTGCTGGATCACTTCCTCGCGGCGATCATGTTCAATGTCGAGATCGATGTCCGGCGGTTCGGCGCGTTCGCGCGAGAGGAAACGTTCGAAGAGCAGGCCCATGCGCACGGGATCGACGGCAGTGACGCCTAAGCAATAGCAGACCGCAGAGTTCGCCGCGGAGCCGCGGCCCTGGCAGAGGATGTCGTGGTGATTGCAGTAGCGCACAAGCTCCCACATGGTGAGAAAGTAGCCCTCGTATTCGAGGTCGTGGATGAGATCGAGTTCCTTTTCAAGTTGCTGCTGCACGTTGCGTGGCACCGTGCCGTTGTAGCGTTTCGCCGCGCCTTCGAAGGTGATCGTACGCAACCATTCCGCCGCGCTCGTACCGTCGGGCAACCGTTCGAGGGGATAGCGATATCGAATCTCTTTCAACGAAAAGGTACAACGCTCCGCGATCTCTTCAGTGCGCATCACCGCGCCGGGGTCGTCTTCGTATAACGATGCAAACCCAAATGGCGGACGCAGCGCATGTTCCGCGTTTGGCTGGAGCAAGCGGCCGGCGGTGGCGAGGGTGACGCCGTGGCGGATGCAGGTGAGCGCATCTTGTAACGGGCGCCGCGCGGGTGTGTGGTAGAGCACCTCCATACCCGCGACGGTAGATATGCCGGCGGCCTTCGCACGTTCGCGCACGCGGTGTTCGCGCCGCAGGTCGCCTGCTTCACGGTGGCGGGTGAGCATCGCGTAGAGGCGATCGCCGAAAGCCTCGTGGAGGTTGCGCGTCATCGCTTTTGGATCCGTTTCGCCCGCGAGCAAGCTGCGTGCGCCACCCCACAAACAGAGCAGGCCTTCCGCGTGTTCACAGACTTCTTCGACACTCACCTGGCTCACGCCCTTGGGCGAACGCAGTCGGCCTTTTGAGATCAGACGGCAGAGATTTGCGTAACCTTTGCGATCGGAGGCCAGCAAAATTAATGACGACTCATCGAACAAGGTCATCTCGGAGCCAATGATCAAATGCACGCCGAGTTCCTGTGCGCGTTTGTGCGCGCGTACGATGCCGTAGACGCCGTCGCGATCTGTGAGGGCAATCGATCGCAGCCCTACGCGGTGCGCTTCTTCGACGAGTTCGTCGGGTTGGCTCGCGCCTTCGAGGAAGGAGTAGGTGCTTTTGCAGTAGAGGGGGACGTAGCTCATGAACGATTGCCTGGAGATCGCTCTAGGTACGTGCTCGTGCTCCTGCTCGTCATTCGTAATCGATCATCGAAGATCGAGCCACGTTCGACGAGTACGATGACGACGCACGAGCACGGCGAGTGGATGCCATCCAATGCGAGTGAATCTGCTAGCGCATTCACTGCACTTCCCCCTGCAGATACCAGCGGCGGCGTTGGTGGTCGTGGTAGATCCAGAGCCAGCGTCCGCTGCGGGTGCGGACATAGAAGTAGGCGCGCGAGACATCCTTCGTCCACCAACCGCCGGAGACGATCTGCGGGCCGACGACTTCTTCGACGGGCCCTTCGGCGATGCCTGCGATGAGCCAGCCGTCGGGCTCATGGCGATCCGATGGCGGTAGCTCTACGGGCGGCGCGTAGATGAGGCGCACGAGTTGGCGCGAGGCCATGCGCGGCGGTTTTGGGATTGCGAGCGTGTATAAGCGTTCCCACGCGTACTGCGCCTCGGGGAGTTGTCCTTCGCAGAGCCGCGCGTAGACGACGGCGTCGTTGCCGAGTTCCGCGCGGATTTTTGCGAAGGCGCGTTGCGCGGCGTCCACATTGCGCAAGGCGCTTTCTTGAAACAACGCAAGTTGCTGCTGCGATGCGGCCACGCCAATCGCACGGGCTTTGATCTCCATCACCGACGCGCTCAACGCGATCGCACTCAAGCGCAAACGCAACAGCACGAGGATTTGATTTGCATCGAGGGTTGGCGTCGCGGGCGAAACCTCGCTTTCCTGTTCGCTGCCATCGCCGAGGCATAGCCAGAAGCGCAGCATCTTCAAGGCTTCATGCCGCGCGGACAACTCGCCCAGCATTCCGTGCAGCATGCCCGCAAAACGAAACAGCAGCCGTTCGGAATTGTCTTCGGGATAATCCAGCGGCTCGCGGCGTTCGATGGGTTCGAAGAGGACTTCCGGATCGAGCGTGTCCCAACCTTCGCCGCGCGCGAAGCGGTGCAGTTCATAGGCTTCCGCGCCGAAGCGTTTGCGGATGCCGCTCGCGGGCAGATCAATGAAGGCGCCCAGGGTCTCGATGCCAAGTTTAAATAAAGTGTCGCGCAGCGATGCATCCGCGATGATGCGTTCGATCGGCACGCCGCGCAGATAGGCGCGCTCTTCGTTTGCACTTTGGAACACGCGGTTGCGCGCGCTCGAACGCGCCCCCGCATAGCTGCCGAAGCGCGAGAAGCCCACGGCAACGATCGCGTACAACTGAATCGTGCGCAGGTCATCACCAATGCGCGCGGCCCACGCGTCGAAGGAAGGGAAGATATTGCGCAGGCCTGAGGCGTCAAGCCAGAACACACCGGGTTCGCGATCGGAGGGTTCAATGTGCGGACTAAAACACCAGAGCCGCCGTGTGAGGAGATCGATCGCGTCGCCGATTTCCGCTTCCTGCACGACACCGCCGCGCAGTTCACGCGAGAGCGAGAGGGCGGCGGCGTAGCGCATACCGGGGAAAATGCGGCGCGCGTAGGCGTGCTCGTTTGCCCACTGGATCAGGCCGGTGGGCTTGTCGCGATCCACCACCACGACCGGCAACGCCCGCCAGTCGGGATGCGTCCGCAGCAAAAGCTGCAAGGGAAGCGCGCGAACGTCAACACAACCCAAGCGTTCCACGGCACATCTCCGCATGATTCCAACCCGGCACGCGCTGCTTGTCCTTGCTTACATGCACTTCACAGAGAAAGCAGTCGTGCGCCGTGCGGCGCTTTTCCGTTTCCGCGCGCAACGACACGAGCGATCCGCGCTGTTCGTAGTAACGGTTCGTGCGCGTAAGCAGCAGAATCGCGGTGTGATGTTTTTTTGCAAGGCCGACGAGACGCGTCTGCACCGCGAAAGGCAGTTGGGCTTTCACGCCGAGGTTCAGCAGCACGAGGGAAAACGCGCTGGTCCGCACAAGCGTGTCGGCAACGTGACAGGCCTTTATCTTCTCCCCCGCTTTAATGACCGGTAGCGCGGCCAGATCGACGCCGGAGGCCGCCAAGTCCGGCGGGAAAAAGCCGGGGTTTTCGCCATTGATCCAGGCAGCCGCCATACCGCGTTGTTGCACCTCCGCAATCAATCCTGCGCAGGTGGTGAACGCACCCGTCGCCGGGCCGCCGGAAATTTCGACAAAGCGGCCGGCTACGGTTTCGAGCCCCCACATATCGCGGGTAAATGGAAGCGGGCGTTCCAGGAGGTCACGGCCGCTTAACATCGATTGCGCAGGGGCCATGGTTCTGCTCCTCCGAAAAAAAACTACTCGGAGCGCCCAATGACCGCTCCACAAGTCAATATACTGAATTTTTATTCAGTCTGTCAATAAGCAAATAAAGGAACTGGAAGTGAGGCTTGGCAAACTGGGGTTAGTCAAAGATAAACTCAAAAACAGTTGACGTTGTATTGGCAAGCTGGCATGATGGTATCATTAGGGCCGGTAGAGGTTTGGCTCTATTTGGGTGGCTTGCAGACTGGGGCTGGGATGCGGGC
>JADLHJ010000021.1 GCA_020848835.1 Candidatus Hydrogenedentota bacterium
CGTTCCTGAGAAACGTGAGCGACGTGTGAATCGCCGTGTACGACTCGTCAGGCATGCGCGCCTTGATGCCTTTCACCCGCGTACAGCCTCCGGCAACCAATCGGAGTACGTCGCAATGGCGTTGTCTAGCCGGTAGGTAGATTTGCGATGTCATGATGTCACCACCGCTATTGCCTCCTCGACCGAGCGCACGATATGCACCGGCGCTTGCCATCCTATGATCCAGTTCGCCTCATCCGGCGTGAGTTGCTGCTTACTTGGCGGCTTCTTCCCGTCCTTACATTCCAGGAGGTACATGTTGTTCCCTCGGGCGCAAAGCAAATCTGGGCAGCCTTGGCCGATTGTGTGTAGGGGCTGCACGCTCGCGCCGATCTGGCGCAATGCCGCCACGATCTCGCCTTGATTCGCATCGACCCGCGCTGCTCGTCTCATTTCACGATCCCCTCGTTGAACCATATCGCAACGGTCTTGACCCATGCGCGCATCCACATATCGCGCTTCTCTTCCTTCGACAGCTTGCCCGCGCGTCCGTCGATTTGGTCGTGGCATGACTGGCAGACGTAGGCAACGTAGTAGTCTGGCGTCTTTAGCCCAAATCCTCGACCATGCTCAAGTGCGTTACTGTGAGCTGCTACCGTGGTCCCGTAGGAATCGCACAGCACGCACGGGCGGCCTTCGGCGGCATTGCGTAACTTTGCACTTCGGTATCCCCTACCGTATCTCATGCGAACTCGATCACGCGCATTGCCCACTCGCGCAACCCCTGCTCAGTCAATCCACGATCCGGCAGGATCTTGGACAGGATCACGTTGATCGTTGCCGAGTAAAGCTGCTCGAATCGTTCCTCGGTCATGCTCGACCATGCCATCGATTCCGCCTCAACCCTTAGCTCGCCCTTGGCATTCCAGACAGGCGTGAAGAACCCGGCCATGATGGTTAGATCACGTCTGAATCGGTCGAAATCCGGGAGCACTGGTCGACCGTGGTACTCCTTCGCGGGCATGGTTTCCGCCCACATGTCGTACGCGATTTTCACGAGTGCCCACCATTTCCGAAAGTAGCCACCGTTACGCATGGCCTTGAGTTCGACGCGCGAAATCTCCCCGACGCGAAACCGCTTGGCCGCTGCGCTGTCCTCGTCCGTCGCAGGCACGAATTCACCGCTCGCTCGGCGGATTAGGTGCAGTGTGGTCACGTCTCTCCCTTGCTCAGCTTGAGTGCTGTTGCGAATCGCACGGGGTCAACGTCCGTGCATCCGAATCGGCGGTCAGCTGCATCCAGGAGTTCGTCCAGTCGGTCGGAGGGACATCGAAAGACACGCGATTGGCCTTGCAGGCGGAACGTAACGATGCTGTGCCCCTTGGCGGCTGCGGTATCACTTCCGGCCATTTAATCCCCCGGTCAATGCGTTGCACGGTCTGTGGAGTCACGCCGTAGCTCTTGGCAATGTTCGCTGCCGTCAGCACCGCTCGTAGGGCCATGAGCCACTTGACTTCGGCGGCTTGGTCTTCGGTGAGTTTGGCGTTCATGCCCGCCCCCGGTAGCTATCCCAATCGAACGCGATCCACTGCCCATCCTCGCGCAGCCGGTCGAATGCACGCTGGCCGATGTACTCCTCCAGCGCGGACTTATCCAAATTCGTAAGCAGGATGGTCGATTTGCATTCGCGGTAACGACCATCGATAACGTCAAAGAATTGCGTCTTTTCCGCGTCCGACCCGAATCCAACGCCGACCTCATCCAACGCAAGCACGTCCAATGACATCAGCGTGCGCAACAGGTCGCGCTCGGACTGCGTAGAGCCATTGCGCCACGTATCACGAAGCATCAGCACCAAGTCACGAACGGTTGCATACATGCCCGTCCCACCGCCGTTGATGACCTCCTGCAAGATCGCGCAAGCGAGGTGACTTTTCCCCGTCCCAGGACGACCCGAGAAAACAAGCCCCGAGCCATTAGCTTGAAAATTCCTCGCCACCTCAAGCACGTGTCGTTTCGCGTCCGTGTCGGCTACGAAATTGTCAAACGTGCGGCCTCTAAAACGAGCCGGAATCATGGCGCGATTCAGATTGCCCTCCACCCGCGCTTGTTCGTCCATCTTCCTACGTTCCCAGGCAATCCTTTCGTCTTCCAAACGACGAGCTGCCTTCGTGTCTTCAGCGCACTGCGGGCAGCCCGACCAAATCGAAGAAGTGCACTGCCGAGAGGTGAACTCGCCGTGCTTGTCGCAACGACGCTTCTCCTCGTGAATGCCGCCCAACGCAATGCTGCCTACAGCCTCAAAACCGCCCATCGGGTTTCACTCCTGCTCGGTAGTCAATCGTTTTGAAATCCCTCTCCGGGGCGAATCGAGGCTTTGCGCCAGCTCCCGCCTTCCCCTGCCGGAACTTCGGCCAGTCCTGCCGCACGCAATTGCGGAAGGCCGCATCGAAGTTCGCGTACTCGTACCCCTTCGCCATGCAAGCGTCTCGGAATGAGGCGACGTAACGATTCACGTCCTCGGGCACACGTAGCCCGAACTCCCGGCTCAATTCCTCAACAGTTCGCTCGGTAGGTTCCCAACCTTCAGGAATCTGTCGTTTCGACTTTTTCGTTTTACTCGCGGAAAGCTCTTGGATGGTTCCTTGATGGTTCAATGATGGTTCTATTGATGGTTTGGGTGCCAGGGTGACGGGGGTGGGGGTGCCACCCTGACGGGGGAGGGGTGCCAGGGTGACGGGGGTGGGGTGTCGTAGTGACGGGGGTGACTCCGTGACGGGGGTGTCACTGTGACGGGGGTGAATGTGATAAACGGGGGATGTTCCGGCCCGCATAATCCGTGAAAGCTGCCCCGACTTATCTAGCGCAGCAATCGCCCTTTGCACTTCGCGTTCACTCGTACACGTCTTTTTGCATAGCGTCGCTATGGACGGCCAGCACACCCCTTCATCGTTCGCGTTGTCGGCCAATGCCAATAGGACGAACTTCTCCGTCCTCGGAAGCACTAGCGGCCAGACAGCGGTCATGATGGATATACTCAAGGTCCGCCTACCTGCTCACCGCCGCATACTTGCGAATTCTGGTCTTGCTCGTTCCGTACCATTTCTTCGCCAGGAACCGGGCCTGCCAGCGCGTATAGCAAACGCGCTCCGGGCATGCTTCCAACCCTGTTGCTCGCTGGACCTCGATCACCCAAAAATGCAGCATCGTTACCTCCGTTCCATTTAGATGCGAATCAACTGAGGGCGTTCGGGCCGAGCAGGGCAAGATACGGGCCACGTTCATACATCCGCATCCCTCATTTCCTCCAGCCTCCGCCGCGCCGCGCTATTCCGCTTGGCCTGCTGGTCATACGATTTCTGGTACTCCTTCGGCGCGGGAATGATCTGGCACTTGCGGCAACTGACGTATCCCACGCAGGATTCGGTGAGATTGCGCAGGCCGGTTAGGCCAGAGCCGCAGGGGCATTTGGCGCGGGTGGAGCGGGGGTTCATAGTCCGCAACCGAACAGTCCAGCACATGCCGCCTCTTCGTTTTCTATGTCGCCGCGATCTCGTCCGTTCTTCGCCCACTCCATGACACCGTGAATACCGAGAGCGCCGAACCGTTTCGGTCGATACATGGGCTTCCCAATCTCAACTTCCAAATCGTTGACGCGCTCAATCTCGCCAGGAGACAGGGAAAGAAACGTCGCCCGTTTAGCGTTGACGCATGGGCTGCATTCTTTCGAGCGGTGAGGTAGAACCTCGATTCCAGCGCGCGCAAGCAGTGCGTTTCTGTCGGCTTCTGTGTGTAGGTACAGCGGATGCCATACCTTGCGCCCGCCGTGGTATTCGCTGCCGTAGATAAACTCGGGCGTATTGGCGCGGTCTGGGCTCTCCTCCCGACGCTTACCAATTAGGACGACAGCAGTACGCTCCGGGTCTGCTTCATCAATCCACTGAAGGAACGGGACACCTTTTAGGTGCGCGGTGCAAAACTGCTGCGCGTTACCCGGCCAACCCTTCTTAATTCTCACCAGATCGGGCATGCCAATACTGCTTACTGTGTGAGGCTGGAACCCAAGGCTTTTTGCCCATGCCTCCATCTTGATAACGCGCATTGGCCACGACGGAGACGCCCATCCAGTATTGCAATAGACAACATGAACATCGGGCAACTTCATCTCATGCGCCCACTGAATCATTGCGCATGAGTCGTTGCCGTAGCTGACTGAGATAACGTGCATCGGCTCACCGCTCATACCGATAGTCCTCGACGTATTCAGGCTGCTTACGCTGCGCCTCTGCGCACGGCTCGCCGCTGAACGTCACGACCGCGTATCCCTTGCATACAGGGCAGGTAGCGCC
>JADLHJ010000022.1 GCA_020848835.1 Candidatus Hydrogenedentota bacterium
GCGCCGGAGGGTTTTAACTCCAGCGCGGATCCGATGAGCTCCACAATATCGGTCGCAGCGAGAACGCGCGACTTGATCTCTTGGGAATATTTCGCCAAGGCTATCCTGCAAAGGGTTGCAACGAAACAAGTTATCGCAAGCCTGACACCTTCCCACATCCGCCTGTGCCGGGGGCAGAGGCGTCAAAAAGGCATGCGCGCCCCCGGAGATGTCAAACCAGCGAAACTCTACCACAAAGGTTGCGGGGGATCAAGCTGGTCTCGCCGAGAGAACGATGAGAACAGCTAGGTCTCGTAGGGCAACGTATCAGGCAAGGCGGCGTTGGGCTTCGAGACGGGTCGCACTCGGGCGAGCGAGGCGCTGCTTCCAAGTAGTCATGTCTTGTCATTCTGTGGTAGCGCGGTATACTAAAAGCGGGAGACGGATTCGGATGCGCACGCGCGGATTTACCCTTATCGAATTGCTGGTGGTGATTACGATCATCATGATCCTTGCCGGGATGTTATTGCCGGCGCTGGCGCGCGCGCGGGAGTCGGCGCGGCGTGTGAGTTGCGCCAGTAACCTCCGGCAAATTGGCTTATGCATGAAGATGTACTCCAATGAAGCCAATGGCGAGCGCTTCCCTTCCCTTCAACCATTCCTTGGATCAAACTGCGATCAGAAAAACACCGGCGTGTTGATGTTTTATGGACTGGCTATGTATCCCGAGTACATGACAGACGCCCGGTTGCTGGTGTGCCCTTCCGATGTTGACGGGCAGACCGAGTATGAGGGGCCGCGCTGGCGCCGTCCGGATGGACCGGGATTGAGTTATAAGAACGGGTCTTTCAATCCTTGTCAATTTGATTCGTTGTCGTACGCGTACTTTGGATGGGCATTGAAGTCACCGTGGTTGGCTGAAGTCGCGACCAATGATCTGTCGCCCCAATTTTTCAACAAGGTCCAGGATATTTTTGTCAACCAGCCTGTCGAAGCACTGGATTCTGATTGGACCTTTGTTGACGATACGGGGGAAGAAAGAAATGTCATGAGATTGAAGGAAGGAATCGAACGGTTCTTTATTGAGGACATCAACAATCCTTCCGTGACGTCTATATCGCAAAGCCAGCTTGCCGTGATGTTCGACAAGGTGAGCACGAATGTTGTGGAGTTCAACCACGTGCCGGGTGGCGGGAATGTGTTGTATATGGACGGACACGTGGAGTTTGTAAAGTTTCCTGGGGAATATCCGGTGAGCCGGGCGTGGGCGGAACTGATGGAAGCGCTGGATGTATAGCGCGGGGTGTGGTCGTAAAGGGGCACGGGCGTCTCGCCCGTGTTTTTTTGTACTAGAAGAAAATCAATACTCACGGGCGAGACGCCCGTGCTCCTCTTAGGGTCTCCCCCCTTTATCCCAAATCAATTTCAATATTGCTTGATCGCCGCGGGCCGCCGCGATTGCATACGGCGTGCTGCCTTTGTCGTCGCGCGCGATTGGGTTGGCGTCGCGATCGAGTAATAGCTTCACGGAGTACTCCGGATACGTTTCCACGGCGAGGTGCAACACTGTCTTGCCGTCCTTCACTTTCTGATTGATATCGGCGCCTTTGTCCAGCAGTTCATTTACGAGCGCGTAGTTGCTTTGCTCGACGGCGAGCCACAGCGGTGTGACGCCGGCGCCGTCTTGTATGTTCACATTGGGTTTGCGCATGCCGGTCATGCGGGTTTGGTATTCGACAATCTTGTTTTCGTGCTCTACGCGATCGAGCGTCCAGGATTCCCATTCGGCCAGCAGCAGCGATACGATTTCGCCGTTGTTTTCTTTGATTGCGTCGATGAGGGGCACGAATCCTTCCGGCGTGCGCGCGTTGGCGTCGGCGTTGTAGCGCAACAGCAATTCGACTGCGTCGCGGCGGTTGTATTTCACGGCAAGCTGGAGTGGCGTCCACCCGGTGTTGGTGGTGAGGTCGCTGTCGGCGTTTGCATCGAGCAAGGCCTGCATGATTTCCAGCCTGCTATCGCGCGCGGCACGGTGCAGCGCGGTAACGCCGTCGGCGTCTTTCATGTTCGGCGAAACACCAGCTTCGAGGAGTTGTTTCACGGTTGCTACGTCGCCCGTGCGGGCGGCCTGGTGAAAGCGCGGTATACCGGCGGGATCGGGTTTTTCTGCTTGCTTTGCTTTGGTGTCGCAGCCCGTCACGAGCACGAAGAACAGCAGGCACAACGCAAATAATATGGAACTTCGTTTCATTGCCTTACGGCATCCTGATTGCCGTAGTGCTGTTTGAATAAGGCGAGAAAGGTATATGGGTCGACAACTTCGATCGGAACATCTGCGTGTTCCTGCTTGAAGACGTAAATCGATTCGATGACTTTCGAGGGCGGCGTCCATACGATGCGGAAAAAGTAGAAACCGGGCAGCGCGTTGCCGCGCTGCTTGATCGCGCCGAACATCGCATCTGAGGTTTGCTTTGGGTTTACGAAGTTGCAGGTGTTGTTGATGAGTTCCGTAACGGGCATGCCCTTCCAGACGTGGGGCTTGGGAAGTTTTCCACCGGTCTTGTGCATGTCATCGATGATAGTTGCGTAGCCATCGGGCGCGAACTGCACGAAGGCGTCTTTCACGGAGTCAGTGGGTTCCCCCCAGTCGAGCACCATCGGTGCAATGGACATATCCGCGAGATTAAAAAATCGTTTGTTATGCTCGGCCATTAGCGGCAAGGATTCTGGGTCAATTCGGTTTGGATTGAAATAGCCGGCCGCGCTGGCATCCGCGGTGAAGTAGTCGTTTTCGGTCGCGGTCTTATAGAAATAAGAAATGACGTCGGGATACGTCTCGATCAGATTCGGATTGATCCCCCACGCCAAGGGCAACTTGCCACGACCCGCATCGCCCCAATGGTTCGGCAAGAACTCATACAGCGGTGTGGCCGAGTCGTAATCCGCCATCAAGATACAGACGTATGCCTTGTTTTCGAGCGGCGGTCTCTTCGACGGACGCCGCTGTGTCAGTTCTGCAAATGGCGCTTGGCTGTGGAAGGACTGGTTGTAGCAATCGCTTGAAATGGTGTTCTGATAACAGTTGTAAGGCGACATGAGCCAGACCGATTCCCATTCTGTTGGGACGGGTTCATGTTTGCTCGGGTTATCGCCGACGTGGCTGTATTTCCAGAACGCGAAGAAGCCGGTGATTTCGGTCATGTGTTTGCCGCCGGCTTGTTTCATGACTTCTGCGAGCATTTGCTGATAGGTGGCGAGATCGGTGCCAAGCGGCTGTTGCTTGTCGTCCCACGGCACTTCGTCACCCCATGGCGACAGATCGTAAACAAAAGCGCGGTTCTTCACTGCCCAGTCGCGTGTGATGACGTAACCGATATTTCCGGCGGCGCGCATCTGTGCAGCGTCTTCAAAGAGACACACGAGTTTGGACGAGCACGATCCCTTCGCCAGATACTCGCGGATTGCCCAACGGTACGCGTCATTTTTCGCGCTTCCGGTTTCACTGCCTGTGAATTTGCCGCGCAAGTCTTCGAGGATCGGAAGTTTCCAGCGGTCGAGTACTTGCGTCGCGAGTTCCGGGCTTAGCGCGACAGCATCTTTCACGCCCGCGAGCGTTGTCGCGACGTTCACGGTGGCCGGCACAGCCGGGTCCCAGATGACAGCACCCTTCACACGATCGCCCGCAAGTTCGCGCAGAGCATCGATCCCTTTGATGGGTGTCTGAGTCTTGCCCGTGAGCCACGCGCCGTCCTTGCTGAGGATTTCCAGCCAGTACTGCGGCCGCGCGTTTGCGGGTGAAAGAATATATAACTGCGGTTGTTCGCGGTTGATTAGACCTTGCAGACAGGCCACGGCTAACGCTTCGTCGTATGCGGTAGCACCTGTGTTGGCTTCGGATTGATAGATATAGATAGTTGCAGGCGCTTTGACCCCGAAAGCTGGAAGGGACAACACCGTAGCGATTAAAACTGCACAGAACCCTAAGCGTCGCATGAACGTTCCCCCCATTCTTGCACAAATGTATCATAATGAGTGGGTGGAAATTGGCGGTGGCAAGTGTAAATGATTGCGTGCTATTCGATATACTGATAGCCAGAAACAGTCGAACTTGGCCTGTTGTAACTATTTGGTGCATATGATTAAACACATTTTAGTCCCGACGGATGGATCCGAGCAGGCGTTGATTGGCGCGTCGTATGCCGTGGGTGTGGCGAAACACCTGGGCGCGAGCGTGCATGGCTTGTTTGTAGTCGATATCAGGTTATTGGAAGGGCCGATCCTCCGTGATGTTTCTGCATCGCTGGGCACCGCACCTTTTGCGAATTATCAGGGCAACATCAGCATGATTCTCGAGCAGCGCGGCGAGGCGGCGCTTGAGGTTGTGTCGAAGAAATGCGCCGAAGCAGATGTGCCTTCGACTTCCGAGCAGGCGACCGGTGTCGTGTCGCGCATGATTGTGGAGAAAAGTGAACTGCGCGATCTTGTGGTGATGGGCCGTAGCGGCGAACATACCGAATGGCTGGAAGGATTGTTGGGTTCGACGACGCAAGCCGTGGTGCGGAATGCGCGCAGGCCCGTGTTGGTGACCGCCCAGGAGACGCCGAAATCGTCGAAGTTTGTGGTCGCCTATGATGGTACGCCGCACGCGAAGCACGCGCTGAAAGTGGCCGCGGAATACGCCGCGGCGTGGAGTGCGCCGTTGGACGTGCTGGTGGTCGGCAAAGACATGGACCCGATTATCGCGGAGGCGCGCGGTTACCTTGAGCCGCACGGGCTCACGACAAATTACGCGACACGAGAAGGCGATCCCAGCGAGACAATTGTCGCGTATGCGGGCGAGAGCAAAGCAGACCTGTTGATCATGGGCGCTTACGGGCATACGAAGGTGCGTGAGTTGGTCGTGGGCAGCACAACGGCGTATGCGATGAACCATGCGCCGTGTCCAGTGTTGCTGACACGTTAGGATTTGGACGGCGGGTTTTACAACTCGCTTCGCTTACTGCAATTCAATCACGGGCGAGACGCCCGTGCTCCTTTGAGGATCACGAAAAGATATGGCGAAGAAGGCGAAGATCGTTATCCATCGCGATGATGATTTGAAATCGATTGATGATGAGCTGGATGCGGCGATCGGGCGCTTGGATGGCGCCAACGACAAGATCGGTTCGTTGCTGCAGGCGTTGGATCAGAATCAGAAGCTCGATATACCGGAGAACATCGTCGAAGACTGGCATGATGAGACCAATGCTGCGCGCGCGGCGCGAGGCGATGCGGAAGAAGAGTAGGCCGTGACCACTTCTAACGCCGCGGATCTTTCGGGCCTAAGACCGTTGCGCGTGCTCATTACCGATCCACACCTTAAAGGCGGCGGCCAGGTACGCTATGTCATCGAGCTTGCGCGCACGCTGATCGCGCAGGGGCATCACATTACCGTCGGCTGCAAGACCGACAGCGTGCTGGCAGACATGGCGCGCGAGGCGGGTGCGCAGGTCTACAACAAATTCAACTATCGCGGCGGCGCGCGGCCTGCGTCGTGGTGGAATGATATTCGTGCGCTGCAGGATTTCGTGCGCAAGGAGCGGCCAGACGTGTTGCACGCGAACGGTTCGCAGGACCATTGGGTGAGCGCGCTGGCGAACCAGCTGGTGGGACATCCGGTGTGCATGGTGCGTACGCGGCACAACACGTATTCCGTAAGCGAAAGCTGGCCAAACCGCAAATTGAATATTGCCTGGACGGACTACCAGATTGCGGTGTGCAAAGCGGTGTTCGATCTACGTGCGCCGCGACCGGTATTCGATGCGTCGCGCATGTGCGTAATTCACAATGGGGTCAATCCCACGTTGTTCCTGCCGAAAGATGACGTTCGTGCGCGGCTGCGTGCTGAATTTGGGTATACCGATTCGCACGTGGTGCTCGGCATCGCGGCGCGGTTGACGGAGGCCAAAGGCCACAAGTTTTTGTTCGAATCCGTCGCGCAATTGAAGGATGAGTTTACGTCGCTACGCTTGCTGGTGCTGGGCCAAGGTGATTTGGCGGCGCACCTGAAGCAGCTCGCTTCGCAATTGGGCATTGAGTCCATTACGCATTTCGCGGGGTTCCGCAATGACATCGGCAATTGCATGCAGGCCTTTGATATTGGCGTGCAACCTTCCATCGATTGCGAGGCATCGTCGTTTAGCGTGATGGAGCAGATGGCGACGGGAAAACCGATTGTCGCATCGGACCACGGCGGCACAAAGGAAATCGTGCGCGACGGGCTTGATGGATTCATCGTGCCGCAGGGTACAGTCGAGCCATTAACCGCGGCGTTGCGCAAGCTAATCGCCGATTCATCGCTGCGACAGCAGAGGGGCGCGTCGGCGCGGCAGCGGGTATCCGATGAATTCACGCTTGATCTCCTGGCACAACGCACCGCGGACGCCTATCGCCGCGCACTAGCCATTCACGCCGAACGAAAGCGGCGCGCGGCGTGAACATTCTCCACATCGACGAGCAGACCGGCTGGCGCGGTGGAGAACAACAAGCAAGTTATCTGATACGCGGGCTTGCGGAGCGCGGACACCGCTGCTTCGTTGCCGGAAAACCCGGCAGCGAATACCTTACGCGCGATCACGGTGCGAGAGATTTAGTGCGCATCCCCGTCCCCTGCCGGGGCGAACTCGATTTGGCTACCGCCTATCGCTTATCTCGCGCGGTGCGCGAACATAACATCGATATTCTCCACGCACACAGCAGCCACGCGGTAATCTACGCAGTGCTGGCAAAAAAATTCGCGGGACGCGGAAAAGTTGTCGCGTCGCGCCGTGTAGATTTTCCTCCGAACAAAAACGCATTCAGTCGATGGAAGTACAACCAACCCGATCGCATCGTCGCAATATCCGATTGCATCGCGCGGGTGTTGCGTGATTTTGGAATTCCTGAGCACAAACTGCGCACGGTACACAGCGGGATCGATTTGAAGCGTTTCGATGTTACGCCACTGCCGCGATCGGAGATCGGAATCCCGGAGGGCGTACCGCTCGCGGGCAATGTCGCCGCTTTGGTGGGACACAAGGATCATGCGACGCTGTTGGATGCCGTGCCCGCAATTCTACGCGACGTTCCTGAGTTTCGCTTGGTGATTGCGGGTGAAGGTCCCCTGCGCCAACAGATTGAAGCGCAGATCGAACGACTTGAAATCGGCAAGTCCGTAAAGCTTCTCGGCCAACGTAGCGATGTGCCGCGCCTGTTGCGTGCACTCGATCTGTTTGTCATGTCCAGCAGTGAAGAGGGGCTTGGGACGTCCGTTTTGGACGCGATGGCATGCGGTGTGCCTGTTGTCGCCACTGATGCGGGCGGAATTCCGGAGATGGTACGCGACGGGGAGACAGGTTTCTTGGTACCTTTGAAAAATCCGAGTGCCTTGGCTAATGCGGTTGTGCGCGCGATGCAGAATGAAAATTTGCGCAATGGTCTTGCACAAAATGCGACTGTGCTTGTAAATGAAGAATTTACTGCCGACAGCATGGTGCGCGAAAACGTCGGCGTATACGAAGAACTGCTCTCAATCGCTTAACAGTGAGTTTGCCTATGCGCGCTTGGTATCGCCGCATCAAATCGAACTGGAATCGCACTGACACGATCGTGCTCGCGACGAATGTCGCCTCCTTTTTTGTCTTCATTGGCAACACTTGGTGGGGATCGGCGTGGGTTTGCACGCTTGCTTCTCTAATACCAATTGCAATTCAAATGTCACACGCGTTTCGCGTGTATGATTCACTACGACCCGCGCTGATCTTCGGTGCATGCATTGGCGCGGCGTGGCCGATTGGCGAGGGGTTCGTGACTTCGGCCGTTGGTTGGTGGGGCGAGTATCTTGCGCCGGGGCCGGTGGTGTGGCACACGCCGATCTATTGCATGCTTATCGGTTGGTTGGCATCCACACATATTTACTATGTCACGCAGCGCACGCGCGAGATGGGTTGGAGTTTGCGCGTTAATTTCGCGAACACAATTATCACTGCGGCGTTGTTGGGTGTGGTGGGTGAAAACCTGTTCGTATCGGCGAAGATGTGGATTTATCACCCGTCCGATTTGGATTGGGTATCTGTGCCAGCGTTTGTGCCGGTGGCGTACGGGATCGGCTACAGCGTGCTGCCGTTCATCAAATCGTGGCGACCGACTCGAGCCGCGTTTCTCGTTGCGGGAGCGTTATTGATTGTCAGCGTTGGACTTGGTTTCGCTGTTGGTTTCTTTCCTCGTCACGTTACCGGGCAGTAGCACCTTGGGAAGGTCTGCGCCTTCGATTAGCACGCGCAGCTCGCCATTGTCTTGCGGTACAACTTTAATCATCGCGTCCGGCATCGCGTCGCCCCAAATTAATTTGAGCGAAAGAGATTCGTTGAAAGTAATGCGTTCGGCGCGCGGGAAATAGAAATACCGTCTCGCTTCTTCGATCTTCGGTAGCGCGACCTCTCCCCCGCTTTCACTCCACGACACGATCCACTGCTGCGGAGAATCTATCACTGGCCGGTTTACCGGCAATAGCGATACGTGCTCGATGCGTGTGCTGAACGGCGTGTCGTAAGAAATTGATTCCGAAAGCGCGAGCGGCGCGCCTTTGTAGTTTTGGAAATTAGGTAGAACGCCGAGCGCTTCTCCGCTTTGCGACATTTCGCGCGCCTGCGTTTGAAAGTCGCGCACGTATTTGCCTGCATCACTCCAGGTCTTGAGCGAACGCCATTGCATTACAAAAAAGACGATGACCAGCGTGGTAGTTATGGTAATCATCGGCACGCGCCAGCGCGGGTGGTCCATGATGCGGAATACGATGATGATGAAGCCGAGCATGAAAAGGACGTTTGGCAGGAGAAGTTGCCCACCGCCGATCATGTGTACGAGATCGACTTCGCGCGGACTGGGCACGATGCGCAGAAGCAGCATGCTCACAATAGCGAAGATGAACTCGGGGCGCCGCGCTTTTCGATGAATCAGCGCGATTACCAGCGATAATGCGGCGATGGAAAGCCCTACGAGCCACATGCGCTCGTGCATGGATTCGATGGTCTTCGGCAAAAAGCCGATTGGATAAAAGACGAGGTAAAGCGGCGCAAACATTTGTCGCAGATCGAATTCGCCCAGATGGGAGAATTGTCCTCCAATAATCGCGGCAACAATGGCCAACGCGCCGATTACGATGCCCCGGGCGACCGATCGTGATTCCTTGCGCACGACAAGTAGTTCGTAGGCAACTAGCACGAGCCCTAAGGCCGCATTATCGCGATAGAGTCCTGCGGTAAGGCAGGCACTAACCAGGGCCATCGCCTGACGAAACTTGCCCGGTTTTTCGGTGTTCCAAGCATAGACCGTCAGCGCAATCAGTCCAGCCAGGCAGGGCACGAGGTCTGCCACACCGGAAAGGTTGTGCATCGTCTCGCTATGGACTGGGTTTGCCATGAACAGGCTTGCGGCGAGGGTTCCAAACCACCAGAGGCCTTTGGCTGACTTGTTAACAAAGTGATAGATCAAAATCATGCACGCGTACATGAGACCGATATTGACGGCGTGATATCCGACCGGGTTAGCGCCGAAGGTTTTGACCTCGAATGAAAACAATTGACGTGCAAGGAAGGGCATGTCCGCGCCTGAATTCGCGAGATGCTCGTAGTCTCGCCCGAGCGGATATATCCATAAGCCCCAGCCGTACAGCGAGATAAGGTAGACGAACATCGCTGCGGCGTCGTAGGCGTTTTTATAATTCACCCGCAGCGCGATGAGCGGGTGCGGCGTGTTTGGGGCGTCAGACATGGCGGGGAAGTCTAGCGGGCGTAGAGAGCGAGGTCAAAGAAATAAACCCGTGGGCATATTCGCGCGTCTAAGAGTACGGTGGAAACGGCGGGTCAATGCTCATAAAAACCTTACGACCGGTAGATAGAATTGCTTGTACGGTAGGATGGCTTGCAGTATCCTCGTCTAAGCCAAGTGGGACCCTGGTGTCGTTACTATTTTTTGGAGCGGAGTACCGATGAAGAGTAGGACTGTTTGCCGAGGTGTTATCTGTGCGTTCGCGCTGATGACCGCCGTGACTGCGCAGGCGGCGAAAGCGAAAGAAGCGGCCGATCCGAAGCCCCTCCCCAGCACCGCCAAAAACTTCCGATTGGAAGATCACATGGGCGGTTCGCACGAACTTTATCGATACCAAGATGGAAAAGCGATTGTCCTCTATTTTCAAGGCAACGGCTGCCCAATCGTGCGCAAGTCCATTCCGGATATCAAGGCGATTCGCGACGAATACCTGCCCAAGGGCGTCGGGTTCTTTATGATTAATGCGAACCCGCTCGATGATAAAGACAGCATTGCCGAGGAAGCCAAAGAGTTTCAGATCGATATTCCCATACTGATGGACTCGGCGCAATTGGTGACGCTCGACCTCGGCACGAAGCGCACGGCGGAAGCGATCGTGATTGTGCCGGACGGCTGGAAAATCGTGTATCGCGGAGCGATCAACGACAAGCAGGAATACGGATTTGAACGCCCGAAAGGCGCGGAACACGAGTGGTTGCGCGACGCGTTGAACGCCGTGCTCGAAGGCAAAGAACCGCCGGTGGCTTCTTCCGAAACGAAGGGCTGCCTGATTGACCTCAAAGAAATGCCGACGAAAACTTCCTACGCGAAGCATGTCGTACCCATACTCGAGAAGAAATGTGTTTCCTGTCACGTAGAAGGGCATATTGGTCCCTTCGCGATGGACAGCTACGAAAACATTGCGGGCCGCAAACGCATGATCCGCGAAGTGCTCCTCACCAAACGAATGCCGCCCTGGCACGCGGACGAGTATCATGGCAAGTTCGAGAACAACGTGTCACTTACGCGCGAAGAGTTACGCACAATAGTCGCGTGGCTCGATTCCGACGCCACCGAAGGCACAGGCAAAGACCCGCTATTGAAGTATGCCGTGGAAGATGCCGAGGCGGTGTGGCCCTTGGGCAAACCGGACATTATCATTCCCATGCCAAAACCAGTGCATGTTCCCGCAAGTGGCGTATTGGATTATGTGCGTCAAATTGTGCCGTTTGAGGGTAAAGAGGATATCTGGCTGCGCGCCGTTGATGTGTTGCCGGGCGATCGCAGCGTCGTTCATCACGGCCTGGTGTTTCTGGATTATCCGGACCAACTCGAGAATCTGGAGCCGGACATGGACGGCGGGCTGAACGGCTTCTTCGCCGGTTACGTGCCGGGCATGCTGAACGAGCCGTTCCCGGAGGGCACGGGCAAGTGGGTCCCGAAAGGTTCGCGCTTTGAATTCCAGATGCACTACACCACGACGGGCCGCGCCGCAACGGACCAGAGCTTGCTCGGTTTGTACCTGTGCAAGAAAAAACCGGCACGCGAGTTTTTCACGCGCGCGGCGACCACGGTAGACTTCGAGATCAGAGCCAACGATCCGCGCAGCCCAACGACTGCGAATTATGAATTCGACCGCGAAGTAATACTCTACGAAATGGGCCCGCACATGCACTACCGCGGCAAGGAAGTTTCCTATGCGGTGAGGTATCCCGACGGCAGACAGGAAATGGTCTTAAACGTGCCCAACTACGATTTCAATTGGCAAACGATGTACCGCTTCGAAAAACCAATGCGCTTGCCTGCAGGAAGCGAGTTGATCGTCAACGGAGCGTTCGACAATTCGGTGCGCAATCCGCGCAATCCCGATCCAACCAAGAACGTCTATTTCGGCGAACAAAGCTGGGACGAAATGTTTGTGGGGTACATTGGCTACACCTACGTACGACCGGATGACACCCCCATCGCCTCAACCAAAGTGGCGAACATTCACCTCGGCAAACCGCTTACCGTCGAGAACTTAATCAATACGCGCTGGAAGATCGGGAAGTGGTCCTTGAAGTTTGAAGCGGACAATGTGCTGCGCGTCGGGAAACTCATGAAAGGGTCTTGGGAACATCAGGGCGACAAGCTGTACCTGCGTGTCGCGGGAGACGACTTCGATCTTGAGATCAAGGATGACACTTTGCTGTCGCATGATGGTCCGCTGGAATTTTTGGAATATGTCAACGAAGACGCCCCAGCGGCTGCGCCCACGCGGGTTTCATCCAACTAAGGGAAAAGCGTATCGGCCCCGCGCGATTCATGTCGCTGCGGGGCCGATTTTTTTGTTTGGGCGACTTTTTATTTCTGATCGAAGCTGGATACAGCCCAAGCGGCGTCGACCCGCCGCCGCACTTCAAATAGATGGCGTACAATAGATGCAGTGATGTGACTCAGACAGGTTTGCTGTAGATTTTTTCGGACCCTTTGAATGGATCGTAGACTGTGATTCCATCCTTGCCGAAACAGGCTGTGACCGGCGCACCTTTGCCTTGCTCGGTATATTCGAAATTACGGCGGCATACTTCACGCGCCGCGTGAACGATGAGCACGGAAAGCCGACCTTCTTCCGCGTCGGGGTAAGTTCCTTTGATGTCGTCGAGCGACTTGCCGAGGTATTTCATCTCCGCGACCTTTTCCAAACACGCCACGAGGCTGTCCACGCCGTAGCCCACATACGCGAATGAACCGTCTTCGCGCCTCACGTCGCGCGTAAAATGCGTGTTGCGCGTCTGCACGCCGACGCCGCCTTCGGTGTAGCGCAGGCCGCGGTATTGCGAATCAGACTCGATCACGCCGTGCGTGCCGAACAACTGGTTTTCCTGGTTCACCGGCGCTTCAAACTCGTTCGGGATGATCCACGAGTTCACAAAGTCGATGCTCATGCCGTTGCTGAATTGCACTTTTACTTGCACGGCGTCGTACGCGTCCATTCCGTGCTCGTTGCGCAATTTCACTTTCTGGCCAACGGCATAGAGACTGACAGGCTTTACCTTGAAGTAAGCGATGTACAGATCGGTCCAATGGCAACCGACATAGCTGAAGGGATCGCTTTGTTCCGCCCACTTGCGAAAAACCTTCGTGGAAATGTCGAGTGGTTCTTCGAGTACCGCGCGGCCGTATAGTGGTGTGCCGATGCGTTTGGAAAGATCGTCGCGAATGCGCAGGTGATCGGGATCGTAGCGCTTGTGCATATCGACGCCGACCAGGCAACCGGCCTTGCGCGATGCCGCGATAATCGCGTCCGCTTCCTCGCCATCGAGTGTAAGCGGTTTCTCGGCGATGACATGGACGCCACGCTCGAGCGCTGCAAGAATTGGCGCTGTGTGCAAGTGATCGGGCGTGGCAACAGCCAGCACGTCCAGATCGGGAAAATCATTGAGCAGCGGCATCCACGGCTCTTCGCCGTGATAGGTCTTGAAGTTCATTCCGAGCTTGCTGTACTCAGCGAGTTTGGCTTTGCCCGTCTGCTCCGTGCGTGTCGCGAGGCCGACAAACTGGACATCGATATCGCCGAGCGAGCGCGCCATGTTATCGAGGCCGAGACGTCCCAGCCACGGCAGCAGGCCGCCGCGTTCGAGTTGGCAGAACGTGCGCATGTGAACGTCGCCACCAAACATACCGGCGCCGACGAGGCCAATCTTCAGCGTGCGGCTCACTGTGAAAGACTTTCGAGCACGCGTCTAACTCGCTGCATCAACAAGGGAGTCCAATGCTGGAGCGGGTTCTCCGGATGGCGCGGGCGCCGAAGCCGGCGCCTCTGCGGGCATACTGATTGTAATATTCAAAGTCTTGCGCTTTTCCTGCACCAAATCGCGCATCGCCATCTTCTGTTTAGCCATCAGAATCTGCGGCTTAATCTTCTCCACCATTTCGGCCGTTAATTCGCCTGTGCTGTGCCGGTTCACCTTTATAATGTGCCAGCCGAATTGCGTGGTGAACGGCGCCGTGACTTCGCCGACCTTTGCTTCGGCCATGCGCTTGTCGAACTCCGGGACCATTTGACCGCGGCGCACGCCCTTGTATTCACCGCCTTTGTCTTTTGAGCCCGGGTCTTCCGAGACTTCTTTCGCGACGGCAGCGAAATCCTCGCCCTTCTTCAGCCGTTCGGCCGCGGCATCGATCTTTTTCTTTGCTTCGGCTACAGCGGCCTGATCGCCCTGCGTCGCCTTGACGAGAATGTGTTGCACGTCAAAATCGTCCATCAGGCCGCGTTCCTTCATGCGGTCGTACTGTTGTTTGATTTCATCGTCGGTCACCGCAATTTCTTTCGTCTTTAGCTCTTCGAAGGCTTTGATTTCAAGCATCTGTTTGGTGCGGTCAAATACTTCCTGCTCGGTAATGCCGCGCTGTTTGAGGAAGGAGGCGTAATCCGTGCCGGCTGGCAAATCGGCTTTCTTTTTCTCGACTTCAGCTTTGACGGTTTCGTCCGGAACTTTCACTCCGGCCTCACGCGTCATCATGAGCAGGATGCGGCTGTTCACCAGCGCTTCCAGCGCGCGCATCTTGCCTTCCTGATTCAGCTTTGCGCCCGCAGGGGCTGCGATGCCCCGCGCGCGCTGCTGCATCATCGCCATCTGCTCGGATGCGGCGACCGCGCGATCGAGTTCATCCTTGGTGATGACCTCCTTGTCGCCGATGGTCGCAACGGGTGTCGTGTCCTTCCCACTGGCATCGGCTTTCGCTTTCTCCGCCGGCCCGGGCGCCTCTGCTGCGAACGCTAACGGCGCCGCGGCGACTACAACAATCGCGCAAATTGCACGAACAATAATCCGTCGTAAAGACATGTTGTCACTCCAGTATGCGCACGCCGATTTGGCCGGAATCTCTGGCGATGCGATGTGTAGCCGATAGGGTATCAAATGCGGGTTGGTTACTTATAGCGTGTTAGAGCGTAACGGTCTTGCCCGTCTCCGCGCTTCGGTAGATGGCTTCAATCAGTTCGACGGCCTTGCGGCCTTCGCGGCCGTCGATCTTTGCGGGACGATTCGCGATCAGGGACTCGACAAAATCGGCGAGCTGGCGCCGGTGGCCTTCGCTCTTGAGGCTCTTGATGGGATCGCTGGCGCCGGAACCCAAGGTTTCGCCTTTGTCAAGGCTTTTCAAAATCGATTCGTCCTCGCTGCGTTCCTCCTGGAACTTCCACATCGCGAGTTCGCCATCTTCGATCACTGCGCTGCCGTTGGTGCCGTGAACTTCCACGCGCGCGGGATGGCCCGGCCAAATGGCCGTGCTGCCCTCGATCACGCCCATGGCGCCGCTTTCGAACTGAATCATCGCGACGGCGAGATCTTCGACTTCGATCCCGGTGTGTCCTACAAGTGCGGTCTGTGCCGTAACCGATTTCGCATTGCCCATGAACCAAAGGAGCATGTCGATTTGGTGGATGCCCTGATTCATCAACGCGCCGCCGCCGTCCAGCTTCTTGGTTCCGCGCCATTTGCCGCTGTCGTAATACTCTTGCGAGCGGAACCACTTGATGTAGGCGTCGCCAAGCACGAGCTTTCCGAAGCGGCCTTCATCCAGCGCGCGCCGAATATGCATCGGGCCATCGGCGTAGCGGTATTGAAAGATGGATGCGAGCCGCACGCCCGCCTTGTCCACGGCGGCGATCAATTTGTCGATACGTTCGCAGTTTACTTCCAGCGGTTTCTCGGCGATGATGTGTTTTCCCGCCGCGGCGCAGGCCTCCGCCATTTCCAGGCGCATGCCGCTCGGCACGCAGAGGCTGACGGCGTGCACATCGTCGCGTTTGAGCATCTCGTGCATGTCGGTGTAGGGCACGGCGCCGTACTTCTCGGCCATGGCGTTAACGTTTTTCTCTACCACGTCCGATACGGCGACCAACTTAGCATCGGGGATGCGGCTAAGCGCATCCGCGTGAATCGGCGCAATGACGCCGCAACCGATGATTCCAAACCCTACTTTAGACATTAAGCACTCCTGCGCAATCGATACTGCGAAAACTAGAATATTATTTTGTCGTGGAACGCTGGATAGCTTTGCCCCCGGCTTCGACGTCCTTGCCGACGCCGCGGACCGTATTGCAACCCTGCGCAGCAACCAACGAAACCAACGCTGCCGCGAAAACCAATGTAGTGACCCAATGGCGCAACATGACCAAGCCTCCTCTTGACTGGGTGGAAAGTGCCATAGTGTAAGGACGGGCGCGCGCAGGGGTCAAGTGAGCGGCAAGCGCGTGGACTTGACCACGTCTATCAGGTGTACAACATTGTCGAAAGGCGTTTCGCGCAGAAGGCCGTGGCTGAGATTAAAGATATGGCCGTTATGTCCACCGGCCTCGACAATCGCGCGCGCGGCGGCCGCAATATCTTCCTTACTTCCTTTAATTAAAAGACGATTGTCGAGATTGCCTTGCAGGACTTGTGCATCCCCGAATTGCTTGCGCGCTTCCGCAATGGACACTTTGTCAGAGAGACTAAGAATGTCCGCGCCCGAGGATTTGAGGAGCGAAGCCTCCGCCCAATCGCGCGCAAAGATAATCGTCGGGACGGTGGCGCGAAGTGCTTCAAATATTCTCTGTTGATAGGGCAAGGCCCACGTCTCGTATTGTTCACGCGACAACAGGTTGGCAGCGGATTCAAACAGTTGCACTGCGGCCGCCCCCGCCGCGATTTGCAGCTTCAAATAGTCAATGGTCATGTCGGTCAGCTTTTCGAGCAAACGATGCGCAACATCGGGGTAATCGCGCAAGAACAAGAGCGCCTTGTGCGCGTGCGCGCCAAAACTTCCCTCTTCAAGAATAAACACCAACAAGGTCAGCGGCGCGCCCGCAAAACCGAGCACGGGCAGCGCGCCATCCAGCGAAGCGCGCACGAGGCGGAATGTTTCAGTGATGAACGGCAATTCGTCTGCTACGTCATACGTGTGCAGTTGATCAAGATCGACAACATCGCGGATGTGCTGGGTAAGCATCGGCCCCGGCGCGAAGACAAACTCCGCGCCCATTGGCGCTAGCGGCGTGAGTATGTCTTGAAAGTAGATGATCGCGTCGACGCCGAACCGTTGCGGGAGCAGCGAAATCCGAGCGGCATAATCTGGATCGCGAAAGAGATCGTGCAAGGGCATGGCCGATTCCGCTTTTACTTTGTTGTACTCGGGATCGGTGCGGCCCGCCTGGCGCATGAGCCAAACAGGCGTGCGCTCGGTACGTTCGCCACGCGCGGCCCGCAGGAATAAGTGGGACGGGTTCGATTCAGATTCAGTCACAGAAAAGGTGCTCCCTCAAAGCGCGCTATTCTACCCACTAGCCTCTGCATACTCCAAGGCAGGCAAGTTGCCAAAAAGGAGCACGGGCGTCCCGCCCGTGATTAGAAAGAACACAGAGCTGTCTCGAATCACGGGCGGGACGCCCGTGCTGTACTGCGGACGGCACTGCTTGCGAAATCCGGCAATCCATCTATGGTATTTTATTGCGGATGTTTCGTTCATTCCGTGATCGACGCCCATCAAAGGCCGTACTCCTTGCGCTTGCAGCAATATCGGTAATCGGCGCGGCAATGCGTTTGTACGGTCTCTCGAATCAGTCTCTTTGGTTTGACGAGGTGTGCAGTTGGCACACGGCGATGCAACCGACATTTGCCGGAATTTGGAGCGGCGACATTCAATGGAATATGTATCCCCCGCTTTACGGATTGGTTCTGCGCGCGGCGATTGAACTGTTTGGCAGCGCGGAGTGGGCCTTGCGGTTGCCTTCAGCGATCACGGGCATTGCGGCAATACCGTTAATGTATCTCCTGGGTGCGCGCATCTTCAGCGACGCCGAGGGCCTAATCGCAGCTGGGTTCTCCGCGTTTTCCATGTTTACGCTGTACTTTGCGCAGGAGGCGCGGCCCTACGCGATTCTCCTGTGTTGCTTGTTGACAGCGGTGCTGTCGTGGACATATTTATACGAAGCTTGGGCGCAAAATAGAAACGCACCGCGATTTGAGTTGGTGACGTGCTTTGCCGCGTCGGTGTGCATGGCATACCTTCATTACTTTGGGTTGCTGTTTGTATTACTCCACGGCCTGGCCACATTCGCACTGCTCGCCACGACACGCCGGGGATTGAATCGAGCAATCGCTTTTTATGCGGGCACCGCGATTGCTTTCACGCCGTGGCTCCCGTCTATGGCCTGGCATCTTCGGCACCAAAGCGAAGGACCGCAGAACCCTCCGGTAGAATCGAATGTTGCGGTTTCGTTTTGGGAATACTTGAACTCACTGTTCAACCATGGACAGACGGCGACGCTTCTCGCATTAATCGTGACGGCAAGCGCATTGTTCTTTATAGTTGTTGCCGCGATTCGAGTCCGTGCACAGTTTCGGCACAACTCTGAAGATTTGGTGAATTACAGCGCGCGAATCGTGCTATTCGGATCGCTGCTCGCGTGGTTATTACTTCCCTTCCTGATCGCCTATGTGAAGTCGAGCGTTTCGGCGTCGGTGTTCACGCACCGGAACCTGATTGTGTCGCTGCCGGCTGTTTATCTGCTCGTGGCGCGCGGGATGACTTCTTTGCCAATCCCGGCACGGGTGATACACGTGGGGGCCGCGGTAGTTCTCATTGCGATGAGCGCGCGGACGATCACCTCGGGATATTACACGGCGCCGCACAAGGACCAATTCCGGGAGGCGGTCGCAGTTGTGACAAACCAGGAGGCGCAATATCCGAATGCAGCGCTGGTAGTCTATGCACAGTTGCCGTTCGCGTTCGACTATTATCTCGAACGTTTCGGATCGACACTTCGACCGGCTCTTGTTGGCGGAAAAGAGAAAGATATCGAAACGATGCGCGCGTTCGTGCGGGATCGTAAACCGGCGTACATCTGGTATCTCTGCACAGAGCCGTTTCCGCAAAATGGATTCGTTGATTACCTGAATACCGATTTCCGGGTAGTGGGCGTACAGCAATTCTTGCGCGCCAACGCGATGTTACTCCAACCAAAGACGTAAGGGAGCGCAGCGTCCTTTGCGTTCTTACGCAGTCGCTGCGACGCAAGGAGTGGGCACGACGAAGCGGCCGATGCTCGCGCAACTTTCCGCGCATTGATACAGGACGTGCGCGCAATGGTAAAGCTGTTCGTCATTGTTCAACTGGCGGCAAATCTCCGCGGACTTCAGACAGAGTTCGGCGCAGAGCTGGCAGAGCTGTGGATACATTGTCGAGTCGCGAATCATGAGGTTTGCGGCAATTTGGCTGAGTTCGACGCAGTCTTGCAGAAGGCCGATAGTCACGGGGTTTGAGAATGGTTCGCCTTTGCGCAAGCAGTGCGCGATGGTTTGCTGGCAAACGTAGTTGCACTCTAAGCAGTCCCGCGTGCAATCGTTTACCTGATTTCTGAACACGCGCCTGTTGTCAACAATCATTTCACGCTCCCAATCGACATTGTCACCGCTGAAGAATCCTTGCCCACGCGCGTATATTAATTCATGAACCGCGCCGAAAACTGTCAGTCAAATGCCAATTGGTCGTAGTCCAAATCCGACCGAGCCGAAACCTGTTGCTCTGGATGAATGTGGGCGATACACTGAAGCGCAAATCAGTATCCGGAAGGAGCCTTGCCATGTCGTCCTCACTCGCGAATCATCTGGTCAACCAACTCGTTATGACAAAAGACTTTTTCGATCGCTCTACGGACGTGCTCGAAGAAAAAGATTCGACGTTCGTGCCGCGCCCGGAAATGATGAGCGTCGCGCAGCAGGTCGCACATGTCGCACAGACGATCGACTGGTTTCGGGAAGGGATGGTAAGCCCGACGGGGTTCGATATGGATTTCGCCGCGCACATTGCCGCCGTCACGAAGATCACATCGCTGAAGGACGCGAAGGATTGGTACCAGCGTGCCAACGATGCACTCATCGCCCAGATTCAAAAAATGTCGGACGCCGATCTGAATCAGCCGCTCCCACCCGGCCCTGTGATGGGCGGCGCGCCCCGAATGGCCGTCGTAGGTGGTGTTGAAGATCACACGGCGCACCATCGTGGCGTGTTGACTGTCTACTCGCGGCTGTTGGGTAAAGTGCCGCACATGCCGTATATGTAATTATGGTTGGCTTGACGCGGCTGTTGCTGACAACTGATCTAGACCGGGTGTAATCGAATCGTAGGGTCCCGCCGAATACGAAAGTATCTCCCGCAAGTTCGGCAGCGCGGGTTCCGAATGTTCGATGCGCCAGGTGCTGTCCGTTTTGATGAAGGTCAACCAAATCTCGCCCGTTTCATTCACAGGAAACGCCGCGTGTACCGATGCCACGCGTCCCGTTGAATCGCTCAGTGCTGTTCCCGCAAATTGGCAATAGAGCAACACGCGCACCTGGCCCGTTGTCGCGATTGTCGAAAAGTCCCATTGCCGTATCTGGCGCGCCATCGTGCAGCGATTGTAGCGTTCAAAAAACCACTGGTACGCGCGCGTGACGTATTCGCTACCCCAATTCTGCGGATCGCGATAGCTGGGGGCGTAGACGTTTAATACTCCTGCCAAATCTTCTTTCGCAAACGCCGCGTCCCATTGCTCGATTGCCGCAGCGATTTCCAACGCGGCGGGTTTGTTTTCCTCGGGCACGCCCTGAACATTCGGCCACCATTCCTGCGTTGCGGGGCGATCGTCCGGTTTTGCTATGGGTTGCCCTGCGGCGTTCATCACCAGCGGCGTGATAACGGCCTCCTCGGCTATACGGCTGTACGCGCCAAACGCGAGATAGTCTCCATAATTTACCGTGCCTTCGTACGGCGCGAGTTCCTGGGTGATTGCCGTCACGGCGTAGGCGATCTGTAGTTGCGGATCGATCTGCGGATCGACCCAGCTACGCTGTTCGAGATTGTCGGCGACCAACTCGAAAGTACCATCTGGATACGTGCGCCTATACACGCGGTACTTGATATCGCCTTCGCGTGCGGGCCATGTGATGGTGGCGGTAGTATCCTGCCGCACGGCTGTGATTCCCATGACGGGCGCAGGCAAGTTCGGCAGGCGAAACGCCTGTTGCTCATATTGGTTTTCGCGCGTGTGCATGACGAAAGCACGCAAACCAACCTGGGTGATAAAAGCGGGCCCCGCACCATCCGGTACGAGGTATTGATCCAGAAGTTGCTTCCACTCCCCCTCGCTGCCGATCGTGCCGGGCCGCACGACACGTGCGAAACCCTTCGGATCTGAAAACGCAGAGAAGATTGGCACGAAAAAATGCGTGCCGGTGTTTGCGACTAACTCTGAGACTTGGCCTGGTCGTTCCATTCCGTACGCGCCGCGAATCATCAGCCCTTCGCCGTAGGTCCCGTCAATATCGCGCAAGTTTGCCTGCATGTCTGCAGGGGTATTCGAGACATTGAGCTGATATGCGACCTGCGCTTTCTTCTGTACAAACTCCTTGCGCGAGATAAGTCCCAGTTCTATGACTTCGCGCAAAGTAGGCAGAATCGTAGTCGTCCACGCGTCGGTCTTCGCACCGGCCCACAAGTCGCCCGGGTCATCGAATGCGTATACCGTTGCGCCGCCAATTGCGCCGTTCAACGTCATCGCACGATAGAAGTGCGCGGGCATCGGCGCATCTTTTGGCGCGACACCATAAACTCCGGGCAAGACAAAGCGCGCGGCCTGGAACCAGCGCGGCGTCGCTTCGATTCCCCAATGCGACGCGGTGCCGTCGAGCCAGAGGCCCATCATCATGCCCTGTTGAGCGAGGGCATCGTCACCATCCATTCCTGCAATGGGCACAACGTAGTTGGCGTTCGCGCGCATTTTCTCGACGAGCGGACGGCACCACGCGTTCGACAGCGCGTGCGGCCAGGCGTGCGCGCCAAGACGCAGCACGAAGAAACGGCCGTAGCGCGCGGTTGCGTCAATCGCGGCCGCAACCCATCGTACTTGCGGCGGTGCGCCGAGCGCTTCTCCCCCGCCAAAAGTGTAGTAGCCGTTAAATGACAGATCGGCTACCCACACTCCGCGCACGCAGGTGAAATCGTAGAGGATGCGGTCTAGCAATTCCGGGGGGTGAAGCGTGCGCGGGTCAGCCTGCCCAATGGTGAGCACGACTGGAATATTTTCGGCCTGGAGTACGGTGAGAATCCCTTGAAAACGCACCTGCCGCGCGGCAGCATCCGGCGCCGTTGTGCTGATTCGAATCGCGCTGAAGGGCTTCAGCCGCTCCGGCAAACGCGCCCACATGTCCAAAACGGATTGTGCATAGGCGGCGGGATCATCCGCAGTCTGGGCGGTGAAAATAAAAATAGGGCGGTCAACGCTGATTTCCGTCGAAGGCGGCGGGGAATTCTGGGCAAAGGACATGGTAACCAATAGCAGACACAATACCGCGTAGCGGCTCGTCAACGATTTGCAGCTCCCTCCCAGCATACGCCGAATTCTAGACTTTCGGGAATATATTTGCAAGCTCTTACGCTGCAATCGCTTGCGCGATTGGCTGAATTTCAGATGATTTAACCAGAGTTTCTTCACCCCCTACCTATCCCCTTGCTGCAATTTAAGATGCATCAAAGCGCTGTGCCTGTGGTATACTACGGAGGTTCGTAACTGTGCTTACGGGCCGCGGGTGCTCACACCCGCTGGTGGCGCGCGTTCCAAGGGCTGGGAACGGTCGCGCGAGGTATCCGTACCGAGCTGTGCGAGGAAGCAGGGGCTTCGTGCAGCGTGGGCGAGGCGATGGCACAAGATCGAGAACGGCGTGCGGCTCCCCGCACCAACATGGAACGTCATGCCATGTTTGTGGCGATCGACGGCTCCACTCTCCTTCAATCCGGCTTTGTGATCGATATGAGCCGCGATGGTCTCCACCTGCGCACTCGGCAACCGGCGCCGGTTGGCAGCGTCATCGAAATTGAAATGGATCCCCGCGTGGACGCAAGAAATAGCGCGCCGGTTATTGTGCGCGGCAGGGTCGTGCGCGTCCAGGAACTGCGCGGCGGCGAGTATTCGGTCGGGGTTAAACTGCGGTACCGCGTTGGTAAAACCGATGTGCCCCGTACGAAGGCGGCTGCCGGGCTGCCGCCTTCCAAACCCGCGGCCAAACCCGCGTCATCCTCCCCCAAGAAGCAGTTCAATATCGATTGGCGTCAGTGGGCTGTGCTCGGCTTTTTTGTGGCGCTCATTGGTTTACTGCTATTGTGGCCGCGACAGAACCCTGCGCGGGCTGGCAACGACGGTGCAGGCCGCGGCACCACCTTGGATTCGCCCCAGGAAGCAATTGCCGAATCCATGAAGCGATTGCGCACTTCAACGAACAGCAGCGTATCTGGCAGGGAACAGTCCAACAAGCCGTATGACACAAACGCCATGTTCCCGCAGCTTCCGCCCGATGTCGCCGCGAAGACTGCGAAAGATGAAGTAGCTAAGAACAAAGTTTCTGCAGCCGGCGATGCGCCGCGCGAGCAGACACCCGAGGCGATCCAGAGCGTTCGCTTTTCACATGACGAGAAAGTTGGCAGCACTTCATCGGAGCCAGAGGATTCCTCGGAACCCAATGGCGCGTTACTTGCAGGCGGTATTCAGGACCGCGATCGTCGTAGCGACTTATCGCGGCGCGGAAGGATCAATCCTGCAGCACTGACGCATCTGCCGAACGGTCTTGCATTATTGGCCTCTGCCCGTCGCAACGAGGAAGGCAATTCGCGCACCTCGCGCAATGAAGATTCGCCCGAGACCGTGCTGATTGTGGATCGTAGCGATTTCACGTTGACCGTCGTGCGCAATGGCCGCTTCGCGGCGCAATACCCCATTTCAACCGGCGCCAACGACAGCACACCCACCGGCACCTTCACGATTCACAACAAGATCCGCGATCCCGATTGGTACAACCGCGGCGAAACGGTGCCGCACGGCGATCCGCGCAATCCGCTCGGCGGTTTCTGGATGGGTTTCGCGAAAGACGGCAAACCGTTGAGCTACGGTATTCACGCAACAACGGACGCCTCACTCATCGGCCAACCAACCGGACGTGGCTGCATTCGACTGAAGTCGGAACACACCGGCGAACTGTTCGAATCGTGCGACGTCGGCGCGACCGTGGTAATTCGTTAAGAGTAGGCCGTCCCGTCTCTCACGACTGCTTTTCGTTTCGGTGTTAGGTTCGGAATTCCGCATTTGCGCGGACTTGGCTCACACCGGATGGCAGTCACTTCTCTGCATTTGCGGGAACCATTACCATTTCTTTGCCCGTCTGCACATCGGATATTGAGTAGGTTGTCGTTCCATCGTGCTCGTCCACGTGCAGTTGGTAACGTCCATCTCCATCACCACCGCCGACATTTCCTGAACCCACATCCGCAATTGTGATATTCGGCCCCACAAACAGACCGCCAGCAATGGTCAATGCGCTGCCCAGCAGCAGGCCACCGATGAATTGTTTCAGCATCTCGAATCCCTCGCTCCCAGTTTCTTCCTCACAAGTTGTTTTAGAGCAAAGCCTGTGCCGTATCCCGAATGCCTATTCTAAGTAGTTGCGTCGCCTTTAGTTTCGGCGCTTCGTAACACTGCTAGCTGCTCTGCGGCCCTACGGGATTTGGCCAAGATCCGGCCCGATTTCGCATTTCGGTGGTATCTGTCGCCTTTGCACATGCGAAACTAACCTTTGGATTCCCCCATGCGTCTTACAATACGCAGACAAGGAAAGCGGACTAGGTGGACAAACGGGAACTAGAACGGATTGTGGCGGCGGCGCAGCGTGGGGACACGGCTGCGTTCGCGCGTCTGACCAACGCGCACTACCGCCTTGTCTACGCGCTGGCCTATAGCACCGTCGGCGATTGGGCCGCGGCGCAGGACATCGCGCAGGACGCGTTTGTCGTCGCCTGGACGCATTTGGGAAACCTTCGCGGAGCAGGGGCATTTCCGATGTGGATACGCAAAATCACCCGTAACCTCGCGCTGAACTGGATTCGTTCGGCCGAGTACCGGAGAAGACTGGCGGAACGGCACGAGCAATTGGTCGTGCCCTTGCAGGAGCCGCCGGAAAGTCCATCGCAAAAGTTGGGGCGTGAAGAGCGCCGCAATGCATTATGGAAAGCGCTCGAACAACTCAGTCCTCCAATACGCGAAGCGATGATCCTGTTTTATCTCGAGGGCCGCTCTGGCGCCGAGGCAGCGGCGCAACTCGGTATCAGCGAAAACGCTTTCAAGTTGCGGTTGCACACGGGCAGGGCGCGGCTGCGCGCATTTCTCGAACAACAAGTCGAAGACAGTCTCTACAGCGATCTCGCACCGCCGGATGGTAAGGCGGCCGCGAATCGCATTCTCGCGGGGCTCGCGGTGGGACCTGCTTTACCGGAACTCGGCAATGCCGTCTCCGGTTCGGGCATCGGTATGTGGCTACACCACGTCACCCACAACGGCGCGGGCGAGATCATTGCACCAATTCTTAAGGGAGGAGCCATTGTGAACGCAAAGAAAATCGCCGCGGGGGCTGCGGTCGCCGCGCTGATCGCGGGCGGCGCGTATTTTGGTATCAATTACAGCGCTACTGCGCCGGAACGCGGAGAGAATTGGCGGCGCGTGAGCAAGACCGAAGAGGCGCGCGTTCTCGATGATCTATCCGCGCCCGACCCAATATCGGATGGACCATCAAGTGCAGCACAACTCGCAAAGAGCGAATCGCAATACGACACCGGCGAAGAGAAAGCAGCGGAAACGAACACGGCAAAGCCTGAAGAACAGTTACAGGCTACTGGTGAGATGACGGAATCCGCTGCATTGCTCATGAGCATGGAGAAGGGTCGCATCAAAGACCCGAAAGAATACGCGACGATCGCGGGTGTCGTCGTGGACACACACGGCAGCCCAATTGAAGATGCGACGGTGCAGGTATTTTCCAGTGGCGGCGTGCAAATGCCAGAGGGCATTAACACTTTTCTCGCGGCGCAACAGAATCCCGCGCACAAACAGACTGCGCAGACCGATCCTGCGGGTCGGTTCATTGTACAGGGTATCGCGTACGAAGGCAGTGCCAATGTCATCGCCATGGCCGATGGTTACAAGATGATGAGCGGAAGTCGCGCGAGCGTGCCGATCAAAGCAGGTGACACGGTGAACAACGTGCGTATCACGCTGGAGCCCGGAAAGGGACTATACGGCCGCTTGTTGTCGCCCGATGGCGCGCCGGTTACCGACGGTGTCGTGAATCTCGTGTCCGTGCGTATGCGCGGCGATTCCTCCAATGGGATGCTGGGCAGCACGAACACCGACGCGAAAGGCCATTTTCACTTTGCATTTTCGCGCGAAGGTACCGTGGGCCTCGTCACGTCTTCGTTGAAATATGGCGGCGCAAGTTTTGACGACATACCCGTCGGCACCGAAGACGTCATCGAGCTGCAAATGCCACAGGGCGCGCGATTAACCGGCACGATTACCTGGACCAACGGCGGCGCTGCTTCGGAAGTAATCGTGTACCTCGTTGGCAGAGCAAACGATGGGCGCGGGGAGCGCCGCAATCCCGCGCTGATCTACGCCGGCAAAACCGATGGTGGCGGCAACTATGCGATCGAAGCGATCGACGCTAACCAGTCATACACGGTGTATGTAGCAAAGCTCGATCAAACTGCGCTGTCTCAGCCGCAGCCGCTTCCCGATTTCACCCCAGGTGGCACACAAAAATGGGATTACGAAATTCAAGAGTTGATACATGTGCGCGGACGCGTGACCGGTGAAACTACGGGCAAACCGCTGCACGACGTGAAGGTCGCGGCACTGAAAGATGGCAAGTACGTCGAGAACAGCGACACGGCAACGAAGGAAGATGGCACCTACGAATTGAAGCTTTCGTCGGGCCCCGGCAACTACAAGATCTATCCACGACTGTGGCGCATCGAACCGGAACAGACCGGCTACGAATGGGCGAAAGACGTTCAACTCAATGAAGCCGAAGAAGCAACCGTTGACCTTACTTTCATTGACACCGCAACCATGTCTATCAAAGTCGTGGATGCGGCCGGCAATCCCCTAAAAGATATGCCCCTTGCTATTCACGAAGATGACCATCGGTGGGGGCCCGTAGCGTCCACCAACGCGGATGGGACCTTTACTTGGGACGGGTTCATGCCAGGAATCGAAACAAACTTTGTTGTGATGGGCCAAGGCGGACCGGCCGAATTGGGATCGACGCGTCCGACGATACTCGAACCGGGACAAATAGTACCGGAAGAAACCGTCGTGGTGTATGGAAGCGCGGGAATCGAAGGTACTGCAATTGGCCCCAATGGTCAACCGCTGGCAAATGGCGTGATCGTCGTACAGGCATTCTTCGCGCTAACACGCGAAATTAGCAGGCGCATCAATACCGACGAAACGGGTCACTTCCTGATCGAAGGACAATTGCCTGCAACTAGTGTAATTCTGTCCATGGAAGGCTATACCGAAACCGGTGGTAGTGTGGATAAATATACATACGAATCAAGCGAGATCGAATTGCTAGATAAACAAATCGTCGATCTTGGCAGGATCAACTTTGAACACGGTGAATCGAATGTAGACGTCGGCGAGTGATGAAACCAAAGGAGCACGGGCGTCCCGCCCGTGCTCCTTTGCCCATCACAATTCTACGCGCCGGCGTTCGACAACTTCGCTGTTTCGATTCAACACCTTCACCGCCGTAACACCGTTCTGCAGCAAATACTCGCGCGCTTCCGGAATTCCCGCGCCGACGAGTTCGGGGCCGTGGCTGTCGTCGCCGAAACATACCGGGATACCCATCTCGTTCGCACGCTGCAATAGCCACGGCGCGGGATAAGGCGAATCGAGCCCTTTGCGCCAGCCTGCGGTGTTGAGATCGAGAATGCAGTCGTGCGCGCGTGCAACTTCCAAGGTGGATTCAGCGGCATCTCGAATCGCAGGGGTATCGAGTGGCCCGTAAAGGTGTCCGTTCTTGCGGACAAGATCGAGATGCCCGACTACTTCCGGCTTTAATGCTTCAATCATTCTAGCAACGGATTCGTAGTACTCGAGTGCAAGCGATTCCAGTCCGCCGGTGATTTTCAGGACTTGCTCAAATTCTTCTACGCTGCTATCGATCGAAATGTCGTGCATGTAATGCACCGATCCGACCATATAATCGAAGCGGAACCGTTTGCGGTAATCGAGCATGATTTCCGCGTAGCGATCGTGCGGTACGACCTCGATCTCGTATCCGCGCAGGATGGTGATGCGGTCCGCGTATTCTTCCGCCAGCGCGAAGATTGCTGTGCCGTAGGATTCAAAATCAGCCAGTATTTTTTCCAGCGTCCACCCGCGATCGCGTTCATTCGCGTAGAGGTAACGTTCCCCATGACGCGGCGCGTGCTCGCTAATGCCGTAAGTCTTGAAGCCCTTTTCTATCGCCGCTTCGATTACTTCGCGCAGGGTTCCAACCGCGTGATCGCAATACTCGCCTGAATGGCCGCCATGCAAGGAAACGCCCCACGGCGTTTTGTCAGAAGACATGAACTACACCTTTCAACTGTTACTTCATCTACGTTGCGTTTGGCGCGATGGACTTGCTTTCATCCACGCGCATCAGCAGCAGCCCGCCGGCGGCGAACAGTATAATCAGACTGAAGACACCCATGCGCGTATCGCCGGTTGCCCAACCAATACCACCGACCATCACGGGCCCGAGTATGGTCGCAAATTTGCCAAAGATATCGTAGAACCCAAAGAATTGCGCGGCGTTCTCCGGCGGCACCAGCTTCGCAAACATGCTGCGACTCAGCGACTGGATGCCGCCTTGCGCGAAAGCGATCATCATTCCCAGCGCCCAGAAATGCCAGACCTCGCGAATGAAATAAGCGAGCGACGTGACGAGAAAGTACATGCCGATGCCGATCAGCACCATGCGCTTCGCACCGAAATACTTTGCCAAATATCCGAATAGGATCGCGCAAGGAAATGCCACGATCTGCGTCACCAACAGGACCTTCAGTAACTCGTCCTGGGGAATACCAATGTCCAATCCAAACGCAATTGCCAGCTTGTAGATCGTATGGACGCCGTCGATGTAGAGAAAGTAGGCGATGAGAAAGCCAAAGAGCGCTTTATATTTCGGAATGTTTTTGAGTGTCGCCCCTAGCCGCGACAGACTTTCGGCCACGGGATTTGCATGTTCGGCTACATAGTGCACCTGGCGGACGTTTCTCAACATCGGAATGCTCAAGACGAACCACCAGATGGCGGTGACAATAAACGCCAAGCGCGTCGGTTCCAGTTTTGACGAAAACCCAAACCGCTCAAATTGGCCGATCATCAACATGCAGGCGATATATGGAACCGTGCTGGCCACGTATCCCCACGCGAAACCGCTGGATGAAATCCAATCCATTCGATCTTTGCTGGCTACGTCCACCAGAAACGAATCGTAGAAAACGACTGCGCCGTAGAAGCCGATTGTCGATATTCCGAATAGCACAAGACAGAATAGCCACTGTCCTTCTTGTACAGCGGGAAGTGCCGCAGTTGCGATTAGCCCGATGAATAGGAAAGTTATAAAAAGTCGCTTCTTATAACCACGGTGATCGGCCAGGGCACCGAGGATGGGCGACATAATAGCGACAAATATCATCGCGACGGTGTTGCCAATGCTCCAATAAAATGTGGATTCAACATCTTCCATGCCTTTGGCGGCGTATGTCTTAAAGAAAATAGGCAGGATTGATGTTGTTACGATCAGCGTCTGCGCGCTATTGGCACAGTCGTAGAGAATCCAGCTTCTTTCTTGTTTGGTCACAATGGGCTCCCGCGTTGCCGCGTAGTGTGGCGCGCAAGAATCGCGCAGTCAAACGCAAATCTAAAACCTACGTTAGCAAAACTACCGCATTGGCACTATCCGCACAATCATGTTTTCGAGGCTAGACTTCTTCGTTAGCCTCCCAATCGTCAACTAGACAGAGGTCGTTTCGCGTTGCCGTATCCCAATCAGCAGCAATCCGTCAACAGTGTTACCCAAAAACCGTAGCACGCGTTCATCCCTTCTGACTCCTGACTTCTGTCTCCGAGCTCCTTCCCAACAGTGCAACGCCTTGGGCCAATGGTTAGGAGGATCATCGCATGCAGGCTCTATCGAACCTTATACACCCACGCTCATCTCCCATCAGCGCGCATCGCAACCCCACCTACACCCCCGGGGGGTGCGGCACGGGCATCGTCCATAAAATAACGACTTACAACATTTTTCCTCCGCTACACCCCCTTGTTTCGTCAAAAAAAATATTTATACACCTCCCTCCGCCATTGATTTCAGTACACGTGACGACAAGAGTTGATCCGCCCGCTACTGCATGCAAGACTGGCGCGGGCAAATCCAACTTCAACTGCGAGGACGGCACTATGTTTGCATCGCTGTGTCTGGGTGTAGCGTTTATCGCCGCGGCGGAAACGGTCACGACGGGAAACGTCGAGCTTGTTGCGAGCGGCTTTTCGTTCACGGAGGGCCCGGTTTGGTACAACGGCGATCTTCTGTTCACCGACATCCCCCAGAACCGCATTCACAAGGCGGACAAATCCGTCTTCCGCGAGCCGAGCAACAACGCGAATGGTTTGGTGACCGATCCTCAGGGCCGTCTCATCGCATGCGAACACGGCTCGCGCACAGTGACGCGCACGGAGAAGGACGGCACAATTGCAACGATTGCGTCGGATTTCGAGGGCAAGAAATTTAATAGCCCGAACGATGCTACTGTGCGATCCGATGGAGCCGTCTTCTTCACCGATCCGCCCTATGGCCTCGGTGACAGGCCCAAAGAGCTTGACTATCAGGGCGTATTCGCGATCTTGCCGGACGGAAAAATCAATGTTGTTGGCACGGACTTCATCAAGCCGAACGGCATCGGACTGTCGCCCGATGAAAAGACCCTCTACGTTGCCGATACCGAAGGCAAACACATCCGCGCGTTCGATCTCGCTGCGAACGGTACGGCTTCAAACGGCCGCGTGCTGTGCGAATTACCATATCCGGATGGATTGAGCGTCGATCAGAAGGGATACATCTGGTGCACTGCGGAAGACGGCGTGCGTGTGTACAACCCGAAGGGCGAACTCGTCCATACCGTCGTCGTTCCAGAAGGACCTGCGAATTGCGGCTTCGGCGACGCAGACGGCGAGACGCTGTACATCACCGCACGCACGGGCTTGTACAAAGTACGCTGTGTCACGCCGGGTCTCGGCTTTTCCCCGAGCAAATAACGCATGCTGGCTCTTGTTTGCTTCGCCGCTGCTTTTGCCGCCGCCGATTTGGATTACCAAATCAGCGCGGCCAAGGGCCCATACTTTGTAGTAGACGACCGCGTGGTGATGGATCGATGGCTTGCGGAGCGGTTCGTAGTACAGCCGAAGCGGTTCAGCAAGAAGAAACCGATCTTGGAGCGTGAATATCCGTGGGAAGGTAGCGGGCCGCACCTTGCCGGCTCGGTCGTTTACGACGCCGCCGACAAAAAGTTTCGTATGTGGTATTCGGTGTTCAACCGCTACGCGTACGATAACCGTCTGCCTTTTTCTTACAACGTGTGCTATGCAGAATCCGACGATGGCATCGCCTGGCGCAAACCTTTCCTTGGCGTGTTCGATTACGAAGGCAGCACGCAGAACAACGTCATCAAACTTGGCACGGACAAAACGCAGAACATTGATGTTTGCATCAATCCACGTCCGGATCGCTGGCCTGGCAAATTTCTCGCCGTACACAATCAGAAGGGCGGGCTATTCATATCTTCCTCAAACGATGGGGCGACCTTTAATTGGCTCTGGCAAGAAGCGGCGCTCGCGTACCATAGCGATACGCACAACAATTTCGTCTACGACGAAGTGCGCGATCGCTGGTTTCTGTATTGCCGACCGCGCACCTACGCGGGCGATCACAAGCGCCGCGTATCGATGCAGTCGTCGAATGATTTACAACACTGGACACATGAGCAGACGATTCTCGTGCCGGGAGAGAACGAAAAAGCCGAGTTCTACGGAATGACGGTGTGGCGGCGTGGCGATCTCTTCTTTGGCGCGCTGCAGGTCTACGATCGATACAAAGGGCTTCCACATGTCGAGTTGACGTGGAGTGGTGACGGAGAACATTGGCAGCAGATTCCAACCCACCCGGAGTTTGTCTCGCGCGGGCGAAAGGGCTCGTGGGACGCAGGCATGGTGTTCATCGCGGAGACACCAGTTGAGCTCGGCGATGAAGTGCGGTTTTACTATGGCGGATTTGCGCTTCCGCACGACACCAAGAAAGAAAACGTCGGCGCGATCGGATTGATGACTTCAGAACGCGATCGATTCATTGGCATACGGCCTTCCGGCAAGGAACCGTGCTTTGTGCTGACACGACCCTTCAATCCAAACGGACGAAGTCTATTTGTTAATGCGCGCGTTAAAGGTTCGCTCCGCGCAGAACTTCGCGTAGGCAACAATAAGACCGTTGACGGTTGGAAGTTTGAAGACTGCGATCCCGTGACAGCGTCTGGCTACGAGGTGCCCGTCACGTGGCATGGTAAAACCCTGTCGGACGCCCCGTCGGGCGAAATCTCCATCAACTTCAAATTGGATAACGCGGAACTGTTCACCTTCGACCTGCGCTGAAGAACAAGACCATCGAACGCAACGGTTCCCTACAATAAAAGGAGCCGGTCATGCGCGCAGCGTTGGCATTACTTATCCACTAGCGGACTTTCTCGAACGCTAATAGTTCTTGCCAAGTGTGGTCGCACAGGATATACTGAATATAAATATAGGTTTATTCATGCTCGACCCAAGCCAGGCCATACGCGGTCGCGGCGTAACCAAGAACCCGCAGAACCGCTTCGACGAAATTACGTACGTCCGTGACGAGGAATGGGACGAAGAAGAGGCGCCGCGTCCGGGTACGCAATATTTGCCCGACGCATCAAAATCGATCATTGCGACCAACGACAGCCCGGATGTTGGTTTCGATGCGAGCATTAATCCCTATCGGGGCTGTGAACATGGATGCGTGTACTGCTACGCGCGGCCAAGCCATGAGTTTTTTGGATATTCTGCCGGGCTCGATTTCGAAACAAAGATTTTCGTCAAACACGACGCCCCGGAATTGCTGCGCAAGGAATTGATGTCCAGGCGCTGGGTGCCGAAGGTCCTCGCAATATCAGGCGTGACGGATCCGTATCAACCGATCGAGCGCAAGCTTCGGATCACCAGGCGCTGTTTGGAAGTGCTCGCCGAGTTCCGCAATCCTTGCGGCATTATCACCAAGAACCGTCTCGTCACACGCGACATCGATATTTTGCAGGAACTCGTCCGCTTCAACGCCGCGCGCGTGTTCATCAGCATCACGACGCTTGACGTGGCGCTGAACCGCGTAATGGAACCGCGCACCTCCTTGCCACAACAACGGCTCGACGCCGTTCGCACGCTGGCCGATGCAGGAATACCCGTGGGCGTCATGGTCGCGCCGATCGTGCCCGGACTTACAGACGAAGAGATCCCCCGCATTCTCGAGGCATCTGCAAAGGCGGGAGCGCAACATGCGGGATTCGTGATGCTGCGCTTACCGTTTGCGGTTGCGCCACTATTCGAAGCGTGGCTGGAACAGCATTATCCCGCGCGAAAGGAAAAAATTCTTAACCGCGTCCGCGACGTGCGAGGCGGCAAGCTGTACCAGTCTGAATGGGGCTCGCGTCAGCGGGGCGAGGGATTCTATGCCGAACAAATCGCGAATATATTCAAGATCGCCTGCTCCAAGTTTGGTTTGAATCAAGCGACGTTGCACTTGTCGGCGGATGCGTTTCGCCGTACGGATGGAAATCAGATGCAACTGTTCGATGATTCGTAGAAGGGACCCCTTAGCCCATCTTCTGCGCAGCAGCCGCTGCGCGCGGCGCGTCGCCCGCCTTCAGATAGGCCTCCTGGGCGGCTTTGTAACGGCGCTTGCTCAATTTGAATAACAGAAGCGCCGCTTCGCGATCGGCCTGCAGTTCGTTGGCCATCGCGGCTCGGGCCCAGAATTCTGCTTGCCGATCCGGCTGCACGAGCGACAGCGCAAAGGCAACGCGCTGCGAAATAAGCGCGATAAGTCCGTAATACCCAGCCTTCTCGGCCATCGGCGCTACCAGTTGTAAAAACGCCAAGGCACGCTGCGCCACTGCGGGGTCCGGAGGAAGCGCGCCGGAGTAGGGCACAGGTACCGCCGTCGAATTCCCAAACTCTTTCACAAATTCGCCAATGCGCTCGCCCATTTCTTTTATATATTCGACCGTGTTGCCGTCAAACGAGTGCGAAGGATCTTCAATCGAAGTGATACTGCTCTTTCCGCCTTCGGTCTTGCGCTCCTGGCGACGCCGCGCGCGTTCGCGCTGATCGGCTTCGAACTTCGCGAGCACCTGTGTATACGCGCTTTCGACAGCCTGCGTGATCAGGCTCAAGTAGGTACCGCGGTGCTCCGTCGCATTCAATGCCCGTTCGAGCAGCATGTCAATCAGCAGCATCGGAACCTCGACGGCACGCCGCACGTTCTTACCGCTTACGAGGCAGGCGACCAATTCATTGCAGTAGGAGCGGAAAACGTTCGGGCCAATATCCCGGCCTTCCACCTCGATACCGTTAAGTTCGCGGTTGACGTGTTGGAAGATGAAATCCGCGGCGAGGACGTATCCGCGATCTTTGTGTATGACTTGCCCCTCGGCGCGTTTCGCGTCAAGGAAGAAGCGCATCTTGGCGGCTGCCACATACAGCCCGATCACACCGCCAATACGCTTGAGCTCGGCGATCGACAGCGCGGCCTCGGGACTATTCATGTCCTCGGCCAAAATGAGCTTTTGTAACTCGGGCAAAAGCCGCGCCGCCAACTCAGAGTCCGGCTCGTTCGGCACAGGGGTGTCCTGCCGAACTGGTAAATCGGACTGCGAGGGTGGGGGTGTTATCAGGTCGCTAATACGTCGAAAAAAGCCCATTGGGCAGAGTACTCCGCTCCCACGAAACTCTACCTCGCTCCCTCCCCAGAAAGCGCACCGGTTTATTCCAAACCCGTGCGCACATTCTACAGATTCAGCCTGGAAATGCAACCTAGAATTGCGTTGGCGTCGCTTGCCCAGGATTCAACAAAACCCATCATTCCCATAATTCACACTCTTCCCATCTTGCGCCTCGACGCGGACTTCCGCAGGGATGTGAGATAATTCTCCTGACGGTAACCGGTCCGCAATTCATTAAATCGCTTGACATCGTATTGTTAGATATGATACATTAATGATGAGTAGGCAATAATCGGAGCTCGATGCGCAGTGTCTCTTGAACGCGAGCTGAATCTGGAAGCCCCGTTTCGTGATGTATACCACGAAGCAGTGCTCAACGTAGTCCGAACGGGAGGCGTCTTAACGACTGCAGGCGAACAACTGTTCCGTCAGTTCGATTTGACCGAGGCGCAGTTCAACGTGCTGTTTTCGCTGAAGTACAACCCGCATAACGTGACGCAGTCTGATTTGGGTAAACGGCTGGTCGTCACGCGGGCGAGTATCACGTCGGTCCTGGATCGGCTTGAAAGCAAGGGATTGGTCACGCGCGAAGATGTGCCCGACAACCGGCGCATCTACCACGTCGCGCTGACCGAGAGAGGCAGAGCGTTGGTGGACGAAGTAGAGCCGTTGTATCGCGAGAAGATCCGCGAGACGATGGCCGGGATGACGGAAGAAGACTGCCGAGACCTTATCGCACTCTTGGAGCGGGTCCGTTCGCATACGGACGCGCGCCAAGAAATGACTGTTTAACACGTAAACAACTCATGTAGACTTACGCTGTGGTGCCGCTGCGAGCGCCCAGCGAGTCGGGGACATTAATAAACATGGATACTCAAGAGGCCGTAGTGAACGACGGTCAACCGAAGCAATACCATCGCGTGGGCTTTTGGGCCTTCGTGGCGACGCAGTTTCAGGGCGCGCTGAACGACAATCTTTTTAAGACAATCCTTGTTTTCTTCCTGGCAGCTGTAACGAAGACAACGGAAGGTCATCAGACCGCGATCGCAACGGTTGTCATGGCGTTGCCGTTCATTTTGTTCGCCGGATTTTTTGGTGCTATTGCCGACCGATACTCAAAGAAAGACATTGCGGTCTGGGTGAAGTATCTGGAAGTTGTCATTGTTCTGCTTGGCATAGGCGGGTTCTATTTTCAATCCCCGCTATTCTTATATGGCGTTCTCTTTGCTATCGGCTGCCACTCGGCCCTGTTTGGCCCAGCCAAGTACGGCATACTCCCGGAGACCCTTCCCGAAGATCACCTCTCGTGGAGCAACGGCGTGATTCAAATGACGACGATGCTCTCCGTAATCATTGGCCAGGTCATCGCTGGGCCGATCTTTCAGGCGCTGGAACCGCCGCGCACGTATCTCGCCGGGTTCATGTTGCTGACATTGACCTGCGTGGGTGTCGTGACTTCGTGGTCGATCATGCGTCCAGAACCTGCGAATCCAGGTCAGCGATTTCCTATTAATCCATGGCAGGGAATGGGCCGAGACCTTACTACGATTTGGAAGAGCCGTTGGCTGCGGATGATCGCGTTTGGCTATACGTATTTCTGGTTTGCCGGAACGATTCTCCTGAGCGCTGTGATGGACCTTCGCAGTGCGCTTCAACTGTCCGAAACGGAAGTTTCGATACTCACGGGACTGCTGTCCCTCGGCATAGGATTGGGTTCGTTTACGGCGGGTGTAGCCTCGCGCGGCAAGATTGAGATGGGCATTGTGCCAATTGGCGCAGGAATCATGGGCATTTCCTGCATTTTATTCTACTGGTTAGGCGACACGTATCAGTCCGCGCTCATTCTTGCGTTTGCCATGGGGTTTGGCGGCGGAGCGTTTGACGTTCCGCTTGCGGCTGGCTTGCAATACCTGAGCCCGAAGGAATCTCGCGGCGGAATCATGGCAGCCGCGAACATGCTCACCTGGATAGGCATCCTGCTGGGCGGCGGCTTGTACTTCCTACAGCCGCAGAGTGGCGTGAGCGTACACGGCGCGTTTCTTCTCGTTGGTATTGCCACGCTTTCAGTATTGTTTATCGTTTGCGCGTTGACGCCAATCATGGTGGTACGCGCGGCGCTTTGGTTCCTCGCGAACACAATCTACAGGCTCAACGTACGTGGTCGTCAGAACTTGCCGGAAGAAGGCGGCGCGCTGTTGGTTGCGAATCACGTATCGTTTATCGATGCGCTTGTGGTGAGCGCGGCGATCGATCGGCCGATTCGCTTCATCATGCACGATGAAATTTACCAGACCTGGTGGGTACGCCCCATCGCTCATATGCTCGGAGCCATTCCCATCTCCGCGATGGGCGGCCCGCGCGAGCTGGTGCAGTCGATGCGCACGGCGACGCACGCGATCAAGGATGGCGAGATTGTCTGCATCTTTGCGGAAGGGCAGATCTCGCGGACAGGTCAGATGCTTCCGTTCCGCAAAGGCTTTGAGCGCATCATGAAAGACGTCGAAGCGCCAATTATCCCAGTGCATCTTGATCGCTTGTGGGGCAGCATTTGGAGTTTTGCGGAGGGCCGTTTCTTCTGGAAACTGCCGCGCCGCATCCCCTTCCACATCACGATCAGTTTTGGCAAGACCTTGGCGCACGATGCCGATACGATCGCCGTGCGCGACGCGATCATGGAACTCGGCACAGAAGCGTGGATGGCGCGCAAGCTGGAACAGCCGCTGCTGCACCGCGCATTCATCCGCACCATGCGCGCGCATCCGTTTCAGATTGCGCTCGCCGACGGCCGCACGCCGAAGCTGTCGTATTTCATGACCTACGTCGGCGCAATTGCGATGGGGCGGAAACTAAAGAAGATCCTCGGCCCCGAAGAAATGACTGGCGTACTGCTCCCACAATCCGTCGGCGGTGCTGTTACGAACATCGCCTTGCAGATGATGGGCAAGGTAGCCGTGAATCTAAACTACACGGCGTCGAACGAGTCCGTCGCCTCCGCTGCGCGGCAGTGCGGCATCAGGCATGTTCTGACCGCATCTGAATTTTTGCAGCGCGTACCCATTGCCGTGCCGGGTGAGACGATTCTACTTGACGATGTGAAGAAAACGATTACAAGTAAAGACAAACTCATTGCGATCCTGCTCGCAGTCTTTGGCCCAATGCGCATCGTCGAGCGCGCGCTGGGCTCTAAAAGCGGCCGTACTGAAGACGACCTGTGCACCGTCATATTTTCGAGCGGAAGCGAAGGCGAACCCAAAGGCGTGATGCTGACGCACAAGAATGTGCTGTCAAACTGCGAAGCGGTCGCGCAGGTGTTCCCGCACGAAACTGGCGACGGGTTCATGGGCATTCTCCCTTTCTTTCATTCGTTTGGATTCATGGGCACGTTGTGGATGCCGTTGTGGCGCGGCTTCTTCGCGGTGTATCACCCGAATCCGCTGGAACCGAAAATCATTGGTCAATTGATCTACCGTTATCGTCCGCGTTTCCTTATCGCGACGCCGACTTTTCTACAAGGGTTCATTCGCCGCTGCCTGCCGGAAGAATTGAGCAGCCTGGAATACGTCGTGACCGGCGCGGAAAAACTACCGCAGCGCGTGCGTGAGGCATTCCTCGCGAAGTTTGGCGTTGAACCGCTCGAGGGGTACGGCACGACGGAGTGCGCACCTGCAGTTTCCGTAAGCGTGCCCGATTTCCGCGCGCCAGGCTTCTATCAAGTTGGCACAAAACACGGATCGATCGGCCAATCACTCCCGGGCGTAAGCGTGAAGATAGTCGACCCCGATACTGAGGAACGGCTACCTCACGGTCAGCCGGGACTGTTACTGGTCAAAGGCCCGAACATTATGAAGGGATATCTCGGCCAGCCCGAAAAGACAGCGGCCGTCTTGAAGGACGGTTGGTACAACACCGGCGACATCGCGACGATAGATGAAGAAGGCTTTATTGTCATCACGGATCGTCTCGCGCGCTTCAGCAAGATCGCGGGTGAAATGGTGCCACATACTAAAGTCGAAGAAACGCTGCATAAGTTGCTCGACATGCAGGAGCAGACCTTCGCAGTCACCAGCGTTCCCGACGAACAGAAGGGCGAACGACTTATCGTCCTCCACACGCTCATGGACGGCGAACTTGAAGTGCTCGTGGACAAATTAAAAGACTCGGATTTGCCGAACTTATGGCGTCCGAAACCGACGTCATTTTACCGCATTGCGGAAATTCCGGTCCTCGGCACGGGCAAGATGGACTTGAAAAAGGTCAAAACGCTCGCGAAGGAAATGGACGTCGGCGAGTAGGCCACCCGTGTCCAGACATTCGCCGCGTCCAGAATCAAAACGACGCCGCCTCATGCGGACCTTGCTCATCGCCATCCCGGTTGCGGTGGTGTTTACCGTGAGCTGTAACACGGTGGCGACGCGCATGGTTAATCGCGAAGACAAGCAGGTCCCCCGCAACGCCGACGGCGTAATGATCGGCGCAGAAGCGCGCGAACTGGGCAATCCCAGTTCACAAAACGCGGCACTGTTCGTTCACGGATTCGCAGGCGCGGGCACAAATTTCAAACGATTGCCTGAAGAGTTTGCGAAGGCCGGCTGGTACGTGCGCGTAATGCGGCTGCCCGGCCATGGCACAAGCCCATACGACTTGGAAAAAACTACCGCAGGCGAACTGGAAAACGCTGTCGTTTTTGCTGCATCCGAGCTAAAAGCGAAGCATGCGCGCGTCGTTTTGGTTGGCCACTCGATGGGTGGCGCACTATCGACTATTGCGGCAGCGAAAGTGAATATAGATGGACTTATCCTCGGTGGCGCGTATTTCGGTGTTACCTATAGGTGGTACTACGTGATGCCCCCGGAAGTTTGGACGCGTCTATCCAGTCATTTCATCCGCTGGGTATACAAAGGCAAGCTCTTCACCCAGATCAACGACGAGAGCCAGCTACCCCATATTCTCAGCTATACATGGCTACCGACGAAGGGCAGCGTGACTTTGCATGAGATCGGGGTTCGCGCCAATGATTTGGATGTGCTGGCCGGAGTGCGGTGTCCGGTGCTTATGTTTCATTCGCATGGCGACGTAGCAGCTTCCCCAAAAGCTGCGCAACGTGCATTCCGGTTTATGCGGAATGAAAGCAACGAGATCGTTTGGGTCGATCGATCAAACCATCATGTATTCTGGGACTATGATTGTGATTTGATTCTGGAGCAATCTACGGCATTTATTAAGTCGATAGATGGCCGCGAACCGATAACTAACGAGCAGACACTGCCGAGTTCATTTCTCTACGACAAGATTGTACCCAAGCTACCCACAATTCGAGCTGCCCCAGACAGAGACGACGAACACGGAGTGCCGCTACCTGACGTGAAAGTGCCCGGACAGTAGCGGGCGTTACGGCTGAATCAACTTCTTCGCGATCAATCCGATGTCCGTATTGTCGATGTATTTGCCGCGCTTGGGATCTTCATTCTTGGCCGCGCCTGCAAATAGATCGGAACCAGCACCCTTTACGAAGCACGGAATCAATTGATTCGTGTGGCTCTTGTAGTGAAATTCGAAGCCGGGCATGTTGCCCTTGCCATTGTTCACGATCGGTTTCAGTTCCGGCTTTGAACCCGGCCCCAGCAAAAAACCGCATTCGTGATCGCCGGTGACCACGACCAGCGTCTCTTCCCACGAGCTGTTCTTATTCACCCAACCCACGACCGCCTCAACGGCAGCGTTGTAGTCGATCATTTCCTCGATCATGCGGCCAGTCGCATTCGCGTGAGATGCCCAATCCACGGCGCCGCCTTCGATCATCAGATAAAATCCGTCGGGGTCTTCGTCCAACACGTTGATCGCCGCCAAGGCCATCTCCGGTAGGGTTGGCACGTTGCTCAGGAGCGGCGCCTGAAAAGGCGGATCGTCTTCACGTTTGTCATCGATGCCTTTGCGCGACACCTGCAACGTTTCGGAGGCCTCAACTGTGACGAGCACGCGTTTGGGTGTCTTGCCCTCCATCAACTTCTGCACATCTTTTTTCGATTGGAACATTTTCCAATGGTCCGGTTTTCCGTCACCGTCGCAATCGCCACCGGCCTTGCCCGCCTTCAATGCTTTCCACATCTTTTCACCACCGACGAAGCGATACGAATTGTCTGGTTTTGAACCTTCGACTTTCTTAACGTGCTTACGTTTAATGGGCTGACCTTCGTTGTCGTAGTCGGGATTCCCCGCGCCCATGATCACTTCACAGCCGCTGTCGTTCACCATCTGCTGCGCAATGATCTCGTATTGTCCGCGGCTGCGGTCATGTGCCGTGAATCCCGCAGGGGTCGCGTGGCTCCACTGGACACTCGTTACCACGCCTGTGGCCTTCCCCGCTTTTTCAGCCACTTCTATCGCGTGCTCCACGGGTTGATTGTCCGGCCCCATGCCAATCGCGCCGTTAAGCGTTTTCACACCGGACGACATCGTCGTAGCCGCCGCTGCACTGTCCGTCGCGCCCTTTAGCAGATAATCGTAGTTGCTTCCCTGCGCCGGATCGTAGCTGCCGTTTACGGAAAACGTGGACATCGGGTACAGCGTGAATTCGCGCTCGTAGATTTGCTTGCCAAGTTCGCCGTGCTGGTAGTAGTCCGCCGCTTCGATATGGTTAAAGCACCAGCCGTCGGCGACCATGACGATAATGTTTTTTGCACGGGGCGCCTGCGCCGAAGCCGTTATCGCGAACAACGCCAAGAGACTTATAAGAAGTATGTATCGTATTGCGTTCATGTGCTTATCCTTAAAAAATACGCCCCCAAATACAGATTGGGTATAGTCGCAAAGTCGGTAATGCCTAGTCCAATCCCATCCGTCGCGTTGCATCTTCCTTTGCGTTAAGCTTCGGAAGACTCCGCTCTGAGGGGGGTGTAAAAAAAATTTTTTGACGATTCAAGGGGGGGTGTAGGGGCGAAAATCGTCGTAAGTCGTGGTTTCATGGTCGTCTCCGGTTGTGGACCCCCCTGGGGTGACATGGGGTGCAGAGGGTGCGCGGGGGCTGGACGGCTCGTGTCGTGACTGTGCGTGCTTCATGTGATCCTCCATGGTCTTGGCGTATTGTCTGGTGGCGGCGTTGCCGCGGGCGATGCAAAGTCTCCTGATCTTTTGCCCAGCGCGTTGCACAGGAGGGACGACGAGCACGGAGCGCACGGGGAATGCAATCTTTGTATGCCTTGATTTCTTAGAGGCATTCGGTTCGGTTCACGAGCGCATGGCACGCGAAGCGGAGCTTCTGGCAAGGGTGCGTTCCCAAGCAGGGAGCTTGGGAACGAGTTCACGAGGGTATATTGTTCTGTGCATCGTCGATTGTGTCAATGCCGGTGCGAAACGATTCGAGGAGTATTTCGAATGCAATTGCCGAGAACGCTGCTTGTGAGCTTGCTATTGCCGGCACTCTGCTTTGCAGAAAAGCTGCCGTGGATCACCCAGGCTGAGGCCATCACACTCATCGAACAGAAGACGGGTCCTCTCACATCCGTGGACCCTATGGCGGTTCGTAGCGGCATCGCTTTCATAGATGCAAAAAGCGATGTGGGTTCTATTAATGCGATGGTCAACCTCGACACCGCGCGCGTAATGGCGATTAAGACCGATGGCAAGGAAACGTACGTGTTTCCCGGCGTCATTGCTGTGGGTCATCGCGGTACGGTGAAGTTCGCGCCGGAGAACACTATCGCCGCGTTTAATAAAGCAATTGAATTGGGCGTCGATCTTCTGGAGATGGACGTACGCGAGACAAAAGATGGTGAACTCGTGATCATGCACGACATGAACATCGGGCGCACGACAACTGGCCGCGGCGATGTAGCGGAGTTGACGCTCGCGGCGATTCAGCAATACGACGCTGGTTCGAAGCACGATCCGAAATTCGCGGGAGAGAAAGCGCCCACCTTCGCAGCGGTACTCGAAGCGATCAAGGGTCGTGCTTTACCGGACATCGATTTCAAAGCGGGCGATCCGCAAAAGGTAATCGATGCCGTCCGCGCCGCCGGTTTGGTTGGCAAATGCACGCTTTATTGCGGCGATTGGGCCAAACTTCACAAGACACTCGAACTGGAAAAAGGATTCATTATTCGCCCCACCGCGCCGAAGGGAATTGAAGGGTTGGAAAAGGTCATCGCCGAATTCGACCCGCCGATTGTGAATATGGATTGGGTGGATTTTTCAGAGGAATTCGTGCGCGCAATCCATTTGCGAGGCAAGCTCGCATTTGTCAACACCATGGGTAAGTCCGATGGCGAGGAAAGCATTCGACGCGCCGTTAGGGCCGGAGCGGATTACGTCCAGTCGGATCAACTGGATCTGTTGGTAAAGTTGGTGCGCTAGCAAGGATTGATTAAGTTACAGACGGTAGCATCGCCTCCACTTCGTAAGCGTGTACCGGCTCTTCTTTGCCCTTCAGCACGACGGTACCGATCGGACGTACTTTCACGTGGCCCTGCACTTCTTCGTAGGTAGCATGGCTGACAATCACCTGTCCCGGCTCCGCAATCGAGCACAAGCGGCGCGCGGTGTTCACGCGATCGCCGATGACCGTGAACTCCATGCGATCAGGCGAGCCGATATAGCCGGCGACAGCCTCACCCGTCGCGACGCCGATGCCCAGTTCGAACAATGGTTTACCGGCTTGCGCGCGCAGCGCATTCAGCTCATTGTTCTTTGTTTGCATCAGGATAGCTGCTTTCACGCAACGCAACGCATCTTCGCCTTTGGTCACCGGCGATCCGAATACTGCCATGATTTCGTCGCCGATGTACTTATCGAGCGTGCCTTCAAGACCGAAGATAATCGCCGTCATTGCCGTGAAATGTTCGTTGAGCATATCGACTAGATCATGCGGTGCGATGCGTTCGGCGATGGGCGTGAACCCGCGAACGTCGCAGAACATCGTCGTAACGGTGCGCTTGTTGCCGCCGAGTTCCAGCGTGGTGTCGTCTTTCATAATCTGTTCGACGATGCTCGGCGACAGGAAGCGTCCCAGACTCGCGCGCTTCTTCTCCGATTCCAGCATGCGCTCGTAGAGCCGCACATTGTCTATCGCCATTGCAGACTGCGCCGCGAGCGACAGGAACAGTTCGAGGTCTTCTTGTGTAAAAGCTACTTCGTGGCTGCGCGTATCGACGTAAATTGCGCCGAGGATGCGATCCTCGACCTGCAAAGGCACGCACATGGCGCTACGGATCTGCTGCCGGATAATGCTTTCGCGCGCGCTTAACTGCGCGTCACTGTCGCGGTCTGCCATCAGCACTGGCTCACCGTCGATAGCGGCGCGCCCTGCAATGCCCATACTGGGGCTGCTCGCCTGCAGGTCCTGCCCCATCTGCCGCGCTACGCTTACTTTCAATCCGCTGGTCGCTTCGTCACGCAACATGATGAAGCCGCGTTGCGCGCCGAGCACTTCAATCGCTGTGTCCAACACCGCCGACATGCGCTTGTTTATATCGAAATCGGATGCAATAAGTTTGCTCGCCTGATACAGCGCAGAGAGACGGCGGAACGCCTTGGTCATCCGCAGGACATCTTGCTCGGAGTCGCCGGCAGGCTTCACACCGGCCCGGGGCGCAGGGGTAGCGCCCTTCTTGCCGATGAGGGTCATGCTGCGCTCGACCGATTCCATCTCCTGACGAATGCGTTGGAGGTCCTGAACAACGGCCGATTCGCGGGACGCTTCGTGCGGATGCGGATCGGGCGCGTCGGTGCGGTAGATGATGCGGCACTTACTGCCGAGCCAGATTTCATCCTCGTGTGCGAGGACGCGCTCAACGATGCGCTGCCTGTTCACATAGCTGCCGTTCGTGCTGTTGAGATCGACGAGCACGAGCGTGTCGCCGCGCCGCTGGAATTTGGCGTGGTGGCGCGAGACCTCATCGACTACCAACATCACGTTGTTGTCTTCGGCACGGCCTATCGTCAGGACAGAGTCCAAGAGCGGCACCGTTATCGGCGCGAGGCCTTGCTGTTCGACAATGAGTTGTTGCATGTCCCGTCCACGTACCTGCAGAACATGATGATAACAACCGCCCGCAAAGTGGTCAACGCATCGCGCGCACTGCTAGAATAACGGGATGATCATCACCAATTTCTACGTTTATTGGACCAATTAGATGGCCCTTCGGGATCTTGTTCAACAGTACGGTATTTCTTTCAAGAAATCGCTCGGCCAGAACCTGCTGCTCGACGACAACATCAACCGGATCATGGTCGATGCCGCGGCGCTTTCGTCCGGAGACGACGTAATCGAGATCGGTGCGGGACTCGGTGCCTTGACCGCGAACCTTGTCGAGGGCGCGGGGCGCGTGTTGTCGGTCGAAATCGACCGTGCGTTCATGCCCGTGCTCGAAGACCAGTTCCGCGACGTGAAGAACCTGAAGCTCTTCCGTGGCGATATTCTGAACCATAGCCTCGTGAAGTTGGTTGAGGAATATCTGCCCGGCGGCACAACTTACAAGATGGTGTCGAACCTCCCCTACTACATCACCACGCCAATTCTCTTTCACTTTTGGGAAGCGCCGTTGAAGTTTGAGCGGCTTGTGATGATGGTGCAGGACGAGGTCGCACAGCGCATGACGGTGCCGGTGAATGATCCGGAATACGGCGTGCTCGCGATAGCATCTGCCCTTTACGGCGAAACGTCCGTTGTGCATTTTGTACCGCGCACCTGTTTTCGTCCGCAGCCAAAAGTGGACAGCGCAATCGTGCGGAGCGTGTTGCACAAGACACCGCGTTTTGACCTCGAACCTAAGTTCATCATGAAAGTCGTGCGCGCGGCCTTTTCACAGCGCCGCAAGACGTTGCGCAACTCACTCACCAAGAGTGGGGCCTTTGGCGCCGACAAGGACATCGTCGAAGCCGCATTTGTCGCCGCGGACATCGATCCCGCGCGCCGTCCGCAGACCATGGCAATCGAGGAGTTCGCGCGCCTCGCCCGTGAAATCCGCACGCGAATCTGAGACACTTCCGCCGGGGACGCATCCGGCGCGTAGGCCGGGATTCGTCCGGCACAGAGACCGGACGCCATAAAGTTGGCGAGGGCAACTTCCAACATGCAAGACCTGAACGAAGAGATCATCCAGAGTTTGGCCAGCGGCGTGATCGCCGTTGATCGCGACGGCAAAATCATCACGCTCAACCGCGCGGCATCGGAGTTTCTCGGGGCCAACGGCGCTACCGTGCTCGCGGGCGAAAGTCTCCGCGACATTCCGCACGCCGAACCGCTCGCCACTTTGCTGGCTGAGACGATGCGTACGGGCCAACCAGTCTCGCGCCATGAGATCACGCTGGCCTATCCCGGCGGCGTGGTGAAACAAATCGGTTTATCGGCATCGCTCCACCGCGGCGACAACGCATTCAACGGAGTCATCGTCCTATTCACGGACATGACCGAGCGCTTGCGTCTTGAGCGCAGTGCCGAACTAAACCGCCAACTTGCCGCGTTAGGCGAACTCACCGCGGGCGTGGTGCACGAACTACGCAATCCCGTTAGCGTGATCAGCGGGCTTGCGGAATTGTTGATCCGCAAACTCGAACAGGGCGACGTGCGCCGCGAAGCCGCAGAAACTATTTTGCGCGAGACGCGCGAAATAGAACGATCTATTTCCCAGTTCCTTGGCTTCGCGCGGCCCTTCGAATTGCAGATTGGCAATTGCACCGCCGCGGACATCATCGACCGCACGATTCAACTTTGCCGCCGCCGCGCGGAAAACAACAACGTCACCATCGAGAACCAGTCGGGTACGCACCTCCACCCCATGCGCGCGGACCTCTACCGCTTTGCACAGGCGCTCTCCAATATCGTGAACAACGCCATCGACGCCGCGCCCAAGAGTGGCGGACGCGTCGTGCTGGATGCCTACGAAGAGGGAGAGATGACGGTCTTTGAAATCTCCGATAACGGCCCTGGCATCCATTTGCGCCCAGGCGAAGACCTGTTCGCGCCGTTCTTCACCACCAAGGAAGGCGGTACAGGACTCGGCCTCACCATCGCCCATCGCATCATCACCGCCCACGGCGGTTCTGTTTCTCACTCCAACCGCGCCGAGGGTGGCGCTTGCTTTGTCGTGCGGCTCGCGCGGACCGGACGGTAGGGCAATGGAGCACGGGCGGGACGCCTGTGATTTCAAACACAAATTCAATCACGGGCAAACCAATCACGGGCGGGACGCCCGTGCTCCCTTAGCCCGCGAATTCGCTTGCTAGTAATTCCGGCAGCTCGCTGATATCGCGGATTCGAATATCGGGCACATGTGCCGGGCTATCGTTTACGCGGTGCTCATAGGGGCCGTCAACCAAGACTGCCGTCATGCCAACGCCGTGCGCACCACAGATGTCGCGGTGCGGTTTATCGCCGACGTACCAGGCGTTCTGGGGCTTCAGCTTCATCGCATCAAGCGCATGCTGAAATATTTGTGGGTTAGGTTTGTTCCAACCGAACTCCGCTGAGAACACCATGAATTCGAAGAGGTCATATATCCCTTCGTCACGAAATAATGCGCGGTGGTACGCGCTGGTCAGTAACGTGTTGGAAATCAGTCCTATCCTGTAGCCCAATGCGTTGCACTTGGTAAGGGCCTCATGCACGAAGGGAAACAAGGGTCGCACCTCCCACCAGCCCAGATAATCATAGCAATGCCGAATGGATTCCGGGGAGGGATCGACGCCAGCCTTCGGCAGCCACTCGGCGATGCAATGGCGCAGGTCCATCGCGGGGCGTGGCTCGGAGAGCGCCGCGTAACGGCGCATGATGTCCTGCGACATGTCCATGAACCAGTCCTTGGAGAAGCACGCCGGCAGGCCGTTGGGGTAGGACTTCTCAAAGCCCGCCTCGGTCCACATGTCGGCGGATTCGAGCAGTACACCGCCCATATCGAAAAGAATTGCTTCCGGCTTTTTCCTCATAAGTCAGAGCTCCCGTCCAAAAGGGAGATTGAATCAGGTACGCCTGCCCGTGCGCAAGGTGAAGGCGATATATTCTTGACGCCGCACAGAGGATCGCGTATCGTACTGCCACACGTGCGGAGTAGCTTTTATGCGCTGGGGTAAATACGCGGGCATCATGATAGTACTGCTTGCAGGCTTGGTCTGCTTTCAGGGCTGCGGAACGCTTGGCGCGTTAAACAACCTCGTGAACGGCGTAGTCGGCACCGCCAGTAACGCCGCGAACAAGACGCTGAACACCGCAGGCAACACCGCCAGCAAGGCCCTTACGCCGAGCACTTACTCCAAGCTCGCCAAGAAGTCCAAGCAACAGCGGCGTTCGTACGAGCCATCCACAAATGCGCCGCGCACCTCGGCGCGCAATCATGACGCTAAGAACCATCGATCGAGTTCGGTGAGCAGCAGCAAGAAAAACAACGCGGCGAGTTACTTCCGAGGCCGGTCGCGCCGTTAGAAAGTCCCGAGCGAGCCGAATTCCAATTCGGCTCTACGAGCGCTCATCCCAATCCGTGGTGGCTGTTTTCTTTCAGCACCTGTTCATCGTTTGTAATCGGAAATGCGCCGGGATACTTGATGTAGCTTACGTGTCCGTCCATGTATAACACGTTCGACCCGCCCGGTACGTGGTTGAAGACGACTTGCGCGTCTCCGGAATCCGCAAAACTCCCTGCGCCGTAGGTGTCCCACATGATCGGGATCGCGCTCTGCGACGCTTCGGCGCTGGCGGGATTGTTGATGTCCGTGACCATGAAACGTTCGACACCTTCGCGCAGGACCCGAACGCTATCGGAACCCGCCGTACCCGTGGCTGTGGGCGGCGCGGGCACCCAAGGCGGCCAGAGCGGCGAACCTAAATCCAGGTCAGCGGTGTAATCTTTCACGCGGACGTTTCCGACCCCCATAACCGGGACGGTCGCGAGAATTGGGTTGGTCGCTTTTGCTCCCCAGATCCCGTAGTACTCCGCAGGCGAAACCGCCACGTACCCTTTGTAGTGATACGAGCGGGCCAATTCCGCGCAGAGAAAATAATCGAACGACGTCAGATCGTTTGCCACCTGCGCGTCTTTCTTCCACGACTCAAAATCCCCACTCGCGGGTACGCGTTGCAGCACGCTGGCCCACTTCGGGTCACCGCCGGGATCGGAGGGACATTGCGCTACGCGTATGTCGCTAAGATATTCAGGATAGATCGACGCGGCGCGCGGCGATTCGAACAAGGGTGAAGATCGCCCGTCGCTGCGAAAGCTGCCGTATGGCGATGAGGCGGGGAAGGCCCCGTTGGATTCCGTCGCGTACATCTTGAATACGATGGCGAACTGTTTCATGTTACCCGCGCAACTGGCCCGCCGCGCCGCTTCGCGTGCACGTGCGAGCGCAGGGAGCAAAATGCCCGCGAGAATCGCAATGATTGCGATCACGACCAGCAACTCGATCAGGGTAAATCCACGTTTTACTCGGGAAAACATCTATCGTTACTTTCGACGCAGCCGTACCGTACCAAATAGTCACAATACGCCCGCGCACACGGCGTCCGCAAAGTCTATTGCCGCCTTTACCATCTCCTGATACTATGCCCGCGCCGTTGCATTGCGGCATAGCCAAAAGGGGGAACCATGCTGAAGGCGTCTGAGGATACGTTGACACTGTTGGCCGAGGCGATCGACAGCCGCGAAGAGCTCGCGCCCGGGTCGTCGTTGCGCGTAATGGACCATGCCGTCCGTTTCGGCAAGGCGCTCAAGCTCGGCGCAAAGGACCTGCGCACACTCGAACGCGGCGCACTGTTGCGCGACATCGGCAAGATCCGGATTCCCAACAGCGTGTTGCTCAAGTACACGATCCTCACGCACGACGAGTGGGACATGATCCGCAAGCACACGCATCTCGGCGGCGCAATCGTCAAGAAGGTCCCTTCGCTGAAAGACATCGAGCCGATCGTGCGCTACCATCACGAGTGTTGGGACGGCACGGGTTATCCTGATGGCCTAGAGGGCAAGAAGATTCCCAAGTTAGCGCACATTGTTCGTATCGTAGATGTCTTCTGCGCGATGACCGCGGTGCGGCATTACCGGCAGAATGTGCATTCGCTCGCGCAGGCGCTCGAGCATGTCAAAAGCGAGTCGGGGAAGCATTTTGCGCCGGATTTGGTGGATGTGTTTATCAAGGCGAAAGTTGGGAAAGTAGAACGTTCCAAGTAAAGAAGCACGGACGTCTCGCCCGTGAATATAAATGCTCTCTTTCCATTGGTCAATCACGGGCGGGACGCCCGTGCTCCTTTGATCACCGCATCTTTTGGGCTAACGCTTTGCCCGCGAACCGCGCGAGATCGCGGAAGATTGGTTCTGAGTGCGCTTCGCGCTGATCTGTGGGGAGTGTAAGGTGCGACTCGACGCGGCGTACCATTTCACCGAGTTCGCGGCCTTCGGCGCCGGGGGCCAGGTGTTCGAATAGCAGGCGGTGCGCGCCTTTCCGTTCCATCGCTTCGATGCCGTCGAGGATTTGACGGTGCGGGGGTCCCTCCCATATCGCAAGGATCATGGCTTCGCGCAGCCAGCGTTCGACGCCGTACTCCGCGAGGGTTCCCATGCCGCCGTGGACTTCCATGCACCACTTTGCGGTCTGCACGGCGAGCTCCGCGGTCCAGTATTTCGCGAGGTGTACGACGATTCGGAAGAGGTTGAAACGGTCGGAGTACGGCGGTGTTTCTTTCCATACTTCGTCAAAGAGCAGTACCGATTCCCAGGCCAAGGCATGCGCCTCTTCGAGCGCGACGATGCGCTCTTGAATCTGCTGACGCAGGAGCGGGTGTTCGCAAATGGGTTTGCTGAAGGCGACACGGCCTTGCGCAAATGCGATGGCATCCGCGAGTGCGCGCTGCATCAACCCCACGCTGCCGATTGCGTTGCAGACGCGCGAGCAGTTGAGCACTTCGAGGATGTGGTATATCCCGTGCTCGGGATTGCCGAGTAAGTATCCTTCGCTGTTGCGCAACTCGATCTCGCCGGTGAAGACAGAGCGCGTGGCAATTTTGTCTTTGATTCGGCGTATGCCGTAGTTCAACTCGCCGTTCTCGCGGCGTTTCGGCACGAGATAGAGTGCAAGGCCGCGCACACCTTTAGGCGCGCCTTCGGGGCGCGCGGCCACGACGGCTACATCCGCGACGGCGTTGCTCGTAAAATATTTATCGCCACTCAGCATCCAGTGATCGCCTTCGCGGCGGGCGACGGTTTCCACATAGGAACCGAGATCAGAGCCGCCGCCGGCTTCGGTCATCCAGGTCGCACCCTGCCACGCGGTTTCGTCTTCACGCAGCATGTTTGAAATGAAGCGCGCCTTCACGTCCTCCGTGCCGTACTTGGACAGCGGCAGCAAGGTCGAGAGAGAAACGGTATAGGGACAGAACAGTCCTGCGTCATAAAACGAACAAATGTAGCCAAGGCGAAACGACGACTTAAGCGACTGCTCTTTCATCGCTCGCCAAATAACGCCGGTCGTGTAGCCCTCGCGGAGCATTTTCCAATATTCGGGCGCGCATTGGACTTCGTCGATGCGCTTGCCGAATACATTGAACATTTTCAGCCAAGGCGTGCCGGCCCGATCGTGCGCGGCACTGATTGCCTTGCCTTCGCGCTCCCACCACGCTTCGTATTCGGACAACGCGGTGGCGTGCGCGAGTTCGCCTTGCAGGTTTCGCAGCAAAGCGCTCGGGCTCGAAATATCACGGAGATCCACGTACCCTTTCCTCCCCTTTGGAGGTTTGAGTATACCGTCGGCACTACGCTCTACGATATGCGTTCCACTTCTATGCCCAGCGCGTTGCACTGAGGAGGAGATTAGCCATGGGGTCAGGGGAGTACACGCGAAGCGGAGCTTCTGGCACGGATGCGTTCCCAAGCAGGGAGCTTGGGAACGAGTTTGTTTGGCGAAACGACCCGTGTTTAGCTGACAAAATCAGGGGGATTCTACGCAAGTGAACGCGAAGAGTTTTTTGTACGGCCGATTATCATTGAGCGACGACGGGGTATGCGCCCAATTCAGTATTGAGTTCCGCGTAGAGTTCAGACTGCCATGACGGGCCGGATTGCGTTTTGGCAACAGGGTGCACCCGAAAGTCGGTGGGAGCAATCAGGACCTTGACGTTGTCGATTCCGGTGTCCTCGACGAGGACAAATAGCTCTTCAATTGCCTCGTCGCCCATGGCCAGACATCCCACTGATGCAGAGCTGCCGTGGATGAAAATATCGCCGCCAAGGTTTTCACGTCCGTCTTTGGACGCCATAGCACGGTCGAATTCGTTGGGATAGCTCACTTTCAGTGAGAGGTGGAAGGCACTGTTCGGGTTTATGCCTTCCAACCGGTAAGTACCTTCGGGAACCTGCAGATCGCCTTCGCGGAGTTTCGGGCCCGGTCCCCCACTCGCGCCGACAATGGCGTAGTCCCGAATGTGGACCCAGCGGCCGGACTGGTCCGCGTAGACGTGGAGAACCTTTACGTCTTTGAAAGCCAGGAAGGCTAGCTGCCGCGGTGGGAACGCTACGGCCGCCTTTGCGAAATGAGGGGCCAGCCGCGAACGTGCCGATGGGCCATATTGCCCCAGTACATCCGCGACGGTACGTTTTCCCATAACCTTATAGTAAATCGGAACCCAGAGGGGCGCGCCAAATCGGTAGAAAACCAGGATTGCAGTGAGGAGCAGTAAAATCGCGGCTGTTCGCAGCGTACGCTTACGGGCCTCCCGCATATCGGCTCCTCTAAGTTGCCCCCCGGTAGAAAAGTATAGAGAATCATGTCTGTAGCTTGAAGGGGCAAGTGATGGAATTCAGTCCGGCAGTCGTCGAGCAGTTCACGAAGGCATTTGAAAAAGTATCAGGGGTCGCCCATGTCGCGCGCAGCATTGCGGAGGTTCCCGAGATTGTGCGTCGGGTCGCCGAAGAGCGCAATGCCAAGTGCGTTGCAATAGCCAACCTGCCCTATGAACTTTCCAAATCTATCGCCGCTTCGTTTGATTCAAACATGGATATATTGACGGAGCCCTACGAAGCCAGCGCGCTTCCAGGCACGATTGATCGGGCCAATGTTGGCGTGACAGGGATTGCGTTTGGCATCGCGCAGACAGGGACGCTGGTGGAGATTGCGACGAACGACGCGGTGCGACTTGTGTCGGCCCTCCCGCGAACGCACATTGGCGTGGTGCACGCGGCGGATCTAGTTGCGCGTTATGACGACGCGGCGCCACGTGTGCGCGCCTTGTTTACTGACAACCCCGCGAACTGTGTGGTGAGCTTCTTATCCGGGCCTAGCCGCACCGGCGATATCGAGCTAAAACTTCAACTTGGCGTGCACGGGCCGGAGTCCGCGCACGCGATAGTCGTGTTACAATAAACCATGAAAACAGAACGATACGAACATTTGTATACTAAAATTCGGGAGTCGATCGAGCACCCGAAGAACAGCACGGCGCTGATGAATTGTATGCAGCGCGGGCGGGACAAGCGCAGCGATGCGTTGGCGGTATTGCCCGGCGGGGCGGCGTTTCGAGAAGACGTCAAGAAGACGAAGGACCGCTGTATCGAGCAGCAGCCGGAATTATTAGCGCGCTTTGTGGCGAATGCGAAGAAACGCGGCGCACAGGTATTTATTGCAAAAGACGGCGCCGAGGCGATCGAATACGTCTTGCGGCTGGCGGAGAAGCGCGGGGCGACCATCGTCGCCAAATCCAAATCGCTGACAACGGAAGAAATCGAGATTAATCATCCGTTGCTGGAAGCTGGATTCAAGGTTATCGAAACCGATCTTGGCGAGTTGATCATTCAGTTGGTTGGCGAGAAGCCGTATCACCTCGTGTTCCCTTCCGTTCACAAGATGGCGGAAGACGTTGCGGAGATATTCACCAAAGCTACGGGCAAAACAGTACCCAATGACATTCCCGCGATCATGAAGGTCGTGCAAGCGTATCTGCGCCCGATTTTTCTTGAAGCCGAGATTGGTATGACAGGCGCGAATATTGGCGTCGCGGAAAACGGCGCGATTGTGATTGAGACGAATGAGGGCAACGCGCGGCTGGTGTCGAGTATCGGTGATTGTCACGTCTGTGTGATGGGGATGGAGAAGATCGTCGATACGGTTGAAGACGCGATGTTAATGGTGTTGGCTCATCCGGTGAGCGCGTCGGGGCAGTTACCGACGACGTATGTGACGTGGATGGCGGGACGTTCTCCACTGGGCGAGGGCCCCTCGCGGCATCCGCGGGAATCGCACATCATCATTCTCGATAATGGCCGCACGGAGATGCGCGACGACGATTCGATGCGCGAGGCATTGAGCTGTATTCGCTGCGGCGCTTGCATGAATGTTTGTCCGACGTATGGCGTGGTGGGCGGGCATACGTTTGGATACATCTATCCGGGACCGATTGGGATTCCGTGGACGGCGGAAGTGCATGGCCTGGAGAAGGCCGGCGATTTTGCGTCGCTGTGCATTTCGTGCGGGCTGTGCAAAGAAATATGTCCTGCGCAGATCGATATGCCGATGATGATCGCGGAGGTGAAACATCGCGACGCGAAGCGTAACGGGCATCCGATAGTTGAAAACGTGATGATGGGCGCGGATTGCGCGGCGCGTGCGGCGAGTGCCTTTGCGCCCCTGGCAAATGCAGTCATGAAAAACAAAGCTGCGCGCAAGGTTATCGAGCGTGTTGCGGGAATCAGCGCGGAGCGCAAACTGCCGGAGTTCAAGCGCGACACCTTCGTAAAGCGGTTCGCGCGTCATAAACCCAACGTATCCGAACCAAAGCACAAGGTCGCTTTCTTTGTCGATCTATATGCAAACTACAACGCGCCAGAGATGGCAATGGCCGTAGTGCATACATTGGAGGCGGCCGGCTGCGAAGTTTTGGTGCCACAACAAATGTCGAGCGGGTATCCGTATATTGCATATGGGAATTTGGACCGAGCGCGAGAAGCCGCTGCGTACAACGTCGCGCGATTCGCACCTTACGCTGAAGATGGCTATGACATCGTCGCCACGGAACCGACGGCGGCTTATGCGCTGAAAGTGTCATATCCGAAGTTATTGAAGAAAAGCGCGAAGTCCATCGCAGTATCTGCGCGTACCTATGAGTTATTTGAATACCTGCTGCACATCGAGGCCGATCAAAAATCAAATGAAAAACCATTGGCTGGCAGACGATTCGGATTTCACGTTTCGTGTCACCAGCGGCCTTTGGGTTCTGGCGAGGGTGCCATGGAATGGTTGCGTAAACGCGGCGCTACAGTCGCGCTTATTGAAACCGGGACGTGTTGCGGCATGGGTGGTACCTTTGGCATGAAGACTGGCGCGCTGGGATATGAACTTTCGATGGCTGTGGGCAAGCCGCTATTTGAAAAGTTCAGGGAGTCTGGCGTGGACACCATTATTTCGGAGAGCAGCGTTTGCGCAATTCAGCTTGCGGAAGGTGTGGGCGTGCCTGTGCTGCACCCGCTGGCAGTACTTAGAATTTAGCTTGCACGTTTGGTGCGTGGACATTGTGGAGCGGGTGGACCATATGGACATGACGATTTAAACAATGGATCGAGCACGAGAATACAATTGATCCCAAATTAAGTCGTAGGCGATGAGGTTTGGGAAAAAAGAAAAAAGGCGGCCTGGTTTTGCCATGCCGCCTCAACTCACAAAAACGTTACGAAATTGGCGGAGCCAATTACTCCCAGCCGTTTCCGTCAATACCGTTCGGAAAGCTGAAGCCACCGCCCACAAGGGTCCAGAGAATGATGAACGGCCACAAGAGAAGCCACAACAGGAACATAACCAAAGTCCTCCTTTCGCGTTTACGTTTCGCCCCTTTCGCTGAGAGGCTGTCGCAAGTCTAGCACAAGGGGTACGCCAAGTCAAGATTTAGACATTTGACCCGCCCCTACCCAATCTATTGTGCATTGAGAGGTTAGCTTACCTCTACCCCGACTTTAGCGAGGGCACGGCGCAGGTCGTCCGGCGTGAAAGGCTTCGTCAAGGATGCCGCCGCCCCGTGTTCGATAGCGCGATTGGCCAAATCTTTGTCCTCCGATGAGGCCACGCCTACGATACGGGTCGCTGCAAGTTCAGGGATATCCTTAACCCGGCGCAACACTTCCAGGGGATCAATACCAGCCAGGCGCAGATCCATGAAAATCACATCCGGCTGGAACGAGGAGACCAGCCGCCCCGCATCGAATGCGTCGTAGGCTGATTCGACGTGGAAGGCGGTGCGAGCACGCTCGAGCAATCGGCGGACAACTTGTGCCACGGTACGCTCTGGGTCGATCAAGAGAATACGGACGCCGGCGGCGTTCAAATCGCCGTGGACGGGGATGCTGTTTTCACGCAGGAATTGGACGAGATCTTCGCGGCGTATACGGCGATGACCTCCAGGGGTTTTGAATACCGTTATTCGGCCGGCTTCAGCCCATTTGCGGATGGTGTCTGCCGTGACGTGGCAGTACTTCGCGACTTCGGAGGTACTAAAGGATTGCTTAATTTCCATATGCCGATATCACCTATGCGATAACGGGATTTCTGGAATTTCAGGAAGGACCGAGCAGTTGTGGTCTTGGGCCGCAGCAGCTAGAAAATCCTTCCGCGATTTTCCGGATCCGTTCGCCTTACTAGCTAATCTTGAACAATCGTAAAGTGGAGCTGGATCGGGGAATCGAACCCCGGACCTCATCATTACGAGTGATGCGCTCTACCGACTGAGCTAATCCAGCTGAAAAAATGGTGCCAAGGGCCAGAATCGAACTGGCGACACGCGGATTTTCAGTCCGCTGCTCTACCAACTGAGCTACCTCGGCACAGACAAGGTAAGAGGATACGAAACAGACCTAGTTAAGTCAAGAGACACCCCCCTGAAAAAAACAAGAAGGCCAGAATCTCCGGTAGTGTCGCGATTACGCAAGGACGCTACGGAGATCCTGGCCTTTCGGCCGGGGCCGAAACCTTAACGCACTAGGTGCGCAAATCGACGTCGGAGATCCGTCCGTCCCCGTTCAGGTCAAGATGATTGAACAGATCGGCGGAGAATTTGGGGCGCGCGGCGCGTAATTCGCGTAGCGATACACTACGATCGCGGTCTGTGTCTGCATCCAATGCGACGGACACCTCCGCAGCAGTCGCACCCTTTTCACGATGCCTGGGATTCGTATCTGTTCTAGATACAACTCCGTCGCGGTTAATATCCGCGGCGTCGAACTTCGCGCGCGTGAGACCGGGGAAGGCCTGCGCTTCGGAAAAAGAGACCGCGTGATCTGAATTGCTATCGACGGAGGCGACGAACGTTTTTACGGATTGAGGCCCGCCAATTTCTTCTGCAGGATCCATTTCGGTTCTCGTGAGCGTGCCATTACGGTCCGCATCCAAAGCAGCGAAGCGCCGCGGCGTTAAGTCAGGAGCGGCGATCGTCGCTTCAGCAAACGTAACGCGCGAGTCCGCGTTTTCATCGGCAGCTTTGAATACCTGGCCACGAGCGGGCGGCAGTGCGCTCGAAGGGCGAAATTCGGATGCGGTCAGTACACCATTGTTGTCGCGATCCAAATATCCGAATGCAAAGCGTGACAACTCTGGCACGTAAGCTTCGATTTCGCTGCGGGATAGATTTGCGTCGCTGTCGCTGTCGCCTTGTTTAATCAGCACCAAAGCATTCGCCTGCGACGCATCACGCACTCTATCCAGTGGATCAGGCAACGCACGCGGCGTATTGCGTGTATTCGGTGCGGGCGTGATGTATGCAGACGTTAACGACATTTGCGCTCCGGGCTGGCGGAGTGGAGGCAAGGGGTCCGATTGCGTGCGTGCGGTGCCGCGCGGTACGGACTGCACCCGCATACGCGTTCGAGGCGTTACAACGCGAGACTGACGTCGGACATTATTATTTACGCGGGACTGCACACCGATCGTTCCTGCGCCAGATTGCGCGCCGGTGGCGCCGGTATTCGGCACAGCAGCGCCCGTTTGCGCGTTTGGATTAATGGGCGCGTTGGGTGCGCTGTTTACACCGGCTTGCGCGCCTGTACCAGTACCCGTGATTGTGTTCGTGTTGGGCTGGACACTTTGCGTTCCGGTTGTGACGCCCGCCTGATTTTGGATCGTTTCCGTTTGGATGCTGCGATTGCCTATTTGTGCATTTTGCTGCGTCGGCGATTGTGTAGCGCTTTGCGTACCGGATGCCGAGGAATTAGTCGTAGCCGGATTCGTGAGGTTTGAGTTCGACGCTATACCGGTGTTTTGATTCGTCGTTGCATTTGTGCCAGATTGCGGCGCCGATTGTCCCACACTCCAATTGCGCAACTCTTCATTCGTTAAACGACCGTTTCCGTCCACATCGACGTTTCCAAAAAATGTGGAGTTGTAATTCGGGACTTTTGACTGTATTTCATCAAAGCTCAACACACCATCCTGATTGGCATCGAAGTTCACGAGATAATTTCGTGCGGCTTGCGTGGCTTGGCTGCTCAACGCAGGATTTCCGCCCTGACGATCGGGAACACTCTCAGGAGGATTTGTTCCCGGCGCGTTGGGATCGTCCGTTTGCTGCGGGGTCACTATCGTATTCGAGCGGGGTGGTTGCTGTACGGTCCGAGATTGCAGGTTCGGGCGGGTTGCTGTGTTCGATGGAACATTTACGCGCGCGGTGCTCTGCGCACTACCAGGTGCTGTTCCCACAGCGGAACCTGCCGATGTGTTCCGGGGTTGGTTTGCATTTGCATTAACCCCAGACGCTCGTGCCCCTGCAGATGTCGAACCTGCGCTTGGCGGTGAAGCAATCGGCGCTGTTCGCCCTGCAACAGGAGTTTCGTTCGGCGGCGTTGGTGCTGGGGGCAATGGCGCAGGCGGTACTGGAGACGGGGGCGTCGGAGGCGTTGGTGCAGGCGGCGTTGGATTCGGCGGCACCGGCGAGGGTGGCGTAGGTGGTGTAGGCGCCGGTGGTGTTGGATTTGGAGGTACTGGAGCCGGCGGCGTCGGGTTTGGAGGTACTGGAGCCGGGGGCGTCGGGTTTGGAGGTACTGGAGCCGGGGGCGTCGGGTTCGGCGGAACTGGAGCCGGGGGCGTCGGGTTCGGCGGAACTGGTGCCGGCTGTTGTAAACGACCGGACCCGCCGGATACTTGCGCGTCCGCTTTTTGAATTGCCGGGCCCGAAGAAAGAATGGCGCAAACGGCAACAAGCAGTGTGGCGTTTTCCCATGACCTTGATATAAACATGACGAGTTTACCTCTCTTCTCGCTTACCTTGAACTTGTATCGGGTTCGTATCAACTGTAACGTTGACGCGCGTAAAGAGATTTAGTACAGGTGCCTATTCGCGTGGTCAGACATCCCAATTACTTCCTGCGGGATATTTCCGACCGGGCGCCTAATAATGCTAAAAGGAACCAATTGTGTACGTGCGTGCCGCAGCCTTAGCACTAATCATCTTGAATCACGTGGCCTTCGCGCTGACGGTCACCATAACGGATGGCGATCGCGCGGAAGTTTCTTTTCGTGAAACTGAAACAAATCTATTACGTCTGGAATTTGCAGGCCGAATCGAACCGCACGAGAACACCGTCGTCGAGTTGGGCAAGAACACCCATTCGTCCATTGACAAAAAGTTTGATCAGATCGTATTGCCAGTAGGTTGGCTTTGCGATTCTGAATATGACGCCGCAACGAAGTCGCTTGTATTAAAGAGATTTCGGCCGGACCGGGCGCCGGCGTTTCCCGGCGCGGAGGGGTTTGGAAAGTACACGATTGGCGGGCGCGGCGGGCGCGTCATTCTGGTAACCAATCTCAATGACAGCGGGCCGGGTAGTCTGCGCGAGGCGTGTAATGCTAAGGGTCCGCGCACGGTGGTGTTCCGCGTTTCGGGAACGATTCCATTGGAATCCGAACTGGAGATTAAGGAACCGTACATCACGATCGCGGGGCAGACGGCGCCGGGTGATGGTATCTGCATTAAGAATTATCAGGTCAGTTTTGAGACGCAGCATTTCATTTGCCGTTATATGCGGTTTCGTCCAGGCGATGAAATGAAGAAGGAGCAAGATGCCTTCGGCGGTGAGGGCGACCACATTGTCATTGATCATTGTTCGGTGAGCTGGGCGGTGGACGAAACGCTTTCGATTAACAAAGCGTCGAACCTGACAGTGCAGTGGTGCATGGTGACCGAGAGTCTGACGAAGTCTGTGCATAAGAAAGGCTCTCATGGCTACGGCGGGTTGTGGGGCGGGCCCGGGGGTTCGTGGCATCACAATATTCTCGCGCACCACTCGTCACGCAACCCGCGCGCGTCGGGCAACGAGGAATCCGGATTGCTCGATTGCCGCAACAATGTAATTTACAACTGGGGATTCAACAGCGCATACGGCGGCGAGCTGTGGCCCCGCAACTGGATCAACAATTATTACAAGTTCGGACCCGCGACGGGGGAAAAAGTGCGCGACCGGATTTTCCTACAGAAAGACCCGCGCGGACGAATGTATTGCGACGGAAATTTCGTTTGGGGTTTTCCTGAAATCTCGGCGAACAATTGGGCGGGCGGGATCGATTTCGCACCGGACGGCGAAGCGACGGAGCAGACGCTGCGCGCGCAAACTCCCTATGTCGTCGCGCCCGTAGATACGCAGCACGCAGAGCTTGCTTACGACCTGGTATTGGAACGTGCGGGTTGCTCCAAGTCGCGGGACTCGGTCGATGCACGCGTCATCGAAGAGATTCGCACTGGTACGGCTGAGTTCGGCGAGACGTATGCGGGGGGCGGGAAAGGCATTATCGACTCGCAGACGGCCGTGGGTGGTTGGCCGGAATTGCGATCGGTCGAACCACCCGCAGACACCGATCGCGACGGCATGCCCGATGAGTGGGAAGCAAGTGCCGGCCTGAATCCAACTGACCCGGCGGACGGGTCGGACGATCGGAACTCCGACGGGTACACGAACCTCGAAGAGTACCTTAACGCCCTGACCTATCTTGGCGTATGAATTGCCTCGCGCGGGCGGAACTTTCCGCAATTCGCTGTGTTAAACTGGGTGGATAATTGTGCCCAAATGACGGCTTGACGCCGGAGGCAGTACATAATGAAGAAGCAAAACAAACGAGTTCTATCGAGGATTGTCTTGTCGGTCCTTGCGCTTGCGCTGGCCGGGTATGGCTACCGCTGGTGGAGCGGGCGAAGCGAGGAGACCGAGGCGTCCTCGACCACGATAACAACCGCCAAGATTGAAAAAGGCGACCTTCGGCAAGAGGTCGCCTGTACCGGCAAGGTGGTCTCGAACCTGGACGTTGAGATTAAGTGCCGCGCCAGCGGGCAGGTAATCAAGCTTCCCTTTGACGTAAGCGACACCGTCAAAAAAGGCGACCTGCTGCTCGAACTCGATCCTATCGACCAACAGCGTGTGGTGCAGCAGCGGGAGGCGACGTTGTCGGCGTCGGAAGCACGTCTGGCGCAGGCGAAGTCGACGCTGGTCGCCGCGGAAAAAGGGCTTGCGGCAGATCGCACCATGGCCGCCGCGTCCGTCGCCTCAGCGCAGGCACGTTGGAATGACGCGGCTGCGAAGGCACGGCGTGAAGAACAACTCTTCGCGAAGAAGTATTCGAGCGAAGAAGGCGTCGAGACCGCGCAAACAACAGCGATGCAGGCAGAGCAGGATTATCTGACTTCGCAGGCACAGGTGGAAGGTTTGAAGGCGCAGGAGGCGGACCTTGAGACGCGGCGCCAGGAAATCAAACTTGCCGAGGCGCAGCTTGAGAACGACAAAATCGCGTTGTCTCTTGCGAAACTCCAACTCGACTATACGAGTGTTTACTCGCCAATTGATGGCGTAGTCTCGGCGCGCACTGTGCAAATTGGACAAATCATCGCATCGGGTATCAACAACGTCGGCGGTGGTACAGCGGTACTGAAGATCTCCGACGTATCGCGCATCTTTATTCTCGCCGCCGTGGATGAGAGCGAGATTGGCAGCATCCAAATCGGCCAGCCTGCGGAAATTACGGTTGATGCGTTTCCGGGCAAGCGCTTCAGCGGTCGCGTGGATCGCATCGCTGCGGAAGGCGTGAACCTGCAAAATGTGGTGACCTTTGAAGTGCGCATAGAGGTCGAGAGCGAAAACAAAGCGCTGCTCAAACCGATGATGACGACGAACGTCAACGTCGTCATCGCGGATAAGAAAGAAGTCCTCACGATCCCCTACAACGCGATCGCGCGTGAAAAAGGCAAGACCTTTGCGGTGATGGCGAAAGCGGATGGCACGGCTGGCGACAAAGTACCGGTTGACCTTGGTATCACCGACGGCAGTGCGTATGAAGTGATCAGTGGCGTAAACGAAGGCGACACCGTAACGGTACAACGTGCGGACGCCGACAGCGAATGGAACAACGACAGCCGTGGTGGTGGCGGCGGGGCGAACAGCACGCGCGGCCGAATGATGATGATGCGCACGATGGGCGGTGGTGGTAGTAGCGGCGGAGGCCGTGGCCGGTGATCGAAGTCCAGTCCGTCTGCAAGAAATACGACCTTGGCGGACAGATCGTAGCGGCGTTGGACAACGTCAGCCTTACCATCCACGATGGTGAAATGGCGGCGATCACGGGTCCATCGGGCAGCGGCAAGTCTACGCTGATGCATATCCTCGGGTGTCTGGATACGCCGGATTCCGGTGTGTACCGGCTTGGCGGCGAGAATGTTGCGGGTATGTCGAGCGACGAACTTGCGGACATACGCAACCGGCGCATCGGTTTTGTGTTTCAGACGTTTAATTTGTTGCCGCGTCTTTCGGCGCTCGAAAACGTCGAACTGCCATTACTCTATGCCCAGCGTGAGGAAGCGAAAGACATCGCCGCGCAGGCGCTTAATACGGTGGGGCTTGCCGATCGCATGAAGCATGAACCCAACCAGTTGTCCGGTGGTCAGCGACAGCGCGTAGCAATTGCCCGCGCGATCGTGACGAACCCGACAATGATTCTTGCGGACGAACCGACGGGAAATCTGGACTCAAAGACGGGCCAGGAAATTCTCGCGTTATTTAAGAAGTTAAACGAAGACGGACGGACTATTGTGATGGTGACGCACGATTCGGGTGTCGCGCAGCATTGTCAACGTGCTATTCGAATTTTCGACGGAAAGATTGTGGAGTCGTAAGCATGTACTTTGCAGTCCTTCTAAAAGTCGCCGTGTATAGCCTTATTGCCAACAAACTGCGATCGTTTCTTGCGGTGCTTGGCGTGATCATTGGCGTGGGCGCGGTCATCGCGATGCTCGCAATCGCCGCCGGCGCGCAGTCGCAGGTGATGGGCAGCATTCAGGCGATGGGAACGAACTTGCTGACGGTGCGCCCGGAACAGCGCGGCGGTTCGAGCGGCGTGCGCACGGGCACGGAGCAAAATCTGACGGTTGACGATGCCAAGGCAATACTCAGCGAAGTGCCGGGCGTCGAGCAGGTCGCGCCAGTGGTGTCCGGCCGCGGGCAATTGAAATATTTCGAGAACAACACGAACTGCAGCGTGATGGGCGTTGCGGTCACCTACCTCCCACTCCGTAATTTTGAAATTGAAAAAGGCCGCTTGTTTACAAATGGCGAAGAAGAGCGCATGGCGCGGGTGATCATACTCGGCCCGCAGACGGCCGAAGATTTGATGGGGACCGAGGAGCCGGTTGGCGCGACAATAAAATTGAATGGCGTGAATTTTGAAGTTATCGGCGTAACGAAGGCGAAGGGCGATCAGGGTTGGTTTAATCCCGACGACAATGCGTTCGTGCCTTACACCGTCGCGATGAAGCAACTGTTTGGCCAGGACTACCTGCGCGAAATCAGCGTGAAATGCAAAACGCAAGAAGACCTGAACACGGTGCAGGACGCGATTTTCGAGTTGATGCGCAAGCGCCACAAGACGCAGCCGGGCTCGCCCGACGATATCGAAATCCGCAATCAGGCGGACATGATCAGCACAGCGAATGAAGTGACCGGCACGTTCACGATCCTGCTCGGCGCGGTCGCGAGCATCTCGCTGCTGGTTGGCGGCATCGGCATCATGAATATCATGCTGGTCACGGTCACTGAACGCACGCGCGAAATTGGCATACGTAAAGCCATCGGCGCGAAAGACCGGGATATTCTGCGACAGTTTTTGTTTGAGGCGATTTTGATGAGTGCTATTGGCGGCGTGCTTGGTGTAGCCGCGGGCGTTGGTACGGCAAAGTTACTGTCCAGCATGACGAATTTCACAACAGTGATTGAAGGGCACAACATCATTATGGCGATGTTGTTCTCGGCGGCTGTTGGTATCTTTTTCGGATATTATCCGGCGCGGCGTGCTGCGAAGCTGAATCCGATTGATGCGCTGCGCTATGAGTAGTATTTCCTGATCGTATTTGGCGGTTTTGCGTAAGGAGTGGAAGTGAATCTGCGGTTGACCAAACGGGAGCTTTCGTGTGCGTTGCTCGCCGTGCTGTCTGGTTGTGCGGCGATCGAGTTCTCCAGGCCGCCGGCTATTCCAGATGTCGTGGTGAAGAACCCCGTGCCTAACCCGGAGTCGGTATCGCCGCCCGCGCTTGATCCGGCGCGTGTTCCGGAGGCCGATAAGGAATCGCCCGTGCCGGGCGACACGCTGAACCTCACCGTGGAAGGCGCTATCGTAATCGCGCTCGCTAACAACAAGGCGCTGTCCGTCGAAGAAGTTAACCCCGCAATTCAGAAGACATTCATTTCAGAGCAACGATCGGTTTTCGATCCGGTGCTCAATGCTAACTACGTCGAGACGGAAGATGAAAACGAAACTGACTTGCTGTTGCGAACACCGATCTCGATTCCTGATGGCAATGGCGGAACGATCTCCGCGGGTAGCGCATGGCAGCCTGTGAACACGGAAGTGGATGTAGACGGCGACACGCGGAATGCGGGAGTAACGCAACGGCTTCCCCTGGGGACGGACATTACGATCAGCGTTGGCAAAGACCGAACGAAAGTGCGTAACAAGAGTACGGATCCGAGTCGCGTTTACGGAACGGACACCGATACGGATACGCACAATTTGGATGTTACTGTGCGGCAACAGTTGCTGCGAGGCGGCGGGCTGGGCGTAAACCTCGCCAGCTTGCGCCAAGCGAAGCTTGCGGCGCTTGCATCGGAATATAACCTGCGCGGATTTACCGAAGACCTGGTGTCGCAGGTAGAGCAGACCTATTGGGACTGCCTCACGGCGCAACGCCAGATAAAAATTTTCGAAGAATCGCTCACCATTGCGGAGAACCAGTCGCGCGAGGTGCAAGACCGTATCAATATTGGCGATCTTGCGGAAAGCGAGCTGGCCGCGGCGGACGCTGAAGTTGCGCAACGCAAGAGTTCGCTGATTGATGCGCGCGCAAGTTACGACACGCTTCGAACCGCGTTTCTGCGTTTGCTCAATCCGAATGCGGACTCCCTTCACCCGGTCGATCTTAATCTGCTCAGCGATCCTGCGATTCCGGAAGTCGATCTAATGGACGTCGAAGCGTCCATCGTGTTGGCGCGGCGCATGCGGCCCGATGTGAATCAAACGCGCTTGCAGATTCAGCAGGACGACTTGGAACTTGTGCGGACTCGAAATGGATTGCTGCCGCAACTTGATGTGTTTATTTCGTTCACGAAATCGGTCAGCCGCACGCATTACAGCGAACTTTTCCTGGTCAATACACAAAACGATCGCGAAGAGAACACGACGACCCAGGTCGGCGCGGAGTTCAGCTACCCGATCGGCAACCGCGGTCCACGCGCGCGCCACAATCGCACGAAGCTTACGCGCGATCGCGATTTGCGGGCGCTCGCAAATTTGAACCAGCTCGTCGAACAGGATATCCGTTCCGCGTACATCGAAGTGGAACGGTCGCGTCAGCAAATCGATGCGACCGCCGTCACCAGCCGGCTGCAGCAGACGACGCTTGATGTGGAACGCGAGAAGTATCGTCTAGGCCGGTCCACAATACTGCTCGTATCGCAGGCGCAGCGCGATTTGCTGAGTGCGCAACTCGCCGAGGTGCAGGCGACCGCGGAATATCTGCAGGCGCTCGTGAATCTGTACCGTCTTGAAGGCTCGCTACTCGAACGGCGCGGTGTGGACTGCCCCGGCAGCGAACCTGTTGACCTTGATGATGAGCCAGGCGCCCATCCAGTCGGCGCGCCGGGTGCAAGCATTACGCCAACCGAACAACCTGCAGGAGCTACCGCGCAATGAATACCACCAAGATCCGCAGCATGAAACAACGGCCCGCCAAAGCCGCGCTGACCCCCATCTGGGAATTCATCTTTATTTCAGAATCATTCCTGGGACTCTTTGGTGGATTTGCGGGAATCGGACTGGAGTTTCTTTCCGCAATAACGTCGCTCACGCTAGCGCTTGCCGATTTTTTCGGGAATTCATCTTCCGAATCCTGATTTTGTGTAATTTTTTAATTACTTCTCTTGCCTTTTCAGGACTTCTCAGGTAGTAATAGGCAGGGCCTTTTGCTTTCTGGGGTTGATTGGTCTTGGAGAGGTAGTCGATATGTTGAGAGCAAAGTTGTGCCCTGTCTCGCCCGTTCTTAGTGTCACCGCGCTTCTTGTGTCATTGGTAGCTTCGTCTGCTAACGCGCAGGATGACAAAGGCGCACCGAATATTCCCAACCCGGTGATGTTTGTGACGCAGACACCGTATGCGGGCGATTTTGCGATGGTGAATTCGACCTTTGCGAATCACAAGGGTAATTCCGGGTCTGCGCCGCGCGGTGGCCACCTCTACATCCGCTACCCGGACGGGACGCTGCGTAATCTCACGCAGGAGCTTGGCTACGGGGTAAAAAAGAAGAAGCTGCTCACCGTGCGCGATCCGCACGTGCATTGGGACGGCACGAAGGCGCTGTTCAGCATGGTCATCGGCGGCATCACGCAGGACGACTACGACCCCGTCTACTTCCAGATTTACGAAGTCACGGGGATCGGCCAGGGGCAGACGGCAACGATTACAAAGTTGAAGCAGCCCAAGGACTACAACAACGTCGCGCCTTGCTATGCGACCGACGATCGGATCATTTTTACGACGGACCGGCCGCGCGGCGGCGACCGCAATTTGTATCCACAGCTTGATGAATACGAATCGACCGCGACAGTCTCTGGCCTTTGGATCATGAACTCTGATGGCAGCAACCTGCACATTCTCGATCATGCGCCGTCGGGAGATTTCGATCCCTTTGTGGATAGTTACGGCCGAATCGTATTCACGCGTTGGGACCATTTACAGCGCGATCAACAGGCCGACGCGGACATCTACGCGATAATCCACAACGACGACACCTCCTATGACGTCGTGACCTATGACTCCGAAGATTCAAACGCGAAACACGATCTCGCTCCGGGTGACGAAGTATTTCCCGAGGCCCGAGGCTCGCAAGGCAACGCGACCTGGGATGATTTGCAGGACACCGAGAACGGGCACACCTTCAATCATTTCTTGCCTTGGGCGATTAATGAAGACGGTTCCGATCACGAGACGCTGAACCACTTTGGCCGCCTGGAGATGGTTGGATACATTCCCTCCGCGCGCGACTATTTGCCGGAGGCCTATGCGTTTTCGACGCCACGCATTACAAACTTTCTTCAACTTGCTGAAGATCCGACAAAGCCCGGACGCTATTACGGCACCAACCCGCCGGAGTTTTCCACGCACGCTTCCGGTCAAATCGTTCGCCTCGACGCGCCGCAGGGTAAAAATGCGGATGACCTCGCAATCAAATACATCACGCACAAGAATACCGCGAGTTATATCGATGACGGTCAACAGCCGGATGCGACGCGCCCGGGACTATTTCGCGATCCGTTGCCGATGAGCGACGGCACGCTGTGGGCTGCGCATAGTTCGAGTCCATATGATGACGACGAGACCGTAAACGATCCGGGATATCCGAATCCTTTCACGTACAGCAGCCGTTACGATTTTTCGATCAAGCGACTCGTAAAGGGCGGGCCGAACAAGAGTTTCGTCCCCGGGACGCGTTTGATACCTGGTGGGATCACCGGGCATGTGAAGTACTTCGAGAACAATGGCTATCGAGAAGCAAAGTACGACGGACCGATGTGGGAGTTGCAGCCCGTCGAAGTCGTCGCGCGGACACGTCCGGAATCTAATGTGACACCGCTGCCGAATATTGAGGCAGACGTTCTCGATACGGAACTTGGCGGGGAAGCGGGCGTCCAGGAGTTGCGTGACTATCTTGTCGCGAACAATCTGGCACTGGTCATCGCACGCGACGTAACGATGCGCGCGGATGAACAGCAGGACATCAACCTGAAGGTTTCAGGCAGCGAACATCAGCACGCCGAAGATGGATCGACGCCGAAAGAATTGAAGTGGCTTCAGTTTTTCACGGGCCAGCAGGTGCGCGGATACCGTTGGGACGGTCGGCGCGTATTAGGTCGCGAAATGGGGGATGAATTAAATCCCGAAGTTACCAATGCGCCGCAAGGTTCTGTGCGCATTGCGGACGACGGATCCGCGGCCGCATTCGTGCCCGCACAACGCGCAATGGCCTGGCAAACCACCGAGGCCGACGGTACCCCGGCCGTGCGCGAGCGCCTCTGGATCACCTTTAAGGCAGGCGAAATCCGCACCTGCACGAATTGCCACGGCATCAATACCACCGACGTATTCGGAAACCCGCCGCCGACTAATTCTCCGCAGGCGCTGGTGGATTTGCTGGATTGGTGGAAGGGGTTGAAGTCCGCCGTCCAGCCTTAGTCTAGTCCGTGAGACGATTCGCATTCGGCGGCGTTACTATGATGAGCGCGTAGACACGCGCCGTTGGAGTAACCCGTGCGGGACGAGTCGGACAAAAATCTGTGGAAGCTGTGGGCGCAGCACCGTGACGCCGACGCATTCGCCACGATTGTCGCGCGTCACTCCCGGATGGTTTTCGCCACCTGCCGGCGCATCCTGGGCAATGCCGCCGAAGCGGAAGACGTAACGCAGGAATGTTTTCTAACACTCTCCTCACCTGAAGACAGCGTCACACAGGACCCGCCTGCTCGCTTACACGCGCTCGCCGTTTATCGCTCTCTGGATCGCCTTCGTAGCATCGCGCGCCGCGCACAGCGTGAAGCAACATATGCGGCTGCTACACCGCGCATGGTCGAACTGCATTGGAATGAAATCGAGCCCCACGTCGATGCTGCGATTCATGAGCTGGATGACGAAACACGATCGCTCGTCGTCCAACACTTTCTGGAAGGCAAATCGTATTCGGAACTCGCGGAGCTCACCGGGATCGCGCGCGCGACGGTGGCACGGCGCGTGAAAGATGGCGTTCAATCCATTCGTGATTCTTTGCGGCGCAGGGGCATTGAAGCGAGCAACGCGGCCCTGCTGCATGGCCTTAAAGTCAGCGCCGTGGACGCACTCTCCCCCACGCTTGCGGCATCGCTGGGCAAGATCGCCGTGGCGGGCGTTGAAACGACATACATCACTGCTCTGGGCGCTTCAGGAGTATTAATCGTGTCAAAGAAAATCGCGGTTATCGGGATTGGGACCGCTGTAGTCCTCACAGCGTACTTCGTGAAATCAACCGGTTCGCCCAAGGCTAAACCCGACGAAGTCAGTCCAATCATGAAGACCAGCGCGCCTGCACAGACGACCCTCGCCAAGTCCACTCCACAACCAACTGCAGCGCCCAGGGCGGTGCAAGCTCCCTTGCGACAGAACGCCGCAATCGACGGCGACGCATTGAGCAAAATGCTTGCACGATTTCAATCGATACCGAACAGCGACGGCAAGAAATGGGAAGGCCTGCAGCCCGAAGATCTCCCAGAAGACAACGGCCTCCGCTATTTCCTTGAGGCCGTAAGTTTGTTGCCGGACATTGATGGCGAATGGTTGAAAGCCATGCTCACGGATATAGATCTAAATGGATGGCGCGACGATCCGAAACTCATTGAATTAATCGAAATGTGCGGGCCGGCCTTTGACGCATTGCGCAAAGGTCTGGAAGTGGGCAACGCGCAAGTGCCGATGGCAAGCGGGCCGGAGGAATTGCTGGGTTATTTGCAGTATTTTCGCCAACTGGGCCAGCTCATGACGCTCGAAGCGAAAATGTATGCAGCGCGGGGCGAATACAATGCCGCATTTGCGAATTATTCCGATCTGCTACGGTTCTCATCCGAGTCAACGCACGGCGCAGTAATGATTGGGCAGTTGGTGGGTTTTGCCATTCAGAGTGTTTCCGCCAACGCGATGCGCAACAGTTTCTCGAATGCGAGTAATGACGACTTGGAGAAGATGGCGTCAACGATTCAGAACATTATGGAAACACGGCCCACGATTTCCGAGACCGTGGGCACCGAAGGACAGATATTCTCGAATTGGTTTTACGGGCAGTTTGAGACACCCCAAGCGTTCTACGAGTACATGCTCGATCCGCAACATGGCTTTGCAAACGATTCCAACAAGACCGAGCTGGCAACTATCTCGCCCGATGCGCTGTACGCCATGATGGAGAAAACACTCGCTCTATACGATACCGCAAGCGAGCAGGCCCAATTGCCTTATTACGAATACACACGCATACACGATCCGGACATGACGAACGGTAATACTGTTGCCGAAATGCTCTTTCCCGCGATTTCGAATCTCGTCGGCGCTGGCTCGAATGCGACCGCCCAACTGGACGCGTTGGAAATTATGATCGCGCTTGAACAATACCGCCGCGCTGAAGGCGCGTACCCGGGCTCGCTCGACGCGCTGTCACCCTCTTATCTTAACGAAACCCGCGTGGATCCCTTCACCGGAAACCCGTACCACTACCACATCGCCGACGACGGGTTCAGGCTCTACAGCACCGGCAGCGATCGCGTGGACAATGGCGGTATTGCGGGTACCACTTGGGTGACGGACGGTAACGATATCGTTTTTCACTAGAAGTCTTACGACAACATACTCAAAAGATCGTCGGCCACCTTTGGGAACAAAGGACTCGTCTTCGTATCTTCATCGTAGCGGCCGGTAACGGTGTCGTAATGGCTCCAGCCGCGGAGGACACGCAGGCGGTTTGGGTTTGCGAGGGTGTGGTCGCGGATGAGTTTCATGCGAGGTTCAAAGGGGCGAAGAGGCAAGGTGCAGCCATTCACGGTTTGCGTCTTGTAGATTAGCTTTTCCTCTTTGCCGTCGAGCATGAGTTGGCTTTGCAGGGGCACGAAGCCATCGCTTAATAAGTACGTGCCGAGCGGTGCGTGGGAACCGTTTGTTTCGATCTGCGCCATGAGCACGCTCAACAAACGTAATGCGGTGTCGTATATCGCGCCCGTGTTGCCGCCACCGTAAGCTTGCTCCGCCTGGTCGCGCAATTCTTCCCAATTGTTTCCCGGCTCCAGGTATGCACCGTATAGGAAGAATTTGCTCATGTTAATATCGCCTCGCTCTTGCGGTGTGATCTCATTAATGCCGCCGCAAAAGTTTGGCAGTAGCGCTGCAGGCTCAAAACTATCGTCATCAAAATCCGGCAACTCGCGCGCGTCGGTGCCGTTGCCGTCGCGGGCGGAAAGTGTGGCTGGCTGAAATCCTTGCAGCGGCATCCACACACGAAACTCACGCGTGGGGATTCCTCCAATGCCTTGCGCATCTAAATTTGCCCACCCCATGTCCATGTCGCTTTGGCGCGCGGTGGAGAGATAGTCGTTCAGAAGGAATGATGCGAACGCGCCGCGCAGTGGTTGGCGGAAGATTTGGCGCTGGAGCGGTCCGAGTTGCGACAGCGTGTAGCGCACCCATTGTGGTGTCGCGCCGGGAGAGCCCATGTGCGGCGCGCTTAAGGTCACGACGCTGAGGCATCGTTCCGCCATGTCAGGAAAATTTGCGAGGAAGGCGCGCGCGGTAACGCCGCCCTGGCTGTGCGTGAGTATGCAGAATGGGCCTGCGGGAAAGAAGTAGGTCGCCCCATCGCTCCCTTCACTTCCTTCTTCTTGCGCGCCGAGGATGAAACGGTTGAGATATGCGGCAAGGCTTTCTTCAAAACCCGGGTACGCGCTGCTGTAGCCTACCGCTGCGTTCACGCCATCGTTCGGCTGGAGGTATTTCCAAAGTTGAAACTGGTTGCGAAATGCCGCCGCTTCTTCGCTGTCCGATGCCCATGCCGTAAACGGCTCCCAGAAATCGGTGCTGAGTCCGTGAATGAGAATGAGTGGGATTGGACCGTCCACTTTGTCTGCCGCGGTGCGCGTGAGTTTCCAGTTGGCTTTCGCGGCGGGATCCTCGGAGAGTTCTTCAGGTTGGAACAGCGACTTATCGCTGAAACCATCCGCCAGCGCGGACCCCGCAATTAACGCGAGCGTTACAAGTCCCACTAGCCTGCGCATCTCGATTGCTCTCCTCGTGCAGCCAACTATCCGCGGAAAGGATAACATAGACGCGGGCCGCGCTCGCGCTGGTGTATACTCGGATTATCCAGAGGAGTTCATCGATGACTTTAATTTTTACACGCCTGAGTTGTGTCGTGCTGACCGCGCTGGGCGCGGTATTCGCAAATGCCAACGAAATTGCCGAACTCGCCAAAGGTGCGCCGCCGATACCTGCCGGTTTTACTGACATGAAAGAGGTTGAGAAGGCGCTGTTCTCGGGTAAGGTAAAACTGATCAAACCGCCTGCGGAACCGCCTAACACGATAACCGTAACGAAGGATATCGAGTACGGAAAAGGTGGTGACACACCCCTCCTGCTTGATCTCTACGCGCCGAAGGAAATCGCGAAGCCCGTGCCGGCGCTGGTGTTTATTCACGGTGGCGGTTGGGAAGGCGGTGACAAAAAGGACTACGTCGTATACAACATCGACTACGCCGTGAAGGGATATGTCACCGTGTCGATCAACTACCGACTCAGCAAAGAGGCAAAATTTCCCGCAGCCGTCGAGGACTGCAAGTGTGCGATACGCTGGGTTCGCGCGAACGCGGCGAAGTATGGAATCGATCCTGAAAAGATCGGAGTGATTGGCGGGTCTGCGGGCGGGCACCTTTCGTTGATGGGTGGTTTTTCGGACCATCCCAGCCTGGAAGGAACGGGCGGCAACAACGATCAGAGCAGTCGCGTGCAGGCCGTCGTGAATTTTTACGGCGTGCCGGACCTGACGGGTGACCTTGCGCGGGATGCGCGCGAGACGAATAATTTCATTGGTAAAAAACAGGACGAAGATTTCGCGGCATATGCAAAGGCGTCGCCGGTGGTACACTTGGACAAGAGCGATCCGCCGACCTTGTCGTTTCACGGGACAATAGACAATCTAATTCCGTATCGCGAAACGGAGCGACTACACGCGAACCTGGATGCGCTCGGCGTTCCGAATGCCTATGAGATTATCGAAGGCTGGCCGCACACGATGGACGCTGCCGCGGAAATCAATGCGCATTGTCAGTATGTGATCGATCGGTTTTTGGAGAAGTATTTGGCGTTGCCGAAGTGACAAGCCGAAGATCAAAGCAGAGCTTTTCAAGAGTGCGTTCCCAAGCCGGAGCTTGGGAACGAGTGCCTTGGTTCGGCTCTAAACCTACACTTCGCCGAGGATGCCGCCGCGCATTTGTGCCAGCGTGATGCCTTGCATCATGAGGTTGAGTTGCGCGGGGTTGTCGGACACTTCGTTTGCAACTTCCAGCGTAATCAACCTCGCCTTTATTAGCGCGTATAGGCTGTCGTTAAAAGACTGGCTGCCGTCTTCTCGGCCTTGCTGAATTGCGGTGGGGATTTTGTCGAGCCGGTTTTCCTTGATGAGTTTCTGCACGCCGGGGCTTACGTACAAGACTTCGCACGCGGGCACGCGTCCAGTGCCGCTTGCGCGCGGCAAGAGGCGTTGGCACACAATCGCTTTCAAATTCATCGACAATTGCGAGCGCACCTGATCCTGCTGGTTCGTTGGAAATAGATCGACGATGCGATCCACGGTCTGCATCGCGTTCGTCGTGTGCAGCGTGGTGAATACGAGGTGGCCGGTTTCGGTTGCACTGATTGCCGCCTGAAACGTATCGAGATCGCGCATTTCGCCAACGAGGATTACATCCGGGTCTTGGCGCATGACTGCGCGTAATGCGGAAGAAAAACTGGACGTATCGATATTGATCTCGCGCTGGTTCACCACGCCCTGCTTGTCGCGGTGCGTGTACTCGATGGGGTCTTCGATGGTAACGATGTGGCACTTGCGGCGTTCGTTGATGTAATCGATGATCGAAGCGAGTGAAGTGGATTTGCCGCTACCGGTTGTGCCGGTTATCAATACAAGTCCGCGCTGCAACCGTGTAAGCCGTTCTATCGCGGGCGGCAGGTGTAACTCTTCAAAATTCGGGATTACACTTTTTATCCTTCGCATCACCATCGAGTTTGTGCCGCGTTGGTGGAAGATGTTTACGCGGAAACGCCCGAGGCGCGGATGGGAATAGGCGAGGTCTACTTCACCATGTTCTTCAAGATGTTCCTTCTGCTTTGCATTCAGGAGTTCATCGATAATCGATTGCACTTCCGCGACGCTAATATCGCGCTTGCGCGGCACAAGTTCGCCGTCCACCCGAAAATAGGGCGGGCCACCTGACTTGATATGGACGTCGGAGGCGTCCTTGTCGATGGCCCGCTGAAGTAACTGCTCGATCAAACTCACGTTCTGCGAATCCTCTTGCGCATGAAGGCCGGGATACCCATATCTTCTTCCGGTTCGCGCGGCGTAAACGGTAGCACGCTTTCAGGCAGCCGTTCCTCTTCGTGGTGCGTGATCGGTTCCTCGAAGTGGAACTGCTCCTGCTGCGCGACGAGCGGCTTCGGCGGCGCCATACGCACGACCGGTTCTTCCACAATCGGCAGGCGCGGCGGCTCCAGCGTTTCGTCTACTTCAAATGTTAGCGATACCGCATTATCGTACTGCTGCGGGCGCGGCTGCATGGCTTCGTAAGGGAAGCCCGCGGCGATGACCGTCACCTGAATATCCGGGCGCGGCTCGTCTTCAATGATAGCGCCGAAAATTATGTTCGCGTTCGGGTGCGCGGCCTTCTGCACCGTGGTAACGGCTTCATGCACTTCGCGCATGCCCATATCGCTGCCACCCTTGATGTTCACTATAACACCGATAGCCCCGTCGATGCTCGACTTTTCCAGGAGCGGACAAACTATCGCTTCCTGCGCGGCGCGCACGGCGCGTTTGTCGTCTTCCGCCGAACCGATTCCCATGAGGGCGCGGCCGCTGTTCGACATGATTGTGCGCACATCAGCGAAGTCAAGGTTGATGAGGCCGGTCATGGTGATCAGTTCGGAAATAGCGCGCACGCCGTTGTGCAGCACTTCGTCGGCGAGACGGAACGCGTTGAGGAAAGAGATGTTTTCGTGGCACAGCAGCGAGAGGCGATCGTTCGGCACGACAATCAGCGCGTCTACGTGTGGCTCGAGCGCGCTCAAACCTTTCATTGCATTGTCATAGCGGGCGCGGCCTTCAAACTGGAACGGCAGCGTAACAATCGCAACAGTAAGCGCGCCGGTTTCCTTCGCGACTTCCGCTACGATGGGCGTCGCGCCCGTGCCGGTGCCACCGCCCATGCCCGCGGTGAGGAAGATCATGTCCGCGCCGCGCAGCACGTCGTGGATGCGTTCGCGATCTTCGAGCGCGGCCTGTTGGCCCATTTCCGGTTTTGCGCCCGCGCCCAATCCGATGTCGCCGATTTGCAGGCGCGTTCCTGCGGGGGAATGTTTCAACGCCTGCGCGTCGGTGTTGATGGTGATGAACTCGACCTCCTTCAGGCCTGCTTCAATCATGCGTCCAACCGCATTTCCACCACCGCCGCCGATTCCGCAAACTTTAATTACCGCTTGCTGATCGAAGGTCCGTAACTCATCCGTGATTCCGATTGGCATGACTATCTCTCCCCACTATTTGCCGTCACGCACTGCATGACGCTGTGCCGCTGAAACTTCCCTATTTGCATGCAACATCCTGCCCAAAACGCAGGTCCAGGTATTCCGTACACGGCAAGTCTTTGCCGCGTTGTTTCCATAACAGGTCGAGATTGCGCGCTTGTCGCGCGACATCGTCTCGCCCCCAACGTATCTCGTAGGGCAACTCGTCGCAGTACATGCGAATCTCGTTGATCCCCGCGGCTGCAATTTCGGACACGGTTACCTCGCGTGACATTGACGTCTCCGAAAACGCGTCCCAGATCTGCAGCGCGACGCGCAACGGCGCCTGCGCCAGTTGCATGCCCGGTTCGACGGCGCCGACGTCGGCGATCTGCGAAATCAGTGGACCCGTATTGGGTTCACCGTTCGACATGCGCCGCAAGACGTTGAGATCTGCATCAATCTCGTAGGCGTGGTTGTGCGCAAGCAAGGTCGCCACGGGATAGCGCTCATCAATTGCGATCCGCACGAGATCGGGAAAGGTTCGCGTTACTGTGCACTGCGCGATGTACGGATTGGCTTCGATTTTCGACTTAATAACGGACGGCCTCACGAACAAAATGTTGTCTTCATTGGATACGCCGGACAGCGCGGCGATATCGTCCGGCTTCAACAGTTCCGCGCCGTCGATTTGAATGGTCTTCACACGGAAATAGTCGGATTGGTCGGCGTACTGGTAGAAGGCAAACGCGGCGCTGCTCAGCGACCCTAGCATGAATACTGTGACGAAGGCCGTGCGCACACCGCCGCGCCCCGTCTCGCGGCGCGCGATACGCTGGTCTTTGATTCGCAATGCTGCGGCGCGCGGCATCAGTGTTTCCTCAACTCGTCGATGAGCGGCGCGCAGACTTTGTTGATATTGCCGGCACCGAGCACAAGCACGACATCGCCTTCTTGTAACGTTGGAGCAAGGTACGCAGGGACGGCGTTCATATCGTTGGAGAGTTCGACTTGCGTTGCGCCGTTACGGCGCGCTTCGTCGACGATAAGGCCTGAATCCACGCCGGGCATCGGTTCTTCGCGAGACGCATAGATCGGCGTGACGATGGCGCGATCGAATTTCGACAATACCGCTGCGAATTCGCTGGAGAAGAATTTCGTGCGGCTGAACAGGTGCGGTTGAAAGACGGCGATCACGCGCCTCGGCTCGACCCAACGTACCGCCTCAAGCGTGCTGGCGATTTCCGTGGGGTGGTGCGCGTAATCCTCTACGATGGTGATGCCTTTGTGTTCACCGCACACCTGCAAGCGGCGCTGCACGCCGTCGTAGAGTTTCAGGCCATCGGAAATCTGTCCGAACTTCATGCCAAGGCAAAGCCCAACCGTGCAGGCCGCAAGCGCATTGCGCACGTTGTGTTCGCCGATCGCATTGACAGTCAGCGCACCTAGCCGCCCCTTTACTTGCAGGCGGGAATCGTCGCTGTGAACTTCTACGCGCGTGCGTAAATTCGCCAATTGCGCGGCTTTGGATTTCGATTTGTCGGGCACGACGATGGTCGCGTTGCTACCGCGTACGCCCGCGCCTTCGCTCGTGCCGTAGGTCACGCAGACGCTATCGATTGCTTTGTAAAAGGCGCGCGTGTTCGCGTCGTCCCAGCACACAATCGAGAAGCCGTAGAACGGCACCATGTTGCAGAACTGTGTGAAGGCGCGCTGGATCTTGTCGAGCGTGCCGTAGTATTCGAGATGTTCGGCATCGACGCTTGTCACGACGCTAATCGTGGGATGCAAGCGCAGAAACGAACCATCGTGTTCGTCTGCTTCCGCGACGAGATAATCGCCTGTCCCCCACCGCGCGTTGGTGCCACTGCGATGCAGGATGCCGCCGACGATCGTTGTCGCGCCAATGTTCGCGTGGTCGAGGATTGCGCTGATCATGGAGGTGGTTGTGGTCTTGCCGTGGGTGCCGCCGACGGCCACCGCGTTCGGCTTGAGACGCATGAGATCGGCGAGCAATTCACTCCGCTGAATTACAGGTGTGCCACGTTCGCGCGCAGCGACGACTTCGGGGTTGTCATTCTTTACCGCAGCGGAGATCACAAGGATCGCGGCATCATCGATTTGGGAGGCCTCGTGACCTTCCTTAAATATAAGGCCGTATTCTTGGAGGCGTTCGGTGATCTCGCTGGCCTGCAGATCGGAACCGGAGACGTCGTAGCCGAGATTGAGCAAAATCTCGGCGAGGCCGCTCATACCGATGCCGCCGACGCCCACGAAATGGACTTTTCGCTTGAGACCCGTCACGAACTACCACCCCTACAATATCTAGTAGACTTGACAAGTATACACAAAGACGAGCAACAAGGGAAGGGATTTTTTCAAACAGATATACCATATTTTGTGTGGGTAACCGGTTTACCTTGTGCCACTTATACGGAATGAGACCAAAGCCCGCGAAAAGCCAGTAAGGTATAGGTGGATCTGCACTTATAGCCATATTGTCAATAATAAATTTCATTCAAGATTTGCTAATTGTTTGTTTGCGTGCCTCCTGTTATGATCGGAAGGTCGGAGTCGGGGGACTCCGTAGCAACCACCCGGTTGCATGGGGGACAGAATGACCGCATCTACCCGCGATTGGCCCATCATCATTCAGGGCGGCATGGGTGCCGCTGTGTCCAACTGGCGATTGGCGCGTGCCGTTTCCAGTTTCGGGCAACTCGGCGTCGTGTCTGGCACCGCTATCGATCTGGTACTCGCGCGGCGCTTGCAGTGCGGCGATCCTGGCGGACACATTCGTCGCGCGCTCGAAGCGTTTCCCTACTATGAAACCGCCGAGCGAATTCTGAATACCTATTTCGTACAAGGCGGAAAAGAAGTCGATAAACCTTACCGCAATGTGCCGATGCACACTTACGAGGGCTCGCGACGTGCGCAGGAACTTGCGGTCGCGGCAAACTTCGTTGAAGTGTTCCTCGCGCGGGAGGGCCACGACAATCCTGTGGGCATCAATTTTCTGGAGAAGATACAACTCCCCCATTTGCCGTCCATCTACGGCGCGATGCTCGCAGGCGTCGATTTTGTGATCATGGGCGCAGGTATTCCCGTGGATATTCCGGGCGTGTTGGATGCCTACGTCGATCACAGCGTCGCATCGTACCCGTTGCGCGTCGCGGGCGCGCTGCATGGTGAATCGTATCGTATGACCTTTGATCCGCGCGCGCTATTTAATGGGCATTTCGCGGAATTGAAACGACCATTCTTTCTACCGATCATCGCATCGGAAACGCTGGCCATAATGTTGTCGCGCAAGGCAAATGGACGTATCGATGGATTCGTCATCGAAGGGCCGACCGCGGGAGGCCATAATGCGCCGCCACGCGGTGCGCTGAAATTGACGGAAGATGGTCAGCCGATCTACGGCGAGCGCGATGTAGTAAATTTGGACGCGATACGGAAGTTGGGCTTACCGTTCTGGCTCGCGGGATCCTATGGCAACCCTGGCAAGTTGCAGGAAGCATTTGACCTTGGCGCGGCCGGCATTCAGGTGGGGACTGCCTTTGCGCTATCGACCGACTCCGGGCTTGCGCCCGATCTGCGACGCGCGCTTGTAATGAAAGCAATTAGGGGCGGTGCGCACGTGCATACCGACCCTAGCGCTTCCCCTACAGGTTTTCCCTTTAAGGTTGCGTGTTTGCACAACACTCTTTCCGAAGAGGAGGACTATGCACAGCGGGAGCGCTTGTGCGATCTGGGGTATCTTCGGGAGCCCTATCGAAAACAAGATGGGAAGATAGGGTTTCGTTGTCCGGGAGAACCCGTCGCGGAATTCGTGAAGAAAGGCGGCAATCCTGAAGATGCGGAAGGCCGCAAATGTCTCTGCAACGGACTGTCGGCAAACATTGGTTTGGGACAGATCCGTGAGAATGGCTACACCGAACAGCCCTTAGTCACCTTGGGCGATGACCTCGCGAACATAGCCCAGTTCTGTAACGGCGACTCACCCGATTATTCGGCAGTAGACGTGCTCGAAAAACTCCTCTGCACCGTCACTTACTGAACTTCGTCATTGCCAGTTTGTAGTTCCGCGTTTACGCGGTCCTACCTACACGCGCCGGGCTTGCCATTTTCGACACGCCGCCCGGTCTTTCACTATAGTCTAGCTGCAAGGTGCTGCGGGTTGATCCGATCAACCTACTAATCGAAGAGGAGGTCCCATGTCGTTCGACGAAATTACCTATGAGGTATCGGAGTACATCGCGACGATCACGTTAAACCGTCCCGATAAGTTGAATGCGTGGACCTTCAAGATGGAAGCCGAGTACAAGCGCGCGATGTCGGACGCGGAACAGCGCGACGATGTGCGCGTGATCATTGTGACAGGCGCCGGGCGCGGCTTCTGCGCGGGCGCGGACATGAGCCTGCTCAACAGCGTGATGGGTGGTGAAGTCGATACATCAGACGTCCAGACCGATCTCCCCCTGCCTGGTGTGGGCCCGGACACACCGGAAGATTTCCAGAAGCAATACTCATTTCCGCCGGCAATTGGAAAGCCCATCATAGCGGCCATCAACGGTCACGCGATGGGCATCGGACTTGTACACACGTTGTTCTGCGATTTCCGCATCGCCAGTGACAAAGCGAAATTTGGTACTGCGTTTGCCCAACGTGGATTAATCGCGGAGTACGGTATCGCGTGGTTGCTGCCGCGCATTGTTGGTATCGAGAACGCGATGGATCTGCTCTACACCGCGCGCATCATCGAAGCGGACGAAGCGCTGCGTATGGGACTTGTGAGCCGTGTCGTCCCGCAAGAAGAGTTCATGCAGGCGGTGCGCAAGTTCGCCACGCAACTCGCGACACAATCCTCCCCGCGCTCACTCCGCGTGATGAAACGCCAAATCTGGCACGGCCTCTTCAATCGCCTTGGACCAAGCGTCGATCTCGCTGCAAACGAAATGATGGAAAGCTTCGGCTGCGACGATTTTCGCGAGGGCGTGTTGTCCTTCATGGAAAAGCGCGCGCCTCAGTTCACGGGGAAATAGCGCCAAGCAGGCTTGACAAAGTATATACATAAGTATATACTTTTTACGTGAAAAAGAAACGCGCAAAAATATTTCAGAACGGTGGAAGCCAAGCCGTGCGGCTGCCAAAGGAATTTCGGTTCAACGCGCCGGAAGTGATGGTTTTCAAGCAGGGCCGAAGTATTGTGCTCGAACCCATCGTCGAACCGAAAGATGAATGGCCCGAGGAATTCTTGGCGATTCTCGGCTCCGTAAAGGAAAAACTTCCACGCCCGAAGCAGCGGCGCGTCAAAGACATGCGCGATCCTTTTGCGTGATGCTTCGCTATATGCTGGATACCGATACGGTGAGTTACGCGTTGCGGAACGACGGGCACGTCGATGCGAACCTAAAGCGTCACTCCCGCACTGAGGTTTGTATAAGCGCAATAACGCTCGTCGAACTTCGATTCGGCGCCGAGAAGCGGTTGTCGCGATCGCTACATGCAAAGATTGACATATTCACTCGCTCCGTAACTGTGCTGGCCTTCGATAAAGCGGCAGCGGACACCTCCGGCAGATTGGCTGCGCAGCTTGCCGCTCGCGGCACGCCGATAGGCGAGATTGATGCACTTATTGCGGGGCACGCCCTTTCCGCAAATCTTACGCTGGTGACAAACAACATGAAACATTTTGCGCGCGTGGCAGGACTATCAACGGAGAACTGGTTATGATGCCAAGCTTAGGGAGAATTAGCCGATAGGCTGCGCGTCGTTTGCTTTTGCTGTCTAACCGTTGGCCTTCGCAATCGGAATTCCCCACACCTCAATTTCCACATAATGACTTGTTTGGTCGGTTGTGTTGCCATTTGAGTAGCAACGGACATATCGCGACGTAGTCCCTATCGGACCGCAGTCGATAAGTTTGCCTTCGTTGCTTTCGATGTATTCCTTATCCTCGCCGATACCAAGTCCGATGGAATTATCGTAATCATTATTAAACAAAGTGAAAATGAAAACTTCAGCAGCGGGTGAGGTTTGTACGATAACGTCAAAATATACCCGGTCGGCCGCGTGGAAATGCCAGATTACTATTGCGAATATCTTGTATGGTTCTCCGAGATCGATTTGAACCCATTGCGGACCTGTGCCGAGTTCCACGAGGTTTTCGTTCTGAAATCCTTTTTCACCGTCGGTAATCATCGAGAGCTTCCCGAAAGTCGGATCGGGATCACTGCTAGTCACCTTTTTACCGCGAGAAATCACACCTGTGCCTTTGGGAGCCCAAAATGGCTCGCGCGGCTTGAAGCTTTTCTCTTCCAAGTGATCGTTGAAATAAGAGAGCGGCGTCCCCCCGAAATACGGCGGTGGCAGATCGATCTTGATTTCCTCAAGACTTGAAATATCTGGCAGCGATGAAACAGTAATCCTGGGGGGCAATTCGATCGGAGGGTCCATCGTCGCTGCTTTTCCTTCTTTACTCTCCTTTGTCACGAATTCTGTATTCGCATATTGATTCGCGGGAACACGGCGTTCGGTATTCGGTGCTTTCTTCAATTGCGCTTTTGGTGTTTGAACTACAGCGGTATCATTCTCAATCTCAGTCTTCTCGATTTTTGGATTTGCCTTGGGCGGTTCTGGTTCCGCAGCGGGAGGCGAAGCATTGCCTGCCACTTTCATTGGCTCAATAGTAGGTCCCGGCGCAGGTGTAATTGGTTCGATTACTAGGCGTGACTCGGCTTCAGTTTCAACGATACCAGGCTCGGGCGCGATGAAGGGTGTCGTCGTGACCTCTGGAGTATGCGGATTCTTGATTGCATGAGCGGTCTCGTTTTCCTTTGCGATTTCGACAGCCTGTGGTTTGCGCAACACGCCCGATGCCCAAACGCCAAGACCGAATGATATTAATAACGCCGCCGCAATGCCGCCCCATCGCAAAACGCGCCTCCAACTCGATCTCGATGACTCGCGCGCGATGGAGGCCCTCATCTGTTCATGCAAATTCTTCGGAAGCAACGTCGATCGTAGCACGTCATCGACGTGCTGCATACGCGCAGCCAATTCCGCGCACGATGCGCAGTGGGTAACGTGATCTTCGACTGAACGGCGTTCTTCCACCGTCACCTCGCCGTCGAGATAGGCGGAGAGCAGGATTTCGTCGCATTTATTGTGTTCGTTGTTCAATGTACTGTCCATCGCGATCGAGCAGTTCCGCGAGCCGTTTGCGGGCGCGGTATAACCATATTTTTATTTCGGCGGGGGTCGCGCCAAGTGTGTCGGAAATTTCTGCGTAGCTGAGTTCGCCCCACACGCGCAGCATCAATGCGTTGCGGTGGGAATCGGGCAAGCGCGCCAACGCACAATCGATCTGTTCGCGAGCGAACGCACGCTCCACGGGATTTGGGGGAGAGATCGATTCAACTTGCGGGTCTGGCTTCGACTTGCCGCGCCGCAGTTCGTCCACCGCGAGATTGTGTGCAATGGAAAACACCAGTGATCGCACGAGCGCGGGTTGACCGTTCAACCGTCCCTCCCGCGTCATGCGAAACAGCCGCAGCAACGTTTCCTGCACCAAGTCCTGCGCGGAATGCGCATTGCGCAACATGCCATAGAGATACCCGAACAGCGGTTTCTCGAAGTGGAGACACAACGCCTCAACGGCGCGCGGCTCGCCAGCGCAAGCGCGGTGTACCACACTCTCCGCCAGCAACTCCCTTGCGTTGCTACTTCGGCTGTCCATTCTGTGAGTGTATACGGGGCGGGGCGGGAAAAGTTACGGGGGAATGCGCAGTCAATTTGAACACACAGTGAAAGCGGTGTCTACCCGCCACCGCACTCCAAATAGTCACGTGATCGTGTGGAGTGCGGTGGCGGGTAGACACCGCTTTGGCTCATTGAGCCGATAGTCTTGTTTATTAGCAAAACCTTTACAACGGCCAGTCGCGCAGAATCCGTTCCGTCTCTTCGCTGTGACCACTCTCGTCGCGGACCATATCTTCGAGCTGGACCATGAGGCCCTTGTCGCCCAATTCGTCCGCCTGCTTCGCGCGTTGCGAATAGTCGGCGGTTGCTTTGCGCTCCGCCTTTAGCACTTCTTCCAACATTTCTTTGTCGGTCTTCGCAGCAGGCACCGGGCGTGGCACGGTTGTAGGTTCGCCGCCCAGCGCGCAAATCTTGTTGGCGAGGTACTGCGCGTGCAGTTGTTCATCCGCCACTTCCTGAAGGAAAAACGCCGACAATTGCGGCCGGTACGGGCCCGTCGCTTTTGCCGCGTAGGTGATGTACTGAATGATCGCGCCGAGTTCGCCAGCGAGGTCCTCATTCAGCAATTTGACCATGGTTTGCTTGTCCATAAAATACTCCTCCGCAATCGTTGCGTAGTTATGTAAAGAGAAACAGCGCCGGAGCCGGGTCTATTTCGGCGCCATACGCAGCGCGCCGTCCAGCCGGATGGTTTCTCCATTTAGCATAGGCAACTCGATAATTTGTTTAGCAAGCTGAGCAAACTCTGCCGGCTGGCCCAGCCGGTTCGGGAAGGGCACCGATTCGCCGAGCGATCGCTTCGTGTCTTCCGGCAGCATTGCCATGAGGGGCGTGTCGAACAGGCCGGGGGCTATGGTCACGCAGCGAATACCCAGCTTCGACAAATCGCGCGCGACTGGGAGGGTCATTCCGACGATTGCCGCCTTCGACGCCGAATACGCGCACTGCCCGACTTGCCCGTCGTATGCCGCGACCGATGCGGTATTGATCAGCACGCCGCGTTCGCCGCCTTCGTTGGGTTCGTTTTGTGACATGACATTCGCGGCGAAGCGCATCACGTTGAAGGTGCCGATGAGATTGATGTCGATCACCGTCTTAAACACATCCAGCGGGTGCGGACCCATTTTGCTCACGAGCCGCATCGCCATGCCCACGCCTGCACAACTAATCGCGCCATGAAGCGCACCGAAGGTCTTCACTGCCGTGTCGATTGCTGTTTGCACCTGGTCTTCGTTCGTGACATCAGTCTGCACAAACTTTGCATTCGCGCCAATCTCTGAAGCTACACGATTGCCGTGATCGGCGTTCATATCGGCGACAATGACATTTCCCCCACTCGCCGCCAAGAGCCGCACCGTGGCCTCACCAAGACCCGACGCTCCTCCACTCACCACAAATGCGCGACCCGAAATTTCCATGTGCATACTCTCCGCTTAGTAGCAGTGCTTCCGCATATTCGGACCGGCGCACCACGCCTGTCCCCCTCAAAATGATGCTAGTCATGTACGGGGAGACAATCAAACTTGCGCAATTTGGCTATTGTCGGGTAAGTTTTATGTGCTCATCGCAAAAAAGGAGCGCCCTCGTGCTCTAGCGTCGAATGCTTTCTCAAATCGCCAAGTCCGTAGGTGAGGTGTGTCCAGTTGGCACATCGCAGCAACCGCGGACGGGGTGGCGTGACCCGGCAACGCCCGGCGCGCCAATGATGTGAGGAAGCAACGATGAGCACCAATGTTCCGTCCCAACCCGATCCCAACGCCAAGCGCGCAGCGTCCCAAGCAACCGAAGCATGGGAACATGCAGTCCAAACGTTTCGTGCATGGGTAGGCCCAGTCCACCACCGGGCGCTACAACTAGCGCGGCAACGCTACTACGCGTTTTGCCAGACGCGCACCAACGCGCCCGACTTTCCGAAAGTCGCGCCGATGATCGCCTTCGGATTTCTGACGCGCAGCGCATTTGAAGATGCTGAACGAAAAACGGACGTGTACGTGCGCCGCTAGAAGAACACTATGTCGCGTTGGGGTGGCGGCTAGCTGCCCCAACGCGAATATTGAATTGCTCTAGAGTTTCATCCGCAATCTGACCTGGTGCTTACACGGTATCCCCTCTTCGATGATGGGATCTTCGTAGTTTTTGACGAAGTAATCGAGTTCAAGCGAAACCATTTCAAAGCCAATTTTTTGGTAAAGGTAGAGCTGTCCAATGCCGGAATTGCCCGTCGCAATTTCAATGCTGCGGCATCCGCGATTTCGCGCAGAATCGATGGCGTGCAGCAGAAGCTTTTTGGCAATCCCCTGGTTGCGGTGTTCCGCCAGTACAGCGATGTTCATTACTTCGCAAGTTTCATCGGTCTTATGCTGCAGCACGCAAACGCCGACAACGGCGCCAGATTCTTCGTAAACGTACACTTGGGACTTCTGCAGATAGCGCGCGATCATTCGCTCCGACGCATCGCCTTCAAGCAGCAATGCCATGGGCGGTGACTCCTTGGCAGCGAGTAGGCGAACCGTGTGTTGCTCTGGCGAGCTCATCCGTTCATTACCACAATCGAATGCACCGATTCGCGCGCATCGTCCGAAATGCGAATGCGCTGTGCGACGTGACCCGATGAAGGATCAAATACCCAAACCTCGTTCTGCACACCAACTGCGGCCTGTCCACTCTTTAACATGCACAACCCTCGGGTGTAGCCCCCGTTAGTTTCGAGTACCGTAGATACCCCATTCTCGCAATTCGTATCCACGCGAATGACACGCGCGTTCGCCGTTTCCGCGTGCAGCAGCGTTCCGTCGGGCAATAACACAATGTTGTGCGATGGCACAGGCGCATTGGAATTGCGATGCACAACGCGCACGTCTCCATTCGCGCCCAGCGCTACCAATGCAGACTCGAAATGCCCGTTTACACGCACTTGCCCCAGCGAGAGTATTAAATCGCCGTCGGAAGCAAACTCGAAACTGTTCAGGTGAAACCTGTCCGTCAGCGCCCGGTCAGGGGCTCTAGGATCTCCCGTCCCGTTAACACGTTCTCTAATGTTTTTGGGTACACCAAAGATTGCTGCAATACCTCTGTTCTTCCAGAGATCGATAATCTCTTTCACATCGCCATTGCAATCGAACTGAAATATAAGATCGTTAAGCGTTGAAGCTACCCACAATGTTTCGTCGCGAAACGCGATGTCGTGAATATCCGCGCAATGTGGATGAGAGATGTTGCCAATCAGTCGCCACTCGAGGTCGTATCGCAATATCGAATCATAATTCGCGACAAAGACTTCACTCGCCGTCATCGCAATACCGCGCGCACCACGCATCCCCCCTCGTGGGTTGGAATCGTGACCACGCATCGGTGTATCGGGTATAGGAAATCTATACAGCGACTTTCCACTCAATGACACGCGGTAGACTGCCGATGACGGCTCGATTGACAGCGCTTCGCGCGTAATTGTTGATACGAGAATCTCCACTTCGAAAGTTAACGCCTAAACTTGACGATGCTGGCACCATCGGCATTCAACGGACGAACGAAGTTACCCACAGCGTCTGTTGGTTCTCCTTCGTCGACCAGGCGAATCGCAACTTCGTCGCCGATCGCGAGAACAGTCCTGAGCCAGAGAGGTTCCATGCCATCGGTTACTTCCAAGACACTCGATTGATCCTGCGATGTGTAACGGATGCCCGCGCGCAACGTGCGCTCCTTGTCGCTGCTGACCGCGCGGCAAAGGAATTCGCCGTTCAACCACAATTCAAGCTTCGCATCTTTGTGCGATGGTTGCTGCGTGCCTTTTCGCTGTTTCTTCTTCATGCTACACCGTAGGCGGCCGCCGCATTCTTGTCTGGCCCCGAATCTCTTGGCGTGCGGCGCGTAGGTGGTGTCACTTTGCCTGGACCCAATACTCGGATAACAACTAAATCACCCGATTTGAGCCGCGTGTCCACCCAATCCCAAATTGCGATCTCTTTGTCGTGTTGCCTTTCGACACCCTCAACGTGCAACGCGGCCTCGCCTACAGAAAGGTCGGTTTCACGCGGGCGCGCCGCTCGACTGGCCATTCTTCTCAAAGCCTCGCGTTTGGGCCATGTCGATTGCACTTCGATATTCAGACGACCTTCCAGGCCCGCGACGCATACGCGTTTTCCATTCAGGAGAACTTCGAACCGCATAGGCATACCTCGCTATCGATTCCCATAATAGCACGGCGTGCAGCTCCCCAGTTTTGCACAGTGGGCGTGCCATTCGGCATGATGCAGAGACACACAACGCAGCACGGAGTCCATCATGCCAAACCGAGCGGTGTCCCGTAGAACGTTTCTATCCAACGCGGCGATGACAGCCGCGGGGCTGACCATTCTAACGATGCCCAGCCGCAGCGCCAGGGCGCAGGCAAAGAGCTCATTTCCCAAAGCGGTCATCTGGGGCATGTTGCCGAAAGAGTTATCTGACGAGGACAAGATCAAACTCGCGAAATCTTGCGGGTTCGACGGTATCGAAATGCCGCCGTTGCCCGCCGACGACCACGCAAAGGAACTCGGTGGTCTTGCTAAGACGTACGGTGTGAAAATGCACTCGGTGATCTACGGTGGCTGGCAAGCGCCGATGTCGCACCCAGATCCCGCAAAAATCGACCAAGGCAAGGCCGAGATCGAAAATGCGTTGCGCTTGGCAAAAATCGTCGGCGCGGACAACATCCTGCTCGTGCCTGCGGTGGTGAACGAAGAAGTGCGTTACGTGGAAGCCTATGAACGCTCACAGAAAAATATCAAGACCCTGTTGCCCTTGGCAAAAGAACTGAACGTCACCATTGCCATCGAAGAGGTTTGGAATGAGTTTTTGCTTAGCCCGATCGAATTCGCGAAGTACGTGGACGAGTTTGACGATCTAATCGTTCGCGCCTACTTCGACGTAGGCAACGTGGTCGCATTTGGCTATCCGCAAGACTGGATTCGCACGCTCGGCAAGCGCATCGTGAAAGTCCATCTGAAAGACTTCAAGAAGAAAGAACGCGAATGGGTCAACCTCGGCGACGGCAGCGTGAACTGGACTGAAGTGCGCAAGGCGCTCGGCGAGGTCGGCTATCACGGATTCTGTACCGCCGAACTCGGCGATGGCGACGAGGCCTATCATAAGGACCTCGCGGGCCGCATCGACCGGCTGCTCGCCTAAATGCGCGAGCGCTATCGCGGACTTAGGGGATATTATATCGAGGAAGGGAGCACGGTGTGATTACTCGGGCTGAGTTCATGCAGCGCGCAACCTCTATGGCATTAGCGGCCGCGGCAATGCACAGGGCATCAGCGGCCAATGCAACACCACCAAATATTGTCTTCATACTTGCGGACGACATCGGCTATGGCGACCTGGGCTGTTACGGCGCGACGAAGGTGAAGACGCCAAACCTCGACCGCATCGCGCGCGAAGGTGTGAAATGCGCCGATGCACATTCCCCCGCCGCAGTCTGTACTCCCACGCGCTACGGTTTCATCACGGGCCAATACGCATGGAGAAATCCGAAAGGCGATCGCATCCTCAGCGGCGTCGCGCCGCTCGCCGTTCCAACGAACATGCCAACGGTCGCATCGGTATTGAAGGACGCGGGCTACGCGACGGGAATTGTCGGCAAGTGGCATCTGGGTTTCGGAACGGATGAAACTCCTGTCGATTACAACAAGGACATCGCGCCCGGCCCGCTTGATCTCGGGTTCGACTACGCTTTTGTGATTCCCGCGACCGGTGATCGCGTGCCCTGCGTGTACGTCGAGAACCGGCGCGTCGTCGGGCTCGATCCAAATGATCCAATCCAGGTCAGTTACGGCGCGAAAGTTGGCGACGACCCTACGGGCCTCGAGCATCCAGAACTACTAAAGATAAAAGCGGACAAAAGTCATTCGCAGACCATCGTCAACGGTGTCAGCCGTATAGGATACATGTCCGGCGGTAATGCGGCGCGATGGGTCGATGAAGACATGGCAGATACCATTACTGCAAAAGCCATTTCCTTTATCGAACGCAGCAAAGAAAAGCCGTTCTTTCTGTTCTTTTCCACCCACGACATTCACGAACCGATGGTGCCGAATTCACGATTTCGCGGCACGAGCGAATGCGGATGGCGCGGCGACGTGATTCATCAACTCGATTGGAGCGTCGGCCAAGTGCTCGATGCGCTCGACAAGAATGGCCTGGCTGAAAACACGCTTGTCATTTTCTCCAGCGACAACGGCGGCGCGATCAAAGATACGTATGATGATGGAACCAACGGGCTTCACGCATTGCAGCCGCCGAATGGCGCGTTGCGGGGACAGAAAGGCGATCTGTGCGAAGGCGGTCATCGTGTTCCGTTTGTTGCGCGATGGCCGGGTCGCATCGCGCCGAACTCGACGTCATCGGCGACGTTTGCGTTGGTCGATATGATGGCGACCTTCAGTGCTGCTGCAGAGAAGTCGCTTGCCGCCAATGCGGGGCCTGATAGTTTCAATGTGCTACCCGCGCTTGTTGGCGACGCAAAGGCCGAGGCATTGCGCAATCATCTGGTCATGCAATCAAACCTCTCGCACACGCTCGCAATCCGCAAAGGCCCGTGGAAACTGATCGTCCATCGTCCGCCTAAATCGCCCGACAGTCCGTCCTTCCTGCTATTCAATTTGGACGAAGACCCGGCAGAATCAAAGGATCTTTCCAGGAAGAGTCCGGAGAAGTTGAAAGAACTCAACGCCCTATTGGAATCCATAATAGCGCGAGGACACAGCAGGCCCGGATACGGGGAAGTTTCATAAAGAGGATTTTTTCGTGAATCCAATTACCCGTCGATTGTTCATTGCGCAGTCGACCGCCGCACTTGCCGCGACTGGCGGGGTTGCGAACGCGGCAGCGCGAGTCCGCAGGCCGAACATACTATGGATCACCTGCGAAGATATGTCACCGCACCTGGGTTGTTACGGCGACACCTATGCGAACACGCCCAACATCGATCGATTCGCCACGGAAGGCCAACGCTATACGCACGCGTTCAGCACGGCGGGTGTCTGCGCCCCTAGCCGGTCGTGCCTGATCACGGGCGTGTACCAGACTACACTCGGCACTTGCCACATGCGATCCAACCATGCTCCGCCCGCGCACGTAAAATGCTTTCCAACGTATCTGCGTGATGCGGGCTACTACTGCACAAATAATGTAAAGACGGACTATCAGTTCGATGTGCCGCCGGATGCATGGGACGACAACAGCAAAACCGCGCACTGGCGCAACCGAAAAAATACAGACCAGCCATTCTTCGCGGTGTTCAATTCCACGGTGACGCACGAATCGCAGATCGGCAATCTGAACAGCTTGCCCGAGGCGTCCGCATCTCGCATTCCCGGTGGCCTGCACGATCCCGCGCTCGCCACGCTTCCGCCGTGGTATCCGGACACCGAACTTATCCGCAAACATTGGGCGCACATGTACGATTGCCACAGCGCGATGGATGTTTGGGTGGGCGATTTACTCAAACAACTCGAAGAAGACGGTCTTGCGGAAAATACGGTCGTGTTCTTCTTCAGCGATCACGGTGACGGTATTCCGCGCGCAAAGCGGTGGATGTATGACTCCGGCTTGCATGTACCTTTCATTGTGCGCTGGCCCGGAACGCTGGAGGCAAACACTACCACCGATCGCATGGTGAGTTTCGTCGATTTCGCGCCGACGGTCCTTTCGATTGCAGGCGTGAAACCCGCGCAGCACATGCAGGGCGCGGCGTTTCTCGGCAAACACGAATCAAAACCGCGAACGCATATCTTCGCCGCACGCGACCGAATGGACGAACGTTATGACACCATCCGCGCTGCGCGCGACATACGCTACAAATACATCCGCAACTATCAGCCAGACAAGCCGTATGATCAGTATGTCTCGTATTGCGAAAGCTGGCCGATCATGCAGGAACTGCGGCGTATGCACGAAGCAAACAGGCTCAACGACGCGCAACGTCTCTTCTTTCGCAGCACCAAACCTTTGGAGGAACTCTACGATACCCAAACCGACCCGCACGAACTCAACAATCTCGCAGCTTCCATGGAGCATCGCGAACAAATCGACGCGCTGCGCGATGCGATGGACAACTGGTTAAGTGCATCGAACGATTTGGGATTTGTTCCGGAAACGGAACTCGACGCGTACGTACCGGCGCGTCGTCCCGTATTAAAGACCCGTCCCGGAAGGAAGTACCGCGTGCACGAATCCGCTCGGGATGCAGCTGTCTTTGGCCGGCCGCTGACGGACTGGCTCGCAGAATTGAACAGTGGAACTGTATTGCGCCGCCACCGTGCCATAGCGACGATTCGTCTCTGCGAGGCAGAAATCGGTGAATTGCTAACGGATGCAGTGGAAGATTCCGACGTAGGTGTCGCACATTGGGCAGCAATCGGGTCACGCGGAGCGAAAAGCCACGCGTCGCACGCAACGCTTATGAAGGCGCTTCAGCATCGTTCCTTAACCGTAAACCTGGCTGCGGCGCGCGGGCTAATCGCCGAATCGGAGGAATACCAAGGCATTGCTGGTGAGGTTGCGCTCAATCTCATAAGGCAACCTGATATTTTTGTGCGCCTTGCGGCGGCGCAAATATTGGAAACGGTTGAACCCAAGACCGAAGAAATACGGGCGGCACTTGTCCAAGCGAAAGACGACAAGTCTGATCCGCGAGATTACGTTGCAGATGTTGCGCGGCACGCGTTGGGACTGCCGCCGCAACACTGATCAAACAGTGCTAAGTGCGTGGCGCTGGCGCGGCTGGCGGGGGCGGCGTCGCAGCTGGAATGGTTGTGGCGGTCGCGGCCGGTGCGCCTGGGGCAGTGCCCGTTGTGGGAATGGCTGCCTGCGGGTCTGCGGCGGTCACTATTTCGAGCGCGGTCTTCTCGTCGGTAATCAACACTTTGTTATTGCGTATCACCGTCGCGACGCCCGGCACCGCTTTCTTCAACCCTTCCAACACACCGGCAAGCGTAGTACCCGGCGGCGCGGAATAGGTCCACTGCTTCTGATCGGGAGGACGGCTCAAAATCGGTTTATCCACTTCAAGCAGATTGTCAATCTTTGGATGCTTGTTCAATTCAGATACGGCATCTTGAATATCACGCTTGTCATAGCTGATTGACGGTGCGGAAACGTCCGCCGCCAATTTTGTCTGAATTTGCGGCGGCACTTTCTGGCCGGATAGCAGGCGCATGGTTGCTTCGGACGCAGCAGCCGCAGCGGCCTTCTTTTTCTCCCGCTCGACAATTGGATCGATTTCGTCGTACTGGATGGAAACGATCTGCCGGCGGGGAACTTTAATCGTCACGTCTTCCGTAACTTCCAGTTCAACTTCGGCAGACGACGAATTTACAACCTGGAAGCCACGGTATACGCGCCCACTCTTCAGCGTGACCAAGTCTCCTGGAGGGCCCAGATCTGCAGTGGTTGGAGCGGGTACCGTTTCGGCGGGGGCGGCATCAGCTGCCGCTGGCGGTTTTGCTGCCGCGTCGGCAGGAGGCGCATCCGCTGAGGCCGCGCCAAGGCTAATTGCCGCGCTGACTATGAGCAAGCCTGCAAACATTTGGTTGAATGACTCCCCTGCTGCTCGCGCGTTTCGGCGACACGCACGACGTTTACCGGCCCACCCCGAGTGGCCGCCTCCTGTGGTTGCAAACGCCGAGTTACGAGCGTCCACACAGGATTGATCCACGGTCACGATTTATTCTAGGCGCGGTGGGAATGCTTGTCAAGAATGTTCTGGCGTTGCGTGGTATGATGGGAGCGTAGAGGGAGAGCTTATGGCGCTTGTTTTAATAGCCGATGACCATGGCGACACGATTGCCATCCTCTCGGCTGAAATTGAAGCCGAAGGCCACACCATCGCTACCGTCACCAATGGGAGCGATGCAATTCAGTGCGTTCTTACAGAGTTACCCGAAATTGTATTTTTGGGTCCGTACCTTCCGATACACGACGGTTACGAAACCTGCTCCATGCTCCGTGGCGATCCTGATGTGCCCGAGCGCCTACCGATCATCATGCTCGGTGACACCGATCTCGACCATCGCCGCCTCGAACGGGCGGGCTTTACCACCTCGTTTCCGCGCCAACACGGCGCATCGGACGTAAGAGAACTGCTCACGCGTCACTTGAACGCGTAGCGCTACGCTTTAATTCGCACTTCCGCGTTCTTCTTGCTCGACTCGTAGATCGCATCGATAATCTGCTGCACGCGCAAGGACTCCTCAGGCTTCACGCGCACGGGCCGGTTCTTCTCTACGCATTCCGTGAAATGGCGAATCTCCAGGCGATGGCCGCTTTGCGGCGGAATCCAATCGAACTTCGTGGTCGTCAGGGATCGGTTCTCGTATCCATATAAGGCTAAGGGGCTTGTTGATACCCCCGCCTTATCGCCGAGGATCGACACGCCGCTCCGTTCGTCCGCAATGTTTGCGGCCCATGACACGTCAAGCGTCAGCGTGATGTCTTTTTCAAAGCGCACATACGCGGATGCGTAGTCTTCCACATCAAATTCCTTACGATCGTAGGGCTCGCCCCACTCGCCGTTGCACAGGTCCTCGCGATCGCCGAACATGCGGTACACCTTACCCGACGCTGCGATCGGTTTGGGACTTCCCATCAGCCAGATAGCCAGGTCAAGCACGTGCACCCCCAAGTCAATTAACGGCCCGCCCAAGGACTCCTTCGCGATGTGGAACTTACCCCAGCCCGGAATACCGCGCCGCCGCAGATACGTCGCGTTCGCGGAATAGATTTGGCCAAGCCGCCCCGCTTCGATGACTTCTTTCAGTTTCTCGGCGTCCGGCTCGAAGCGCATGAACTGTGCGACCATCAACTTGCGCTTATTCTTGTTCGCGGCGTCGATCATCGCTCGGCACTCCGCGCTGTTCATCGCCATTGGTTTCTCGACGATCACGTGCGCGCCCGCATTCAGCGCGGCAATCGTAATCGGGGCATGCCAACGGTTCTGCGTACACACGTCGATGATGTCGTATTGCCCATCGGCCAACATCTTCTTATAGTCGTTGTGCACGACCCGCGCGCCGTATTTCCCCGCCATTTCCTCTGCGCGTGCAGTAAGCACATCGCATACGCCAATTAACTCGACACGTCCCTCCGCTTCGAGTTCCTGCCAATTCGGTAAGTGTTTTTCATCCGCAATCGCGCCAGTGCCAATCACTCCAACGCGCAGTTTCATCTTTGGCATGCTTACTCTCCCCAGTACCGGCGGTGTTTCCAAAACCCCAAGCCCGCGGAAATCTACACCCCCTGGCCTTTGTATACAAACTCGCCGTGATCGCTCAGTGTACTTTTGTACATTATATGAACATTCCAGGTGAACGCCGAAGCTAGGAGGTCCTGATGCCGTTTTTCAGAACTGGGTGGTTTGTAGCGATCGCGCTGCTCTCGTGCGTGGATGTGATGGCCGACGCGCCAGCGTTTCCAAAGATGCTTGAGGTCACCAACTGCGAAAATGTATATGCGGTGAACGACAACTTGATAAGCGGCGGTTTGCCGGAAGGCGAACAGGCGTTCAAGGCCCTTGCAGAATTGGGCGTGAAGACGATTATCAGCGTGGATGGCGCCACGCCCGATGTCGATGGCGCGAAGAAGTTTGGCCTGCGTTACGTGCATTTACCCATAGGCTACGACAGCGTTCCCCGTCAACGGGCCGTCGAGCTGTCACGTGCAGTACAGGAACTGCCCGGAAAGATATACGTACATTGTCATCACGGCAAGCACCGCAGCCCTGCTGCTACCGCCGGTATTATGGTGTGTTCCATGGGTTGGTCTGGCGATCAAGCTACCGACTTCATGAAACAGGCCGGCACCTCCCCAAACTATAAAGGCCTCTACGAAACGGTTCAGACGATGAAACCTGCGGACAAAGATGAACTCGCGAAGGCAGATGTGAGTTTCCCGGAAAAAACAAAGCTCACCGCTTACGTGGATATGATGGTTCACGTCGATGAATACTTCGAAGGACTTACCAAGTCGCGAAAAGAACAGTGGGGTATCCCCAAGGACAGCCCTGACTTGATACCGGCGAACTTAGCCCTCCAAATCATGGAGCTATTCCGCGAGAGCATCCGGACTAATCAGACGAACCGGCCCGAAGCCGATTTCAATGCGTGGATGAAGCAGTCGGAAACTGGCGCGGCAGACTTGGAAAAAGCGCTTCGCACCGGCTCCAAAGAAGCTGCGGAAATGGCCTACAAGCAACTTGAACAGTCCTGCAAAGACTGCCACGAAAAGTATCGCAACATATTGCAGAAGAAATAGTTATGTGCCGAATACAGGTTTTTTCTGCCACGCCCGAACGTCCTGCCAACCGCCGTCACAAGCTGCAGCCCCGACGCCCGAGCTGTAACGCCTCGCGCCGGAATGGGTAAGGTCTATCGTAGCAGGGGTTAATGCTCCCCAAGGGGCATGCCGCAGAATGCAGTCCGGCACAAGATATTGTATTGAGTTTTCGGAGACCTTCGTGTATACTCGAACCGACGCTAACAAAGTGGGTGCGTCAAAGCGGAATGGGAGAAAGGCCAACCCAACCTGTTATAAAGCATCCCGTGGGGCAGTCGACTTCGATCTTAATGCACGAGGCGGTTGTGTCGGCGGGTAGTAGGAACACGTTGACGTAATGGCCCTTCAAAAAAAACCTAGGAGGTGAACGCGACATGAAGCACATCAAGGCCCTGAGCAAAATGAATCCGAAGGCTGCGGCAAGCTTGCCGACTAAAGGATCGAAGTCGTCGGTTTGCGACACGTTCCTGAAGACGCCGGAAGAGAAAGACGAGAAGAAGAACACCGAAAGCTAAACCGCTTCGGTTCGGTTTTGAGTTTCTGGGCGCCCCCGGTTCATGCCGGTGGGCGCTCATGCTTTTTGCAGTGCCGAATTGGAATTCGGCTTGCTTTGCAAGTGGCTGCAGACAAAACGCGATAAAGTAAATCGGAGTGCATAGCGAATTATCCAAACTCCGGGTCTGCATCCTCGGCCAAATGACGCCCCTGACGTGGATGCCGCACCTTATCTCGGCGTTCCAGTCGATCGCCGACGTGCGCACAATCGGCCCCCTGCTCCACGATTTTCCCGCGGATGCCTGGCCCGGCACATGGCCCCCGCGCGATCACGCCGATGTCGAACTGGACAAACTGGATAGTCTCTATGATGCACTGCCCTCAGGCTGGACACCGCACCTCGTCATTGCGATTTCCGGCGGCGGCATCCCAATGTTCACCAACACGCACGATCTCCCCTGCCCCACCGTCTTCTACAGCGTCGATACATGGCAGTGCTACATGGACTACCTTGAGGCCCTGCACTACGACATCGTATTCGCAGGCCAACGTGCCTACGTACCTCACTTGCGCGCCGCGGGTTCGCGCCACGTCTACTGGTTGCCCATGGCCTGCAATCCTGATCTCCATAAACCAATCGATGCTGAAGAATTACATGACATCACATTCGTGGGGGGACTAACCGAGCCGGTGCACTGGCAGCGCGCGCAGGTACTCAAGGCACTCCAACAACACTTTGACGTCCATATCCTCGCGCGCGTCTACGGGGCCGCGATGAATGATGCCTATGCGTCAGGACGCGTCGCCTTCAACCACGCCGCGGTGCAGGACGTGAACATGCGCATTTTCGAAGCGCTCGCGATGGGCCGCGCGCTGCTCACAAACCGTGATTCAGAGGCGAACGGCCTCACCGAACTTTTTGAAAACGAAAAACACCTGCTCATCTACGATGACGAACGCGATCTTGTTCGCAAAGCTTCGCGGCTTCTTTCGGACGATTCCCTGCGTGAACGATTGCAGCGCGAAGGCCGCGAGGCGGTCTTGGCACACCACACCTACGCGCATCGCGTGCACACCATGCTTGGTACCGTGCGTGCGTTGTGTCCCGGATTTGATGCGTGCAGCGGCGAACCGCCAACACGCGGTGAGAATCTCGTCGAGTACCTGCCGCTCGACTGTACATCGCTCCTCGATTACGGCGTCGGCCTGGGCGCGTCGAGACTTGCACTGGCAAGACGCGGCGTAACGCGCTTCGACGGTTTCACAACAAATAGCGATCTTCGCCGCCAACGCGCCGGCTCATACCACGCCTTACACGAATCGCCGCCTGCCGACACGTTCGACTCCGCCGCAATCGATTACAATCACGTGACCGACACGGCTATCTGCTCCGCATGGCAAGTGCTAGTCCAAGGCGGCACGTTGCTGATTAAGTGCGACGCACGGCAGTTAACGGGGGTCACAGACCTCAACTCGTGGTTCCGACAACGTGACTTTCACGTGGTGCAATCCAATAAGCTTGCCGCTGGCAGCACGATCATAGTACTGAGGAAGCGTACACGCAGACTTCGAGACATCGCCCGAGATGTTTGCAGCGTACTGAATGTCCCCGGAGTTACTGCTGAATCGGTCGTTGGCTTGCTCGACGCGGATTGGTGAAAAACTAGGATTGGCGGGGAATAGTGCTAGAACTGAGGCATTATTCACTCGGCTGCAACTGCGATAGGGTCCAGCACCGATTCCTCTAATGACTTGTGAACAACAATAGTCCCTGCGATGAAGTCGTGGAGCGCTCTTTTCTTCTTGTTTGTCAAAAGAACGACCAATTCTCCCCAAATCCAAACGAAACTGGCATAGTCCAAAGATTGATACCATCCCGGAGTCAGCTCGGCAAGCCTTTCAGCCCGTGCAATGAACCCAAGCCCCAAAAACTCGGCGTCGGTCATGCGCATTGCTGCCGTGATCAGGGCAATCGACGCCAACAAGTAAAACCCGAAATCAACTGAATAGCGCAAGCATGCTTCGCGATAGGTGATTGGTTCGCCATTCACTTTAAGTATGCGCAATCCGACAATGAGCTTCCCCGGCGTTCCGCCAAAAAGCCGAACAAAATAGACGTCATAAATCAATATAAATAACATTTCAGGAAGGAAGAAATATGCATCAAAGAGACGGTAACGGTCAGAACCCCAAATATAGATTACAGTAACAGGCAACCAAATGAGAGCATCCAACATTCCGGCGCAAAATCGTGGCCAGAAGCCAGCATATCGCAATTTATTAATGTCTATTGAACTCATTCTTTCATGTTACAGCAACTCGTCTGTTTCTACAACGCCGCAAGTCGCAAATTACTAATTCGACTCTCGCGACTGATCCGATTACTCTTTAGTAGAGCGCAATCCACAATGTCGAACGCGAAGTTCTATCCATGATTGAAACCAACAATCTAACAAAACGCTTCGGCGCGAAGACTGCCGTCAACGCGCTCAATCTCAGCATCGGCGCGGGCGAGTTCTTCTGTTTCCTGGGCCCGAACGGCGCAGGCAAGACAACGACGATAAAAATGCTCACCGGCTTGCTCAAACCGTCTGCAGGCAATGCGAGCCTTGGCGGATTCGATATCCAATTGGATCCTGTCAAAACGAAATCGATCCTCGGCTACATTCCCGATACTCCATTTCTCTACGACAAGCTCACCGGCCGCGAATTCATGCGCTTCGTAGCGGGCCTCTATCAATTGCCGAAATCCGCGTTGAACGGCACGAGCGAGGAACTCCTCGAACTTTTCGAAGTGCGCCACGTGGGCGATCAACTGATCGAGAACTACAGCCACGGCATGCGCCAGAAACTGTCCTTTGCGTCGTGCTTTCTGCACGATCCGAAAATCGTAATCGTCGATGAACCCTGGGTCGGGCTCGACCCCAAAAACATCCGTTTCGTCAAAGAATACCTCAAGCAAAAGACGCGTGAGGGGCTCACCGTTTTCATGTCCACCCACACGCTCAGCCTCATCGAAGACGTTGCCGACCGCATCGGCATAATTCATAACGGCAAGCTGCTGCACACGGGGACGATTGACGATATCCTGAAACTCTCCGAAAATCCCGGCTCACTTGAAGACGTCTTTCTTGAACTCACAAAAGGCGAACGCGAATGACGCGCGCTGGCTCGATTCTCTGGGCCAAGTCCCGCATCGCGCTGAACCAGATTGCGTCCGTCCGGCACGAATCCAAACTAAAGGTCGGCGTTGTTTCCGTCTCCGCAGTAATGCTTTGGTTCGGTGCTTACTTCCTGTTCTGGTCGGCGTTTCGATGGTTGAAAATGTACGAAATGGACGCTGTACGCCCCGGCTTCGGCATAGGCGAACTTATCATGTCGCGCATGTTGTCCGTCTTCGCACTTGCGCTCTTCTTCATGTTGCTTTTCTCGAACACGCTGATTGCATACTCGACGCTCTACAAAGCCCGCGAAAACGCATACCTGGTGCAAGCCCCAATTCCGTGGTGGGAGTATTTCCTCGCGCGCCTCGTCGAATGCGTGGTGTTTAGCTCATGGGCGTCTGCCTACCTCGGCTCCCCAATGATGCTCGCTTATGGCTTTGTCGAAAAAGCGCCGTGGCCTTTCTACGTCGCGGCCGTGGCATTCTATCTGCCCTACATCGCCATGCCCGCAGCGATCGGCTCGATCATCGCCATGGCGCTCGTCCGAGTATTTCCCCGCCTGCCGCGCGGCAGTATGGTTGGTGTCGGGCTTATTGCCGTTGTCTGCATGTTCATGTACCTGCGTGGCACCGTCTCTGTCGAACAGCTCGGCGATCCAAACTTCCAAACCATCCGCGAGACGCTCAATCGCACGCAGTCGTGGATACTACCAAGTCATTGGGCCGCGCACGGCGTACTCGCCGCGTCTGCGGGCGACTACACCGCATCGTGGTTCGATTTTTTCCTTTTGCTCTCAAACGCACTCATGTCGATTACAGTCGCGGCGCTCTTCGCGAATGCTGTTTTCTATCCCGGCTGGTCTGATCTCCTCGGCAACGACATGAACCGCAAGACGCCTCCCGGCCGTGGCTGGGTTGGGCGCGTCGATGTCGCGCTACGCTGGCTGCGCGAACCGCACCGCGCGCTCGTTACAAAGGACATCAAACTATTCTGGCGCGACACAACGCAATGGTCGCAGTTCGTAATCTTTTTCGGAATCATGGCCGTCTACGTGGCCAGTCTGCGCGATCGCGCATCCATCGACACTTCAAGCTGGTGGCGCCCACTGGTGATCTGCTTAAACATCGGCGCCTGCACGCTCATCCTCGCCACCCTCACCAGCCGCTTCGTGTTTCCACTTATCAGTCTTGAGGGCCGCCGCTTCTGGGTCGTAGGGCTCGCGCCGCTCACGTTCCGGCAGCTTATCCTGCAGAAGTTCTGGCTTAGCGTGAGCACCACATCGGCGTTCACTGTCAGCCTTGTCTTGCTCTCCTGCTCGATGCTTCGCGTCGAGCCCATCTTCTTCGCGCTGTCGCTCTACTGCATCGTCATCACCAACTTTGCACTCTCGGGACTTGCCGTGGGACTTGGGAGCCTCTTCCCCAATTTTCAGGAAGACAACCCCGCACGCATCGTCTCAGGTATGGGCGGCACGCTCAATTTCCTCCTTAGCATGGTCTACATCACTATCGTCATCGGCGCACAATCGACGGTGATGATCGGCCACAGCAAGGGTCTCTTCGCCACTCCGCAAAACTTCCAAACCGCCTTAATGGCGGTCGTCGCAGGAACAGCCATCCTCAGCGCGTTGACCACCTACCTACCGCTACGCCTCGGCCTCCGCAACTTGGAACGTAGCGAATATTAGGGCAGCCGATCTTTCCCGAAAATCGCCTGCTCGTTTTAAACCATTAGCTACGTGGTACTTACCAATTGTATCCAGCACCGTTGACATTCTCGCAACAGTTGTATTAAACTCTCGTTACAAACAGGTGTTTAAAACACATGATGAATCCCCTAACAACAAACGCTACCCCTGATCGCATCATGGACGCCGCTGGCGAACTCTTTGCCGAGAATGGCTTCCGTCAGACCAGTATTCGCGACATTTGCGCCCACGCCAACGTCAACATCGCTGCGGTCAACTACCATTTCCGTGATAAGGAAGGCCTCTACGAGGCCATCCTCCAGCGTTCGTTCGATAAATGCGTGAATTGCTATCCGATAGTGGCGACCGATGGCCCTCCCGAGGAGCGCCTCGCCATCTTTGTGCGCATGTTTCTATTAAGGATATTGGGGAGCGGCCAGCCTGCATGGCACGGAAAGCTGATGGCAGCGGAAATGGCGAACCCGACGGCGGCGTTTAGCAAACTGGTGGAACAAGCGGCCCGCCCAACGCATAACGTCCTGCTCGGAATTGTTCGCGACCTCATGCACACAACAGAAAATACGTACCAGGTGGAAGCAGTCGCCCTGAGCATCATGGGGCAGTGCCTATTTTACAAGCACTCACGCCCAGTCATCGAGCTCCTGGGTATTCCAATCCCCGTGACACAATCCGAAATTGAATCTCTCGCCGAACATATCACGCAATTCAGCCTGGACGGGATTAGCGGCGTTCGGGCGGTTGTAGCGCATGCGTAAGTTCATTCTTACAATTTTGATCGGTGTCATCGCGGGTTGTGCGGCGGGTCCTGACTACAAGGAACCGGTAGTCACCGTGCCGCCCGCGTGGCATGCCGCACAGGCCGGCGGCATCACAAGCGCACCCGCCGACATCACCAAATGGTGGGACGTTTTCGGCGACGAAAAACTGAATGCGTTGATTGACGAAGCATCCAAGTCGAATTATGACATTCGCATCGCTGAAGCCCGCGTGCGTGAAGCGCGCGCCGCGCGCGGCATTGTTGCGGCAGACCTATATCCGCAGCTCGGCGTGTCCGGATCATACCAACGCGTTCAGCTTCAGGGACAAGACTCGCAAGACCCAAGCCTGAGTCTCGGCGCAAACATCAATGACGTGTCATTATCACGCAACACCACGCTGCGCACCGGTGACTTTACTGCCAACGCTTCTTCCTCAATCACGCGATTGAGCACCATCATTGGCGGCGCCATGTCCGGCGGCACAGGCCAGGGCGGACAAGTAGGCGGCGGAAGTCTATTGAATCCCTTCCAGAATCGCAGCGTTTCTTTTGCGCCGAACAGCACGCCGTCGTTCGACCGCACGCAGGATTTGTATCAGGCTGGTTTTGACGCTTCCTGGGAACTCGACGTCTTCGGCGGCAATCGCCGTGCAGTGGAAGCCGCCGAGGCAGACATTGCCGCGTCTGGCGAATTCCGGCGCGACGTGCTGGTATCGCTGCTTGCGGAAGTCGCCCGAAACTACCTCACGCTGCGCGAGGCGCAGGCGCGCTTCAACATCGCGAACGAAAACATCGCCGCGCAACAGAACACCGTTGACATCACGCAGTCGCGATTCGATGCGGGCCTGACCAGCGAACTCGATGTCACCCGCGCGCGCGCACAACTCGCGACTACAAAATCGCAAATACCTGCAATCGAGAACATCATCACATCGACGATCTATCGTCTCAGTGTTTTGGTGGGCAAGAACCCGGCAGACCTGTTTGACGAGCTGGTTGTCGAAAAGCCATTGCCACCCGCGCCGCCGCAGGTGCCTGCGGGCATGCCCTCCGATTTATTGCGCCGCCGCGCGGATGTGCGTCAGGCGGAGCGCGAACTCGCCGCTGCAACTGCGCGAATCGGCGAAGCCATGGCCGACCTCTTTCCCAAGTTCTCGCTCACGGGAAATTTCGGGTTCCAAAGCGATCGCATAGGTGATTTCACCGTGGGTGCAAACCAAGTCTGGGGTTTCGGCCCCGCAATCAGTTTTCCTTTATTTGATGGCGGACGTATTCGCGCAAACATCGAAGTGCAAAACGCTCGTCAGGAACGGGCTTTGTTGCGTTACGAACAGGCAGTCAAGCAATCGTTCGGCGATGCAGAGACGAGTCTTGTCGCCTACGCCAAGGAACAGGAACGCTACGTGGCTCTCGACACAGCGGAGGCAGCCGATCGTCGCGCGGTCGAACTTGCAAACGAACGCTATGTCCGCGGTCTGGACGATTTTGTCAACGTCCTCGATGCACAGCGATCGCTCTACGCCACGCAAGATCAGCGCGTGCAAAGCCAGACCACCATCCTCCTCAATCTTGTGACCTTATACAAAGCCCTTGGGGGCGGCTGGGAATCATTCGAAACCGCCGCCGCGGAGCCTGAACAGGGTTCAACCACCGGACAAGGATAGGCAGTAACCATGCGAAAGAAGTACATGCGATATGCAGCGCTCGTTGTCGCCGCGCTCGCCACCACCGTCACGATCGCGCAACCGCCTGGCAGCGGACCACCTCCGCCACCGCAGGTTTCAACCGTGACCGTCGATCAGAAACCCGTCCCGGTGACGTTCAGCTACTCCGGCGTGACGGCCGCATCGAAGACGGTGGAAATCCGCGCACGCGTACGCGGCTACCTGCACTCGCGCGATTTCGAGGAAGGCACGCTCGTCAAGAAAGGTCAGCCGCTTTTCACTATCGATCCAAGTACCTTCGAAGCGGATCGTGAAATCGCCGCCGCGCGTGTCGAACAAATTGAAGCCACACGCAAACTCGCAGAACAAGAAGTAAAACGTCTCAAGTCGGTCACAGTGCCTGGCGCGGTGGCGGCAGCGGATGTTGATAAACAAGAAGCTGCACTCGCCGAAGCTTCGGCATCGCTGCGACTGGCCAAAGCTGAACTGCAACGCGCCGATCTGGAACTGAGCTACACCAAGATCGAGGCGCCGATGGATGGACTCATCGGCAAGTCCATGAAGGAAATTGGCAGCATGGTGGACACGGGCGAAAACAGCCTGCTCGCAGTTGTTCACCAGGTCGAACCGATTTATGTGAGCGTGCGCATCAGCGAACGCGATTTCCTCGCATGGCGCGCGGATCAGGAAAGCGGTGCGTTGGTCCGCCTCGACAACCAGGAACCGTGGCTCGAGATCACACTCAATGACCTATCGACCTATGAAAAGCGCGGTGTCATCAACTTCCTATCGCCGGAGTTGAACACGCAGACGGGCAGCTACGAAGTGCGCGCCGTCTTCGAAAACCCCGACTTGAAATTACGCCCCGGACAGTTCATCAAAGGTCACATTAAAGGCTGGGCGCGCCCGGCGAGCATTACGGTGCCGCAGCGCGCCGTGAACCAATCGCCGCTTGGCCCCTTTGTCTATGTCGTCGGGGAGGACAATGTCGCACAACAACGCACGATTGAACTCGGACAATGGACCGGCGATGAATGGATTATTACGAGCGGCCTTTCCGTAGGCGATCGTGTAATCGTTGAAGGCCTCACGAAAGTGCGCCCCGGCGCGGTAGTCAATCCCGCACCCGCGGCGGAAAAAATCGCCGCCAAGCAACCCGCTCACGATTCGAAGCAGGCCCAACAGTGATATCAAGATTTTTCATTGACCGGCCGGTCTTTGCATCGGTCTTGGCGATCATCATTACGCTGTGCGGCGTCGTCTCGATCACGATGCTGCCGATCGAACAGTCGCCCGAAATTACCCCGCCAACCGTTGATATCACCGCGCGGTACCCCGGCGCAAACGCCGAAGTCGTCGCGGAATCAATCGCCACGCCGATCGAACAGGAACTCAGCGGTATCGAGAACCTGCTCTACTATCAATCGCAGAGCGCGAACGACGGCAGCTTATCGATCACCCTCACCTTCGAAATCGGAAGCGATCTCGATATTGCAGCGGTTGAAACTCAAAATCGATTGAAGCGGGCCGAGCCGCGCCTGCCGGCGGAAGTGATTCGCCAGGGCATCTCGGTCACCAAACGTTCAAACAACATCCTCGGTGTAGTGGCAATCAACTCGTCCGATCCGAAGCACGACGACCTCTTCCTCAGCAATTACGCGACTATCTACATGCTGGACGCGATGAAACGCGTACCGGGGGTTGGCGACGCCCTTGTGTTCGGCGGCAAAGACTACTCCATGCGCGTGTGGCTTAATCCGAACAAAGTCTCCGCGCGCGGCATGACCATCACCGAAGTGGCCGACGCCATTCGCGACGAAAACGCGCTGTACGCCGCAGGCCGTATCGGTGCGCCACCCAACAGTGGAGAAGTCGAACTCACTTTTCCGGTGATCACGCGCAGCCGTCTCGACGAACCCGAGGAATTTGAGAACATTATTCTCAAAGCGAATCCTGACGGTTCGACCGTCCGCGTAAAGGATGTTGGCCGCGTCGAACTGGGCGCGTTCAGCTACGACCAGTTTGGCCGACTCAACGGAAAACAGACGACGTTTGTCCTTATTTTCCTGCAACCCGGCGCAAATACCCTGAGCACCATGGTCGGATTGCGTGACACGCTGGAACGCTTGAAGACATCGTTTCCCGAAGGGGTCTCCTACGACATCCCCTTCAACACCACCAAGTATGTGCAGGTGTCGATCGAAGAAGTGGTGAAGACCTTCCTCGAAGCAACCGCGCTCGTTGTGCTCGTCGTGTTCATTTTCCTCGGAAGCTGGCGCGCGACCATAATTCCGCTGGTTGCAATCCCCGTCGCCATCATCGGTACATTCACCGGCATGCTCGTGATGGGCTTCTCGATCAACACGCTCACGCTCTTCGGTCTGGTTCTCGCAATCGGTATTGTGGTGGACGACGCTATCGTCGTAGTTGAAAACGTCGAGCGCATCATGCACGAAGAGCATCTGCCCGTGCGCGAGGCGACGATTAAAGCGATGGAGCAGGTCACCGGCCCGGTGATCGCTATCGTGCTCGTGCTGACTGCGGTGTACCTGCCCGTTGCATTTCTTGGCGGGATCACGGGCGTTATGTTCCGTCAGTTCGGTATCACCATTGCCATCTCGGTGATCATCTCCGGACTTGTAGCACTCACGCTCAGCCCCGCGTTGTGCCGCCTGTTGCTGAAGCCAAACCACAACAAGATCTTTTTCTTTCGCTGGTTTGACAGCATGTTCACGCAACTCACGCGCAGCTATACCGCATCTGTGCGCGTGTTTATCCGGTTTGGCGTCGTGTCGCTGCTGATTTTCGGCGTATTGTTATATGCCACCTACGATCTCTTCAAGCGCGTCCCAAGTTCATTCATCCCCGCGGAAGATCAGGGATACTTCCTCGTTGTCGCAATGCTCCCACAAGGCGCTTCACTTGAACGCACGAGCGCAGTCATGACAAAACTCGAGGACTTCCTGCTTGCGCAACCTGAAGTGGAAAAAGTCGTGACGCTCGGCGGACAAGACTTCCTCGCGGGCCGTGCACCGACAACGAGCGCCGGCGCGATGTTCGTGAACATGAAAGACTGGTCGGAACGCCGTTCACCCAACGCGCATGTAAACGCGCTCGTGGGCCGCGTCTTCGGCCAGTTTGGCAATTTGCAGGAAGCCACCGTCCTCGCATTCAACCCTCCCGCGATCCGCGGTCTCGGTTTTCGCGCGGGCTTCGAAGCACAGCTCGAGGCGCGCGGCGGCGCAGACATCCGTCAACTCGGCGATGCGACAAACAACTTCCTCGCCGAACTGCAGAAAGACCCATCGCTTATGGCGGTCTCCGGCGTGCTCAATCTCACGCAGCCTCAGCTATACGTCGATGTCGATCGCGACCGCGCGAAGACGCTCGGCATGCCGATCAACAGTGTCTACAACAGCCTTCAAGCCTATCTCGGGTCGCTGTATGTAAACGACTTCAATAAGTACGGCCGAATCTATCGCGTGCAAGTACAGGCCGAGCCGCAGTACCGACAGTCACCGGACGACCTCGGCAAGATTTACGTGCGCAACATGTTCAACGAAATGGTTCCGCTCTCTGGAGTGCTGAACATGCACTTCCAATCCGGCCCAAACGTCATCAGTCGCTTCAACAGCTATCCTTCCGTGCAGATCACGGGCTCGCCCGCAGTGGGTCTCAGTTCCGGCCAGGCACTCGACCGCGTCGAGCAAATCGCCGCGGACACGCTGCCCGAAGGATACGGAATCGATTGGAGCGGTGTCTCGTATCAGGAGCGCGCAGCCGGCAATCAGGCACCCTACATCATGGCCTTCGGTCTCACCATTGTGTTTCTTGTGCTTGCCGCGCAATATGAAAAATGGTCATTGCCATTCGCGGTGATGCTCGCCGTTCCATTCGGCGTACTCGGCGCGGTTCTTGCCGTCTACATCCGCAGCTTTTTCATGGAAATGTCGCGCGATATATATTTCCAAATTGGCCTGCTCACACTCATTGGTCTGTCCGCGAAGAACGCAATCCTCATTGTCGAGTTTTCGTCCGCGCTCCACGAAAAAGGGATGGGAATTGTCGAGGCCGCGATAGAGGCCGCGCGCCTGCGTCTGCGCCCGATCATCATGACTTCGCTCGCCTTCATACTCGGTGTGCTCCCGCTGGTCTTTGGACAAGGCGCGGGCGCGGGTGGCCGTCACTCGATCGGTACCGGTGTCATGGGGGGCATGATCGCAGCTACGTTCCTCGCGATTGTCTTCGTTCCGCTGTTTTTCGTTATCATTCAACGCGTCACGTCGTGGCGCCGTGTGAAGAAACCTGTGGGAACAGAGGCAGAAGCGCACCCATGACCGAATTGACGGTCACTACTTCCGAGCATTGCCAGTTCGTAAATATCGATCGCTCCGTCCAACGTGTGATCGAAGAGGCCGGCGTGACCGATGGCATCTGTGTCGTCTTCGTTCCGCACACCACCGCGGGCATCACTATCAACGAGAACGCCGATCCCGACGTCGTGAGTGATATGAAGATGGTTCTCGATCGCGCTGTCCCCTGGGAAGGCGGCTACGATCACGCCGAGGGCAATTCCGCCGCGCATGTAAAAGCCAGCATGATGGGCAACAGCGTACACGTCATCGTTCGCAATGGCCGCCTCCAGTTTGGCACCTGGCAGTCCATCTACTTCTGCGAGTTTGACGGCCCGCGCACGCGCAAGGTCTGGGTGCAAATCATCCCCGCTTAGGTGCGCATCGATCACGGATCGGTAACACAATGTCTGATCTACTCACACGCGCAGCAGACTTCATTCGTTTGCCGAACTCGCCCAATGCAAAGCCCGATGTGCTCCCCGGCGGAGAGGGCTTGCGCTGCACGGTAACGGGCAAGAGGTATCCATTGCGGGGCGGCATCCTGCATCTGCTCGACGCGCCTCCCAACCTCACCAAAGCGCAGCAATCGCTCGACTCTCCGATTATGGCCTGGTTCTACGATCGGTTCCGCGGGTTCCTGACAAAGCGGGTGGGGGTTCCGCCCTTTCGTGAAGAGGTGGAAATGACGCAAGCCGCATTGGGCATTGCGCCCGGCGACGCGGTCCTCGATCTCGCGTGTGGCCACGGCAATTTCACCGTCGAGTGGTCTAAGCTCGCCGGACCAAATGGCCTTGTCATCGGGCTGGATATTTCCGAAACGATGCTGCGCCGCGCGGTCACCCGCGTAAACAAGGCAGGACTAAAAAACGTACTGCTCGTGCGCGGCGACGCGCTCAACCTGCCCTTCAGGAGAGGTAGCCTGATGAAGCTGAACTGTTCCGGCGGATTTCACCAAATGCCGGATCTCCCGCGCGCCATCGCGGAACTCGCGCGCGTAGCCGGGCCCGGCGCAAGTCTGACCACCGCCACGTTTGCCCGCATCTCAAACGATCCGCAGGAAGCGCGCAAACGCAAAATCGAAGCGCGTTACAACAACACGCTTCGATTTATCCCATTGGATGAACTTCAACGCTTGCTCGAAACTGCCGGGTTTACCGACTGCACCCATCACATTCCCGGGGGCTGGTTCGGCTACGTTTCGGCACAGCGCACGTAGTTAGTCCCTAAGATTCCCCGGCCGCCTGCGCGAGCAATTCAATGGTCTGCGCGTCGCCATTCTGTTGCGCAAGATCCAACGGAGTCCGTCCTTCTTTGTCCTTTGCCGTGACGTTTCCAGCAACATCCGAAGTCAGGTACTCAACTACATCCGCTTGACCCGCCTGTGCGGCGTGATGCAGCAGGGTCATTCCGTTGTCGTCGGGGGTGTTTACGTTAAAGCCCTTCTGCACCGCTGCGGTAATCGTCCCCAGGTCTCCCGTCTCCGCAGCGCTATAAACCGAACCTTCGCCCTTCGTTTCAACACCCCCGCCGCAACCCGTAACAAATACCACACACGCGGTAACAGCAAGACCCATTTCAATAGTTTTCCGCATCATGTTACTCCGATACTTCCTGTCAATATGTGAAAGCAAAAAACGGGGGCCCGATTGGGCCCCCAATGCAAACTGACTTCGTAGCGCTTACGGCGAATACTGTTGGCCGTCGCTCAGAATCGCGCGGCTTGTCACCCAGTATTTCGATCCATCTTCCGCCGGATACTTGCTGAACTCGACGTGACCGTCCATAAAGAGGATGTTCGCGCCACCCGGTACGTGGTTAAAGTCGTTTCCGTTGTCGGAGATCATCCCGCCTGGGCCCGAGGTGCGAATCGTATCGAACATCGCCGGCGTTTCGGATGCGGCTTTGCTCGAACTCGCAGGATTATTGATGTCCGTAATTAGGAAACGTTCGATACCTTCGCGCAACGGGTGAAGCGTGGGCACCACGCCTGTGCTTAACGGAGGCGCGGGAAGATCGTTAGCCTTACGCGTGTTCGCCAGGCAGCCAACACCGCTCGGGCACCCCTGATGCAGAAATGTGAAAATGCGGTTCGAATCCGCGGGCGCCTTTACCCATGCCGGATCGATCAACACGCCCCAATATGCATACGACCAGTCCGCGCCGTAGGCATAGCAGTTGGAAGGATCGGCTTCGCACGCATCATTATTCGCGAGCGATATTTTCGTTGAAACCGGATAGTTCGTTCCCGTCCATCCGGTGCCCACTTTCCGCAATAACCCACCCTTGTCAAATGACGTCTTCAGCGCTTTGTCCGCACCTCGGTCTAACGGACCAGCCGTCTTGTCCGACGGGCACTTATACGTGTTCCAATCTGTCGCGTATTCCGGCCAGATGAACATCATGTCTACGCCATGCCATACTCGGATTTGATCCGGCGTAGCTATGTTGTAGTTGTTGTCGTAACGCACCGTGCGGTGGACCCATTGCCCGCGGTTTTCGTCCGCGAACATTTTATGAATGAGGCCCCACTGCTTGAGGTTGTTCTGGCAGGATGCCCGCCGCGCCGCTTCACGCGCGCGCGCCAAAGCGGGCAATAAGATCGCCGCAAGAATCGCGATGATCGCGATCACGACGAGCAGTTCGATGAGCGTAAATCCCTTCTTACTAGGCATAACTCCGACTCCTCGCATTTGAGAAAACAAATGAATGCCAAAAAATTCGGGACACTTTACTGCTTCATTTCAAAATTCGGATTAACGAAATCTCTTCTAACATCAAAGGTGCGATGAATCGTCGATAGGCGTTCCTCCTTTGCAGTTGTGAATGGTGTAGAGACAATCCGAACGGGGATAGAGAATACGGTTGGAAGATAGAGGTGCAGCGTTACACGCGGAAAACAGTAGGCACCTAGCAAGTGCCACCGCTATACTTGGGCCACCTTACGGGAGTCCTCTACGAGCCCCAAGAGCCCAAGTCCTCACCACTTCGAACAGCCGAATCGCCAACCCTGCGATACGCACCTTATCACTACATCGCGATCTTGTCAAGGTATGTTACGGTACATTTATCGTTTTTCGATAAAACTATGGACAACGCGCCAGACGCACCATGACATCAAAGTCGCTTGACACCTCTCTATCGAAAGTCGGATGCTGAGTGCGACGCATGCTTCTGTCTAACGCAGCACTAACATTTGGAATTGATCGCATGTCCACATCTTCATTGGATCTTTCACGCCGCGGCTTTCTGCAAGCGGGCCTACTTCTCGCGGGCACTACCCTTACCGCCAGCGCCGTCACCGATGTCATCGGCGAAATTCCGGCATGGCAACCTTTGTCGGACAAGAAGATCCGCATCGGCGTCGTTGGTGGCGGGTTTGGTTGTTCGTTCCATTGGCACCAACACCCGAACTGCGTCGTTCATGCTGTCAGCGATCTCATTCCAGAACGCCGCGATCGCCTCATGCAAACCTTCAGTTGCAGCAAGTCGTATGAATCGTTGGAGAAGCTAATCCTTGATCCGGACATCGACGCCGTCGCCATCTTCACGGGTGCGCCCGATCATCCGCGCCACACCATCGCGTGTATGGAAGCGGGCAAACACGTCATCAGCGCGTGCCCCGCGTGCATGACCATTGAAGACGCTGCGAAACTGAAGGAAATCAAGGAACGCACCGGCCTGAAGTACATGACCGCCGAAACCAGCTACTTCCGCTGGGAAACAATCACCGCGCGGCGCATGCACGCCGCGGGACTCTTCGGCGAACTCGTCTACACCGAGGCGGAGTATTACCACCCGCTGAACGAAGCCGAGCGCAACACGCTTTGGTTTCGCGACGGCCAGCGCACCTGGCGCTACGGCTTCGCACCCATGCTCTACCCCACGCACTCCACCGCGTTTCTCGTCGGCGTCACAGGCGAACGCCTCACGAAAGTTTCGAGCATCGGCTGGGGCGACGACGACCCCGCGCTGAAGGACAACGTCTACAACAACCCCTTCTTCAACGAGACGGGCATGTTCCTCACGAACAAGAACAAACCGTTCCGCTGCAACGTCGGCTGGAAACTCAACGCCCACGGCGAACGCGCACAATGGTTTGGAACCAAGTCATCGCTCTACATGCCCGGCTCCGGCGGCCAACCCTACGCCATGCAAATGCCCGACAAACAAGTCGCCGAAATGCCCGACTATTTCGCCATGCTCCCGGAATCCATGCGCAAAGACACGGGCCACGGCGCGTCACATCCGTTCTTAACCAACGAGTTCATCATGGCCCTAGTCGAAGATCGCGAACCCGCCACCAATCTTTACGAGGCACTCGCGTTCTGCGTCCCCGGAATCGTCGCCCATGAGTCCTCCAAGAAGCAGGGCGAACAACTTACCATCCCCCAATTCGATCGCGCGTGATGTATTAAAGGTACCAAGAGCCGGCGGCGCATCGAGCTGTTAATTCATACGTTTCGTGCTCGTGCACCTGCGCGTAATGTAAAGATATTTTCCCCGGAGAATCATGAAGATATCGGGGAGTCCCGTAGCGAATGTGTAAACGCGGCGCTGAGCTTCGAGACGCGCCGCGCTCGGGCGAGCGAGGCGCTACTTTCGCGCATTTTGGGAATAGCAGGAGCGCGAGGATGGCGAGTCAACAATCTAAACGTGCTTGGATGCTCGATGCGTGCGACAGGAACACTTCTTCCAACCCATCCACTTCGTCGATCTGTTCCCCCACTTTTACAAACCCAAGACTCCGCGCAATCGCCTGCGACGGCGCATTATTGGGACGAATCGAAACCACAAACGAAGTGACACCCTCGCCAATCGCCCAATCCATCAAACCGCGCGCTGCCTCTTTCGCATAGCCGCGCCCGCGGAACGGTGGGTAAATGCGATACCCATACTCAATACCGCCCGGTGCAAACTTCTCCAAATCCGCCGAACCCGGAGGCGCATGAAACCCGATTTGCCCGACCATCTTGTTCGTATCCTTCAAGACAATCGCGCGTACACACCAGGGCCCATACGCGGGGTTGGCGGCCAATTGCCCTCGGCGCATCTGAATATAATCCGATTCCGCTAACCACTCATCGGCAACTTCAAATCCGCCATAGGCCATTACGCCTTCCTTGTCTCCAGCCAAACACGCATCGAAAAGCGGAAGATCAATTAGAACTAAGCGGAGATGCTCAGTGTCAATGAAGTGCATATCAAAAGGGGTTTCCTTGAATAAACTTTGATTCTGCAATTCTGCAAAATTTCGAGGAGCAATGTTTGTATTCTTCGTGCACTTCGCGTCTTCGGGGTGAAAAGCGAATGTTTACTGCGTAATCGCCGGCTCCACCGTATACGTCTTCGCAGCCAAATCAATCGTCACCGTTGTGCCATCTGAATATGTTGCGCGCTGTTTCCGCAACGTGTCATCCAAAAACTCATGCAACACCATGTCGCTCGTCGCGCAGCGCTGGTTCAACGCGGCGGCTTCCTTCATCAGCGCGATTTGTTCCGCGCTTGCGCCCGGCCACAGATATGGCATGCCCGTGTTCAGGAAACAATGCAGAAATCCCGCGTCGCCATTCGGCGTGCCCCAACCGCCGTCGGTGCCCATGTCCCACGGCAGCAGCAGCGCATCGTGATATACAAGATTCCACAACGGTGCGGGAATGCCGCGGGCATCGCCGCCTCCAAATTTTGGATACGTGGGATAAGGGCCGTGATGCACAAGGTCGATGTGCGGCACCATATAGTCGGTCGGTTCTTCCGAACTGACGACATATCCGCGCGCACGCAGCAGGTCGAGACAGTCGCCACGGTAGCGCGCGCATTCGCTACGCGAAAGCGGGTGCGACTTCTCGCTGCTCTCTTCCAGCGGCACGATTGAAAAAACGTCGAGATACGCGCCCTTCACCTTGATGCCGTTTTTTGCGAAGAGATCGTGGTTGCGCCGCACGTAGTCCGGTGCAAATCGCGGGTTCAAGATCGTCTGCGGCCCGCCGCACCATGTTGAAGATTGCTCACGCGTCCCGTCGAACCGATACGCCGTCAGCCGATCGTCGAACGACACCGCATTCAAATAGAAGTCGCGATACTGATCGTGGACCGCAAACAGATACCCAAGCGAATCGCAGGTATCGGCAAAGGCGCGCAGCCCGTCCCAGCCGCCCTGCTCCCCACCCGCAGGCAACACATCCGGATGCCCATTGTCGTATCCGTAGAAGCCCCAACCATCTAAATGGATATATGCATCGTCTACGCCGCGCGCTTTCAGATCTTTCAATGCATTCGCCAGCTCATCGAATGTCGTGAGCGCATGATTGTTCTCAATGCGCTCCTTATTAAATAGCGATGCCTCGCGTACGAAGTGATACAGCGCTCCGATATGAATCACTGGCCTGCCTATCACTTCGTTCAAGTTCGGCGTGCGCACTGCCTTTTCGCGCAGTGACACGAATCGCCCTGTGTCAATCACATGTTGTCGATAGGTTTTTGCAAGGGACACATACGTAGCCGCGTCATCGAACACATATCGAATGATGCGCTGGTACCGCATCTTGCCCAGACTTGGCGCCCAGTATGGCGCGACCACCGTCGGTCCGCCCGGTGCGTGCGCATACTCAGCGCCGGCGTCATCCGGCGTTTCGATGATTGCCACGACGCCCGGTCCAGCATTTCGCACGCCGTTCCGCAGATGTCCCCACCATGGCATGTAGAGCGTGCGCGAGTTCACCAAGTCGTGTTGCTTGATCTCCTGCTGCCAATTTCCGGGCAGCAACATTCCCTGCATATGCGGGACGACGGCAACATCGTTAGCGCTGTTGCCCGTGACGATTGCTTTAGGCCATTTCACTTCCGTGAAGGTCTGGCCTTCATCTGTTGCCACGAATTCGCACACCAGCGCGTTGCCGATCACATTCAGGCAAAGCCGCACCTCCAATCCCGGTGCATCCGCAAAGTTGGAAAAGACCGCGAGCAGTCCGACACTGTACCCCGTGGAAAATTCTTCAACGGTCCGCGTGCCTGCTTTTAGCAAACCAATCGCCTTGTCCGGCATCACGATGTCACGGTCGTCACACGGCGCGTATTGCCATTCTGCATCCGCAGTCTTTACACGCATTGCGAGATCGGCTTTCGCGAGAGTCACGTCGAGCGCGGGCGTATCGATGACCCAAGCTGAATCGTTCTCGCTGAAGCTACCCTCGGCGACTTTCGGCTGCTCCGCCGCGTGCGCCCACAGCCACATCCGCACGTCGTCAATTTGCATGTAGAGGGCGTTGAATTCGTCGTCCGACGCCGCGCCCTTCGCGACCGCGTCCTCCAGCGCCTTTAACTTTTCTGTTTTGGCCGCGTTGTCCGATTCAGTCACGACGATGGCGTGAAGCCGTTCAACATGTCGCTTGAGGATCGCCACGCGCGGCGCGAAATCCTGCGCATACGCGGCGATGGAAAAAATAAGTAAACAGGCACACTGCAATCGTAAGTACTTCATAGATGAAACCCGCCGTGTTAGTCGCTGGCGCGGCGCGTGAGCAACGCCGTGACCGCACCGATTACTGCAGCACCGCCCCAGAGGCGCAAATCCCCCATCACACCGGTCATGGGATAAAGCCCAAAGTAATTCGCGAGAAACCCCAAGACCCCCGCAGCGCACACAATCAGCCCCGCCAATGTCATTGCGCGACTCCCCATTTTTTGGCTTGGCCAGTATAGGCGGCTATGGCCCTAGCCGCAAAGTTTGGAACACATCACATCGACATAGGTAGCATATGTAGAGCCGATTTGGAAACCGGCCCGTTTTGATTACGGCATGCGCTGCACAATTTCGGCAACGCTGCAAGTCATCGAGCCGAATTCCAATTCGGCTCTAGGTATTGGAGCACTTCACTGCATGCGCCGCCTTTCGTGTTTGTATACGCTGCCCGTCATTCTGCAATTCGTGTTCGCTCTCGCTTCAATGGCCGATCACAACGCCGTCCACATCGAAACCGAGAAAAGCGACAAACACCGCCTCGCGATCACCGGCAAAACGTACTCCATGCTGCTCAACTGCACCGACGCAGTCATCGAGCGCTTTCGAGCTACGGATCAGGAGCTCATCGGCGACGTTCCGCTCTGCCCAACCTTTAACACCGGCAAAGTAAACGGTCCCGCAACCGTGGAGATTACGCAAGACGGGCCGGTCTTTGCGGAGATCCATCTCCGTGACTTGTGGTGGACCGATCTCAACGCCAAGATCGAGCTCGTACTCTACTGCCACCCAACGCGCGTTTACGCGACCGTCGTTGCAATCCCCGAAGGCACGGCGCCGGACATGATGGTGGGATGGTATGGGGCGACAAAGTTCTCCATGCCGCTTGTCATGCAATCCGAAGCAGAACTGCAGAAGCAGGCTTCGTTTAACGGACAAAACCCGAAGTGCGCGGCAGTCGTCGCGGAACCGTGGATACAATTCGGAAAATTCGACGAACGTCTCCGCGCATTTATCAAATATGGAAACAGCACGGGAACGATTTCCGGGGGGTACGGTTACCCGAGCGCTTCGACACTTCCCCGCCGTGCCTCAATCATCTTGATCGCCGCGCGCTCGAACGATGAATTGAAAGAATTCATCCGCGGTGAAGCTGCGCTGTCCTTCGCAAAGGTAAACGTCTCTGGCGCGCTGTTTGATCGCTACGATGGCTCCGCCGGTCTCTTTCGAATCAAGCGCGATTTCGCGGCGGGCGATCTAAAAGTCGATGTCGCATTTGCGCAACCGCCGCCGGCTGCCCCTCTTGTCCTCACTATTAAGCAGCGCGTCGCCCTGGCGCTCAGCAAGATTGATTGGCGACTGGGAATTGTTCAGTTCACTTTACTCGCGATTATCATCTTCGGGTTTCGCGCCACGCCGACGCCCGGCACCTTCGGCGCACGCGTCCGGCCAAAGCTACTGGCCTCTCTCGCAACGTTATTGCTTTTCGCCTCGATATTCTGGCTTTTTCGACCGCCACCTCCGCCGCCGCCCGTCATACTGCCAATGCCACAGCAACCCGTCACTGCGGCATTTGAGGTCAACGAATCGCCAGCAATGCCTGAGTTGCTGGATGAGAATGGCGCGCCGCTTCATGACGCGATTCAGCTTCACTCCAGTACCGGCGAGACACTGGTTGCCAGTTTCACGCACCCGATCCTCCCCGAATCGCGCGCCGTGTTTACGCTGCGCAACGAGGAACCAGCAAACGCATCGGCACCCTCGCGTTCCCCGTGACGCGCGAGTACACTGGTAGCATGGCACAAGATCGACAAGAGAATTCACCCGCGCGCGTGCGCGAACTTGAGGACAAGGTCGCACAGCTCACGCGCGAACTCGACGCGTTGCGCGCGGGCCAACGATCGAGCGATCCGCGCGGACGCCGTATTGGCGATCCTTTGCCGAAGCCGCCGCCGCCCTTGGGCCGCGCCTGGACCATTCGCGGGATCATGCTGCTAATGACCTTTGCGATCGCCGCCGCGGTCACGGTGAACTATTCGCTGCGCGATCTCGATCTGCACAGCGGCAAGTCGATCGTTCGCGGCATGGCGGAGGCGCGCGTGAACTTTGCGCTGCTTACCTGCGGCGTCTCTGCGATGCTCGCGCTGTTTCTTTACCACCGCCGCGCGCTCGGGTTTGCATTCTTCGCCGTATGCGCCGTCTATCCCGCCTTTGCACTATACCTCGTGCATCCGGTGTCAACATTTGGCCTCTCAGGTCGCACCTACGTCTGGATCGCGTTCGCCTTGCTCACGCTCTTTCATGTTTTGGTATCCACACTTTGCGTGATGGAATCCCGCCGCATCGGACGCGGCCGCGGACGTTCCGCACTGACCGGGACGATGAATTCGCTCGCGTACTACCCGATCGTCTGGTACGGCCTTGCCACCTACGACGCATCGCGTGCGGGTCTCGTGTACGGTGTGCTTTGCGGCATCTCCGTTCTCCTGGCGATATATGCGGAAGGCAGCGGCACGCACCGTAACTATCTCTTTCAAATTTTCATCGGCGCCGCGCTATTGCTCTTCAACTTTGCGTTGAGCACAGCCGTTGACGGCCCGTGGTTTCTCGCGGCGCTCGCGCTCGAATGTCTGCTCCTCGCCGCGCTGCACCACACCACCGGCATCATTGTGCTCAAAGCCGGGAACATCGTTGTCCTTATTGTGACTTTCGTTTTGACCATGCAGGCGATGAAATTCACCGGCCCGCTCTACGTCGGCGATCGCGCGCTCCAATCTAATTGGGTGCAAGGCCTGTTCGCGGTTGGCGTCTTTCTCGCCACGGCGTGGTACTACGCCACGCATATCCGCGGTATCAAACCGCATCACCGGAAACTGAGCGGGCACTGGTTTCTCGCGGACACGATGTTCGATGTGCCGCCAATGACAGCCTCGCTGTTGCACGCCGCCGCCGCCGCGCTACTGCTCATGCTCCTTTTCATTTCGGATCTCGGAGACATGCCATCGCTGCCGTTCCTGCTGGCAGTCGCCAGCGCCGCACTCGCGATCACTGGCCTTGCGCTGCGCACCCCACAAATGGAAGTCGCCGCGGTAATGCTCATTATCGCGTCACATGTCAGCTTTTATTTCTTTCTCTACGTCGAGAAGGAGGGCTTCCGCGAGCAACCTTTCTTCACGCTTTTCACGACCCTGCTCGCGGTTTACACGTTTATCGGCGGTTACCGCTCGGAACGCTACCTCGCGCGGATCAGCGGCGGCCGCAGCGCGGATCACCACGCCGCCGCCTCCATTCCATACATCATCGCGGTCGGTTCCGTGTCGGTCCTTCTTCACCGGTTCGCAGGACAACACTACGCGCCGCTCGCCATCGCGTGTCTTGGTGTCGTGCTCAGTATCGCAGGGGTCTTGTTGCGCACCGCGGGCCTGAAACTTGGCGCGGTTGCCGCGCTCTGCGTCTCCGCGGGCATGTGGTTCTATACGCTTACCAAGTCCGGCCATGCACTCGAACTGAATAGCGGGTTCTGGATCATGACCGCCTCCCTCATTATCGCGGGCGTGTTTGTCGAACGATGTTTTCCATGGCGCAGACCCGGTGAATCGACACCCGGCACGGTCGATCACATTGCACAAGTCGCCGCACTCTTTATCGCAGGGGCCATCGGCGCAGGCACGCTCGGACTTGCCGCCGACGGCGATTGGCGCGCAACCTTGCTGTTTGCACACGCATTCTTATGGATCGTTCTCTGCGTCCTCATTCCCGAACGCGAATACCGCTGGACCACGCTATTACTCGTCATCGGCAGCGCGATCTGGTTGGCCGCGCGCCAACGCGCCGCGCAGCCGGATTCAAGCGTGACCGTCTTCGTCGCCTGCGGTGGCGTATTCCTCGCGTTGCTATGCGCGGTGTGGTTCTTTTTCCCACGCAGCGACGAGCAAGGCCCGCATCGTCTCGCTCCAGGAAAATAACATGCCAGACGATCCGAAGCAGGCCGCCGCGGAACGCATCTGCGAAACGCTGCGGCGCAATGGCCACCGCGCACTGCTCGCAGGCGGCTGCGTCCGAGACATGTTGCTCAACCTCCCCGCGAAGGACTATGACGTCGCAACAAGCGCATCGCCGCAACAAGTCTCAAGTCTGTTTATCAAGACCGTCCACGTTGGCGCGGCATTTGGTGTGATTGTCGTGCTATTGCCGGAAGGACAATTCGAAGTCACGACCTTTCGCAGCGACGGCCCTTACGAAGACGGACGCCATCCTTCCTACGTCGAGTTTCGCAGCGAACGCGAAGACGCAGAGCGCCGCGACTTCACAATCAACGCGATGTTCTTCGATCCAGAAACACGTGAAGTGATCGACTATGTAAACGGCCGCGAAGACCTAAACGCGCGCATCATCAGAACCGTCGGCGATCCGCGCCAGCGCTTTGCGGAAGACCACTTGCGCTTGTTGCGCGCGGTACGTTTTGCGGGCCGACTCGGCTTCGACATCGAGCCGCACACGTTTGGCGCAATCCGAGAAATGGCGCACCTCGTTACCACCACAAGCCCGGAACGCATCCGCGACGAACTCACAAAGATGCTCACCGAAGGCGGCGCGCGCCGCGCGTTCGAACTGATGGACGAAACAGGCCTCCTTGAACACGTGCTACCCGAAATCGCGCGCATGAAAGGCGTCGATCAACCACCCGAGTATCACCCTGAAGGCGATGTCTTCGTCCACACGCTCATGCTCGCGGACATGCTCAAGGGCGCGTCGCCCACATTGGCATTCGGCGCATTACTTCATGATGTTGGCAAACCCGCGACGATCACCTACGAAGACCGCGTGCGCTTCAACAACCATGATAAAGTTGGCGCGGAGATGGCCGAGGCGATCTGCAAACGACTCCGCATGTCCAACCACGACACCGACCGCATCGTCTGGCTCGTCGGCCAGCACATGCGTCTCGGCCACGCACCCCAAATGCGTGAAAGCAAATTGAAACGCTTCGTCCGCGAACCCGGCTTCGATGAACTGCTGCAACTCGGCCGCATGGACTGCGAAGCCAGCCACGGCGACACCAGCACCATCGCGTGGATCGAAAACTACATTGCCAACCTGCCGCCCGAAGCGGTCCGCCCCGTGCCGCTCATCACCGGCGAAGACCTCAAAGCGATGGGTTTCACGCCCGGACCTATCTATAAAGAAATCCTCCAAGCTGTGGAAGACGCACAACTCGAAGGCTCTGTTAGCTCACCTGAAGAAGCCCGCAACTTCGTCGTTACCCGCTGGCCGACAAATTCATCCGAATGGCTCGTCCCATAGCTATTTCCAGTTCATTGTCTGAACAAACCCATTTGACGGGCGTTGTATAATCGCGGTAGTTCTCGATTTATCTACGAGCTACGCGCTAGGAGGATTTACTCATGCGGTTTTCAATGCCGATTACCGTCCTTAGCATAGGTGGAATGTTAATTTCCGCAGTATGCTACGGATGGGTAAGCATAGGATTCGGAGTTCCGGACTCGTGGCCCGCTGAGCTTCAAACTTTCAACGACCGGACCAAAGTACGCGGCGTTAGCCACGGCATTCAGGAAACGGATTATGAGATACTTTTCTATTCTGCAGAGGAATTCGAAAAGGCTTGGCCACACATCCTCAGCTTAAAAAGTAAAGGGGCGCCGCTGATTCTCGATAAAGGCCCATCTTATTACGCCGTGAGCGGTTCGACGCTGAAAACGGGCGTCCGCATACTGTGCCCACCCGCCGACGAAATCACGGGGCGTGATAAGGCGGGTACGGCGCGTTACGTATTCAATCTCCCTTGGAAGGACCCCAAACCGGGCGAAACCATCGAGTCGCCCGAATACATAAAAATGGACGGCGGTAACTGGGTCTCCACAAAAGATGGTAAACCACTTACGCACGGCGTGCGCGCCCGGGTCGATATTGTGCTCGTGGCCGATGGAAAAATAATCGACCTGAACCGAATTAAGCTGCCGGAAAACACGACTATCATTGATCGCCGGTTCAATTAGCATACCTTAACGGTGTCCGAGTCCTGACAGACTGAAGCATCGGGGAATCCCCCTTGCCAGACCCCACCCCCTCTGCTATAGTGGTTTTACGGTTTTGACGTAATTCTGCAAGGTGCCGAACGGTCGGTGACAATTCCGGGCAATGCCTACCTACTCTTAGGTAGGGACTGTGTTAGGCTTTTCCCGAGCGCGCCGACGAATGGAGGTCCTGTTCCATGCCGGATGCTGCACTCGCCACAGAAAAAATCCGCATCGAGTCGATTCCCGCTGCCACGGACGAAATTGTGGTGCGGGATCCGCGCTCGCAGAAGGTCCTCTATTCGTTCAAAGAACCCACGGACGCGGAAGTCTCCGCGGCGTTTGCGCGGGCACGTGCGGCTTTTGAGAAGACGCGAAAGATGTCCGTCGCCGCGCGCGTGCGCGAGACGTTGAAACTACGCGATTACATTCTCAAGCATAAAGAGAAGATCGTAGACCGTATCGTGCAGGAAACCGGCAAGGCGCGCGTGGATGCGTTGATGGCGGACGTGGCGCAGGCGCTGGCGATCATCGATCTTTACAGCAAGTCCGCGGAAAAGTACCTCGCCGATGAGAAGGTACCGACGCCGATTATCCTGCAGGGCAAGAAGTCGTACATCCATTACGAGCCGATGGGCATCGCGCTGATCATCTCGCCGTGGAATTTTCCTTTCAACCTCGCGATGGTGCCGATCATCACCGCGTTTGTTGCCGGCAACGCGATCGTGTTCAAGCCTTCCGAGTGGACGCCGCTCAAGGGTCTCATCGAAGAAATCGTCGAAGGCAGCGGCTTTATGAAAGACGCGATCACGGTCGTGTATGGCGGCAAGGACACGGGCCAGCGCCTCATCGACGAGCGTCCCTCGAAGATCCTATTCACCGGCAGCACGCGCGCGGGCAAACAGATCATGGAGCAGGCCGCGAAGTATCTGATTCCCGTCGAACTCGAGCTCGGCGGCAAAGACCCGATGGTGGTGTTCGAAGATGTAGACATTGACCGCGCGGCGCACGGTGCGATGTGGGGTGGCCTGATGAATTGCGGCCAGACCTGCACCTCGATCGAACGCGTACTGGTGCATGAACGCATCCACGACGATTTTGTGAAAGCTTTGGCGAAAAAAATTGAAGGCCTCGCGCACGCCGCGGAACATGGCGACAAGCACGATGCCGGCGATCTGGATGTCGGGCACATGACCGCGCCATTCCAGGTAAAGAAGGTCGAGGAGTTGGTGGAAGACGCGCGCGCCAAGGGCGCGACGATTCATACCGGCGGCAAGCGCGAAGGCGATTCCCACGCCTATCCCCCAACGTTAATCTCCGGCGTGAACGCCGGCATGCGCGTGATTTCAGAAGAGACTTTTGGTCCTGTCATCACGGTCGAAAAATTTAAGAGCGAAGACGAAGCCGTGCGCATGGCGAACGACTCGCCCTACGGCCTCAGCGCGGCTGTGTGGTCTACCGATCTCACACGTGCGGAACGCGTCGCGCGCAATATCGAGAGCGGCAACGTGTCGATCAACAACGTGCTTGCGACGCAGGGCAATGCGGCGTTGCCTTTCGGTGGGACAAAGGAAAGTGGATTCGGGCGTTATTTCGGTCCCCACGGCCTGCACAGTTTTTCGCACATCAAATCGGTGATTGTCGATGGCGGCAAGAGCATCGAGCCGCATTGGTATCCGTATTCTAAAGAAAAGTACACTTTGCTCAGCAGTTTGCTCGATACGTTGCACGGCAAAACAGGCCTCGGCAAACTGCTCGGATTGATGTCGATCGACAAGAAGCTCCGCGCGCTGGGCAAAAATAAGAACGCGTAACGCAAGCATCACTAGGAATTGGCAGGGCGGTCAATCGACCGCCCTTTCCTTTTTATAATCAATCGAGCTCTTTTGTATACTCAGCAATCATGTCGGTGCAAAATCATTCCTCATCATTTCTGCCGGGGCTCTGCCTTGGCGTTCTCGTATTCGTTTCTGGAGCTGCGGTGATGATCTACGAGTTCATCGCCGTGCGCATGTTGCAACGCTTTTACGGCAGCTCGCTGGAAGTCTGGTCCGCTGAAATCTCTGTGTGCCTGCTCGGTCTCGCCGCGGGCTATTCGCTCGGCGGCATGTTGGCCGATCGGTATCGTTCATGGTTGCCGTTGGGCATTGTGCTCATCATCGCGGGTATCACGGCGTGCTTCATGGAACCGATTGTAGTACGCGTTGCCGATCGCATTGCGCAGAACGAAATGATGCGCTGGTGGGAACCGCTCGTGGCGTCTGCCGCAGCCACGCTCGCGCCGTTATTGGCCCTCGGCACTGTAATGCCGCAGGCGATACGTCTCGCTGTGACCCGCATCGAGAAGCTTGGCGCAGGCGCGGGTCGCATCGCTGCGCTTTCCACGATTGGTAGCATCTGCGGAACACTTGCTACGTCCACACTGTTTGTCCAGTGGGGAGTGCGCGAATCGCTTTATGCGACCTGCGGCGTCCTGATTGCGGGAGGAATACTAATTATGATCGTTCACTTCGCCACGCGGCGCATGGCTGCCGCGATCACATCTGCTTCTGCAATGCTGCTATTCGCGCAAGCGGTACCCGCTCAAACGATCTACGAAGACTATTCCGCGTATCACCACATCCTCGTGCATGACGAAGACGGCAAGCGCGTTCTCTATTTCGACAGCTCTCCGCAAACAACGATGAACACCGCAGACACCTCCACCGGCGGTTTCGAATACACTGACTTTTTCTACACCCCCTTGGTGCTGAATCCGACGATGAAATCCGTGCTCTTTGTTGGGCTTGGCGGTGGTACCGGGCCGAAAGCATTTCTTAAACATTTTCCAGACATGAAGATTGAGGTATCGGAGATCGATCCCGCCGTAGTGAAGGTGGCAAAGAAATACTTTGAAGTTCCCGAAGTTTCGCGCCTGCGCATTGTCACCATCGATGGACGCACTTTTATCCAGCGGTCCAAGCAAACCTATGGCGCGATCATCATGGATGCCTACGCATCCGGTCCGAACGGCGCGTATCTCCCCTACCATCTCGCCACGGAAGAATTTTTTAACGCCGCGAAAGAGCGCCTCGAAAATGGCGGTTGCCTCGTCTACAACGTAATGGGCGAATACGGCGGATCCAACGACAAGATCGTGAGGGGCATGGTGAAAACTTTGGAAGCCGTTTTTCAGCATGTCTACGTTTTCCAGGCGGAATCCAGTTGGAATACTGTATTCATCGCGCAAAAGATCGACCACACCAAGCTCGCAGCGAACGGCACCGTCGAGGGCAAAGTGTGGCCCGAGGGACCGTGGCTGGCGCACCCCGCCAACCTGAGCGATCTCGCCGCCAAACTAATCGCTCAAGATAAAAAGTTTCCTGCGGACTTCGTAAAGCGCCTGACGCAGTTCTCCGCCGCCAGCAGCGCTCCGCGCGACGGCACGTTATACACGGATAACAACGCGCCGGTGGATATCGCACAGGGCCGTTAGCACCGCTCACAACAGTTTTAAGAATGCCTGCGCGGCGCGTGTTTGATAGGCGCCCTTCCGCCATACCGCGCCTATCGTCACGCGCGGCAATCCCGAGAAGGGCAGCACCGCAAGCTTGTTGTCGCGCGGTGTTATCGTTTCCTTTGGCAAGAAAGAAATGCCGATGCCTTCCGCAACATACCGCTTGATAACTTCAAAGCTGCTCGTGTCGAGCACGACATTGGGCGCAAAATCCCGCTCCGCAAAATAGTCGCGCAACAATCGTCCCGTACGTGTCACCTCTTCCAATAACAGAATCGGTTCACCGTGCAGGTCGCGGAGCCGAATCACAGGTCTCTTTGAAAGTGCGTGTCTCTTGGAAACCACGAGCACCAGTTCCTGTTGGAATAGCATGCGTTCTTCCAGTGCCGCGCGGACTGTGGGCAAGGTGAGAATCCCCAAGTCCAAATCGCCGCGCTCGACCAATGTCGCGATGATTTCCGTGGGGCGATTGACGATATGCAGTTTTGCTTTGGGTTGCTGACGCCGAAAACGCTGCACGATTTTGGGCAATATATAGAGGGCAGTAGTATCGCTGGTGCCAAGTCGAAGCTCGCTCGATGCGGTCTCGTCGAAATCGCGCATGGCCGCCCGCAGGGCATCGGCATCGGTGAGCAGTTTGCGGGCCTGCGCATAAAACAGCGCACCTGCGGGTGTCGGTGCGGCGGTCTTGCGATCGATGAGCGCATGGCCCATTTCGCGCTCCAACGCCTTAATCTGGTGCGTGACGGCCGGTTGTGTGCGATGCACGCGCACGGCCGCGCTGCGGAAGCTGCCCGTTTCGATAATGGCCTTGAGCGACTGTAACTGATCTAAGGTCATTGTTCTACCGATAATAATAATTTATCAGACATATTGATTTAATTCAATTGCTTAATCACCACCATCCACCTATCCTAATGCCAAATCTTTTCTCGTGCCGCTGTGCGCACGAACATTCGAGGTGCAGAATCCATGAGCGAAACGAAACCGGGGCTGACTTATCGCGATGCGGGAGTCGATATCGATGCCGCAGACAAGGCCGTCCGTGAAATTAAAAGCCTGGTCAACAAGACCTTTGACGACCGGGTGCTGTGCGATATCGGCACTTTCGGCGCAATGTACAGCTTGGACACCAAGGGCATGGATGAGCCGGTGCTTGTGTCGAGCGTGGATGGCGTTGGCACGAAGATTAAGCTGGCATTCATGACCGGAAAGCACGATACGATCGGCGTCGATCTTGTTTCCCATTGCGTAAACGACATTCTCGTGCAGGGTGCGAAGCCGCTTTTCTTTCTCGATTATCTCGCGTTTGGAAAGCTGGAGCCGCAGGTCGTTGTCGAAGTCATTCGTGGCCTTACGAATGGTTGCCGCTATGCCGGATGCGCACTGATCGGCGGCGAGACCGCGGAGATGCCCGGCCTATATCATCCCGGCGAATACGACATTTCCGGGACTATCGTGGGGGTAGTGGATCGCAAGAAAATCGTCGATGGCTCGACTGTCCGACCGGGCGATGTGATCCTCGGGATAACGTCCTCCGGACTACACACAAACGGCTACAGTCTCGCCCGCAAGATCTGCTTTGATGTTGCCAAGCTGGATTGCAACGATCCAATGCCCGGCGTCGACCGTACCGTCGGCGAGGCATTGTTGGAGCCGCACCGCAGTTATGCGACGGTCATTCGCGTGCTCATGAAAATTGTGAACGTGAAAGGAATGGCGCACATTACCGGCGGCGGCATCACCGACAACCTGCCGCGCGCATTGCCACAAGATTGCGGCGCGGAGATCAATCTCGAATCGTGGACCGTGCCGCCAATCTTCGGTTTCCTGCAACGTACGGGTAATGTCGAACAGTTGGAAATGTTGCGGACCTTCAATTGCGGCATGGGGTATCTTGTCATCGTTTCCGCAGACGAATGCGAGCGCGCGCTGAAGACGCTCGACCAAGCCGGCAGCGAAGCCCGCCTGATTGGCCGCGTTGTAACGGGCGATCGGCGCGTCTCGTACACGGGAGAGCTCCGCTATGCCTAACACCGCAACGCCCGGCGCGAAGACAATCCCGGTGCATCGCATCGAAGTCGGCATGAAACCGGACCTGCCAGATCCCACCGGCAGCGGTGCGCGCGCGCGTATCGCCGAAGACCTTGGCGTTCACGTGAACGACGTGCGTGTCATCGACGTATATACGATTCACGCGGACCTGTCGCGCGAAGAACTCGACCTTGTGCGTCGCGAACTGTTTACCGATCCGATTATTCAAAACTCCGCACTCGATACGATGCTCGCAAGCGACTTTGATTTTGCAGTCGAAGTTGGTTTTCGCCCAGGCGTGACGGACAACATCGGCAAGAGTTCCGCCGAAGGTATCGCAGACACGATCGGCAGATCGCTCACCGAAGACGAAGCTGTCTACAAGTCCACGCTCTACGCCATTAGAGGCGGCGTTAGCGCGGATACCTGCGAACACATCGCCCGTGACCTGCTCGCGAACGGCCTTATTCAACGTTGGGTCGTTAAGTCTGCTGCCGAGCTGAAATCAGTCGATGGCTACGGCCTGCTTGGATTGCCACTGGTAACCGACCGCAGCAGCGCGGAAGTGCGCACGATCAATCTGAACATCTCCGACGACGCGCTGATGACCATCAGCCGCGACGGCATGCTCGCGCTCGATTTCGGCGAGATGAAAGCTATCCAGGCCCATTACCGCGATGCATCCATCGCGCAGTGGCGCAAACAAGCAGGCCTGCCCGCGCAACCTAATGACATCGAATTGGAGATCCTTGCACAGACCTGGTCGGAACATTGCAAACACAAGATTTTCAATGCCGTCATCGAATACACGGACGAGACCGGCAAGACGCGTACGATCGACAGTTTGTTCAAGACCTACGTGAAAGCGACGACGGACGAAGTCGGCAAACGCGTCGATTGGCTGGTCAGCGTGTTTCACGACAACGCGGGGATCATCAAGTTTGACGAGAACTGGAACTTCGCGCTCAAGGCGGAGACGCACAACAGTCCCTCCGCGCTCGACCCTTACGGCGGCGCGATCACCGGCATCGTCGGCGTGAACCGCGACGTGCTCGGCGCGGGCCTCGGCTGCCGTTGTATTTTCAACACGGACGTATTCTGTTTTGCCACCCCATTCTTCGATGGCGACATTCCTGCGCGCTTGATGCACCCGCGCCGCGTGTTGCGTGGTGTCCATCAGGGCGTGAAAGACGGCGGCAATCAGAGTGGTATCCCCGATCTGAATGGCGCTATCGTCTTTCACGATCGTTTCCTAGGTAAGCCGCTAGTCTTTTGCGGTACCGGTGGCCTCATTCCCGCGACAATCAACGGAAAGCCGAGCCACGAAAAATGCGCGAAACCCGGCGATCTCATCGTGATGTGCGGTGGGCGCATCGGTAAAGACGGCATTCATGGCGCGACTTTTTCGTCTGAAGAACTGCACGAGGGATCGCCCGCGACTGCTGTGCAGATTGGCGATGCCATCACGCAGAAGAAGATGGCGGATTTCCTGCTCGAAGCGCGCGACCTTGGGTTGTTTTCCAACATTACCGACAACGGCGCGGGCGGGTTGTCGTCGAGCATCGGCGAAATGGCAAAGGGTTCCGGCGGCGCGGTGGTCCATCTCGATCGTGCGCCGTTGAAATATCCCGGCCTTGCGCCCTGGGAAATATTTCTATCCGAAGCACAAGAGCGCATGACGCTTGGGGTGCCGCCTGCGAAGAAGGAGGCATTCCTGGATCTCGCCCGCCGACGCGAAGTGGAAGCCACGGTTCTTGGCGAATTCACAAACTCCGGCCGCCTCGAATGTTTTTATGAGGACAAGCTCATCGGTGCGCTTGACATGCATTTCCTGCATGACGGTGTGCCAAAGATGCACTTGCAGGCGAAGTGGACCCCGCCGACGCCGAAGTCTGAGATAACGATTCAAACGAGCGATCTTATGGGCGATCTGAAAGCCGTGTTGGGTTCGCTGAATGTGTGCAGCAAAGAACCTTTCGTGCGCATGTACGACCACGAAGTACTGGCGCAGAGTGTGCTCAAACAATTTCAGGGTGTCAATCATGACGGGCCCGGCGATGCGGGCGTGATTCGCCCCGTGCCCGGTTCCAAGCGCGGCATCGCGGTGGCCTGCGGCATCACGCCAAAGTACAGCGATCTCGACGCTTATTGGATGATGGCGAGTTCCGTGGATGAAGCCGTGCGCAATCTTGTCGCGGTCGGAGCACGCATCAGCACCATCGCCGGCCTAGACAATTTCTGCTGGCCCGATCCGGTGAAGAGCGACAAGACGCCGGACGGCGACTACAAACTCGCGCAACTCGTGCGCTGCTGCGAAGCGCTCTATGACTTTTGCACGGCCTATGACATCCCTCTGATCAGCGGCAAAGACAGCATGAAAAACGATTACAAGATCGGCGACACAAAAATCTCGATTCCGCCGACTGTGCTGTTTACCGCCGCGGCGATCATCGACGATGTAACCAAGGTTGTGTCGATGGATGTGAAGCGCGCGGGCGACGCTGTGTACGTCATAGGCGAAACGCACAACGAAATGGGCGGCAGCGAATACCTCGCGTTGCGCGGCGAACTGGGTGCGAATGTTCCTAAGGTCGATGCGAAAAAGGCGCGCGCGCTGTACGAAAAACTTTCGGCGGCGATTGCATCGGGACTTGTGGCGTCGTGTCACGATTGTTCTGATGGCGGCCTTGGCGTTGCGCTGGCGGAATCAGCGTTTTCTGGCGGCTTCGGAATGGAAATCGAATTGCACGGCGTGGGCGTGGAGAACGATGTGGTCGCATTGTTCAGCGAATCGCAAAGCCGATTCGTCGTCACGGTCGCCGCGGACAACACAGATGCGTTTGAGGCGGCCATGTCCGGCGCAGCGTTTGCACGCCTGGGCACTACAACGCAGTCAGACCTTTTCAAAGTTCACGGGGGTGATGGCAAATGGCACGAAGCGCGCCTGGGCGAATTGAAAGCCGCGTGGCAACGCACGCTTAGCCTGTAAGGATTAGCAACACCATGGCAAAGAAAGTACGCGCACTGGTCCTTACGGGCTACGGCATCAATTGCGACTACGAGACCGCGGACGCTTTTTCGCGCGCGGGAGCAGAATCGGCCCGCGTGCATCTCAACGACGTGATCGCCAACCCGGCGATGCTGAAGGACTACCAGATACTTGCAGTGCCCGGCGGGTTTTCATTTGGTGACGACGTAGCTTCCGGAAAGATCCTCGCGAACCGTCTGCGCTACAAACTAGGCGACGCGCTGAAACAGTTTGTTGCTGATGGAAAGTTGGTCATCGGCATCTGCAACGGGTTTCAGGTACTGGTGAAAATGGGCATGCTGCCGATGCTCGATGGGGACTTCCAGCAGGAGGTCACCCTTACGCACAACGATTCCGGCCGCTTCGAGGATCGTTGGGTCAATCTCCAGGCAACAAAAGACACTCATTGTGTGTGGGTGAAAGGTCTTGACCGGCTCGAACTTCCTATTCGCCATGGTGAAGGCAAATTCATTCCGCGCGACGTCTCGGTGCTCGATACGTTGCGCAACAAGGGAATGATCGCGCTACGGTATTGTCGTGCCGACGGAAACGCCGCGCAGGGCCAATTTCCGGCGAACCCGAATGGTTCGATTGATGACGTAGCCGGGATTTGTGATACGACGGGCCGTGTGTTCGGTTTGATGCCGCACCCCGAAGCGCATACGGAACGCACGCATCATCCGCGTTGGACGCGTGAGGATCGGCCTGAGGAAGGAATAGGGTTGCGCGTGTTTCGGAACGCGGTCGAGTACGCGGCAAGCAACTAATCACTGAGGGGATCGATTCGAGAAATTCGATTGCGACTACATGTCTGCAAGCAGGGATCTTTCCTCGTGAGAACCCTGAAAATCGGTGCTCCGTAGCGCGTTTCTTGAGCAGCACAAACATGAAGCTTACGTCACGTGCAATCGAGCATAGGCCTTCAATTGAGCAAACCCCTGCGCTCTGCGTACACTCTCCCCCATTGAGGGACCGATGATCCTCGTTTACGCAATCACCTTAGGTATGTCGTCCGGCGTGGCCGGACTTTTCGCACGGCAAGCGCTTGGCGAGCAGGGCTACGTTCCCGGCCTGACACCGGGCGTTATGGTCGCCTGTGGCGTTGCGGCCGTATACGCGGGCTTACAGCTTTTATATGTCGGTGCGATCCGATTCTGCTGGCCTACCAAGACAAACAGCGCGCTGTTTTTTGAGTGCCTATCGCACGGGGCCGCGCTTTTATTCATCGCGTATTTCGCTCATATAAATCTTGCAAGTGCCGTCATGCGTCTATTCGACATTGCTGGACTAATTCCGCGCTCAGAAAATGCCGATTGGCAGTCTATTCGATTTCTGGCCATACTAACGGCCCTAAATACGCCGCTTTACTTAGTCGCATTTCTTGCCATTCATAGCTCTATCAAAGTTGTCGGCTTTTACGCGATATTGCGTAGTCCTGCTGGTCCGCGTGCGTGGAATGTAATGTGGATTGTGGCCGCGCTGCCGCTAATACTCATTGGAGGGCTGCTTTGCAAGGCATGGTTGGGCAGCGTTGAAGAGGCTCGTCCGCGTGCGCCGGAAAATTCAGAAGTCTTCCGTGCCGGTACCGCCTACGCAAGTGCGCGTGCGCTGCCGGAAGGATCAGTACTCACCGTCAACGCGACCGCGACGCTTGGAAACGTGCTGAAGTTTGCGTGCGCGAACCCGCCAGATATTGCACTCGAAGACGAACTCGAGGTCGCATATCTGACCGTCGAAATGCGGGGCGAAACAACCGCGCAATACAACGGCCCGGTCGAACTCAGTGAAGACGGGTGGTCTTATTTCAGCGTGCCCGCGGACAAAGTGCCCCGCAAGATGGATTCGTGTCAGGTGCGGTGGTCCACGGAAAAAGAGTCCAAATGGCGCAAAGCGGTGGGCGTTTTGCCAGTGCTGACTTCTGAGCGAAAATTGCTCGTTGCGGGTCCGAATGTATGCAGCGCGCCCAGCGACGAATCCGCTCCAAGTATCGTGATGATTGTTTTCGATGGTCTTGGTTCCGATCGCGTGTCGAGCATGGGTTCCGTGAAAGAAACGACTCCCAATTTGGATCGCCTCGCAGAGTCAGCGCTTACCTATCCATTTACGTATACACCCGCACCGGAATCCGCCGCCGCCTGCATGACATTGCTTACCGGCGTGTCGCCGCTACGTCATGGTTTTCTCGGCGCGCAATCGGGTCCGCTGCCGGAAACGTACAAGACGCTCGCTGAGGCGTTGCGCGCGGAACGCTATGCGACCGCGGCATTCACAGAAGGGGAGAAATGGGGCGATCTCGCGCATGGCAATGGTTTCGAGCGCGGATTTGATCTATATGACGACGGCTACGCCGAGGGAACGCAGGCCAGTGTTACGCAGGCCGACCAAAAGGCGACAGCAACAGGCTCGCAACAGACGCTGCAAAAAGCGGGAGACTGGATTGGAGCACATGGCGACGCGCGTTTTTTTGCGTTTGTGCGCGTTTCGGAACTGCGCGATCCGCAGACGCGCGCGAAATATGCCGCAGCCGGGGATACGACGAGCGCGGCAGCTACGACCGCTTACAACACTGCGATTCAACAGTTAGATCGCAGCGTCGCGGGATTGGTCGCACGCGCCAAGGCCGCATCTCCCGACAAAAAGATTTGTGTAGTGATTTCGTCAGCGCGTGGAAGTTACCTGGCCGACACGACGGTGCTCGCAGATTGGACCTTACGCGTTCCATTTATTCTCGCCGCGCCGGGTGTTGCGCCCGCGAAACGCAATGAGCTCGCGAGCCTGGAAGATGTCGCGTCCACAATTGCAAAGTATTTGCACGTTACCCTCGCTCCACTTGCGAGCACTGCCGATCTCATTAACGCTCCTATCGCAAGAGAACCGATTTCAATGGTGGGTAATCCGCTGGTGCTTAGCGTTCGTAATGCGAATATGCGCCTTGTGTGGTCCACCCAACGCGAGCCGTTTACGATGCGATCTGCAGGGTTGCCGGCCACGGCGGCATTGTACGATTTGCGGAAGTCGAAGCCGGGGGCAATGTTTGACATCTCGAGGAACAACCCGCAGACGACGAAAAATTGGACCGACAAGCTGGACCAGTATTTCATGATGCAATGCGAAGGCTGGCAGGCGGACGCGACGGTGGCGAAATAACGGTGCGTGATGCGAAAAGAGGCGTCGCAACGAGTGCCTTCCCAAGACGGAGCTTGGGAAGGAGTTGGGACTACACTTCGGTTAGTAGAACTTCCCGTTTCTCCGCAAGCGATTTCGTCGCCGCGTTGATAATCTGAATCGGCTCGAGCAACTGCTGTGGCGTGAGCGGCCACTTTCCGGTGCGCATCATTTCCATGATTACTTTCAGGCCCTCGGAATAACTCGTGCCCGAGTCTACCTTATGCTCCGAGTAGCCTTTGGAGCCAAAAGCCGACACATGGAAAATATATGCGGCGTTCTTGTACAAGAAATTGAGCGTGACAATCGGTCCGCCGTTCGCGTACTTGCATACCGCCATGACCGTTTTGTTTTGCTCTTTCGCGGTCACGCTTTCCACACCATAGCCAAACGTCGCGACCATCATTTCAACGGCGTGAATTCCATAAAACACGAGGCCGTCGTACTCGCTGTCGATTTCCGCCGGCCCTGTACTTACACCGGACACCGGCGCGCCGATAGTCTCAGGAAGCGCGTTCAACCATTGCACTGTGGGCACGCAAAAGCGCAACGTGGAAAACGACGTGAAGGCCACTTTTGCCTGTTGCGCGGTGTCAATCAATTCGCGCGCGTCGGCGACAGAGTGCGCGAGGGGCTTGTCCACAAATGTTGGCGTGCCTGCCTTGATAAACGGCAGCGCATCATTCTTGTGTTTGCTGCCGTGCCGCCACACGCAGAGAATGCCGTCCACCTGGCCGAGCATATCTTCGATGCGCGTGACGATGTTTGGAATCTTTGAATTGGTGGCCACTTCTTTCGTGCGCGCTTCGTCCGTACCGTAGATGTGGGTAGTCTGCACGTCGGGGATGCGGTTCTCCCCTTCCAGATTCGTCAACCTCGAAAATGCCTCCGCGTGACTATTGTCCGATCCAACAATGCCCAGACGAAACATACGGCCCCCTCACTCAATTTCAAAGACACTCGCCGCCACGCCGTCAGCGTGGCGGCGAGTAAATGGATGAATTGTAAACTAGCTCTTCGCTTTGGCCTTGGCTTTCGCTTTCGGCTTCGCTTTGGCGCGCGCTTTTGGTTTCGGCGCTGCCTTCTTTTTATCCGGCACACTCAAGCTGCCGTAAAACTGTTTCGTGGCTTCGAGCATGTGACCGAGACTTTTCTTATATTCATCGGTCAAGACAACTCCGCCTTTCTGCACTTTGTCAACCAAGGCTTCCCAGTCTTTGTGTTCCCATTTTCCTTTTTGCTTGTTGACGAATTCGCCAACGGTGTCGAGAAGATTCTGGACGGGATTTGAGTTCTTGCGCTTTGCCATTGGTCAATTCTCCTATCCGGGACATGGCCCACGCGAACGGGGCTGTCGGTTTGAATTTTGTCGTCCCCAAATATCGGCAATTGTAGGATAGCGCAGGACTGATAAATTTTCAATCAGTTTTGACGCTAACGCGCGACTTACAAGCCCTTGACCTCAAACCCATCGCGATATTTCCGCCGCAGGAACTTGTTCGCTTCGTTGTGATTCGAAAAACGCAAACGATTCGCGTCCCATTCGAGGGTCTCGCCAGGAAAACGATCGGCAATCGTCGTCAACAGCACCGCTTCAGTTAGCGGGCCCGCGTAATCGAAGTGCGAACCTGCGACACCGTTACCCAGCGCCGCTTCGACAAACTGATGGTAGTGGTTGATCGGTTCAAGCGTAGGCTTCGGATAATCCTTGTATTTGTTCAACGGATACAAAATCGGCGCGCCGACGTGCGGAATGATCATAGTGCCTTCTTCGCCAATAACCACGGAACCACTTGGTGGCATCACGACGTCACTCGATAGATGCCGAGAAACCGTATTCGGCGGACGCTTGCCGCCGTCGAGCCACGTCGCATTGATAGTCTTGCCCGCGCTCATCGCCACGCCTGGAAACACGTAGCGAGAAATCGTCCACTCCGGCCACGTCTCTACGTCCACGCTTTCCACTTGCGCGCACACGCTGATCGGTGCGCCAATGCCAAGTGCGGTGAACACTGTGTCGAACACGTGACAGCCGAAATCCGCCGTCGCGCCGCCGCCAAAATCACGCCATCTGCGCCACCAGAATGTGTGATATACCTCCGGAGCATACGGCCGCTCCGGCGCCGTGCCCAGCCATAGATTCCAATCCAGGTTCGCGGGTACGGGGGCCGCTGCTGGCCGCTTCTTGTCGCCCGTCAGGAAGAGCGCGGCGGTCCACGAATACCACTCCTGCACCTTGCCGATGGCGCCTTCCTTCATCCAATGCACCGCCGTGCGGTAGAAATCATGCGAATGGATCTGGTTGCCCATCTGCGTCGCAACGCCGTGCTTGCGCGCCGCGAGGGTCAACTGCCGCGCTTCGTATACGTTTTTCGTGAGGGGCTTTTCACAGAAGACATGTTTACCTTTTTGGATCGCTGTCATCGCGACGGGCGCGTGCATGTGGTCGGGAATCCCGACGCTAACCGAATCGATGTTATTCTCTTCTTTCTCCAGCATCTCGCGGTAGTCGCGATACAGCCGCGCGCCCGGATAGGTCTTCGACGCTTTTTCGAGGGTATTGGCATCGACATCGCACAGCGCAACGACATCCACCTTCTTACTACTGAAGATTTCGCCAAGTCCATAGCCGCCCTGCCCGCCGACGCCCACCGCCGCATGTTGCAGCTTCCCATTCGGCGACGCCGCGAAACTCAACCGCGGTACAATTAACGGGCCTGCGACCGTTGCGGCTGCTGCATTTTTCAGGAAACTGCGTCGGGAAAATCGCGTGCTCATCGATGGACCCCTTTTTGGCGTAGCGCCAACTGTAGCTGGAAAATATCGATATTTCACAATGGAGCGGCCCAAGTCAAAAAACGTGCGAACGCACAGGGCGGCGCGTTACACTTTCCGTAAAGCTGCACCGGAAGGAGTTGTATACCCATGTCTATCGAATTGCTCCCCCTCGTCATGCGTTGGACCCATATTTTATCCGCGATTGTGGCCCTCGGCGGGGTAATTTTTATCCGCTTCGTCATGATGCCCAGCGCGCAACAGGTGCTCGACGATGAAACCCACGCCAAGCTTCGTACGACAATTACCCGCCGCTGGATGAAGTTTGTGCATACCTGTATCTTGCTGTTTCTCGTCAGTGGTTTCTACAACTACCTCGTAGTGCAGCGCCCGATTCACGATGGGCAAGCGATCTACCATGCGCTGTTCGGCATCAAGTTCCTGCTGGCACTGGTCGTGTTTGCGCTTGCGGTTGCGCTTACCTCGCTCAAGCCCTGGTCGGAAAAGCTGCGCGCCAACGCGAAGTTCTGGCTGATGCTGCTCATCGCGCTTGCCGTAATTGTCGTGGGAATATCCGGGTTCATGAAATTCATACCGCCCGCACCGTTGCCAGGTATACAAGTCGCTACGGAATTGCAGTAGACGGACCGTTTTGCACTTTGGCGGGTTGTACGTCGATATAACCAAGTTTCACCGCAGTGTTGGAGCCATTGGCGTTACTTACGGTGAGATAGACGTCATACACCGCCGAGGCCTTGTAAACGTGCAGCGGATGTTGTTCGGCGCTCCACGAGCGATCACCAAAGTCCCACAGCCATTGCGTAATGCCCGAAGATCCTGGCAAGGACAGATCGCTGAATTGAACAGCCGTCCCAGAAGCGGGACGCCGCGTGGCGGCTACAAAATCCGCTTCGGGCACGGCAGCCTTCTTTACGGTCACGCAATTCGGCTGGATGCGCACGTCCGATCCGCTGGCTGAAGTAACGGCGAGCGCAACGGTGTAAACGCCGGGATCTTCATAGACGTGTACGGGATTTTGTTCAGTGCTCGTCGCGCCGTCGCCGAAGTCCCACCGCCACGCCGAAATCGGTTGCGCACCAGTGAGCACGCGGGTTGCATCATTGAACAACACCAGCTCGCCGGGCCGGGCGTTTGATTGCGATACTCTAAAGTCCGCCGACACGTACGCATCTGCACCAACGTGTACCAATGTATCCGCGTAGCCCGGCGCGCGCAACACCACTTTACAGGTGTTGTGGCCCGGCTTCATTTGCGCGCGGGTTATGGACAACCGGATTCTGGCGGGACTGTCTGGCCCATCGGAGAAAACTTGCTCCGGGGCGATATTGAGCCAAGCGACTTTGGCAATCGCGCGAATCGAGAGTTTTGCTCCGCGAACCGGCGCGGCAACGTCTACGGAATCATTGAGTTTATCCGATCCAAACTCGATTACGGTGGGCGTAGCGATCAGAAGCTGATCCGGCGAAGACCCGCAACTTTCGATCGCCAAAGCCGCGGCAATTGCCGACAGCGCGCAGCAGCAAATCGATTTGAACTTGCGCGGCCCGGTACTCCATGGTGTGCTAAGCATGCTGTAGCTTAACGCACGCGCTATTCCGCGCGCATGTCGTGCGGCGAATCTCAGGAGGTCATGTGTACGAGTCGTTCAATCCTGCAAATCCTGACTACAAGAGTGCCGTCCACGCGCTCTTTCACCGGGCAGGTTTTATACAGGCGCTCGGGATACAGTTAAAGGACGTCGGCCCAGGGTGGTGTGAGACGACGCTCACGCTGGAACCGCGTCACTTGCAACAGGACGGCTTCGCCCATGCGGGCCTTGTGGCAACGATGGCGGACCACACCTCCGGCGCGGCCAGCGGGTCGCTCATCGCGGCAAACGAAATGATCCTCACCGTCGAGTACAAGATTAATCTGCTGCGCCCCGGGGTGGGCGAATCGCTCTTCTCCCGCGCCGAGGTGATCCGCGCCGGCAAACGCATCATCGTCACTGAGTCGGCTGTGTTCGCGAACCGCGGCAACGAGCAAAAACTTATCGCAAAAGGAATCTTCACGCTATCGGTGCTACCTAAGTAGAGACGAATTGCATCTAGGGCCGAATTCCAATTTGGCTCTACAGTTCGTGTACACTATGCGCCTTGGGGTGTGTGGCGCCGGACCCGGCTTCCCTGCGGTCCGCCTGTTAAACGAAAGCACGAGATGATAAACCGAGGACTGATAGAACGTTACCGCACGTATTTACCCGTGTCCCCAAAGACGCGGGTAATCACGCTTAATGAAGGATCAACTCCGCTTGTCCAGGCCAACAATCTGAGCGAAGCGATCGATCCCAAATTTGATATTTACCTGAAATACGAGGGGCTTAACCCCACCGGTTCGTTCAAAGACCGTGGCATGACCATGGCCATCACGCGAGCGGTCGAGGACGGCTTTAAGGCCGTCATGTGCGCATCCACGGGTAACACTTCAGCCTCGGCTGCTGCCTATGCTGCACGCGCGAAAATCAAGTGTATCGTGCTTATTCCCGACGGAAAGATCGCGCTGGGTAAATTGTCGCAGGCGATGATTCACGGGGCGAAAGTGATCCAGATCAAAGGCAACTTCGACGACGCGCTAAAACTCGTGCGCAAGATTTGCGAAGAGCAGCCCATTCAATTGGTCAACTCGGTCAATCCGTATCGCATCGAAGGCCAAAAAACCGGCGCGTTTGAAATCGTCGATGACTTCGAAGGCGTCGCGCCCGATTTTCATGCGCTGCCTGTCGGCAATGCCGGTAACATCACGGCGTATTGGAAAGGCTTCAAAGAATACGTCGCGTCGGGAAAATCCAAAAATCTGCCGCGCATGCTCGGCTTTCAGGCCGCGGGCTCAGCGCCAATCGTCTTGGGTCATCCGATCGAGAATCCGCAGACCTTTGCGACGGCGATCCGCATCGGCAATCCCGCGAGCTGGAAACAAGCAGAGGCCGCGCGGGACGAATCGAACGGCGTAATCGGCATGGTTACCGACCACGAGATTCGCCTCGCGTATCAGAAGGTTGCCGCGACGGAAGGAATCTTCTGCGAACCTGCGAGCGCCGCGAGCATCGCCGGTGTAATAAAACTCGTCGAGAGTGGTTATTTCAACGATGTAAAACCGTACACCGGCGATCGCATTCGGATCACGTGTGTGCTGACAGGCCACGGCCTGAAAGACCCCGACAACGCCATTAAAGCTGCAGAAGAACCCATCACCGTCGAGGCAGACGAATATGCCGTGCTCGATGCCATAGGCATTGAAGAGCCTGCATTGGTCTAGCTGACAACCGCGGAATAACGAAGTAGGATTCGAATTATGAGCAGGTTTTCACTCGTCATACCTGCATACAACGAAGAGAAATATCTGCCGCGCACGATTGGCGCCATTCGCAAAGCAGAGGCCATGCTCGGGGAACCCGTCGAGATCGTCGTGTCGGACAACATCAGCACCGATCGCACGACGGACGTCGCACGCGAGCTCGGCGCTAAAGTCGTGCAGACCGATATCCGCTGCATCGGAGCAGTCCGCAATTGCGGCGCACGCGAAGCCAGCGGCGAATACATCGTGTTCGTGGATGCCGATGATGCGATGTCTGAAAATATGCTCGTGGAAATCCGCTCCGTCATGGACTCAGGCAAATACATTGGTGGTGGCGTCGCGAACACGCATTACGATCGCGACAGCTGGGGCATCTACACCACTCACGGACTGCTTCGCATGCGTTTATGGGTAGCGGGCATCTCGTTGTTTCTTTTTTTCACACACAAGAAAACATTCGAAGCGCTCGGTGGATATAACGAAAATATGAAAGTCGGCGAGGATTTCGACATCGCCGCGCGCTTGCGCAAATTAGGCGAAAGCCAGGGTAAGCCGTTCATGAACCTGCGCACCGCCTTACTCACAAAATCCGCGCGCAAGTTCAACGAATACGGCGATTGGGCCACCTTCGCGCACCCCATACTGACGCTGAAGGCCATGATGAACAAGCCCGAAGTGATTCACGAGATCTGGTACAAGCCGCGCCGAGAATCGCCGGATTCAAAGCAGTACGATACACACCGTCGGTGACCCGGCATATGCGCGCGCCGGTTCCGTGAAAGGCGGCAATTCATGAACACTCTCGTCGTAGGGGCAGGTGCGATAGGCAGTGTGGTCGGCGGGTTTATGGCTAAACACGGGCACCGCGTAACGCTGATTGGCCGTGAAAATCACATGCGCGTTATCGCCGAGCGGGGCCTTCGCATTACCGGCATCTGGGGCGAGCACCATGTGCGCGGGATACAAGTGTGCACCTCCGTCGATGCCGTTGAGCCCGGCACGCACGATCTCATTCTGATTACCGTGAAGGCTTACGACACCGCGCGCGCGGCGGATTCTTTGCTGCGCATTGTCGGTCCAGAGACGCTGGTTTGCTCGTATCAGAACGGGCTCGGGAATGCGGAAACAATTGCGGAACGAATCGGTTGGGAACGCACGATTGGCGCCCGCGCAATCTTCGGCGTCGTTACGCGCGAGCCCGGCTGGGTAGATGTCACGGTCATTGCGAATCCAACCGCGCTGGGCACTTATCATCCGACAACGTCAACGAATCGCGTAAGAGCCATCGCTGAGGCGATGAATGCCACGGGCCTGCCGACGGTTTATACAGATCGCATTCGCACGGTGCTGTGGAACAAGGTTGCGTATAACTGCGCGCTGAATCCAATGTCTGCGCTGCTGGACATACCGTATGGCGGTTTGCTCGATACTGAGCATACATGCCAAACAATGCGGGAGATCGTGCACGAGATTTATGCGGTGGCACAGGCGAAGGAGATTCCGCTAGCGCCGGCCACGCCGTCGGAATATGTGCGGCATTTATTTGAGGACCTGATCCCGCCCACCGCCGCGCATTATGCGAGCATGCGCGCGGACTTTATCCATCGGCGTCGCACGGAGATTGATGCGCTAAATGGCGCGATCGTGCGGTTCGGCGCGGAGCACAATATTGCGTGTCCCGTGAACACGCTGCTCACGCGGCTGGTGCATGCGCGGGAACATGCGCTAGGTGTCAGATCCTCATGAATGAACTACCGAATTACGGTCTGGCCAACACCGTTACCGGATTTGCCACGCTGTTTTCCGGATTGCTGCCTTTGTGGCTGACATTCGTCATGCAGTCGCAACCCCGCCGTTGGTACTTCGTTTATTGGATGATTGCATTAACGGGCGTATTCACGATCACGCTTCACGGTTTTGGCGAGACAAATCCGGTGCTGGGCGCTCGCTGGTTTTGGGCGTTCCTCGATACTGGAAGCAATATCGTCGTTGCATGGTCCATCGCACTCGCGATTCTTGGCGATTACTATGCGACGCGGACGCGAGCGTGGGCTAGTCCATTGGTCACCGCCGCGATGCTCGTTGGTGTTGCGTGGCACTTTTACGACCGGCTTCCGTCAACCGAGCGTGCGTATCTGATCCCGTTTGGTGCGTGGGGCGGGTTCTATCCTGGCGAGACATGGCTGATCGGTTTTTCTTGGCTCACGATAGGACTATTTGCAGCAAAGTGGCATCGCATTGGAACTCGTGAGCGGGTTTTGCTGCTGACTGCATCGGCGATCTTCTTCGTTGGCATGATACTCGCCACAGCGAGCAACAAGTTAATCTTGTATCCATTCATTCCGTTGCACGCGTTGTGGCATCTTGTTGGGGCGTATGGATTCATCGTGCTATGGGCGTTCAACCATTTGCGCTTCGACCAGACAGACACCGCTGCGGTCCACACATCGCCGTAGGAAGCGCTGATGGAAACTACACTTTCGTAGTGCCGCCCCGCACGACCCGCCTACTGAGATAGACGCGTATCTCCAACGCCCCCAGTTTATTAGCAAATTTCACGCACACTTGGCCCGGTAGTTGCCTTGGCAAACCGTATTTGATCGAAAAACTAACCAGGGCCACATCGTGCTGGCGGAGAATATCGCGCGGCCGGTGATGGCCCGATTGTTTAATGAGGAGCAGTAGTACCGAGATGAAACGTGGATATTTAATCGATATGGACGGCGTGATCTATCGCGGCACGGAATTGATTGCTGGCGCGGACCAGTTCATTCGGCGGTTGCGCGAATTGGATGTGCCGTTTATGTTTTTGACGAACAACAGCCAGCGCACGCGGCGCGATGTGGCGACGCGGTTACAGCGTATGGGTATCGCCGTGGAAGAGCGGCACATCTACACCTGTGCGATGGCGACGGCGCAGTTTCTTGCGCATCAAAAACCGAATGGCACTGCGTTTGTCATCGGTGAAGGCGGATTGTTGCAGGCGCTTCACGCCAACGGTTATTCAATCGTGGACAGCGATCCGGATTATGTTGTCGTGGGCGAAGGCCGCACGATGACATTCGAGATCATGGAGCGCGCGACGCGCATGATCTTCAACGGCGCGAAGTTGGTTTCGACGAACATGGATCCGAATTGTCCGACGGCGGATGGTATTCGTCCAGGTTGCGGTGCGATCACGGCGATGTTGGAAAGCGCGACAGGCGTGCCCGCATTTAGCGTGGGCAAGCCGAATCCGATCATGATGCGCGTCGCCAGAAAAGAGCTTGGCCTGTCCGCTGAGGAAACCACGATGATCGGCGACACTATGGAGACGGATATCGTCGGCGGCATGCAGATGGGATACCGCACAATACTCGTGTTGTCCGGAGGAACACAGACTGAAGATCTTAAGAAGTTCGCCTATCGGCCGGATGTGATTGTGAATTCGATCGCCGACCTCTGCGACATCGAATTGATGCACAATTGGACTGCGGCGTAGACGTTACTTCACGAACACCGGTTGCCGCCCTTCCATAAACGCGCGCAGGCCTTCGCCGAGGTATTCGTCGCCGACGAATTCCATGAAGTGTTTGCTGTTCCCGTTTGAGGCGAAGGGATCGTTTGCCTTTTCGATCGTGGTTGCGCGCAAAGAGGACTTGCAAGCGACCAGCACGTCGAGGCTGAGTCGCGAGAGGCGCGCGACTTGTTTGTCCACAAGCGCGTCGAGTTCGGCTGCGGGCGCGAGGCCGTCCACGAGGCCGACCTCAAGCGCGGGTTGTGGATCATATTTCTTGCCGAGCATCACAGTCTCGCGCAACGCACCCGGCTGGCACACGCCCGCGATGACCGCAACCAAGCCCGGCGGCACCGGCACGCCGACTTTCGCTTCTGCAAAGCAGATCGCGCCACGTTCGGAGTCCATGTAGCGAAAGTCCGCGAGTATCGCGAGCACCGCGCCGCCTGCCATGGCCGGGCCGTTTAACACGGCGATGTGCGGTTTCTTCAGGGAGTAGAGACCCTTCACGAGCCGCGCGACACCTTCGAACACGCTGCGGCGACCGGCGTCGTCGGCTTCCAGCACGGTCAGCGGATTGAGTCCATTGCAGAACATGCCCTCCAACCCGGAGCGTGTGACGATGACCCGTGTGGCAGGATGCGCGTCTGCTAGCTGGTGGACGGCGACGAGTTCGTCCATGGTTTGAATATCGAGGAGGTTGAATGGTGGAAGGGTTAGTGTGACTACGGAGGCGGGGCCGTGATGGGACAAGGTGATGGCATCAGACATGGCGGATCCCTCTCGTTTTACTTATCGGTCGGTAAAGGACAACGACAAAGGTATATCAGAAATGACGGGTTTCGTAAAGAGGAATCCGAACCGCACGCTTTCATTCGCTTTCATTCGCTTTCACTCAATTTGGCGCTCAGTAGGTATAGAATGGTGAATGAGATATATGCGACTACAAACCCATAGCTTTCGGCTTGTGACGTTCGCCATGGTATATGCGGCTTGGCGGGCCAATGCACTGCCTGACCTGCCTACGTTAGAGGAACTCTTACCGGAATTGCCGCCAGCCCAATTCTCGCCTACTTTAGGCCAATCGATTTCTTCAAGCATTGATCTTTCAACACTCCGCCTTGCGTGGACCGATAGCGACAGATCGATGGTGGAATTGACCTCTACAGTTGATGCGGAGCTGGAGTTTTTGAAAGTCCACTTACAGTCGATCTATGACGAAGCGTTTCAATCCTCGGTCGAATGCCGCGAATGGATTTTGGCGCATGTGTCTGAGAGGATTGGCGCAGACCGGTGGCTTTATTGTGTCAATGACGGCTCTCTACTTTCGGCGAGGATTACTGGGGTTTCCTATGAGTACGACGAACTCAACGGAAGCGTCAGGTTTTTAGGCAATTTGGAAATACCGCAAGGTACAATAAACCGCCGAGTTTACGTGTCATTCGCAAGCGACACAAAGCCACGCGTTTCAAAACCCGAACCAAAAGAGTTCCCCAAGGCTGATTTCGTAGCTACGCAGAATTGGATAAAATCTGAATCTGATGAACCGGGTCTTCTGATGGTGAAGTCGGATTGGTTGGATCCGGACGTTAACTATAAAACCGTCACGCTGCTTGATGCACGACACGTCCCTCAAACCAATCTCAATTTGGTAACAGTGCGGCACGAGTTGTCGGACTTACTTTTATTCCTTGCGCCGGTGTTCGATCAATCAGAACAAAAGATTCCGTCACGCTGGAAGTGTATTGGTTTGGATTACGTTGCAGACCGGCCTGGAGACCATTGCGGAGCGACAAGTAGCACTACTATCTATGCGCTACCGGACTTCAACAATGATGGCTGCCGGGAGCTGATGGTTAATTCAAGCTACACGACGAGCTTATACGATCTTTCGCTTAAGGACAGGGATACACCGCACGTATTGCGATGCCAATTGGGACTGCCAACTGCAATAGTGCAGGGCCGCCAGTAACGTCAACCTAAATTCCGTCTCCGTGGAAGATGTCGATTGAGTGGTCCATTTCGAGGCCGGCTTGACCAGTGCGGAGGCCTTTGACGACTTCGGCGGGGACGCCGACGGCGGTGCAGTGGGGCGGGATGTTTTTGAGCACGAGGCTGCCTGCGCCGATCTTTGCGCCTTGTCCGATTTCGATGTTGCCGAGGACGGTCGCACCGACGCCGATGAGCACGCCGCGGCGCACCTTCGGGTGGCGGTCGCCTTTTTCCTTACCCGTACCGCCGAGCGTCACGCCGTGGAGCATGGATACGTTGTCTTCGACGACGGCGGTTTCGCCGATGACAACTCCGGTGGCATGGTCCAGCAGAATTCCGCAGCCTATGCGCGCGCCGGGATGTATATCGACTTGCAAGGTTTGCGAGATGCGGCTTTGCAGGAAAAGGGCGATCTGGTAGCGTTCGCGCGACCAGAAGTAGTGCGCGGCGCGGTAAGCCTGCAGCGCGTGGAAACCTTTGAAATACAGCACGGGCGTCGAATATCCGGGGCAGGCCGGGTCGCGATCTTTTACCGCTTTGATATCGGTGCGCACAAATTTACTGATGGTCGGGTCGTTTTCAAAGGCTTCTTCGAGCACGTCGCGCATGGATATCGCGGGGACGGTCGTGCTCTCCAATTTTGATGCGAGTATAAAGGTCAGGGCATCTTCCAATGATTTATGGCTGAGCACGGCGCCATGATAGAAGTTCGTGAGGAGCGGCTCTTTGCGGGCCTCGATTTCAACTTCTTCTCGAATCGTTTTCCAGAGTGAGTCCACAGTCCATGTCCCGTCTGTGCGCATTAAAGCGCTTCCATGTCGCGTAGCACGAGCCGTGCATCATTCGCGAATAACCAAAGCGGCGTATGCCTGCCGCCGCACTCCAAATGGCGGGCTTGCGGTAACGTGCCTATATAAGAAAAGGCGCCGGATGCGCATCCGGCGCCTTACTTAAACAGAGTTTGCTATACCGCCAATTCCCGTTTGCTGGCGGCGTCATCGTCGCGCTGAGGACGACGGCGGCGGCGTGACGAGGGGCCGCCTTCATCGCCACCGCTGGGGGTAGTCGCGATTGGCTTTTCGATGTACTTCTGCCACCAGTAGACGATAGGGCTTGCGATGTAAATCGAGGAGTAGGTACCAACGATGATGCCGATCGCGAGCACGAGTGCGAAGTCGAAGATGACTTCGCCGCCCCAGATGAGGAGCACGATAACGACGGCCAAGGTCAGCACACTGGTGAGCAGGGTACGGCTCAAGGTCTCGTTGATGGCCTTGTCCATGATATCGAGCAGGCTCATTCCGCGTCCGCGCATCAATTTCAATTCTTCGCGCAGACGGTCGAACACGACGATGGTGTCGTTGAGCGAGTAACCAATAACGGTGAGGACGGCGGCAACAACGCCGAGCGAGACTTCCCGGCCCAATAGCGACATGATGCCAACGGTGATGCACACGTCGTGGAGCATCGCCGCGACCGCGCCCACGGAAAACTTCAATTCAAAGCGGAACCAGAGGTAGCCGATGATGAAGATGGTGGACCACATGATTGCGCCGAGTGCGTCCCACTTTAGTTGCGCGCCGACAGCGGGGCCAACCATCTCGACGCGATCGATTACGACCTTGGAGGCGTCACCACCCACCAGTGCAGCTAGAGATTCCTGCATGCGGGATTCGATGCTTTTGGTTTGCTCGGTGCTTCCGGCCTCGGACGCGCCTTCCTCGACGTTTCCAACGTGGATATTGAACTGATTGCGCGCTTCCGAGCCTACTTGTTCGTAGGCCGTAACGGTGGGCTCATTAAAGCCTGCGTTCTGGATTGCACTGCGCACGTCGCCGTCGGTTACCGTCTGATCCGAATTGAGGCCAAGCACAACGTTTGTGCCTGTCGTGAACTCGACGCCGAAGTTGTCCTCTCCGCGAATACCGAAATATACAAGGCCGATTACAACGACCAAGAGGGTCAACGGCGACAGCCACGTGCGTTGCTTGAGGAAGGGTATCTTCGTGCCCGCGGGAATCAGTTCGAACATTGAAATGTTCTTGACCAGCTTTTTCGCGACGAGGAAGTCGATGATGCCGCGCGTCACGGTCAATGATGTGAACAAGCTTGCGGCGACACCGATAGTGAGGGTCACTGCGAATCCCTGAATCGGACCGGAACCGAACTGCAGCAACACGATGCCGGAAATCAGGGTGGTCACGTGACCGTCGAGGATGGCGGGGAAGGCGTGATTATAACCGCCCTCGATGATCGCGGTAAGCGTTTTGCCCAGGCGCTTTTCTTCGCGCATGCGCTCGTAGATAAGAACGTTCGCGTCCACCGCCATACCCAGCGTGAGAATCAATCCGGCGATACCGGGCAGGGTCAGGGTCGCGCCCATGTAGGCCATCGACGCAAGGATGAGCAAACCGTTGAACAGAACCGCGATGCAGGCGATGAAACCCACGGAACGGTAGTACACGGACATGCCAATGAACACGATTACAATACCGATCAAACACGACATTACGCCGTTGCGGATCGAGTCTTCTCCCAACCGCGCTCCGACGATACCCGTGCGATCGGGCTTCACCGGAACGGGCAGCGAACCCGAGTTCAGCGCAATCGCGAGATCGCGTGCTTCTTCCGGTGAGAAACTGCCGGTGATTTCGCCGCTCGTCGTAATACGGTCATTAATTTGCGGCGCGGATTCGACAACGCCATCTACCACGATGGCCATGAGTTGGCCGGTATACTGGTCGGTCTTATCGCCAAAAATACGGCCGCTCTCGGCATTTAGCCCGAAAAGAATGCACCATTGTCCTCCGCCGCGGCGGTCATCCGGCCGGGCAGCAGCCATCGTGAGCCCGTTACCGGTCATGATGGCTTCCTTTTCGAGGATGTACAGCGAATAGTGCTGCGGCTCGCTGGGACGCGGCGCGCGGCTAAAGGCCACCTGATACTTTGGGTCTATCAAGCCTTCGACTTTTTGCGCTTCGGCGACCATCTCGCGCACCTTTTCGATTTGCTCGATTGGCACCTGGATGTGGTAGGGATCTTTCGGGCCGGGACGCTTCAAGCGCGGCAGGAAATCGCCTTTGTAATGTTGATCGATCTTGCGTACTACATCGGTCTGCGTTTCAGGGCCGCCCACGATTTGAAACGTTAAATAGGCGGTCTTCAGAATCAGTTCTTTTGCGCGTTCGACGTCTTGTTCGCCCGCGAGTTGCACCATGATCTGGCGGTCACCCATCGTGGTGATGATGGGTTCCTTCGTGCCGAATTCGTTGGCGCGGCGTTCAATGCGTTGCTTAACCGCCTGCTGCAACTCGCGCAGGACATCTGCATCGGTGTAGCCGCGGTCGGTGTATTCTTTCTTTACGGCCGCATCGAGTTTGTCGTACTCGATGCCCACGATCATCTCCACGCCGCCCTGAAGGTCGAGACCGAGGTTGATGACCCAATTGCGATCGAACGCCAGATAGCGTTTCACCATGTGGGCAGTTTCGGCGAAAAACCCGCGCTGCTCTAATGAGGTGTCTTCCTGGCGCCACTGTTCGATTCGCGCGGCACGTTCTTCCGGCTTCAGGGTCATCCAGCCGATGGTCGGGTACACGTAGATAATTGCGATCAACAGTACCGCGTAGATTATCAGCGTACGGTAGAGATGCTTTTTCATTCCTTGCTCCAACTCCGATCAGGACGGGACCAATTTGCCCGGGCCGCCCAGGTTATTTCGACTCTTTTTCGTCCTTCACGACGCGCGACACCGACCCACGCAGAAATTCCATTTTCACGATCGGCTCTTCGCTGACGCGTAGCACGACGGTCTTGTCCGTCACGCCGATAATGCTGCCGATAATACCGCTGGCCATAATAACTTTGTCACCCTTGGAAAGTCCTGCCAGCATGGCCTGGCGTTCCTTCTCGCGCTTCTGGTTCGGACGCAGCATGAAGAACCACATGACGAGAAGCATGGGCGCCATGAACCAGAGGATGCTGAAGGGATCGCCGGCCGGCGCGGCTTGACCCGTGGCAGGCGCTGGCGCGGTGCCTTCGGCGGCCAATGCTGCACTAACCACCTGCGCCGCAATCGTCTGAAAAATCACTTATCGTCCCTCATAAAAGACAAAAGAACAGCGCCTAGGCGCCGGTGTAGCCGTGGAGAAATTCCCGCTTGAACTCCAAGAAGCGCCCCGCCCGAATGGCCAGACGCACAGCAGCCGCCAAGTTTAGCATGAAGCGGAGGTTATGTAAAGTATTCAACCTCAATGCGGAGATTTCGCCGGCGCGGTACAAATGGCTCAAATAGGCCCGCGTGTAGCGCTTGCAGGCGGGGCAATCACAGCTTTCGTCCAGCGGGGAGAAGTCTGTCCGGTATTGCTGGTTCTTGATGTTCAGTCGGCCCGTCGAGGTAAACAAGCTTCCGTTCCGCGCGTTGCGCGTGGGCATCACACAGTCGAACATATCCACGCCGCGCTGGACTGCTTCAAGAAAATCCTCGGGCGGGCCGACGCCCATCAGGTAGCGGGGCTTTTCGCGCGGCAGGAGCGGCGCCGTCCACTCGACTGCCGCAACCATTTCCTCCTTGCTCTCCCCCACGCTCACACCACCGATGGCGTAGCCAGGGAAACCAACTGCGACTGTGGCTGCGGCACTTTCCCTGCGCAAGTCTTCGAATGTACTTCCTTGGACAATTCCAAATAACGCGCATCCGGGATTTGCGACTACCGGGGTACTTTCTTCACCGATTATTTTCACGCCTTCGCACCTTCGCACCTTCGCGCTCTTGCACCGCGCGGCCCAGTCGAGGGTCATCCGCATCGACTCGGAGGCGGCCTTGTGCGTGGCCGGATACGACGTGCACTCGTCGAAGCACATGATGATGTCCGCGCCGATGGAGAGCTGCACGTCGATGGCGCGCTCGGGGGTCATGTGGTGGCGCGAACCGTCGATGTGGCTCTGAAATGTAACGCCATCGGGGGTAACCTTGTTTAGTTTACCGAGACTGAACACCTGGAAGCCGCCGGAGTCAGTGAGGATGGGGCGGTCCCAGTTCATGAACCGGTGCAGGCCGCCGGCCTGTTCGAGGACTTCGGTTCCCGGGCGCAGGAAGAGATGGTACGCATTACCCAGAATGACTTGGGCATCGATGTCCCGCAGGTCTTCTTGCGTGAGCGCCTTGACGCTGGCCTGCGTGCCCACCGGCATGAAGATGGGCGTCTCGAAGCTGCCATGCGGCGTAGTCACGCGTCCTACGCGCGCGCCGCAGGTCGGGTCTTCGGCCAGAAGTTGGAATGTGAATTCGGTGGACATGGTTAGAAATTGGTCAGGTAGTATAGCGAAAGCAGAAACAATATTGCGCTTATCGAAGTCATCTGGGATAATCCCTGAGCTTTTCTTAGCGTGCTCGGCTGAAGGTGAACTGCTGTGAAACGCGTAGCTCGAATACTGCTGCTGCTTCTGGTGCTGCTGGCGCTGGCATCCGGCGTTGGCGCCATCGCGAAGTACCGCGCCGACCAATCTTACTACGACGGTTATGACGCAGCACTGGCGCTCGACCCGATCGTGCGCGAGACGGCGCAGCGTGACGAGTACACGCGGATTGACTTCACCTATCAGAGCACGCCGGATTCGCGCGTGCCTTCCTTGCTGGCCTTGCCGAAAGACACGACCAAGCCTTACCCCTGTATTATTTTCTTGCACGGCATCGGTCAGAGCAAAAGTTTCCTGGACGAGATCGCTGGTTACTATACGAAAGCAGGATTTGCGATTACGTCGTTTGACCAGTACATGCGGGGCGAGCGGCGCATTGCGTCAAAGGACCCGGTGTCGCAGTTGTTGGGATTACGCAAACGCACTTCGTTGAACGTAATCGATACGCGCCGGCTCGTGGATTATTTGCAGACGCGCGACGATATTGCGAAGGACCGTATCTATCTCGTGGGCGCGAGCTTTGGCGCAATCACGGGCTGCACGGCAGTGGCATTCGAGCCGCGCATACCTGCAGCGGTAATGACTTACGGCGGGGGCGATTTAGATCTGTTACTGGATAGCGAGGCTGCGCGTAAGGAACTGGGGCGCTTTCGCGCTCCGTTGACGTCGCTTGTAGCGTATATGACCTCTCCTTCCGATCCCGTGAAATACGTGGGCAAGATCGCGCCGCGCCCTGTGCTCTTTCAAAATGGCGAGCATGATCAGTTGATTCCGTTTGCGGCGGCAAAGGCATTAGTCGAGGCGGCGGGTGAACCGAAAGAGTTTACGGTCTACGATTCCGACCATGTCGGGCTGGACGAGAACCAGACCATTCAAGTGTTGAAAGACAGCATCTCCTGGCTGCAAAAACAGGACGAGCGAATCGTTTCCGCGGCTAATTCAGCTACGACGCCTGACGGGCCGCAGACGGTGGTGGCGCCGGTGTCTTCTTCTTCGGCGACTTCTTCTCCGGCTCCGCTGGCCGCGGCATCCTAAGCGGTTTTCCTTCGAGCGCAACGGATAAGCGTTGCGCGACGGTTTCCAACACTTTCAATCGCGCATACCGTTTGTCGTTTCCCTCTACAATGATCCACGGCGTCTGAGGTGTCGAGGTTTGTTCCAACATGTCTGACACGGGGCCCCAGTAGTCTTCCCACTTCTCGCGGTTGCGCCAGTCTTCGTCGGTGATCTTCCAGCGTTTATGCGGCGCTTCTTCGCGGATCTTGAATCGATTTAGTTGTTCGTCTTTGGAGATATGCATCCAGAATTTGAGGAGGATGGCGCCGGACTCGATCAGTTGTGTTTCAAACTCGTTGATCTCATGGTAAGCCCGTTGCCATTCCTGAGTTGACGCAAATCCTTCGACTCGCTCCACGAGCACGCGGCCGTACCAACTGCGATCGAAGATTGCGAGGTGCCCGGCTTTTGGCTGTGCGCGCCAGAACCGCCATAAATAGTGGTGCGTCTTCTCTTCGCCTTGCGGCGCAGCAACAGGATTCACTTCGTAACCACGCGGATCGAGCAGCCGTGTGAGGCGGCGGATCGCGCCGCCCTTTCCACCGGCGTCCCAACCTTCAAACACAAGCACAGCAGCACGGCGTTTGAAATAGCACACGTGCTGCAAACGGCGCAGTTCACGTTGCAGCCTTGGCATCGACTCATCATACGCGTCGAGCGCAACCGTTTTGCTCAGATCGATACGGTCAAGCGGACTGGTTCGCCGCGGGGGAACGGCCGACGGTGCGGGCCTGGGCGTGACTTCGCGCGCGACAGCACGCTGCAAAGCGGTCAGCACCGTTTCCGCGACGCGGACCTTTGCGAAATTATCGTCCGTTGCGGAAATCACCGTCCACTGCGCGTACGCGGTGGACGTCTCGCGCAGCATGTCTTCAGTTGCGGCGTAATACTCCCGGTACATCTTGTGGCGGCGTATTTCCGGCTTGCCGATCTTCCACGCAAATGCATCGTCTTTTTCCAGATGCTTGAATCGCCTCGCCTGCTCTTTCTTGCTGATATGCAGGAAGAACTTCACGACAACGGCGCCATCGTCGTGCAGTTGACGTTCAAAGGTGCGAATGTGTTCGAAAGCGTTCTGCAATTCCTGCGCGCCGATCTTCTGTTCGACTCGGTCCTGCAGGACTTCGCGATACCAACTATGGTTGTAAATACTGATACCGCCGCGCGGAGGAATCGTGAGCCAGAACCTGCGCAGGTGGGGAAACATCCGTTCGACATCGGTCGCTTCTTTGATGTTGTAGACCTTGAAGCCGCGCGGATCGAGTGGCTCTAGCAGACGGTTCAGCACCATCCCCTTGCCGGCGGCGTCCCACCCTTCAAATACGACAAGAATTGGACTGCCCGAAGGGCGAAGGTCGCGCTGCAATTGCGCCAACTGGAGGTCGATCTTTCCCAGAATCTCTTTGCACTCGCGCTTTGGAATTGCCGCATCAAGATCGATGGTATCCAACATGACGATGTCCCCCAAATTCCCCAACCACTAAAGCCGAAACCATTATATCGAAATTGCGGCAGTGCGAGGCGGTTGGCGAAGGCAAGACCGCGCAAAAGCGGAACTGCAAACCGGCAGCCTTAGACTCCGATTGCGCTTCGCCTAGTTGGTTGAGCGTTCCTGTTGGGCCTTGTGGAACTGTTCCGGGTAGTGCTTCTCGAAACACTGCGGGCATAGCCCGTGGCTCAACTGCACGTCCGCGTGTTCTTCGAGGTAGTCTTCAATTCTGCGCCAGGACTCTTCGTCGTCGCGGATGCGGTGGCAAAACATGCAAATAGGCAGAATGCCTTGCAGAAACTTTATGTGCGCCATCGCTTCTTCAAGTTCGGTGACACGGTTGCGCAACTGTTGTTCGAGCTCGAGGACGCGCTCCCCCACGCGCACGCGCGCAATGAGCTCGCCTTCATCAAAGGGTTTTGTGATGTAGTCGTTCGCGCCGGCTTCGAGACCTTCCACTATCTCGTGTTTTTCGGATCGCGACGTGAGCAGTATGAGATACCTGGAGCCGTTCCCAGGCGCGCTGCGAACACGTTGGCACACTTCAACACCGGTCAACCCCGGCATCATCCAATCCATGATCGCCAACTTCGGCGCGTCCGCTTGCTGCAACTTGCGCCATGCCTCTTCCCCGTCAACCGCAGAGATGACATCGTGGCCAAGCCGTTTCAGGACTGCGATAAGCGCAATTCGTGTCGAGTTGTCATCTTCGGCAACGAGAATTCGCATTCGGTTTCCTTTATCGACTTCGTATCGGGGGAGACTATACCATGTTGTACACGGCAATGCGCGATTTGCGCTTGGGAGTTATGGGCGATGGGTAGGTTCAACGCATATTTGCGCGTTTGTCTGTGCGCGACGATCATGTCTGGATATGTTGCGATGGCTGCTGAAACTGTCCTATTCGAGGAACCATTCAACGGGAAGCTCGCGGAGGGATGGCGTTGGGTGCGCGAGGATTCCACCGTGTGGCGGGTGCGGGCCAATGCGCTGGAAATTAAGGTCCAGCCCGGCAACATGTGGGGCGATAAGAACGACGCAAAGAATGTGCTCGTGCGCGACCTGCCGAAGATAAGCGGTGGCGCGTTGACAGCAGAGGTCACCGTCGAAAACAAGCCCACCAATCAATATGAACAGGTCAACCTCGTCTGGTATTACGACGACAGCAACATGGTGAAAATAGGCCTCGAACTCGTGGACGGGGAAGTCTGCATGGTGATGGGCCGCGAGGAAGCCGACAAAACGCGGACCATTGCGAAGCCGCCCCTCGGTAATGATGTCTCCAAACTTCAGCTTCGCCTCACCGCACGCGGCAATATGCTCACGGGTGAATACCGCATCGGCGGCAGTGGTGAGTGGAAAACCGCTGGTGAATGCGACTTACCTGTCAAAGGCGATGCGAAAATCTCCTTCCAAACCTACCAAGGTCCTGCGGACGCCGAACATTGGGCACGGCTGTCCGGGTTTCGCTTGATCGAGTCGAAGTAAGCGGATTTGACCGCGTTAGTCCGCGTCCTCCGCGTCCGCGAACGTGTCGAAGAATTCGCTGAAGCTGCCCTTGCCGCCGTCCTTCATAAACGCCATGGCGGCACGGGGGTGTTTGTTGAGAATGCCGGTGATTGCGTATGGAATCTCGTAACCCCAACGGAGATCGGACTGCATTCCAATAAAGTACTTCTGGATGAGATCGAATACCGGTCGAACGTCAAACTTCGGGTTACGTAAAAAGCCCAGCAATAGTTCCATCGGACAATTCCCAGCGGCACGGCCCATGCCAAAGATGGTTGCGTCGAGATAATTGATGCCCTTGATAATGCCGTCGATGGTGTTGGAAAAGCCGAGTTGCTGGTTGTTGTGCATATGAATGCCGACTTCCTTGCCCTTGAGCCGGGACAGGTATTTGTCGGCGAGGTAATGGACTTGTTCGGAGTACAAATAGCCGAAACTGTCAACAAGGTAAACGACCTCGAAATTGGTCTGGGCAAGTTGATCTAGTGCCTCGTCGAGTTCCGGTTCAAGGCAGTGCGACACGGCCATGATATTGACCGACACCTCGTAGCCGAGCGCCTTGATGTGATTGCCGAGATGGATCGCCTTGTCGATCTCTTTCACGTAGGTCGCGACTCGGTACATCTTCACGATAGAATCGGCCGCGGGGATGATCGCATCGTAATCGGTGCGACCTACGTCGCACATTACCGAGACCTTGGACGCGCAATCGTAGGCGACCTCGCGAAGCGCCTCCTCATCGCAAAAGCGCCACGGGCCCGAATCTTCAACATTATACTGCTTCTTGTCGGCCTTGTAGCCCAGCTCGATGTAATCAACGCCCGCCTTTGCAAGACCATCGAAAACGTCCCGAACCATCTCCTTGCTAAAGCGCCATTCGTTCATTAAGCCGCCGTCGCGAATTGTGCAATCGAGTACTTTGATTTGAGGCCGGTACATACGCGGAATTCTCCCCCTGTCGATCTACCCCCAAAATCACAGCCTACCGAATGATCCACCGCGGGATCAATGCTCTGTTCACGACACGGCAGTCCGCGGCTCGCCCTGCGTTGCCTGCGCCAGATGCGCGCAAGACCGACATCGAAAGTCTTAAAGTACCACTTTAAATAAATCGGCCCCGGACTTGCGCCCGGGGCCGATTTGATTCAATCGATTGCGGAAACGGCTTAGTACATTCCGCCGCCCATGCCGCCCATACCGCCGCCACCGTGCGGATCGCCACCGGCTGCCGGTTTGTCTTCCGGAAGTTCGGCGATGAGCACTTCGGTGGTAAGGAGAAGGCCCGCGACGCTTGCCGCGTTCTGCAGCGCCGTACGGGTCACCTTGGTCGGGTCGATGACGCCGGCCTTGAGCATATCTTCGTACTCGCCGCTATCGGCGTTGTACCCGACGGAGCCCTTCTTCGCTTTCACGTTCTGGACAACCATCGCGCCTTCGTCGCCCGCGTTGGACGCAAGCTGGCGCAGGGGCTCTTCGACCGCGCGGTACACGATGCGCGCGCCAACGGCTTCATCGCCTTCAAGCTTCAAGCCGTCGATCGCGTCCTGGCAACGGATCAGCGCGATGCCACCGCCGGGGACGATACCTTCTTCCACAGCGGCGCGGGTCGCGTGCAACGCGTCTTCCACGCGCGCCTTCTTTTCCTTCATTTCGATCTCGGTGGCCGCGCCGACATTCACGACGGCGACACCGCCCGCGAGCTTCGCGAGGCGTTCCTGCAACTTCTCGCGATCGTAGTCGGAGGTCGTCTCTTCGATCTGGCGGCGGATCAGGTTGATGCGGCCCATGATCTCCGAGCTGGAACCTGCGCCTTCGACGATCGTGGTGTTGTCCTTATCGACAACGACGCGCTTCGCGCGGCCAAGGTCGGTGAGCGCAATGCTCTCGAGCGTGCGGCCGAGGTCTTCGGTGATGGCGAGACCACCGGTAAGGACCGCGATGTCCTGCAGCATGGCTTTGCGGCGATCGCCGAAGCCGGGGGCCTTCACGGCGCATGCCTGGAAGGTGCCGCGGATCTTGTTCACAACCAACGTCGCGAGGGCTTCGCCTTCGACATCTTCCGCGATGATGAGCAGCGGCTTGCCGCTCTTCGCGATCTGCTCCAGCAAGGGCAGGAGGTCCTTCAACGAAGAGATCTTCTTTTCGTTGATGAGCACGTAGGCGTTCTCAAGGACCGTTTCCATCGACTCGTTGTCGGTCACGAAATACGGCGAAAGGTAGCCCTTGTCGAACTGCATACCTTCGACGACTTCGAGCGTCGTCTCGATGCCCTTCGCTTCTTCAACCGTGATCGTACCGTCGTTGCCGACCTTCTCCATCGCCTGCGCGATGATCTTGCCGATTTCGACGTCACTGTTCGCGGAGATGGTCGCGACCTGACGGATGATCTCGTTGTCGCCCTTGACCTTCTTGCTCATCTTCGCGAGGGACTCGACGATCGTCTCGACCGCCTTGTCGATACCGCGCTTCACCGACATCGGGTTTGCGCCCGCGGTGATGTTGCGCAGGCCTTCGCGGAAGATCGCTTCGGCCAACACGGTCGCCGTGGTGGTGCCGTCGCCCGCGACGTCCGACGTCTTCGAGGCAACTTCCTTCACCATCTGCGCGCCCATGTTCTCGTACTTGTCTTCAAGCTCGATTTCCTTGGCAACCGTCACGCCGTCCTTGGTCACCGTGGGTGCGCCCCACTTCTTGTCCAACACGACGTTGCGGCCCTTGGGACCAAGCGTGGCCTTCACGGCCTTGCTCAATTTAGATACACCGGCAAGCACGCGGCGGCGCGCGTCTTCGCCGAACTCAAGTTGCTTTGCGCTCATATTCTCCTCTCCTCAACTGCGTGCTTCGCAGTTGGTTTCCTTAGTTATGCAATCACCGCAAGCACGTCGTCTTCGCGCATGATGATGTGCTCTTCGCCGTCGATCTTCACTTCCGTGCCCGCGTACTTGCCCATGAGGATACGGTCGCCCTTCTTCACTTCCAGGGCCACGCGGTTGCCTTTGTCATCCAAACGGCCAGGGCCGACTTCGATGACTTTGCCTTCCTGGGGCTTTTCCTTCGCTGTGTCCGGGATGATGATGCCGCCACGGACGGTTTCGCTGGGCTCCTCGCGCTTGACGAGGATGCGGTCTGCTAATGGACGCACTTTCATTGAGAACAGTCCTCCTAGAGTTTCCGGGCTTTCTGACCCGAATGGTTTTGCATTGACTCCGTACCGCTGGTGCCAAATTGACAGGCTGCGAAGTGCAATTCTGCACTTTATTCACCCGATCAGCACCTTGGATTGACCTACTATAGCAACGCCTGTGCCCGGATGCAAATAGACGACATAACAATATGCATTACAATAATTTAAGTGTTTGCTTGAACATTTAGTGATTTACATCAATTTGCCCAATTGGCACGCCATTCGTAGGGTTGCTTGCTCAAAAGTAATGAAAATTATTGCCAAAATGGCATCATATTATCAAATGGCAATAATGAGTGCTAAATAAATGGATCGATCACTGAGATGCAACGTACTGGGCTAAGCTATAGGACGAAAAGCAGATGGGACAAGAAACAACTTTACGCACCTACAACAAAGTGAAAGGCCACCTCCACCGGAGCCTCAGATGATCCCCACCCAAAGTCACACCTTGAATCGTCAAGAAGTAAAACTACACCCCCTACCCCTGTGGGGGGTGTTACAGGGCGGCTACACGGAAAAATAAGGACTTACACAAATTATGGATGCGCTACACCCCCTTGAATCGTCAAAAAAAAATTCTGCACCCCCCTGTCCTCGAACAAGGAGTTCACCGGAAATCCCATAAACTTTGCCACCGCACCCAACACCCCAAGCTTCAAAATGACGTCGATAAGCCGCGCGAAGCGACCGCCCCGGCGGAGACTGCGCCGCGATAGCAGCGCTTTACCCAAGCCCTTTTCAAGAAACATTGACATACTTAGAAGTTCTATGTATTATGAAGTTACCAACGGAGCGCCAAAAGATGAACCCGTCCAAAGAACTCATGGGGGCCTCCACCTCGCTGCTCGTCCTCTCGGTGCTGGCGCGAGAAGCCAACTACGGCTACGAGATCATCCGGCGCATCAACGCCGAAGCCGACGGCCTATTCACCTGGCAAGAGGGCACCATCTACCCCATCCTTCACAAACTCGAACACGAGGGAAAAGTCCGCGCGCAATGGCAAGAGGCGGACACAGGCCGCCGCCGAAAATATTACTACATCACAGCGCAGGGGCGGACGGCGCTGGAAGCGGGCACGAAAGAGTGGACTTCAATTCACGGCATGTTGGTGAAATTGGGGGAAGCTGAAAATGGATAAGCCGCTCTCGCAGGAAACGCAGTCCCAAATTCGCACGCTGTGTGAGTCGATCGCGCAACGCGATCAGCTTGGCGTAGATGCGCAAGAAGAACTTTGCGGGCATATTGAGGACAAGGTGATCGCGTTTCTCGATGGCAAAGAGGCATTGTCGGAAGCCGATGCGCTTCTGCTTGCAATTGAGCATTTCGGACATCGGCCAACGCAATCTCCTTTCGATCGTGAACTGAGTATGCCGCGCAGCATTGCTGCACTCGCGGTATTTACACTTTTCTCCGGTGCGATTGCGAAGTCGACGTGCCTCATCGCCGGTTTGCCTTTTTCTTTATTGCTCAATCCAAAGGACCTCTGGATTGCTTCAATCGCAGCGTCGGCCTTCTATAACGTGACTACCTGCGTTCTTGTATTCCTATTTTTACTTCACGGACGCAAGGACGGAAGATTGAATGTCTTGCAACGGTTGGAACTTGCCCGCACATGGCAAGTCATCGTTTTTGTTGTAGGCCTGGCCGTCTTCACATGGTCGCTGCTGCCGAGTCTGGTGTGGGAGTGGTACGACCGAAACACGGTGAGCGCCTTTGCTCTTAGTGCTCATGCTATTGGCTTGTACATAATCCGCGGAAGTACTGCGGTAACGATGTGCGTGTTTTGGATGGTTTGGTGTGGCTCCAATCAGAATTATGCACGCACGGCGATAGTGGCCATAGCGTGGGCGGTCATGCTAATTGTGCACGGTGTTTTCCTTAAGCTTATCGGCGCCACTGCCTTGGTTGTCGCGGGAAACGAATTGCGACAGAACACTTCGTTGTTTGAATCAGCGTCGGGATTGCATATGTCTTTCTCTGGATTATCACCCGCGCATGTTCAGTTTATTCCTGTTATCACCGTCGTAGCAATCACCGCGTGTTTTTCTTACGTGCTCTATTCCGTTGTGCGTATTCTTCACCAGCGCATTCCAAGACTGGCATGATTTAGAACACTGTCGACATAAGGAACCATGGCCATGGATAAGCCGTTATCGCAGGAGGCGCAATCGCGAATTGGTGAGCTGTGCGAGTCGATTGCGCGGCGCGATTTGCTTGACGTGGACGCGCAGGAAGAACTGCGGGGTCACATTGAGGACAAGGTGATGGCGTATTTGGACGGGCGCGAGGCGCTCACCGATTTGGATGCTGTGGTCCTTGCGCGGGAGCATTTTGGAAATCCAGATACGTCGGAGTCGTACTTGCATGCGTTGCAACTGAATCGGCTCGATGCCAATGTGGTTCGCCGGTTGGCGCAGCTTGTCTTCGTTTCGTACGCGATTCAGTTGATCGCCGTGCTTGTGCTTCGCACGTTTCTGAACGGAAATCCTTTGGGGGCATATGTCATTAATTTAGAGCCACTGGTACTCACGCCGGAATTGATGGTGGCCACATCAGGTTTGATTGTGGTTTCGGTCGCGTGCGTGTTGGTGGCTTTGCGAAAGGGTGCCGCGCTTGGAAGATTACAAGACGTCTCAACGCGAACCACAGCGATCAGGGCATTCGTTGCTTTTGCACTTAGCACAATCTTACCGACGTGGTGGCGGACGGAACTTACGCCAGTGACAACCTGGCTTGTGGCACTCACCATCATTCACGTCATATTTTCGCTGATCTCGTGCTACACATGGCTTTGGTGGGTCGATCGCTTGCGCGGTTCGCTGGCACATGTGGCCGCGGCGGCGTGCGCATGGCTGGGTATGATCATGCTGCACCCGATTGTTGCGCGTTTCGTTCAAGCCGGAGGACGCCTTGTATTCGGTGATGCGTATATAAACGCGTATGCCGGAACTTTCAGAACATTCGCCATTCAACCATTTACTTCGTTTCAGTTTGGCCTGAATGGTTCGGGCTTAACAATCCCTTTTCTAATGTTGGTGTGTGTCGTGTACGGGGGTTTTGTGTGGCGCGGTCGTGCCGCGCGGGAGGAAGTTGTGATTGCTGATTGAATGCGATGTTGCGGTGCGCCTTCAGCGCGTGTGGTTGAGGGATGTCTTTTTTTCCAGGGGCGAGTGCCCCTGGCTAGGGTTGCGTAGCGCCGTTGGCGCGGAATTCCACTACGATTTACGAGTGTGAGCACGAGCACGAGCACGAGCACGAGCACGAGCACGAGCACGAGAAAACGCTCTTGTACGCAAAGCTAAAAAGCAATCGCGCGGGCCTGGTCCCAACCGGGTCCGCGCGATGCTTTTTTCGTCTCGCTAGGAAGTTTGTTTATTTATCGACACGCACCACTCCGAGGCGGCGCACAAGGACTGCGGCGAGGCCCATGCCGAGCATCAGCATGGTCGCCGGTTCGGGCGTCACGCTGATGGCATCAGCCTGAAGGACGGGAAAGCCGAACGGGGCCGTCAACGCGCCCGCCGTCGTTCCGAGAAACAACAGCGCGCTCGCCGCGATCAGGTGTCCGTTCTGCTTAATCATTTTCCGTATCCTCCGTCACTGCCTTGCGCTCCGACCGTGGAGCTTGCGGAGTAATGAGCAGGTGGTGTGCCAATCAAGGGGACGAACGATATCCAGTTCAATCATAAACACTTACAAAGTATGTGTACACGCGCCCAGAAGCTTCCCAAAATCCCGATTGGTCAACATTGAATAACTCACGTGCAAATGTGAGTACACATTGAACGACGAGTCTGGATGACACGAGCTGACGCCAGCCCCGAATCTATCGTGCAGACGGACTTGCTCGCGATGCCGAGCGCGGCAAGCCCGGAATCTGGGCCGGCGCCTGTGACGCGTCGGCCTTCGTTTACTTGGGGAGCAATTGTTGCCGCAGCCGTGTTAGTCGGTCATGCTGAAGATCAAGGGAGGAGTCAGCATGGAGCAGCCGATTCGTAAAAAGCGCGCGGCGCGCCTGGTGTTCTGCGTGCTCGTTGCGGCGGGGACGTTTGCCGCGGGCTGTGTGACGCGTCCTTATTTGGACGGCATGCTGGATCGCGGTGGCAGGCCGGTTGGCGTGCCCACGCCGTCGCCGAGTGGCGAGGGTTGGATCAATTTGCTGGACGCGGCGAACGCGCCGTTGTGGAAAAACCTTGGCGATGACAAGGACATTTTCGAAGTGCGCGATGGCGTGTTGCACATCTACGGGCGGACGGTTTATCCGTTGCGGTACGCAACATTCACAGGCCAGACCTTTGGCGATTTTGATTTGCATGTGGAATTCAAGGTGACGCGTGGGGCAAACAGTGGGTTGTTTCTACGCACCGCGCCGAACGATCCCGTGAACCGCGGGTTTGAGGTGCAAGTGCTCGACGACCACGGGAAGAACCCGACGAAGAACAGTTGCGGCGCGATTTATGACGTGGTCACGCCGATGTTCAATCTGTCGCGCCCCGCAGGCGAATGGAATTCTTATGACATCTCCGTGCGCGGGAAACAGGTCACGGTGATCATGAATGGCTGGAAGATCATCGACGCGGATTTCAGCAAGTTGACGACGTCAGTCGGCAAGTTTCCGATCGCCTATAACGATCTACCGCTGGAAGGAAACATCGCTTTTCAGGATCACGGCGGCGAGGTGTGGTATAGGAACGTGATGATCAAACCGGCGAAATAACTCGACACCATTGCGTTTGAATAGTGTTATGGTGCGCGTTCAGGGGTGCCGGTAAAGGTCGCCGCCTTCCTGTATTCTACGTGCCCGTCGCAGAAGAGGTAATTGCAGCCAGCCGGTATATGTGCATCCTCCTGCTTTTCGTCCACGAGTACGACATCCGGCCGGTTTTCATCAACACCCTGATACACAACTTCATACGATGTCCACGCTGTAACCGCATCCAAAGGGCCTGGCTGATCCTCAGTCGAGGGACACACGAGCACCTGCGGATCCGAAAGATACTGCGGAACGAGGTCTTGCAACGACTTGGGATAGGTGTTGCTGTGTTCGTTCGCAAACAATTTGCAGGCCAGTCCGATCTGCTTCAAATTGTTTTGGCACGATGCGCGGCGCGCCGCTTCGCGTGCGCGGGCCAAGGCGGGCAGCAGAATGGCTGCAAGGATGGCGGAAACAAGAAACATCCCAAAGCAACCGCACCCGAGAATCGCGGCGATGACGCCAGGATGCATGCCGCTACGTTCGCGTTGGGGCGCAAATCCGGGGACGGGTGGCGGTCCGGACATGGGTAGCTCCTTCTTGCTATGTCAGTTCAGCGTAGCAGCGAAGCGATGTTGGCACAAATTTTCCGCTACTTTGCATCTCTCCCGAGCCAGAACTTCATGGTTTTGGAGACGAGGTCGGGGGCGTCGTGGTGGACCCAGTGGTCGGCGTTTGGGATTGTGACGAGGGTGAGATCGCTGCCGAGCCATTCCCAAGTGTCGTTCAAGGCTTTTGCACCGAGTGCGGTGTCTTTCAGGCCGTGAAACATGAGGACTGGGACATTTACCTTGATAACGGGCGCGTCGCTTTGTGTGTAAGGCTCGCGCGGGTAGTTGACGCGGTAGTAGGCGAGCATGGCGCTGAAGTCTGAGTTCTTAAAGGCTTCGATGTAGCGCGCGGTGACGGTTGCGTCGCCTTTGCCGACGAAGGATGCGAGGCCCTCGGCGGTGAGGGTTGTCTCCGCGCCGGGTTTTTGGAAGCCACGGGCGTAGGCGCTGTTCTTCTGTTGTTCGGGGTTGGTGGCGAGTTCGCGGCCGAATCCTTTCGGGTGCGGCAGGTTGCAGATGACGAGACGTTCGACCATGTTCGGCATGTGCATCGCGAATTGCCACGCGATTGCGCCGCCCCAATCGTGACCGACGACGATGGCTTTCTCTGCGCCGTTCGCCTTGATGACCGCAGCGACATCGCCAAGCAGGTTCGGGACGGCATAGTTTTCGTCGCCTTTGGGTTTGTCGCTCATGTTGTAGCCGCGCAGATCCAGCGCGACGCACTTGTACGAATCCGATAGCGCCGCCATCTGATTCCGCCACGAATACCAGAAATCGGGAAACCCGTGGATCATGACCACGAGCGGGCCTTCGCCCAGCGTCGCATAATGTATCTTCACGCCATTGTTGTCGGCGTAGTCGTGCTTGACCGCGTCGAACACGTCGTCGGCGAATGCTGAAAATACGCAGAGAAAAACCGCACACAAAGATATAGACCGCATTTTAATACTCCCCATTGGCGTTGCAGCGTCCCGCGGGAATGATACCGCGTTCGTGTGCGTTGCAGGAAGGGCCATTCCTTGAACGATTCCGCCCACGGCGGCTAGAATCTCCCCGAACGGAACAATGCGGCAGCCGTTTCGGGGCCCGGCGCATCCGCAAGGCGCGCGCGGAAAATGGTGCGTGTGCCGCTGCCAACTATGACTACCAGGAGAGCGGATGTCGGATCTTCGTGAGAGCGGCTTGAGCACGTATCTTGCCGAAATTTCGCGCATCCCCCTGCTTTCTTCTGCGGAGGAAATTCGCCTCGCGCAGCTTGCGCAGAAACAGGACGGCGAAGCGCGGCGCAAACTCATTGTGTCCAACCTGCGCCTGGTCGTGAGTATCGCGAAGAAATATTTGTACTTTGGGTTGCCGCTGCAGGACCTCATCGAAGAGGGCAACATCGGCCTGATGAAGGCCGTCGATCGATTCGACCCGACCCGCGGCTGCAAGTTCTCCACCTACGCAACCTGGTGGATTCGCCAAGCGATCACGCGCGCGCTTTCCAATTATGGCCGCACGGTGCGGATTCCTGTTTACGTCACGGACAACGTGTCGCGGTATAAGAAAACTGCGGAAGAGCTGTACATCAAGACCGGCAAGCGCCCGGATCCCGAGGAAGTGGCCGAGGCGATGGGAATCAAGAAGGCCGAGGCGTTGAAACTTCAGGCCTTTGTTGAAGACGTATCGCCGCTGGACAACATGGAATCGACGAATGACGACGAAGGCCGCGGAATTCCGGAGAGCATCGAGCCACGGCGGATCGACGAGGCCATCGCGCAGATCGAGCTTGACCAACAGCTTGACGCGATCATGACGCAGTTGTCGCCGCGCGAGCAGAATATCGTGAAGTACCGCTACGGACTCGTGGATGGGCACGCCCACACGCTGGAACAGACAGGGCGTTACTTCAATCTCACCCGCGAACGCATCCGCCAGATCGAGAACGACGTCATGAAACGGCTGCGCAAGTTTGTGTCGGAACGCAAGGACGACTTCAGCCCGTAACCGGTCCTCGGTTATGCGGCCTTGATTATTTAACAGGGGAACAATTGCATCATGGATCTTGCCTCGCTCATTCGTAATGTGCCGGATTTTCCGATTCCGGGGATTCAATTCAAGGATATAACCACGCTGCTGCTGCATCCCGCGGCGTTTCGATTTGTGATCGACGGTTGGAAGGCGCGATATGCGGATAAAGGCATAACCGCGATTGTCGGGGCCGATGCGCGAGGGTTTGTGTTTGGCGGTGCATTGGCCTATGCGATGGGCCTGCCCTTGGTGATGGCACGCAAAAAGGGAAAACTTCCCGCGGACACCATTTCCGAAGAGTACGAACTTGAATACGGCACCGCGACGCTGGAGATTCATCGCGATGCGTTGAAGCCGGGCGATCGCGTTGTATTGATTGATGATTTGCTCGCAACAGGCGGCACGATGCGCGCGATCTCCAACATGGTCGAGAAACTCGGCGCGGAGATTGTCGAAATTGCGTTTGTTGTGGAGTTGCCCCCGCTAAAGGGGCGTGTGAAATTGGAACCGCATGCCGTGCACTCGCTTGTCGAGTTCATGGTGGACTAAGAACTGGAAAGAGGAACAATGCAGACTGTACCCGTTAAAGACATTGAAATTCTCCGCGATACGGAACGCGGCCGCTTTAAATATGCGCTGTTCGATTTTGACGGCACAGTGAGCCTGCTGCGCGAAGGCTGGCAGCAGGTAATGGGGCCGTTAATGGTTGAGATGATCTGCGGCGACTCCACCCCCACGCCGGCGATCGAAAAAGTTTGTGCGGACTTTATCGACGAGACGACCGGAATAAACACCATCTTACAGATGGAAGGTCTCGAGAAGTTGGTGCGCGAGTATGGACTGGTGCCGGAGGACAAGATTCTCGACGCGCACGGTTACAAGGCGATCTACAACGATCGATTGATGGTGCGCGTGCGCGAACGCATCGCGCTGCTCGCGGCTGGCACATTGCCCATCGAGCAGGTCACCGTGCGCGGTTCGGTGGAATTTGTGAAGGCGCTCGCGGCGCGCGGCTTGCAGATGTACATCTTCAGCGGCACGGACCGCGACGACGTGCGCAATGAATCCGGGCTTGTGGGTGTCGCGCCGTACTTCGCGGAAATCTGGGGCGCGATGCGCACCTACGCCGAGAGTAACAAAGAGATGATCATCAAACAGATCATCGCCAACCATAACCTGCACGGCTCAGAAGTTCTCGTCGTAGGCGACGGCCCGGTCGAGATTCGCCTTGCGCACGAGCATGGCTGCGTTTCCGTTGGCGTGTGTTCGGATGAGTTGCGCGGACACGGCTGGAGCGACGAAAAGCGCGAGCGTCTCACGAAGGCGGGCGCGGATATACTGGTGCCGGACTTTGGCGAGCATGCCGCATTGATGGAGTACTTATTTCCATTGTAGAGCCTCGCCGGACCGAATGTGACTATTTGGAGTGCGGTGGCGGGCAGACACCGCTTTGGCTGTCCGCGTCCTAATTCCATCTGCGGGCATACACTGCACTCAATTTCGGAGTGATCTCGTGAAAGCTACCAAGGTCTTGGAAACATGCCTCTACGTTAACGATCTCGATGCGGCGGAAACGTTTTATCGCGAAGTGATTGGTCTTGATTTCTACGCGAAGCAGGAAGGGCGTCACGTGTTCTTCCGATGCGGCACGTCGATGTTTCTGCTCTTCGATCCGAAAGGCACGAGCGATCCGACTTTGCCTTTTGGTGGACATGGTTCGCGTGGGGCGGGTCATGCCGCGTTTGAGATCGAGGAGAAAGAAATTCAGGGATGGCGCGATCATCTGGCGCGGCACGGTGTACCGATTACATCCGAGACCGAATGGCCGAGCGGCGGGCATTCGCTTTACTTTCATGACCCGGCGGGGAATGTGTTGGAAGTGGCTACGCGCTCGACATGGGTCTGGCCGGACCAGATTGTCTGATTCTCTGATTATTCTTGTGATGTCCAATCGAATAGATTGAGGTTTGGGTCCGCACACTCGACTGCCAGGGCTGCGGCGTATTCCTCACCGACTTGCAGGTCGTGAATGCTCCAAAGCAGCGAGTCTGATGCGACAGATCGAATATCGAGGCACAGTGTTTCGTCCTCGTTCGCAAGCACGGAAAACGTATCAAGCGGATAAGACAAACCTTCGCCGTGCGCTTTGATGAAACACTCTTTGCGGGTCCATTGCTGGGTAAACGCGTGCACGCGCTTGCTTTCGTGAACCGCGCGCAGGGCCGATGACTCCGCCTCCGTGAAGAATCTGTCGGCGATGCGTTGGCCGTCGAAATCGGGACGGCAGCGCTCTACGTCCACTCCGATCCGCGCATTTCGCGCGAAGGCGAACAGCATCATATCTCCCGAGTGGGTGAGGTTAAAACGGAATTCACTTTGGTGGGCCGTGTCGAGATCGGGTTTGCCGTGCGCGGAGTAAGTAAGTCGAACCTCCGCAGGAGGCATGGCGAGATATGCGCCGAGCAGTTGGCGCAACACGCCGCGCGCAACAACGTAGTTCTCGCGGCCCTTCTCGAAATGGAAGCGCGCTGCGCGCACGCGTTCGTCTTCCGCGAGCGATTCCTGAAACGCATTCAGGTGCGCACGCGCGGATGTGCAAGACACGCGCCACACGTGGGCCTGATCGGCGCGAAGTGTGTACGGCCCTGAATGAGTTTTCCACATGATTGAATTATACGAAATGCGGCCATATCCGATCGTACATTGCAGAACGAGCACCAAGAATGGCGTTACCTTTCGAGACGCACCGCGCTCAGGCGAGCGAGGGGCTACTTTCCGCGCAGTTTCGGGTGGGTCAGTTAGAAACCACAACACCGAAGCTATTTCCATTTGCGCGTTCGGGTGGGGTGGCAGTTTTTTGTTCTTATTCGCTGGTCTTTTCGTGCCAGCGCTGCCAGTCTGACAGGACTGTTTAATCGTCATTGCGATTATCCGTTCGCATTTACAGCGGCAGGCCGGATCGCTTCAACCATTTCCCGAATGGCTGGAACAAGCTTTTTGTTGTTTACGCGCGTCGGTATGAATGGTGTCCATGCAGGCAACCAGGTGTTGGCGCGCACAACGATGACGAGTTCGAGGTCGGGACAAATGGCAATCATGTGGCCGCCGACGCCCTCCGCCGAGTAGGAACCTTCTAGACCGGGCGGGTTGCCAAGCGCGGCAGCGACCGTGCCAATCCACCACATGTAACCGTAAGCGGGCTTTCCAACGGCAGCCGCGAGATCCTTCACTGCCTTGCCGTCGTCCACCGTCGAGTACGGTCTCGTACTCTCCACGACCCACGCACTCGGTACAATCTGCTTCCCATTCCAATTCCCGCCTTGAAGCATGAGTTGGCCGAAGCGCGCCATATCCAACGCAGACATGCGGAATTCGTAGGCCGCGTGTTGCGATGCATCTCCGGTAATCCAATGACAATGCTTTGAACGATCGAAATGTTCCATGCCGAGCGGCTTCGCAATTTGCTCGTCGAATGCTTCGAAAACATCGGTACCGGTGGCTTTCTTGAAAATTGTGCCTAGCGCGTTAAAATCCCAATTTTGGTAGACCCAGCGTTCGCCGGGTTTCACGCTATCGCGCGCGGGCAGCGATCCGCGCATCCGCTCGGAGGCCGCGTTTGAATCGTGGTATACGCCGGAGCGCGCTTGGAGTAATTGCCGCACGGTTGCGGATTTTTCTTGTGAAGTGAGTGGCGGCATATCGTCAATGCCGAGTTGCGCGAGTGTTGCATCCAGCGATACTTTGCCGTCTGTTACCGCTTGTCCAAACAACGCGCTCACATAGCTTTTGCGGACGGAGTGGCATGGGAAAATGACTGCGGGGCGGCCGTTTGCCGCGAGGAGACGACCACGAAAGATCACAACGACTGCGGACGCGCCTGCATCCTTGGCGAGGGACATGCCATGGTCGAGCCGCGTCGTGTCCACACCCACCGATGCGGGGTTTTCAAAGCGAGGCCAGGTGGTCGTCCAGAGCGGAGTGTAGTTGCGGTAGACTAATGCGCCGATGATCAGTGCAAGGCAAACCAGCGCAAATACGGTGGCGAATCGCGCCGTAATGAGGCGGAAACGCGAAGTCGGCTTTGACGGGATTACGTTTGTCGAGACGAGAGCCATGGTCTATCGATGCCATTGTAGAGGATAAAGTTTAATGTCAGTTTACCTTAGTCTGGGCAGTAATGTGGGGAACCGGTTGCAGAACCTGCAAGCGGCGGTTGAGCGTTTGCGCGCTGAACTTGGCGTTACGGTGTGGAAGGAATCGCGCGTCTATGAGACTGAGCCTGTGGGCGATGTGGACCAGGGACCGTTCTTAAATATGGCGGTATCGGTGGAGACGACGTTGGAGCCACTTGACCTTCTGGAGTGTGTACAATCGATCGAGCAAGAGATAGGGCGCGAGCGCACGCGACGATGGGGTCCGCGCGTGATTGATATCGATATCGTACTTTGGGACGACGTTGTGTTAACAACCAAGGCATTGACCATACCCCACCCCGAATTTCGCAAGCGCGCGTTTGTGTTGGCGCCGCTTGAAGACATCGCGCCAGTGGCTAAAGATCCCGGAACGGGCCTGACCATACGCGAACTTCTGCGAGCCGGCGACGTGGAAGGCGAAGTGCGCCTGTATTCCGCGTAGATGCTGCGCTATTTCACGCGAGACTTTAGTTCGCGATATATCTTGTTTTTGACAGGAAATCCAAGGTCTCTGAAGCGGTCCCGCAAATCGGTTTTAAATCCGTATGACAACGCCGCCACCCAATACGTCGAACGAAACGATTCATTATCCGGCTGCTGATACTTCGTTGCATCAGATTGATTAAAAGTTTCGAAGAGCTCCATTGTGCGTTGCAGCGGTTTGCGGAAATTTCCTTGCGTTTCCGCTAGATCGACAAACACGTAGACGACCGTAAGGAATGTGTTAAAGGTTTCGTCGTCTACTGTGTTGGGGTCATTGTAAGTGGTTACGACTGAGTCGCCGTTGAATACGCGCGCGTAACTCTGTCGCGCAACGACGACGGTCTTTATCGCGTCGAATTTGATCATGGAAAGCACATCTTCCGGCAGGCCGAATCTCCCCTTGGTGTTCAGGATTTCGTACGCGGTTGCGTGTTGAAACACACCCGCCAAGCCCTCGGAGAAGATTGCGTTCATGTTGCCATCGATCTTGCCGCCCATGCGAAACGATGCCGGGCAATTCAGCGTCATGATGTGACCTGCCTCGTGAAACAGCGATGAGAAGTAAATTTCGCCCGCCAGATAGTCGGGATGCGCAGTGAACGTAGGCGGTTGCGTGTACCAAAACGACAAGCTTCCGGGAAACGTCGTCTGCTTCAGCATGGCGTGCGCGCCCGCTGCTTCACTCGTGACGTTTTCGTGTACATACCGCAACTGAATCCAATGCGCGACGCTCATTGCGTATTCAACTGCGGACCGTTCGGATGCACCGATATCAGAGACAGCAAATATCTGCGTGCCGTCGGGTGGCAAATATCCCGGCAAAGTGGAGACTGGGGTTATGGGTGTTGAAGGAATATCAAACCGATCCGGCACAGTCGGGTCGGCGACAAAACTCCAGTTGACGGGCTTGAATCGAACAAATACCTCCACGAAATCGGTCGCACCGCCGCTGTAATGCGCGGTCACACGCACCGTGTAATTCTTGTTGGTGTTCTGGTAGGTGTGCTGCGCGGGAAACCATGCATTGCTCGTTGCGCCATCGCCCCAATCAAAGGTGAAAGGCTCGCTGGGTGCGGCGGTGTCAACGCCATTGATTGAGATGTCTTGCCCATCAATCGTTTCCAACGATGCGTTCAGCGTCTTGTCGGGGTCGAGGTAGGGCCGGAAAGTGAACTTTTCGGCTGGCGCGAGTGGGATAATTAGAAAGGCGACAATAGTGGTCGATAGAAAGCAGGCGAGGTTGCGCGTACGGAACATGGAAGTACCCCCCTTTCCGATGCAAATCCATCGCATTTTTCAGCGTACGCCGGTGTTCGCTTGCTGTCAAAGGCATTAGCGATACATGTTCGCGCGACAAAACGGGCGGCAGATAAACATGTGACATCAACACGCAGAATGTGGCATAATTTAGGGTAACCAAGCGGCGCGCTTGGGCAGGGACTGTTGCCCTGACCCGAGAGTCAAGCGCGCCGCGAATAGACTTCTGAACCGCTCCGCTTGGAGCCCTAAAGGGACCGGGACGGGTATACGTCACGGTTCAGGAGAGTCTCATGCCACGGGTATCCGCAGTTTCTCTGCGTGACCGCAAGAAAGCCGGCGAAAAGATCGCCGTGCTTACCGCCTATGATTTTCCCACTGCAAAATTGATTGATCAGAGCGGCGTCGACGTCGTGCTTGTTGGCGATTCCTGCGGCATGGTGGTCATGGGCCGAGAGAACACGCTCAGCGTCACGATGGACGAGATGGTCTATCACACGCGCATCGTATCATCGGCGGTGGAGCGCGCACTGGTCGTGGGCGACATGCCCTTCCTCTCCTATCAGGTTTCGCCGCAGGAAGCGGTGCGCAATGCGGGGCGGTTGATTGTCGAAGGTGGCGCGCAGGCGGTAAAGCTCGAAGGTCCAGCGCAACGCTTCGGCGATACCATCCGCGCCATTCTCGACGCGAGCATTCCGGTCATGGGACATATCGGTCTGCAACCGCAATCCATTCACCAACTCGGTGGCTACAAAGTGCAGGGGCGCGATGCGGAAGGCCGCACACGATTGATTGAAGAAGCGAAAGGTCTTGAACAGATTGGTTGCTTCGCAATTGTTTTGGAATGTGTACCCGCATCCCTTGCAAAAGAAATAACGGAATCCATTTCGATCCCAACCATTGGCATCGGTGCTGGGCCGGATTGCGACGGACAAGTGCTGGTCATGCACGACATGCTCGGCATGGGCAAGTACACCAAGTTTTCCAAAGTTTATTTCGATGCCGGCGCGGCGATGAAGACCGCTTTTGAATCGTATGTGTCTGAAGTGAAGTCCGGCGCGTTTCCGACTGCGGAGCACTCCTTCGAATGAAGGTACTTGAGACAGCAGATGCAATGCGCGCGTGGTCGGAAGAGCAACGTCGCGCGGACAAAAGCATTGGCTTCGTCCCGACGATGGGCGCGTTGCATGAGGGCCACGCGAGCCTGATGCGCGCGGCGGCGAAGGGAAATGACATCGCGATCGCGAGCATCTTTGTAAACCCTACGCAGTTTGCGCCGCACGAAGATTTCGACAAATATCCGCGCACCTGGGACGCCGATTTAAAGATTTGTGAAGACTGTGGCGTAGTCGCAATCTATGCGCCGCGCAAAGATGCAATATATCCGCCCGGTTACGCGACGTATGTGAATGTCGAAGGACTATCAGAAGGACTCTGCGGCGTGACGCGACCGATTTTCTTTCGCGGCGTTGCGACTGTTGTCACCAAACTCTTCAACGCCGTGCACCCGCACCGTGCGTACTTCGGGCAGAAGGATGCGCAGCAGTGCGCGGTCATTCGACGTATGACGTTGGATCTCGAGTTTGGGATTGAAATTGTAATTTTGCCGACCGTGCGCGAGGCGGATGGTCTCGCGATGAGTTCGCGGAACCGGTATTTAAGCGCGGAAGAACGCACGCGCGCGCTGTGTTTGTCTCGATCGCTGTTCGGTGCAGAGCAAATGCTGCGCGATGGCGTGCGCGATGCCAAATCCATTGTGGACTTTGTACGCGATGGTATGGCGGAAGTGCAGATCGATTACGTCGAACTCGTCGATGCAGACACGATGCAGCCCGTCGAGCATATTGAAAAGCCGTCCGTGCTCGCGGTCGCAGCATTTGTAGGCCCCGCACGGTTGATTGATAACGTGGTGTTGAACCCGAAGTAAACGCGGAGACGATCGATGGAATACAGACAACTCGGTGGTAGCGGACTGCGCGTACCCGTATTGAGTTTTGGCACGGCGACCTGGGGTGGCGGCAACGAATTCTTCAAAGCCTGGGGTTCGACCGAGCGCGCGGAGGCCAAGCGCATGGTCGATCTGTGTATCGACGCCGGCGCGAATTTCCTTGATACGGCGGATGGCTATTCGCTCGGGTTATCGGAAGAAATTCTAGGCGATGTGATTGCTGGTCGCCGCGACAAGGTATTGATTGCCACAAAGACAACTTTCCCCATGGGTCCGGATCCGAACGATTACGGCGCGTCGCGATATCGTTTGATCCGCGCGTGCGAGGCGAGCCTGAAGCGCCTCAAGACGGACCACATCGATCTGTATTACATGCACGGCTTCGACGCGCACACGCCGGTGGAAGAAACTCTTCGCGCGCTCGACGACCTCGTGCGTGAAGGGAAGATTCGCTACATCGGTTGCTCAAACTTTTCAGGCTGGCATTTAATGAAATGCCTGAGCGTGTCCGAGCGCTGCGGGTTGAGTCGCTATGTCGCGCATCAGGTGTCGTATTCGCTCGTGGGGCGCGAACTGGAGTGGGAATTGATCCCGCTCGCGCTGGATCAAATGATTGGTACGGTTGTGTGGAGCCCGCTCGCCGGCGGTGCGTTGACAGGCAAAATTAAGCGCGGCGAAAAAGTGCCAGAGAATTCGCGGCTGCAAAAGCTCGATCTCGTATCCGCGCTGGAACGCCCACGCGTGTACGACGCAATCGAAACGGTCGTGGCCGTCGCAAACGAGATTGGGAAGTCTCCCGCGCAAGTTGCGTTGAACTGGGTATTGAACCGGCCAAGCGTGACGAGTGTGTTGTTTGGCGCGCGAAATGAGGAGCAGCTTAAGCAGAACCTCGGCGCAATTGGTTGGAACCTGTCGCAGGAACACATCGACAAACTCGACCAGGCAAGCAGCATTCAGACTTTGTACCCATACTGGCATCAGCACCAGTTTCCGATGTTAGGGATAGGGCCGTTGACGAAGTACTGACGTGATTTTTCGTGCTCGTGCTCCTGCTCGTCATTCGTAATCGATTATCGAAGGTCGAGCAGCGAGACACGAGTACGATGAAGACGCACGAGCACGAGCACGAAACGCAGGTACAAAAACGCGCGCGATCGCGAACGGGCAAAAGAGGGCAGACGAAAATGTTGTTGACGATGTTGAAGAGCAAAATTCACCGGGCGACAGTCACGCAGGCCGACCTGAATTATGTCGGCAGCCTCACACTCGACCCCGATCTCCTGGATGCGGCGGACATCCTCGTGCATGAAAAGGTGCAGGTGCTCAACGTCAACACCGGAGCCCGTTTCGAAACCTACGCCATCGAAGGCAAGCGCGGCTCCGGCGTCTGCTGTCTCAATGGCCCCGCCGCACGTCAAGGCCAGCCCGGCGATATCGTCATTGTGCTTACCTACGCACAAATGGAGCGCGATGAAGCGAAGGCGTATCACCCGAAAAATGTGCATGTGGACGGTAAGAACCGGATTACGGAGATAGTAACGAAGCCGGAGTCGAATGGGGCATGAGGAGATGCAAGTTACCTCGCCAAAAAGGTAAGATTTAGGCGATTTTGTCTAACAGATTGGAATCTACTTACGCATGACTCCCATTCGTGTTCGCATTGCCCCGTCACCGACGGGCTTTTTTCATATTGGCAACGCCAAGACGGCGTTGATCAACTGGTTGTACGCGCGTAAAACCGGCGGCACCTTTATCTTACGACTAGAAGACACCGACACGGAGCGCAGTGAGGCGCAGTACGCGGATATCATCTGCGAGGGGTTACGCTGGCTGGGAATCGATTGGGACGAGGGTCCCGCCTTTGGTGGCGAGGCTGAACGTGGGGCGCTCGGGCCGTACCGGCAATCGGAGCGCCGCGAGATTCATTGCCGCGAAGCGCAGCGGTTGGTTGATGACGCCAAGGCCTACCGCTGCTTCTGCACCAAGGAAGAGCTAGACGCCGAGCGCGAGCGCGCGCAGGCGGAGAAACGTCCACCGCGGTATAGCGGGAAGTGCCGCAACCTGACCGCGGAGCAGATCGCAGCGATGGGCGATCGTCCCTACAGCGTGCGTTTCCGCGTGCCGGAAGGGGCGACGGTCATCGAAGATCTTGTGCAGGGCAGCGTCCGTGTAGAGAACAAAGAGATCGATGATTTCATCATCGTGAAGCCAAACGGCGATCCCGTGTTTCACCTAGCTGTGGTGGTCGACGATGGCCTGATGGAAATCACGCACGTGATGCGCGGCGACGATCACCTCACGAATGCATTTCGTCACGTGCTCTTGTTCAACGCACTCGGCTACAAGCTGCCAACCTTTGCACATCTGCCGATGGTGCTCGATGAAACGGGCAAGAAGTACAGCAAGCGATTGCACGGCGCAAACGTGCTCGATTGGCGCGAAGATGGTTACCTGCCCGAGACAATCGTGAATTATCTCGTGCTCCTCGGTTGGACTCCGGAAGAGGAAGGCCGAGAACTTTTCACGCGCACGGAATTGGTCGAAGCATTTTCGTTGGAACGCCTTGGTAAGTCCGCGGGCAAGTTCGACCTCAAAAAGCTGCAATGGCTCAACGGCCAGCACATCCGTATGCTGTCGCCCGAAGAACTGCGCGACAAGGTCCTCCCCATTCTGCACAAGGCGGGATTCGATACATCGGTAAAGTCCCAGGAATGGCTCACGCGAATGGCTGCGATTTGCCAGGAAAAAATCCCGACACTGAACGAAATCGTGCCTTACACGGATTTCTTTTTTGTCGCGCCAACGGCGTACGACGAGAAAGCCGTCGCCAAACAATGGGGCAAGCCTTATGCGGCTGAACACCTGGCCTCCATCATAGCCGCGTTCGAACCCATATCGAGTTGGGACCACGACACGCTTAAGGCGGCGTTCGAAAAACTGGTCGCGGACACCGGCCTGGCACTGGGCCAGTTTGTCCATCCGACGCGGTTGGCATTAACGGGAAAAAGTGTTGGTCCAGGCCTGTTCGAATTGACCGAGTTGTTGGGCAAGGACGAATCATTGAATCGGTTACGAGCGGCCGCTGCGTTCGTCCGTGCACGTGGAGATGCTGCGTAATGAAATTGGTAGTAGCAGGCATCGATCTGGGCGGTACGAACGTCAAGACCGCAATCGTCGGCCGCAATGGGGCGTTGATCGCCAAGGACTCCCGCCCGACCGAAGCGGAAGACGGTCTCGAAACCGTACTCGACAACATGTCCGCGAGCCTTGAAGCGGCCATGGAAGAAGCGAAAGCCGACCCAAGCGATCTCGTGGCGATAGGTATTGGCGCACCGGGTCCGATGAACTGGCGCACAGGCGTGGTATACAGCCCGCCGAACTTACCTGGATGGGACAACGTGCCGCTCGCCGATTTGATGCGCGAGCGTCACGGCGCGCCAACCTACGTCGATAATGATGCGAACGTCGCGTGCTGGGGAGAGTTCTGGTCAGGTGCGGGGCGCGAAGTGGATTCGATGGTATGCCTCACACTCGGCACCGGCGTGGGTGGCGGCATCGTCGTACACGGGCGTTTGCTGCGCGGGCCGGACGGTACCGCGGGGGAAATCGGCCATCTATGTGTTGCGCGCGACGGACGCCAGTGCAACTGCGGATCGAAAGGTTGCCTTGAACAGTATGCATCCGTCACGGGAATGGTGCGGACCGCGCTCGAAGGCATCGAACACGGCCAGCGCACCATCCTCACCGATATGTGCGGGGGCGATGTAGAACGAATCGACGGAAAAATGATTTCGGACGCGCACGCGCGCGGCGACGAGTTTGCCGGATGGGTGATAAAAGAAACGGGAATTTGGCTCGGCACAGCGGTTGGCAGTCTTATCAACCTGCTCAATCCGGAGATGGTCGTTTTTTGCGGCGGGATGATCGCCGCCGGCGAAACATTGTTTGCCCCAATCCGCGAGACGGCAAAAGTGCAATCGTTTGAGGTGCCGTATAAGCGCACCGTGATCGTACCCGCAGGCCTTGGCGCGGATTCCGGCGTCATCGGCGCAGCAGGATGCGCATTGCAGCGGTATGAAGAGGAAACCAAGGGACGCGGATAGGGAAAGCTTAATAGAACGCGGATTGCACGGATTTGACGGATGAACACGGATAAGGCGATCCGCGAAAGCATTGGCGAGTTGGGTATGACCATTCCTTGTTGTGGTGGACATAACGGCTTACAAAACACAGTCTGGCAACGATTGACGTGCAAACCGCTGCGTTGCAGAAAGGACGAATCCGCGCTAATCGGTTAAATCCGTGTTATCCGCGTTCTAATTCTTCACACATGAGTCTACTGCACGAGAATCTTACCGATTCGATTATTGGTGCGTTCTTCCGTGTATATAACTATCTTGGCTACGGCTTTCTGGAAAAGGTTTACGAAAATTCGTTGCGTCTGGAACTTGAAGTGCTGGGGCTCAAGGCCATATGCCAAAAGCCAATAAAAGTTTACTATCGAAATCAGATCGTCGGAGAATACTTCGCCGACATGGTTGTCGAAGGCAAGGTAATTGTGGAGATAAAGGCCGCAGAGACAATTTCCCAGGCGCATTCGGAACAGCTTATTAACTACTTGAAAGCAACAGACATCGAAGTGGGCCTTTTACTGAATTTTCGTAAAAAGCCAGAATTCACGCGTCGAATACTTGAGATATCAAAACGTAACCCGGCAACAACAATCGCCCAAACCGCCGCAATAGCAGAAAGGACCGATCCGCGCTAATCGGTTAAATCCGTGTTATCCGCGTTCAATTTCTTATGATAGCAATAGTCGATTACAAAGCAGGCAACCTTACCAGCGTGAAATTGGCGCTGGAGTATCTCGGTGTGGCGTGCGAGATCACGCGCGACCCCGACGTGATTCGCGGCGCGGAACGCGTGATCTTTCCCGGCGACGGCGCAGCGGCAGCGGCCATGGAACACCTCAATGAATTGGGGTTACTCGCGCCATTGAAAGACGTAGTCGCGAAGGGCACGCCGACACTTGGAATTTGTCTCGGCACGCAAGTCATCTGTGATTGGTCGGATGAAGACGGCGGCGTACCATGCATGGGGCTGCTGCCAGGAAAGGTCAAAAAATTCATCGCGCCGGACCCACTGTGCAAAATCCCGCAGATGGGCTGGAACACGATGAAATTCGCGCGCAAGCACCCGCTATTCGATGGCATCGAAGACGACAGCGAATTCTATTTCATTCACAGTTATTACCCCGTTCCGGAATCGCGCGATCTCGTGATGGGTGAAACGCAATACGCGGACGCCACCTTCGCATCGGCTGTGGGCAAGGGCAATCTCTTCGCAACGCAATTCCACCCCGAACGGTCCGGGCGCGTAGGCGTGCGGCTGGTCGAAAACTTCACGAAGTGGAACGGCCAATGCTAACAAAACGCATCGTACCCTGCCTCGACGTCCGTAACCGGAAAGTCACGAAGGGCGTCAAGTTTCAGAACAATATCGATCTCGGCGATCCGATCGAAATGGCCGTGGCGTACAGCGATGGCGGCGCTGACGAATTGGTGTTTTACGACATCACCGCATCCGCGGAACGCCGGCCTATCGACATCGATATGGTGAAAGAAATCGGCAAGGTCGTACACATCCCCTTCGCAGTTGGTGGCGGGATCGAGAATCTCGATGACATGTACCGCGTGCTCCTCGCGGGCGCAGAAAAGGTGTCGGTCAATTCGCTCGCCGTGCGTAATCCAAACGTGATTGCGGAAGGCGCGCGCATTTTCGGCGCGCAGTGCATCGTGCTCGGCATGGACCCCGTGAAGGTCGATGACCACACAAAATATCCCAGCGGCTACGAAATCACGACGCGCGGTTTCCGCGAGCGCACCGGCATGGACGCGCTTGAATGGGCCAAGCGCGCGCAAGACCTCGGCGCCGGCGAGATCGTCGTGAACTCCGTAGACGCAGACGGCACGCGCGCGGGCTTTGAACTCACCTTGACGAAACTGATCTCGACCAGCGTAGGCGTTCCGGTGGTTGCCTCCGGTGGCGCAGGCACGCCGCAACACTTGATCGATGTGTTCAAACTGGCGCACGCCGACGCGGGAATCGTCGCGAGCATGACGCACACGGGCGACTACACAATCGCGGGCATCAAGAAAGAACTCGACGCGGCAGGTGTTCCCGTGCGCAAGAAGTGGTAATCGCCGCGAAAGAATGCAAAGAGCACAAAGGAATTCTTTGTGATCCTCACAGTTACGCCAAACCCTTGCGTCGATAAGACGGTCTTTATCGAAGAGTTAAAGCCCGGCACTTTCATGCGTTCGCAAAAGTGTACCTGCATCCCCGGCGGAAAGGGCACAAACGTTTCCCGCGCGGTAAAGCAGATGGGCTGCGACACGAAAGCGATGGTTGTCGTCGGCGGGCATCCAGGCCGGCATGTCGTAGAGATGATTCAACAACAGGACGGTATCGCGTGCGTGCCCGCATGGGTGGCGTCCCAGACGCGCACGATTACAACGGTCCTCGAAGAGCCGATTCACCGGCAGACCGCATTCTTTGAACCTGGCTCGCGCGTGACAGAGGAAGAGGGCCGCGGAATTGTTGAAACGTTCCAGCACGCGGTCAATGCCGCGCGGGTTGTTACGTTTAACGGAACGGTATCCGATCAATCCATTTCTTGGCTTTACGGCAAGCTTATTCCAATAGCGAAACAATCAGGCACGATTACGATCCTCGATTCACATGGTCCCGAGTTTGCGCGCGGTATTGAATCGAATCCTTACATGGTCAAACCAAACATCGCGGAGCTGCAGGAACTTGTCGGATTTTCAATCGAAAATGTCGCGGACCAGTTGCGTGCGATAGAAGCCGTGCACGAGCGAGGCATTGCGCTTGTCGTGTTGTCACTCGGAAAAGACGGCGCTATCGTTTCGCGCGGCGATGAGCGGTTTCATGTTAAGCCGCCTGAAATTCAGGAAGTGAACGCAGTAGGCAGTGGCGATGCACTGGTTGCAGGATTTGCAATTGGCCTGATGGAAGACCAGCCGCTACAGGAGATCGCGCACACCGCATGCGCGATGGGCACGGCAAATGCCATGTCGTGGGACATCGGCCATTTCACACGCGAAGAAGTCGAGCAGGTTCGGGAGCAAGTCACCGTCACTCCGCTGTAGCCATCGTGAAGTCGCGCTCACCTATTACGCGATAAACCGGTAGTCGTTTACTTCGCGATACCCGCGGGGAATCAACCACGCACGGATTTCTTCGCGGGCACCAGGTGCTCCTACAGCGATGAGAATGTAGACATCACCCGGCAGTGGCAACTCATCCATCGCAATCACACGATAGCCGTGAATCTTCGTGCCGATTTTCCGCGGGTGGATATCCACGACACCTTCGGGCCGTACACTACCCCATTCCCGCAGCCATCGTTTGCCAACCTCCCCGGCACCCCACTGGACAAAGCGCCGATTTCCGATATTTGGCAAAACGTGTTCTTCAATATAGTGTCGCTTAAGTCTGCGAAACTGCTCGAGCGAATAGCGCGCATCGGTCATCGATAATCGCGTCGCAGCGTTGCGCCATTGCAGTAACGGCTCGGCCACATTTGCCATTCGCGCGCCTCGCCCCCACAAGCGCAGCACGAGATCATAATCTTCTGCCCAACCGTGCTCCTGATATCCGCCCGCCGCTTCGAACTCACTACGCCGCATGAGAAACGTGGGATGCGCAATCGGGCACTCTACAAACATCTCGCGCTCGATATCCTTTGGGGCCGATAGCGAATTGATCCATTCGTAGTACCGTGCGCCACCTTCTCTGAGTTCAGCGCCAATACCTTCGACAAGACATCCGCACAGCGCAATCGATTCGTCGCCGCGCAACAGCGCGAGCTGCCGCTCGAAGCGCGCCGGACGCGATACATCGTCCCCGTCCATCCGCGCAATGAACTCTCCGCGCGCCTCCGAACTTAGCCGTTGCAACGCCGCAACAATCCCTACGCGTTCACGCGCTACGACGCGAATACGAGCATCGCGTGCCGCAAAATCCGCAGCAACGGCGTCTGCATCGTCTTCGGATCCATCATCGAATAGCAGGAGTTCCCATTCCGTGCAAGTTTGCGCGCAGATGGATTCAATTGCGGCCGCCAACGTAGAAGCGCCATTGCGAAATGGCAGGAGAACGCTTATGGTGGGTGGTGCAGCGCCCGACATGGCTATGGACAACTAATGCGCCGTTGCCCAAAACATTTCGTACAACGTCAGCAAAATTTCAATCACGATAAGAATGACGATGTACCATTCTACGCGCAGGTTCCGGCGATGGTGAAGCAAATCCAATACGGTCTCGACCGTGCGCGACGTGAGTTGCAACTTGCGCTCGATCGCCGCCTGCCGTTCGCGCAGCTCGTATTCGGTGGCGAGACGCGCGTACAGCGGCTCCAATTCCACGCGCTCCCACAGCACATCGGGTTTCTCGGCCACTTCTATGCGCCCGACCATCTTGTGTTCGATAAGCATTGCTCCGCCGATATGCGAGAGCAGCTCGCGCGAGCGGCGATACGTCCAATCGCCGCGCTCCAAGGCCACCGCCATAGGCTCCACGCGGTCAAACGTCTTCGCGATGATATCTTCATAGCGCTCCAGCGCCACACTCTCCGCTAGCACGTCCGCGACAAGCTGCAATCGCTCGGTCTTCGCGTCGCGCAGGACAATAACGCCTTGCGAAATGCGCTCGTCTGCATCTGGCTCAATATCAATCTCCGCCTGTTCCTGGTACAGACGTTCGTGGGGATCCTTGATGAGCTTGCGCAGATCAGAGAGAAAAGCTGCCTCTTCGATCGGCTGCAATCCAAACAACACCACAGCGCCATATCGAAATACAACCGCGCACCCCGACTCCCCCGCCGGAATAGTAAGCGGTGTCGTAGCGATTCGGATCGTGACATTGAGCAACGATGTGTCGATGCGGTCGGCCACGAGCACCGCGCTTGCGCGGATACGCGACCTACCAGCGAATAAGGGCGTGTCCATGAGGTATTCCTTGTTTACACAAGTAGTTTACCCCATGGTGAAGGTCTTGCCCTCTTTCGCCATGCGTTCGAGCAATGGCGCGGGTTCCCACAGCTTTCCGTGTTCTTTGTGGAACGCGCAGATGTCGTTGTAAACACTCTCGACGCCCACGCTGTCCGCGTAGAACATCGGGCCGCCGCGAAACACCGGGAAGCCGTATCCATAAATGTAGATTATGTCGATGTCGCTCGCGCGCAGAGCGATACCTTCCTCAAGGATACGCGCGCCTTCGTTGATCAACGGATACACGCATCGCTTCACAATTTCCTCGTCGCTGATCGCGCGCCGCGTGATGCCTTTACGCGCAGACTCTGCAATGCACATCGCTTCCACTTCGGGATCGGGAATTGGGTTGCGGTTGCCGGGCTCGTACTTATAGAACCCTGAGAGCGTTTTCTGGCCATAGCGTCCCTGTTCGCAAAGCAAGTCACCAATCTCAGCGTAGCGCTCGTCTTTCGGACGCGTGGCGGCCTGGCGTTTACGAATGCGCCAACCCACATCGAGCCCCGCAAGATCGCTCATTTGCAAGGGGCCCATTGGGAAACCAAAATCGTAGAGCGCCTTGTCCACTAGCTGCGGCAACGCGCCTTCTTCAAGCAGGAACATCGCCTCGCGCACATAACCATGCACCATGCGGTTGCCCACAAAGCCGTCGCACACGCCGACGACCACGCCGACTTTCTTGATCGTTTTCGCCAACGCGAGCGCAGTCGCCAATGTTTCTTTCGACGTCTTCTCCGCGCGCACGATTTCGAGCAACTTCATCACATTTGCGGGACTGAAAAAATGCAGGCCGATCACTTTCTCTGGACGCTTCGTGACCGCCGCGATTTCATTCACATCGAGCGTCGATGTGTTCGTGGCTAGAATCGCCTCCGGCTTGCAGATGGCGTCGAGTTTCTTGAAGACCTCTCGCTTGATGTCCATCTCTTCAAAAACGGCTTCAACCACGATGTCCACGTCTTTGATTGCGTCAAAGCTCAGCGCGGGCGCGATCAATCCCATCCGATGATCCATCTTTTCTTGCGTAAGTTTCCCTTTCGCCACCGTGCCCGCGTAATTCTTTTTGATCACACCGAGACCTTTATTGACCAGTTCCTGCGTGCTATCGATCAGAATTACGGGGATGCCCGCATTCGCGAAATTCATTGCGATACCGCCGCCCATGGTGCCCGCGCCAATGACCGCCGCACTGCGAATCGGCAGCGTGCTTTGATCTTTTGGGATGTCCGGAATTTTCGAGACCTGGCGTTCCGCAAAGAAAATATGGCGCTGCGCGAACGACTGTGTCGAGAACAATGCCTCTCCAAATATCTCGCGCTCCCGTTCCAAGCCAAGATCGAAGGGCAAATTCACCGCCGCTTCAATCGCGTTGATGCCATGCTGCGGCGCCTCAAACCCGCGCTTGCTCTTTGCAACCGCCTTGCGTGCTTCGTCAAAGATAGCGGCGTTGTCTCGCGCTTCGGCGACCTTGTCATCAAGATCGCGAATGCGCCGCAAAGGCCTCCCTTCAGCAACCACTTTTTCGGCAAACGCCTGCGCGCCTTCCAGTTTTTCATCGATGATTTCATCGACAATACCGAGTGCGTGCGCTTTTGCAGCGGGAATCGGATCGCCGCTGGTGATGATCTCGAGCGCCGCCTGCACGCCAGCAATACGCGGCAGACGTTGCGTGCCGCCCGCGCCGGGAATGATGCCGAGTTTCACCTCCGGCAATCCCACTTGGGCGGAAGGAGCGGCACAGCGATAGTGACAACCGAGTGCAGTTTCCAACCCGCCACCCAGCGCGGTGCCATGAATCGCTGCGATAACCGGCTTCGGGCAATCTTCCAGCGCAGCGATAACCGCGTTGAGATCGGGGTCTTCGAGTGGCTTGTTGAATTCGGTGATGTCCGCGCCGGCAATGAAAGTGCGGCCCGCACAAATCAGCACCAGCGCCTTCGCCTCTGTGTCCGCCGCACCTTCAGCAAGACAATCGACGATCCCCTTGCGCACGCCAATGCTCAATGCGTTCACCGGTGGATTATCGACTGTAATAAAACCAATCGCGCCCTTGCGCGCATACGACACAATCTGCCCCATGACTCCGGTACTCCTTCCTGAAAACTCGCAACACCCCTCGAAACGAATATCGTACACCGCGATGGAACGGGAAGGAAACTAGACCGCGCCCAAGGCCATTTGGATGGCGATTCCGCCGATCGCGCAAGCGCCAAGCACTTTCATCACACTCACGTGAAAATTGAAGGTGGCGACCATCGCTGCGGCCGCGAGCGCGATTGCCCACACGTCCGCCGTGCGCCAATCCGGTACGAGCAGTCGCGCGCCAAAGAAATGCATCTCATCAACCGTCGCAAAGATCGTGTGGATTGTAAACCAGACAGAGAGATTCAGCACGACTCCAACAACAGCGGCTGTGATCGTCGAGAGCGCGGCATTCAGGTGTTTGTTCCCGCGCAACGCCTCGATGTACGGCGCGCCGAGAAATATCCAGAGGAAACACGGCGCAAAGGTGACCCAGGTCGTGAGTAGCGAAGCCAGCGTTCCAGCCAACAAAGGCGAAAGCGCTCCGGACTCGCGAAAAGCCGCCATGAACCCAACGAACTGCACGACCATAATAAGCGGCCCCGGCGTTGTTTCTGCCATTGCCAGACCGTCGAGCATTTCGCCAGGCTTCAACCAGCCGTAGGTGTTCACCGCCTGCTGTGCAACATAAGCGAGTACCGAATACGCGCCGCCAAAGGTCACCATCGCGGCCTTGCTGAAGAACGCGCCAAGTTGCACGTATACCGATTCGCGCCCAAAAACAAGGGCGGCAATAGCTACAGGAGCAAACCACAGCGGAATCCACACCGCGCACACCAAAAGCGAACGGCGTAGCGCGGGTGCGCGCGGCGCATCGTGTTCACGCACGGCAGAATCGTCCCATACCTTGTCCGTTGGCTTCGCGCCGTTTATGCGGGTGTAAACTAACCCGATTATCGCCGCAACGGCGACAATAATCGGGAACGGCACTTCAAAGAAAAAAATTGCGATAAACGCAAGCGCGGCGATGGTGTAATGAAACCGCGTTTTCAATGCGCGTTTTCCAATCCGCAAAACAGCTTCGACGACGATTGCAAGCACCGCGGCCTTGAGTCCCCAGAACAACGACTGCACTAACGTTACTTGCTGGAAGCCCGCATACAAGATGCTCAGCGCAAGAATGGCGACAATCCCGGGAATCACGAACAAGGTTCCCGCGACAATCCCTCCTCGCGCGCCATGAAGCAGCCAACCGACATAGGTCGCGAGTTGTTGCGCTTCCGGTCCCGGCAGCAACATGCAATAGTTCAAGGCGTGCAGAAAACGTTCTTCGCTAATCCATTTCTTTTCCTCTACCAACACGCGGTGCATCACAGCGATCTGCCCCGCGGGCCCGCCAAAACTATTGAGGCCAATGTAGGCCCAAGTACGCGTCGCCTCCCGAAATGTCGGCGTAGATACGACGGCAGCGTGATCGTCCATGAAGTCCCCGTGCAAACGGATGGAGTCTTGCGGGCCACACCGACTGCGGCGTGGTAGGATGAAATTAGCAGAAAGAAACGAAAGGAAACGAATAACGCTTACGCGCGCCCGCGGCCCCGCGCCATCGCGCCAACGGCGGCGAGCGTCCCAGCAACGGTCACCGCCGCAACGCCCAGCGCCGTCGCCGCAGTGATGGCCCGGCGCACCTGCTTACTCTCGCGCCGCCCGGTCCTGCACCAAGACGCGAAATGCTCACAATTATTCGATACGGTGCTGTAACGCATCTCTTCGAGCCGGCTTTCCGCGCGCGCGATAATGTCTTCGATATGGAAGTCCGAATGCGACTTCACCACACGCACCTTTCCGCCCTTAGCGAACTGCTCTATCGGCGTGCGCCGCACCGCCGCATTTGAACGATCGAACAATTCACCCGTGTAATGAATGACGGTCCCGTCGCCACAGTCAATCCCGTGGTGCCAATATCCCCTGCGAAAAACCCGAAGATGATCGCCACGCGCCACAGATTGTCTCCTACGATGGTTATTCTCGACTACCGGACAAATTGTCCTACGAACCGTCCCACCTGTCAAATGTCATGGACGGCGCGGCGAAATCGATCAGCATTGCGCAGAAAATCGACCTCACTCTTCCACTCAAGGTTGCCGCGTAAAGGTCGTGTAATAGATGTAGCTGGGACCGGAAAATACCAGATACGCCTCGATCGTATTGTCGTCAATGATGCGACACCGCAGCCATGAAGTATCATACGTCAGCAGCCAAGGCAGTTGAGGGTCACCGTCATCTTCGACAAAGGACCACGGCCGCGGCTCGCCATTGGCGAAGCAATTGGTGCTGGGAGGCGGAAAACAACGGACATACGTGTGATCGTCGTAGAAGGTAAATATGGTCTCCGCAACCTGGTTCGATTCGCTCGAATTCCAAACGCCCACCAAATTGAACTCTTTGGATTTGATCTTGAAGTCCGTATCCGACATGTCGAAGAAGATATTGTTCGAACCCTGAATCTTCACGCGCCCCTTGTTCGTCGGCAATTTAGGGAACTTAATTTTCTCCGCGCCGTCGTTTGGTGTGCTGTCCTTTAGGACTGTTGGAAAAGTCTGCCCGCCGTCCGTGGATAGCAGTATCTTGACGTGAGACGCGCTCACCGGCGACTGATTGGTCTTCGCGACATCCCACGTCACGTTTTTCTTCTTGCCGCCTTTAATCGTCACCACCGTATTCGGATAGAGAACTTTAAACGGCCCAGACGCGGCGTCGACCGTCACACCCATTTCATCGCTGCCGATGCCGCCCTTGCCGTCGCGTGCAACGACCCAGAACGTCATCGTCCTCGCCTTGGAAGGCAGGAGTTCATGTGGATCGGAGTATTGGTGACCCACCAGTATGTCTTCCAATTGCGGGAAAGTGCGGAACGCGTCCGATGTTGGCGCGAATCCGCGGAAGAGCGGACTCTTTCCATTGTCCGGTGCGGTAATCGCCTGCGCTTTTCCAAGGTCGCGTTCCTCCCAGGAATACAGAAGCGGGTCCGCTTCCGAGTCTGAACCGTCCGACGCGGTCAGCGTAAACGCCGTTTGCTTCGGAATTGTATAGTCGGGTCCGGCTACCACGGACGGTCCGGTATTTCCCGTCGCCGTCGCCACCTGGCAGGAGGTCTTGGACAGAACGAAGGCCTGTATTTCCTGAAGACTCTCAGAATGGAAATTCGCGAACACCCCCAACGTCATGTTGTCCGCACCGCAAATCCCGGCGTAGGACATGATGCTCACCCCAGCCCCACGCTCATAAGCCGTCGACGCGTCGCGATTACCTTTGCACCCGCCTTTCGTGCTATTAAATGTATGTGACGCGCGGAACTGATGACCAAGTTCATGGGCCACGTAGTCCACGTCATACGGATCGCCAATCGGACTCATTCGGGCCGTGGCGCCACTCGCCTTTCTTGCGTCGTCGCATATGCACCCAAAATCACCGATACCGCCCACGTCCCCTACTGCAAACGTATGGCCAACATCGTAGTTTGCCGCACCAATCGTGCCATTGATCGTCGTTTGCGACTGTGCCTCGAGCTGTTCAATCGTCGGATTGGTGGGGAAAGGATCGGTCGCGGGATCGATGAATATGATCGAGTCCTCTGTGCCAACAAGCAAAAAGCGAATCGCCAGTTCGCTTTCGTAAATACCCGTAACACGGTTGACCGTCGTTACGATCGCCGCGGCGGCGTTGCCCTGCGTTTCATTCGATATCGCGCCGTGAAAATTCGCGTATTCGCCGGTGCAGGCCACTGCGAGCCGATACGTCCGTAACATGTCCCCGTTTATCGATACGATTTTCTCATCTGATTTTTCCTCGATCGGCGCATCCGCTACGGCACACCCCGCGTTGTCTTCCGCGGCATATTTCTCCGCCGCATACGATACGTATACCCCGTCTTGCTGATAGGGATCGATGTATACCGTTTCAGCGCCAAGTACGATCCCGTGAAACCCTGCCGGCGTGCGGTCAAAGCGCAGGTATAAGTTTCGCCCATCAAGTGAACGGCCTACGTACGTTTTAATCTCGGGAAACTTATCGGCGAGTTCGGGTTCCATGATGGGCGATTCGACAAAACCGAATTCGACATTGCTTCCATCCGGCATGGGCAGCCAGATAGATTGTCCACTCTTTGCGGCTTGATCCGGTTCGCCCAAGACTTCAAGCGGTGCAACGCGCAAGACGTCATCCAGCAGCGGTTCATCCAGCCACAGGGATCGATATTCCGTCGGTTGTACTACAGTCTCGGCCGCAACATTTTTAGCGGGAAGGGAAAAGAGGTCCGTGCCGGATAAATCGAACCAAAGGCCGTCGGGAGTGTCCGCGATTTCAGATTGCTGCGCAGTAGCAATGCGTACGCTGGACGCAACCGCAAGCAGACAAATCAAGAAGATACGCCGCAACGTGAAAAAAGCGCCCATTGTACTACCCTTCTCCGCCAGTTCACTGACCATCTTCGCATGCACCAATCTAAAACCCAGCCCAATGACGCGGCTAGCAGCCTATCGCAACCCGAATGCGATTACAATCGGACTAATCTGACTACCCTAAATGAAGCATCAGCGGCAGGATTTCCTGTGCTACACTAAGGCGCTGCAACTGTCCGGCAAAATCTCTAAGGAGTAAGGCTGTGTCCACGAAGCGAATTCTTCTGGCTGTGTCTTGTCTTTTGTGCCTCATTACCTCAGCGCGCGCCGTGTCATTTCAAAAGCCGAAAGCATTTCCCGGGTCAAGCACAGATGGCCGGGACGCCGACGAAAACCCCAGTATCGCAACGGACGGCCAAGGCCATTGGGTTGCTGTCTGGTCTAACGCGGACATTAATTCCTTTGGTAGCGCAGACGACGCGAATATCGCGGTATCGCGCTCCACAGACAATGGGGCGACATGGACCGCGCCCGCGCGTCTCAATTCGCTCGCGGTTGGGGAAACGCCGCAAGTCCCCGTTTTTGAAGGCGTACCCAGCCTTGCGACCGACGGTAATGGGACATGGCTGTGCGCGTTTATCGGTGGAGAAAACCGGGTCGTTAAGCTTGTGACATACAAGCAAATTCAGGTGTGCAAATCGACGGACAACGGCGCGACCTGGTCCGATCCGGTAGCAGTCAATCCCGATGACCCTTCCAGCTACACGCTTGGCCGCCCCTCGATTGCATCTGACGGCGCAGGCCACTGGGTATTGGTATGGGAGTCTTCAGCACTCGCGAGCAATCCGGGCATTGGGGATTCAGATATCGTCGTTTCCACATCGACCAACGGCACAACATGGTCGGACTATGCGATGCTCAATTCCGAAGGTGAAACAGACTCGCCAACGACTGGCGCGCTCGACATAGAACCTGTTGTGGCGTCCGATAAGAATGGCGTGTGGGTTTGTGCATGGAATTCCGATTTCAAACGCGGGATCGATGGACAAGGCGATCGGGAGATCGTTTTCGCACGATCGACGGACAATGGCACCACTTGGTCCGACCAAGCCGTGCTCAATGGCGAATTCGACACCGAAACGGGGTTGGATGAACGCGCCGCGCTCGCGGCCGACGGTGACGGCAACTGGATACTCACATGGGACGGATACACGGACCTTTCATCGCGGTATCGCATTTGGACCTGTGCATCCACCGATGACGGTCAGTCATGGACTCAACGCTTGCAAGTTTCGGAAAACCCGCCAGAAGACGATCAATCCAATCCAAAAGTAATTACAGACGGCAATGGCAAATGGATTGTGGTTTGGAATGGCACCCTTTTGCTGAGTACAGCTAGCGATTTTGACATCGGCATTTCCGAATCGACCAACATTGGCGCGACTTGGAGCGCGGTGAAAGCAGTCAACACCGACGCTGCCGATGATGGGCTTCGATACGATTCCGATCCAGCGATCGCAACCGATACTGCGGGCCATTGGGCAGTGATATGGGAAACGAATGACCCGGAAAACGGAGACCTCGATATTTGGCGCGCCATAAGCAAAGAAGCCGGCGGCGGAAATCCGCTCGCGATTGTCGCACCAAACGGCGGCGAAAAATGGAAACAAAACAAAAAGTACAAGATCAAATGGGAACCCGGCGACGCCGGCGCAACTATAAAACTGGAACTCCTCCGCAACGGCGCCGTCGTTGACACGATTAAAGGCTCGACCCCCAACGACGGAAAGCTGAAATGGAAAGTACCTTCGTCGTTGTCGACCGGTGGCGGATACAAAGTGCGTGCCACCTCGAAATCCGACGGTTCAATCAAGGATTCAAGTGACGGCAATTTCAATGTAAAGGCAGCCAAATAAGGTGGAGCGCCAAATGGCAAGTCGAGTCCTATTCACAGCATGCACATTGGCGACGGTGGCAATCGTCTTTCAGCGTGCTGGCACATTCGCAGGAGAAAGATACCGATCCCAATTCCGTGCATAAGTGCTAAATCACCCTGGGTGCTGCTCAAGACAAATTTGGAGAATGGTCATGTTCAGTGCAACGCGCATTGCAGTAGCCATCTTCGTAC
>JADLHJ010000023.1 GCA_020848835.1 Candidatus Hydrogenedentota bacterium
GGAGCACGGGTGCTCACGTCCATTACGAAGTTCGAATCAACGGCAAGGCAGTAGACCCCGAACGCTATCTTGCCGAATAAGCAGCAGGCATGTTAGACGCAGCAAAAAAACGAGTATACGGTGAGACTAAAGTGGTGACGATTATCGGTCAAGGCACAACGATCATCGGCGAGATAAAATCAAAGGGCACGATCCGCGTTGAAGGCGTGGTGTCGGGCCGCATTCACAGCGAGGACTCCATCGTTGTGCAAGAGACCGGCCGCGTAAAGGCCGACCTCTATGCCGGCCAGGTGACAATCGCCGGCGAAGTGGAAGGCAACGTCTTCGCGCAGGACCGCCTCGAAATCGCCACAAACGGAAAGCTGATGGGCGACATCGTCGCACCGCGCGTGAGCATCGCCGAAGGCGTGCTGTTCGAAGGCAAGTGCACCATGAAGCCGCCTCAAGCCGCCCAGCCGCAACGCCCGCAGAGCGGTGGCGATAGCGGCGATCACCAGCAAGGCCCGCCGCGCCAGGCGCAGCCAGCGCAGCAGGACGCATCGCCGCGCGCGTAGCCGAATTGTGCTGTCGTTGAGTCGCTTGCGGGTTTATTTATCTGCGATCCGAAGCGACGACGGCATGCCGGGTAAATCGATCCGCAACTTTGCCTCGCGCACGGTTTCCCCGTCCACATCGTACGCCCAAAGTTTTTGAGATGGGTGGCATCCAACCACGATGTGCTTGCCGTCCGGCGAAAACGCGACGCCCTCGGGGATAGCGCCGGTCGCCAAGACCTGCGTAACTTCGAAGGTCTTACCGCGCCGCGCGAGAATTACCAGCTTGCCTTCCTTCTCGTGGAAGGGCGTGCCTTTCGGCATGTTGCTTCCGCCGATCAAGACGGCCGCGATCAGTTTTCCATCGGGGCTGATTTCCAGCGATTCGGGGCCTGCACCGATCGGAATGTAATCCGTAGAGCGCGGTGGGTCCTGCGATAGATCGACAACAGTGATCGCATCCGTGTCGGGTAAACCTTGACCCGAACCCGCTGTGACGCCAAGCACGCCGTCGGGCGTAATCGCGACGCGATACGGTTTGCCACAGCTGGAGATCTTGCGCGGATCGAGCGTGACCTTGTCACCACGCACGTGGAGAAGCGCGAGGTAGCCGCCATCGCAAACACTCGCAAGCGCCATGCGCCCATCTGGAGAAATGGCGACATCGGCAACGTTCTGCTCGGGCTTGCAGACTTCAAGCGTGTGCTTTATCGAGACGGACTTACCGTCGATGCCCAATAACGATACGGTGCCTTCCGCGCGGTTGGCGACCAGCGCAAACTTGCCGTCGCGCGAGATCGACATTCCAGAAGGTTGCTTGCCGCTCTCGATTTCCTGAATGACCGCGGGCGGATTGGCCTTCAAATCGATGACGCGGATCTTGGTTGCGGGCACATATTTGGCCGGGTTTGCGGGGTCCTGTTGGATCGAATCGGCGACCAAGGCGATTGATTCGTCGGGTGTTATCGCAATATTGGACGGCGGGCCGATAACGCTGTTGCTCACCGCCTCGACGTGAGAGACCGCGGGCGGAAACGACGAGAAATTGAGGATTGTAAGGGTGTCCGGTTTTGCTCCGGGAATAAACTTAGGCGTGCCGGTCGTGAGATCGACCTTATACTCGTTGCCAGAAATCATGACTTGGCCCTGCGCGCACACCGCGCACAGCGCTGCGATAAAAATGGTCAACCGCATTCCGTTTCTCCGTATTCGTGTTGGGACACGAGGCTTCACCGTAAAGGGCATGATAACCCATTACGCCATAAGGAGCTAACGGAAGGTTGCGGGCGCGACAAGACGCTCGCGAAGTGGGGCGGAGGCTACTACTACTTGCCGCCGGCGGGCACCGTTTCTTTACCGGTGCGTTCGCAAAGGCTTACCCATTCCTCATCGGACATGGTGTCGTAGGCATCGGACTCCAGCGCGAGCCGGCACAGTTCCTGCTCGCGTAGCATCGCGTTTGTGTCTTGCCCGACCTTCTCGGGCTGAGGAGATTGTTTCGCCATAGAGAGGTGAGTTTAGCACACGTAGGACAATCAAGGCAATAGTTTTCGGGAAATGAGACGCTAAAACCCGGCACTTACGTTACGCTAATTTTCTGATATCAAGTATTCTCCGAACGTAAATATCGAAAATCTCGCGAAAAACTGCTGGCATTCCTGTGTTCATTTTGGGTAAACTCCTATTGACTTCAGATAGTCTAAACCATACCAACCCTTTCGGGGACTTTCATGTCACAGCCTTCTTCACATATCGATAGCAACAGCTCCATCCATGAACAATGGCGCGCACTGGTCGCGCGCTACCACCAGCCGAGCCGTTGGCGCAGCAGTTGGCAGCTTGCGAACACCCTGATTCCATACGCAATTGCGCTCGTGCTGATGTATTGGAGCCTGAGCGTTTCCTATTGGCTTACCCTCGCCCTGGCGGTACCGACGGCAGGCCTGCTTGTCCGAATATTCATCATCTCCCACGATTGCGGCCACGGCGCGTTTTTCAAATCACGCCGCGCGAACGACATTGTCGGTGGCATTACCTCGTTTCTGTGTTTGACGCCCTACCACTATTGGAAACACGAACACGCGGTGCATCACGCGAGCGCGGGCAACCTCGACGAACGCGGCCGCGGCGACATCTGGACGATGACCGTAAAGGAATACACCGAATCGTCGACGATAAAAAAGATTCTTTATCGCATCTACCGCAATCCGCTGGTGTTGTTCGGCGTTGGCGCGTTTTCGGTCTTCATGCTCGAGTACCGCATTCCCCCGCGCAAAGGCACCGCGCGCGACATCAAGAGCGTGTGGCGCACGAACATAGTGCTCGCGGCAGTGCTCGTGCTGGCGTATTTCACGATCGGGTTGAAGGCCGTTGCCCTGATCCAAGTACCGGTATTTCTCCTGGCAGCGGGCGCGGGCGCGTGGTTGTTCTACGTGCAGCACCAGTTCGAGGACGTGTACTGGGCGCGTGACAAGGAATGGGACTACGTGGCCGCGTGTATGCAAGGCAGCTCCTACTACAAACTGCCGCGCGTACTGCAGTGGTTCACCGGAAACATCGGCTTCCACCATATCCACCACCTCAGCGCGAAGATTCCAAATTACTTCCTGGAAAAGTGCCACAAGGAAAACCCGCTCATGCAGCAGGTGCACCAGCTTTCGATCTGGTCGAGCCTCGCTTGTATGCAGTACCGTCTGTGGGACGAAGAGCGCAAACAGCTCATCACCTTCGCGCAGTTCCGCGAACTCCAACGCGCCGCATAAGCAAACCCAGCACTCCATTGTTTTAACGAGGGCGGTCCCAAGAAGACTTCACGCCCTGCCGCACGCCGTACACGCGACAATTACGCAGCGAACAATACGTGGATGGGGCGTGGGTGATCCGCGCGGTGGCTGCGGGCGTGTGCCTCTATACATTAGCCCAACGTGTTGCACTCGTCGCGCGTGCTCGGCATCGAAACCGGGCCGAAGTCGCCCGGCGCGGAGCCACCTTCGCAAGAGCTTCGGAGGCCAAGGACGGGGCGCTACGAGGTGCCGGGGAGGGGGTGTAAAATTTTCTTTTTGACGGTTCAAGGGGGGGTGATCGGGTCAAAAACGTCGTAACTCCTTATTGCACGGTAGCCATCGGTCTTGCAAGGGGTGGGGGGTGTAGGGGGGTGTCGCAGGGGTGCATGCGAGGATTCGAGAGGAAAAGCGAAAACAAGGCGGCGATACCTCGCCGCACTCCAAGGCGCTTCGCGCGGGTTTTCGCCGTCTTAGTTCGCGACATTGGATTATTTCCCTTACCACAGCGCTATGGACACACCCACGCCGTCACTCGGCCGCGCGCAGCGCCGTGGAGTGCGCCGTGACAGCGGCGCTTTTCTTCGCTTACTGCCATGTGCCGCCGATCCTTGGCGGATTGCCCTGGGGTACTGGGCGGCGCGTGGGGGCTGTGAGCGTGTGCCTTATACAGTAGCCCAGCGCGTTGCACCTCAGGCTAGAAGGGCGATGCGCGTTGGATTGGGAATCGAGGGGTCGAAGGGGGTGTGGGCGATTCGGGAGACAAGGGGTACTTTGTTGACGGATTTGGTGTAAGTGGTTTGGTGCATTAGTTGTGGCGGGGGATTCAAAGCGGAGCTTTTCAAGAGTGCGTTCCCAAGCGGGAGCTTGGGAACGAGAAAAAAAGCGCTAACCACGGATCACGCGGATCGCGCGGATGGGGATGGGGAGTGGTGGGGCGCGGAGAAATCGATGATGGCTTCTTCGTATCACCACGAAATCACGAAGGACACGAAGCAGTCAACACGCGGTGGGGTGGGGGCGGATAATCCGCATGGCGGCTGCGAGCGTGTGCTTCTATACCGTAGCCCAGGGTGTTGCAATTTGATTTGGATGAAATGGCGGACTCGGGCATTACAAAGCGGAGCTTTTCAAGAGCGCGTTCCCAAGCGGGAGCTTGGGAACGAGAAAAATTAAACATCAGATAGTGTTGCGGACACTTATTCCATTGCAAAAAGATCGGCAGTGAAGATTATCGAAACTGGGAAGGTTCCATCGCATGCAGAGTCAGAGGCGAAGCATTTGGGGCTGAGGTTGAATAAATACATCGTAGCGATTTTTGATAATAGGAGTTTAATCCCAAGTTTAAGTGGCACTCATTCTTATTTCAGGGCCTTTGGCTTGTCAAGGCTCGGATCCAATCGGCGCTCAAATTCTCGCCGATACCGTTTGTTAAAGTTAACTTTTAGACTCTCACCAATAGTTAGGCGCGGTCGTGTTATAATATTACCACCATCTCCGTATTTGTATTTGCGCATCTCCTCCAGTATTGGTATCTGTTCTTTTTTGTAAGATATTTGACGGACATTTTCAGGAAAAGTAAACCTTAGCCCAAAAATAATTCCAGGTGCTTTTGGTGGCGTGGTGTCGGTAAGATTGATTACTTGATCGTCGACTTGTATTGTTAGAATTATAGGCCGGATATCAAATGCTTCGTTAAATGCATGCGCACTAACGTTGGGTAAGACAACAATGCCGTGGACTCCGTTGAGGTCACCTACACTTACGATGCTGCCATTCGTTATTAATTCAGTCGACGTAAAAGAAAAGCCAGTGTAGAGTAATAAGAGCCGGTCATTTTGGCAGTCATAGCGGATACAGACTCTCGCGCCATCGACTGGAGCAAAACTCTGAATATCTGGATTCGAACCGTCATCTTTGTCGAGTCCGATGTATAGCTCTCCATCATCCAAAGAGCTTGTAAAATAAACCGGGTGTCGGTCCATGGCCAAAAACATTCGCGGCTCAAGCATGGTGAAAAGATTTGTGTTGGCGCCGAGGTTCGGAAGCTGTTCATCGACGTCCCAACCTATCCATTCAAGCTTCCCTCCTTTCGTAAACGACTGAGCGCCGACCTGTCGAGGTGGCGTATAAGCCCCATCATCACGGGCTGTTTGTTTTCGCGCAATTTCTGACAACTTCGATTTTAAAGCGCTAATTTCGGTTCCTTGGTTGTCTTTGACCTCAAGTAGCAGAGAGACTCGTAGCGTTGCGAACTTATCTATTACTTTTTTAATGCTTGCGAGGGAATCCCGTGAAAGTGATTCTTGAGTGGCTGCCGACTGCAATAATGACACGGCTGCCAGTGATTGAGCTTGTAGCTTATTTAACGTATCTTCGGCGCGAGTTTGATTCCGTTGCGACTCCTTTAACGCAAAGTCAGATTGAAGCTGCATTTTTTCAAGAAGCGAATATGTGCTCTCCGTCTGTTTTTCGACGTTTTCGAGCAATACCCTTGCTCGTTCAGAATCGCTACGACTCTCGTCTTGTATTAAAGAACTTTGTTCCTTTTGGTTTTGAAGGAGAGTTTGGATTATCTGCGATTGTTCGCTGAGTCCAACGTTCTGTCCTTGCAGGTGCTTGATCATTGTTTGAGTCGTTTCGGCTCGTTTTATACCTTCTTCTTTGGATTTTACTTCTTCAGCGACTATCGCACTCAGTGCAATGATGCTGCCGGTAACGCTCAAGCCAACTATAATGCGTCCCCACCTATTTAATTTGCTCTTCCGATTTACGGACAAATTCTGTTCGTTAATTGACGGAGTTTCTTTAGTCTCAACGATTGCTCCGATCACACCAATGCTGCCAGCAACAATGACGCCGGTGAATTTTAGAATCGTTAGTGCGAGGTCGACGTAATCCATTAGTCCCACTCAGAGTTAAGTGCTTCGGATATTTTACTGTTTTCTATCGAGAGTCTAAAGATTTATGCCGAAAAACAGGATTTCCGGCGGGTACGATTCTCCCATTACGCTTGTGGCGATGCATTCTCATTTCCTCCGCTCCCTCGTAGTGAGTCCAAAAGTGCAACGCCATGGGCTAATGGTTAGGAGCACACGCCCATGCAAGTAGACCATACTCCAGATGGACGACCACATACCCCCCTCGGCACCCCGCTGTCCCCGGCGTGGGACGCTGCCCACATCGCGCTCGTTGAAGCGCGCGAAGCGGAATTGAATCGGCGGATTTGTGGGGCGCGGACGTTGTCCGGGGTGCCTTGTTCGCTTGGGCCGAACCATGAAAATGGACGTTGCAAATATCATGGCGGGTTCAACCTCACCGGTGCGCCGGCGGGGAACCGGAACGCGACCGTGCATGGCCTGTACTCGCGGGCGATTCAGGTGTGCGGGGAGCAGTGTCCTATGTGGAAGACCTGCCCTTGTGCGAGTCCCGAGGTGGCGAAGTTGCCGGGGCCGGAGCGTCCGCAGTGTCCCTATGAAGTTGCTGCGTACAACGCTGCGTTGACCGACGCGAAGGCGGGGCTTGCTGCGCGCGTCGAAAAGGAAAACAAGTCCGCGGACCAACCCGCCTGCGTGGCGCAGCCGATGGCGGACCAGGCGGCGTGTACGCTGGCGATGATGCAGGTGATGGTGTTGCGCGCGTCCGCGGCGCTGTCGGTGAAGCCGATGGTGGATATGGCGATCGTGACGTCCGAGAAGTACAACAGCACCTCCGCGAAACCGAGCGCGTATCTGCAGGCGTTTATGCGGATATCGAGCGAGCAGCGGCGTTATATGAAAATGTATGCGATGGACGTGCCTGTGACCGCGTCGGATGCGGTCATCATCGAGCAAGACCTTCGCGGGCATGCGGACACGTCGCTCTTGCCGGAAGACCGCGCCGACCTCGACCAGCATGAGACGCCGGGGCAACGGCGCGCCGCGGCCTTGTTGACCGAATGCGAACGCCGAATCTCGAAAGGGGACCACGAGCGCGCCAAGTATGCCTTCAGTCGCGCACAGTTTTTGTCGCCAGAATTGGCCGTGCTGGCGCACGAGCCTAACTCGGGATTTTTCCTGCCGCGGTTTCACAGCGTGTATCCGATGAAGTTGGCCGGGTAGCGCCGATTTGAACGCGGATGACGCGGATTGGACAGATGGACGCGGATAAATACAAATGCAATGTGTTTTGCCACC
>JADLHJ010000024.1 GCA_020848835.1 Candidatus Hydrogenedentota bacterium
CTTGCGTCCAATATTGCGTGGACAGATCCACTGTCCGGCAGTTTCAACCGGTGTATGTACAGGAGGAAGTCATGGTGCGTTTTGCATGGTTTCGCCGTGCCGCGGCAGTAACGGCGGTGGCGGCGTTCGGTGTGTCCCTGTCGGTCGGCATTGTCGCCGCGGCGGGCGACGAAGAAGAGATCAAGTTCGAGTTGCCGCCCCCCTATTTCGGCGGCACCCCCTTGTCGTATTTCAACGAACACTTGGAAGAGAAGAGCTTCAAACCCCGCGACCCGTTCCTGGCCCCGAAAGGCGCCGTGAACGTTTCTAAGGGTAAAACAGTTACCAGCAGCGACCCGGATCCGACCTTTGGCAAGCTGTCGATGATCACCGACGGCGAGAAGGGTTACCAGCAAGAGTACCTGACGGAACTTGGCACCGGCACTCAGTGGGTGCAGGTTGACCTCGGCGCGCCGACGGAAATCTACGCCGTCCTTGCGTGGCACTTCCACGCTGCCGACCGTGTGTACTTCGACGTTGTCGTGCAGACGGCCGACGATGCCGAGTTCACCAAGAACAAGCAGACCATCTACAACAACGACTACGACAATTCTTCCGGCCTCGGCATCGGCAAGGACAAGGAATACATCGAGTCGAACGAAGGCCGCCTCTTCACCGCTCTGAAGGATGGCAAAGGCGTGACTGGCCGTTTTGTCCGTCTTTATTCGAACGGCAACACCACCGATCAGACGAGCCACTACGTCGAAGTCGAAGTGTGGGGCAAACCCGCCGCGAAGTAATCGCGAATTGGCGAAGTAAATTTCGGGAGCGCAGCCAAACGGCCGCGCTCCCGTTTTTTATGGCCGCAAATTCGTGCTCGTGCTCCTGCTCGTCATCGTACTCGCACTCGATAGTCGAATGAATCGATTACGATGACGAGCAGGAGCACGAGCACGCGAAACGGCAATTTTGAATCTCTACGCGCTACCGCGCATCCGCTGAGTATGGAACCACCTCATTCGCCGGTGCCGAGGTCGCCGGCAGCCACGACACATATTGGTTCCCAGTCTGTCCCGCGCTCGATAAATCGACTACACGAATCGGCGTGCCGTCCGCGGCGTTAATCGTGCCGTAAATCCACGGCGGGATTGTATCGCCATCAAATGTGCCCGGCGTAAACTGCGCCGTCGCAGGGTCGATTTTCGGCAGTTCACTCGGATTCAATGTGTTGTAGCGCGCATCGTAGGCGTACAAGATTGGACCGCGATAAAATGACACCGTATTCGCAAACGATTCTTGTCCTGCCCAGAAGTGCGGCGTGAAATCGAAATCTAAATCAACCACGTCCCCCGTCTTCCATTCGCGTTCTTCGCCCGAATATCTACCGGGCGAAAACTTTCGGGCTTCGCCACCGCCGTTCACCCGCATGTTGAAGGATTTCGACCAACGTGGAACGCGAACAAACAGCGAAAAAGTTTCCGGCTTATCCAAATTCAACTTCAGCGTGACCTTTCCGTCAGCCGGGTACCGCGTATCCTGTTCAATCGTGACACGATTGCCCGAAGGCAGTGACGCCTTCATTGTGCAAGGTCCATAGAAATTGATCGCGAGACCGTTATCCTTCTCCATCAATGCCCATTCGGAAATCATTCCGAGCGGACGATTTGCATTCACGGAACAGCAATTCAGATCAGGCCCGCCCTTCGGGGCCTGCCAATGCAGTTCCACGCCGAAGAGGCGCGTGCCGTTCATCGAAACGTTATACGCGCAGGTGCGCCCGCCGTAGGGAATCGCGCCGAGCGCGCTGTTCAACGTACTCAACTCAATCTCATCGGCGACGCGCGCGTCGCCGGTGAGCCGTAGCATGTCAATTGACATCGCGAGCCACGCGACAGTGCAGCAGGTCTCAATCGCGCCCGTGTTAAATGGTGAGCCCGTGAAACCTTCGCCCGAAGTGAGACCGCCGGTGTTGTGGCGATCGCCCTTGACCGCGCTCCACCACATGTGCTCGAAGGCCTTCTTGTACTGCTCCTCTCCCGTAAGCCAGTAGAGTTCCGGGAGCGCTTCCCAATCGTGAATCGCTTCCCAACGATGCTGCGGAAATTCGGTAATCGGTTTTCCTGCCAGCGCGGAATCGAGGTAGTGTCCCGCGCCCGCATCGTTCCACGCTTCGTGCACGATGTACTTCGCAAGTTCGAGATAGCGCTCGATGCCGGTCTTGTTGTAGAGCAACACCAACCCATGACACACGGCCATGTTCATCTGTCCGCCGCCGCCATCATTAATCAGCGAAGGCCCGCCGGGACCGAAGGTCTCGAACAACAAATCCGCAGCGTGCTTGCACGCTTCCAGCGCGGGTTCGTAGTTCGTATCTTCGTAATAAAGCATCAAGCCGAGCATGCAATGGTAGTGGCCCCAAACATCCCAATTGCCGCCGGTAATGCGCGACGATTTCGGAAACGGCCCGAGATAACCGTCTTCCTGCTGACATGCAATCAGATCTTTCACAAACCTATCGATAACATTCTTCAATTCTTCATCGTGCGTAAGCCGCCACGTGAGTTGCGCGGAGGTGAGGTATTTCCCCGCAAACTCCCCCGCCCACGGCACCAACGGCTCGCGCATCGGCGTCTTGTCCCGATCGCGCAACACTTGCAGGATCGCGGGACTGGTGGTTGGCGTGCTGATGAGATACTCGTCGATGGCATTATCGATCCGCGTGCGCAAATATCCTTGAAGATCAAACTCCGCACTACGTACGGGCGCGAGCGCGGGCTTAATTACATGTGCAATGCTAGGTGCCGTTTTGCTGTTCCAGCTGTAAAATTTGATTGTGCCTATTGGGCCCGGCGTGGCTGATGTATTTCCGCTCGAGTTATTCGCAATGACGCTCCAGCGGTAGGCGCCGGGAGGGTGAGGAAGTTCGAAGGTGTCTGGGGTAACCGGAGTGCCGGGAGGGACTATTTTGAGAGAAGTCCCAGTCGCACTGGCTGTAATGTGGACTGACGGATCGGCGACATTCGTGAACTGTATCGAATACATGTCTGCACCGCCTGATGGCGTCCAAGTAAGTGTTAAAGGCTCGTTTCGCCTTTTCCATACGACATCGGTTTTTGGCGATACAATCGCAAATGCACCCGGGCCAGGCTCTGGTCCACCATACTCCTGTGCTGCGCCAATCGGCGCGAGCATATTGAACTCCGCGAGATTTCCTGCCTCGGCCTTCATCCAGGCGTCCGATCGCGCCGTATCTGCAACCCGCACTTCATCGATCGTGCCGTGAAATTGCCACGGCTCGAAATGCAGTACACCGCGACCAATCCGCATTTCATTGATACGCAACGGACCAGGTAGTGCTTCGTCGCGCTCAAACACGGTGCCATCGATACAGATCGTGCGCGAACGGTTTCGCGCGTCGTAGCGAATTACCGCTGAATGCCATTCGTTTGGCGCGATGCCCGCGGGATTCATTTCGCCCACGCGCTTACCTTCGCTTGTCGCGTTGGTGTGTACGATGTTCGGCGTCTTGATGCCAAAGTTGAACCATTCTTCCGGGCCTTCAGTCTTGCGGCCCGAGGCAAGGTTCTGGAGTCCAGGATTTTCGACCATACGAAATCGCAGCGCGATGGTGAGTTGCTCGCCGATGCCGTTGAGGGCTTCGGGTGCTACATTGAGGTAGCCATGTTGATCGGTAAAAATTGCACCTTTTTGTTCTAGTTCCACGCTGCCTTCCTTCGTAACGACAGCGTTATTGCCCGATGAGTCCTTTGCATCGTGGCGTAAGTGCAATACCGCGCGATACGACGCATCCCAAATATCTGAGGCAGGCTGAGCGACCGCGCTGGAATTGCCGTAATATAGAAAGATGCGCTGTTTGGCACTCTTTGTGTCGATGTTTGGCACACGCGCGTACACTTCGATGCCGTCCGCGTCCCATTGCACAACTTCCAAATCGAACGTGTTCCCGGCTGAATTCACAACCCGCGCATCGGCGCCGGCAGTTGCAGGGTCATGTTTGCAATCAGCCGCCGGAATGCGAATGCGCAACGGAAAATCGGTCAGGTCTTCCGATATCCATGCCGTATTGATATCGATGCAATGCCGTACCTTCCAATCCGGGTTCCACCAATCGTCGGCGTGAGCGACGATGCATGCGGTTATGGCGGCGAGAAAAAAAAGAACAGCGCGACGCATTGAGATCCTCCCAGATGAAGCAAACCTAACTTCCGCAGACCCGGGCGGATTATACGCACAAAACCAAAGCGGCGATACCTCGCCGCGCTCCAAGGCGCTCCGCGCAAACGCCTAATTGCGTACAGTCTGAATTTGCGCGGAGCGCCTTGGAGTGCGGGACGATAGTCCCGCTTTTGACTTCACCAGGCGATAGTCTCGACACCGACCCCATTTCCTTGTACCATAATCCCCAGGTGCTTAAGGCTGCGGAGGGGTGGGTCATGCCAGTATTGTCTTCTTCAAACAAAAGTGTGTATCTCAGTCGTTTTGAAAGGATTGCTCCGGACGCGAAACCGCTCTGGGGGAAGATGACCGGCGCGCAGATGTTCGGGCACGTGACAAACACGCTCCTGTACACATTGTGCGAAACACCGGTCATCCCGTTCCGCGGAAACTTCAAAACACAATTCATCTACGCGCCGCTGCTCCTGAACGGCATTCTAAAATTTCCAAAGAATGTGAAAATCCCGCAATCAAAAAAATCCAAGCCTATTACGCTTACCGAAGGTGCGCTCGATACACTTTCACAAACCATCGATCGCGTATTGGCGGAAATGGACGCGGGGGAGTTTCACCCGCCGCACCATCCGTACTTCGGGCACATCGGCCCGCACAAATGGCTGAAGTTTCACGCGGCCCATTTCGATCATCACCTGCGCCAATTCGGTTGCTAGCGGTAGCCGTGAAACGCGCGTTTCTAGTTCTCTTCGCGGTTTTCGTTGCCATTGGCGTGATCCTCGCATGGTTCGTCTTTGGCCCGTCGGAGATCGAACCCATCGCGTGGACGCCCCAGCCCGCGCCATTGCTGACCGGGCAATACGCGCAAAACAGCCTGCTTTCCTTAAAACTCTATACCACCGACGGCTTGATCGGACCCGAAGACATTGCGCGCGATTCCGAAGGCCGCTTCTACACGGGCGTCGTGGATGGCCGCATCGTACGCTTTAAAGAAGATATGCAATTCTCCACCTTTGCAAATACTGGCGGCCGCCCTCTGGGAATGGAGTTCGACGCGCAAGGCAATCTAATTGTCTGTGACGCGCACAAGGGACTGTTGTCCATCGATCCCAAAGGTGCGATCACGACCCTCACGACGGAAGAAGGCGGCGTCAAATTTGGCTTCACAGACGATCTCGCCATCGCAAAAGACGGCACGATCTATTTCACCGACGCCTCGTACAAATTCCACGCGCCGAACTATCTCGCCGATCTTATGGAACACCGCGGCAACGGAAAGTTTCTGAAATACGACCCCGCCACAAAGACGACAACGAAGCTCATCGGCGACTTGTGTTTTGCAAACGGCGTCGCGCTCGCGCCGGACGAATCCTTTGTTCTCGTAAACGAAACGTGGAACTACCGCGTACTGCGTTATTGGCTCACCGGCGAAAAGAAAGAGACCTGGGACGTATTCATCGATAATCTCCCGGGCTTTCCCGACAACATCACCTCCAATGGCAAGGGAACCTTCTGGCTTGCATTGGCAAATCCGCGCAACCCAGTTGCCGATACACTCGCGCCATATCCGCGCGTACGCCGCGCGTTGTGGAAACTGCCAAAGGCCCTGCACCCCAAAGCCGTGCGCTACTCGTTTGTGCTCGGTCTGGATAAGGATGGCAAGGTGATTCGCAATCTGCAGAATCCTTCCGGACAACTCGCACCGGTCACGAGTGTCAACGAGTACGATGGAAAGCTTTATTTGGGCAGTGTGGAAGATGCGCAGTTTGGTGTGTTCGATTTGGGCCTATTGAAGTGAAGTGTGGGAATGGGAGAGATGGGACGTATGGGAATGATGAGAGGTATGGGATTGCGTGCGCCAGCGATTCGCGATGATTGGCGCGGTATGGCCTGTGTTGCCGCCTCTCTGCTTGCTACGCTAAACATAACTGCCTGCACATCTGCGCCCCGTATTACCGTGGCAGACGATTTGGTCGTAGAACTTCGTAACGCCGGTGTGCCAATCGAAACGCAAGAGCCCGCGCCAATGCCCAGTGGCAGTCAGTTCCGGTTCGATGAAGGCGTGCGCGTGAAGGGTCAAGGTCTATTCGTCGATATTCTCCGGATTGAAGACCGTCGCGTGTTCGACATCGCGAAATCCGCGGGGCGCCTTCTGGTGGTCGCTGAAGCGGTGGCAGGACAGCCAATTCCCGATAATCCGTCCGTCTACGCGCGCCACCCATTCGTCGTGATTATTCGACAGCAGCCGGAAGGCTTGGCCCTTGAACACACGCTTGCGAAAATGCTTCCGCCTGAGCCAGAGTAGTTGTATTCCTCTTATCTGGAGTTAATGCATGAGCGGTCTTATCTTGTCAGCAGCATTTCTATTCTCCGCCTCGGCGGCGCCAATCCCCGTTATTCTCGATACCGATCTCGGTGACGACATCGACGACACTTGGGCGCTCGCAATGTTGTTGGGTTCGCCTCAGGTGGATGTAAAGCTGATCGTCACGGCGTCCGATGACACGCCAACGAAAACACGCCTGGTCGCAAAGATTCTTGATGGCATGGGCCGCACCGATATACCGCTTGCGCAAGGCGTGAAGAATAGCGACAACAAGATCAATCAAGCACAATGGCTCGGCGACTACCAACTCACCCAGTACAAAGGCGAGGTGATCGACGATGGTGTCGGCGCGCTCATCGACGAGATCAAAAACGCCAAAGATAAGATCGCGCTGTGCGTTATCGGACCACAGACAAATATCAAAGCGGCCCTGGAACGTGATCCGTCCATCGCGGAGAAAGCGCGAGTCATATTGATGGCAGGCAGCGTGCATATCGGCTACGACGGCAAAGAGGGCCGGAGCCCGGAGTGGAACGTTGTCAAAGATGTGCCAGCGGCAAAGGCGGTCTTCGCCGCGCCCTGGGAAATTACCATGGCGCCCCTCGACATCTGCGGCACGCTGCGCCTCGTGGGTCCACGCTACAACGCAGTGAAAGTTTCCAAGAACCCGCTCGCGTCAACGACAATCGACAACTACGAGAACTGGGTTAACCGCAAACAACACCCTGCGGATTCAAGCAGCATCCTTTTTGACACGGCTGCTGCTTACCTCGCCTTCGATGAATCGCTCATGGAAATTGAGACGGTAAAATTGTCGGTTGATGACAAGGGAAACACCGTCCCGGATGAAAACGGCCGGCCAGTACGCTGCGCATTGCGGTGGAAAGATCGCGAGGCATTTGAGCAGCTTTTGCTGGACGCCTTGACCAAGACTTCGCCAGCGAAATAACGATGCGCCTTTTTGTAAACGTATTTACCGCGATTGCCACGTTTACCACGTTTCTCTATTTTCGGCGCCGCCGCACTTGGCTCATGGCGTTGTTGATCACGACACCGGTATTTGTGCCTTTTCTCGCGACCTTTAACCCGTCCGAGTCGAGCGAATACCCGCAGGAAGTTTTCGACGCCGCCGCGCAGTTTCTCTACCTGCTCACCATTACGCCGTTGATGGCGCTGGTGTTCGGGTGCTCGTTGTTGTCGGAGGAAATCGAAGGCCGCACCTTGCCGTTGTTACTGGCGCGGGCCGCGCCGCGCTCGGCGATCGTACTGGGAAAATACGCCGCGTTCGTATTCGTCACATATATAATGATCCTCGTATCCTTTCTGCTGACCTTCTGTAGTTTTGCGCATTTTCTGATGCTGAGCGTGACCAACTTCTTTCCATTATTTCTGCGCTTCTCCGTGCTCATTGGCGTTGCGCTAATCGCCTACGGCGCGCTCTGCGTCGCCATCAGCACAATCACCAAACATCCCGTAGTCGTCACCGCGCTATTCATCTTCGGCTGGGAGAAGCTCGTCGCGGCGCTTCCGGGTTACGCCGACTTTCTCACCCTGCAGAAATACATCCTGCGCCTATTGCCGGAAGTTTCTTTCAATCGCGTCGAGGTCGAGAAAGTCGAGCTTCCGCCAGAATTCATGCGCGCCGTATATCCTGTATCCACAACCTTTTCAATTGCGACGCTCGCGATAACAACCGTTGTTCTGTTGTTTCTCGCGTGCCTAATCGTTCGTTCCCGCGAATTCGCGTCCGCCAGTACTGCGGGGTAGGCTGCGCGCGCGACAGCACAGGAATTTGTATACTGGTTTCCAGGTGCGTTAATTGGGCAATTGCACATCAACGGAGAATCTTCATATGAAAACGTTTGGACGGCGTGAATTCTTAATCGCGGGCGCAGTGGCACTGCCTGCCTTCGCATTTTCGACGAAAGCAGTCGCGGCGGCGCCCTACGCCGGATTTCGCATGGGCAGCCAAAGTTACAGCTTCCGGTATTTCAAAGACCCGGCGGTCGCGATTGCGAAATTAAAAGAACTCGGCCTCACCGAAATGGAATTCTGCAGCGTCCACTTCAAACCCGATGCCACGGATCCGGGCTTCGCCGCAGTAAAGGAACTAATCGCGTCGTCCGGCATTAAGGTCCCGGTGTACGGCGTGGAAGGCTTTGGCAAAGACGAAGCGGCCAACCGCAAGAAATTCGAATTCGCGAAGGCGCTCGGCCTCGAAGTTATTTCCGCCGACATCGAGAAAGAAGGCAACGCGATGAAGAACGTCGATGCCCTCTGCAAAGAGTTCAACATCAAAGCCGGCATTCACAACCACGGTCCCGGCGCACGTTACGACAAAGTAACCGATACGATCAATGCGGTAAAAGGTACCAGCGTCGCGGTCGGCGCCTGTGTAGATACCGGCCACGTGATCCGTTCCGGCGAGAAGCCGCACGAAGTCATCGCCGCGTTGGGCGAGCGCGTGCATTCGTTGCACCTGAAAGATTGGAAACACGGCGGTGCGGAACAGATCGTCGGCGAAGGCGACATGGACCTCGTTGCGGTGGCAAAGGCGCTCAAGGCCATTAACTTCAAAGGCCCGATCATGCTCGAGTACGAGGACCATGAAAGCGATCCCGTACCGCACATGAAGAAAGGATTGGAGAATTGGCAAAAAGCCTGCGACAAAGCATGACGCGATTCGCGATTCTCGCGATACTCCCGGCCATCAGCGTTTTCGCCATCGAAGCGCGCGTCGTAGCCGAGGAAGAGGTATACACCTACACAAACCCGAACAACGGTTCGGGGCCTATGTGGAGCTTTGGTTGCACGCCTGTCGCGCGCGTGGGTGATCGCGTATTCGTCAGTGAGATGGAAACAGGCGAGGGCGTGCCGCGCCTGTGCAACACGCGTTGGCGCCTGCGCGAACGCACTGCAGCGGGATGGAAAGTAGTAGCAGAGACACCCGAATATAAACAACGCGAACCCACGATACTCACGACAAACGCAAAAGATCGGCTGTTCCTCTACGTGAACACCTCGCTGATGCCGCCGGGCACCGAGTATGGCCCCTGCGAGCCGCATTTGTTGGCCTTCACGCTCAAGGACAATCCGCCGGTGCCGGTGAAGTACACCCCAACGTGGGATGGCAAGACGAAATATACGGATCATTCCTATCGCGGTTATGCGGCAGATGCGGTAGCCCAGCGCATACTGATGTTTAACATCGATGCGGAAACAAGCATCCAACACTTTTGCCTGCTTACGATGGATGGCAACCCGATAGCGAATGGCAGCGTGACTTTTCCTGTCCGTGCCTGCTACCCGCAAGTGGCAGTCGAAAACAATCGCGCACATATCCTAGCGGTCGGAGATATTGTCGAGCCTGTCGAGGAGTGGCGAAAATTCAAACACGATCAGACCGGCCAAGCTTGGGACTACGTCTTTCGCCGCCTGTTCTACGCGCGGAACGAGGACGCTGAACGCGGAAAGTTTGCGGAACCCATCGAGATAGCAAATGTGGATGCAACTGCGGGCAGCATATCCAATCAAGATCTCTGGATTGCGCCAAACGGCGACGCTTACATCATGTACACCGAGCTGGAAGTGGGGTCTGCGCTCATGCGCGACAAGTTCTTCCCCGGAAAATCCACCGTGCCCAGCCTGAATCTCGCCATCGTGCGCGACGGTGCAATCGCCGAGCGCCATGTGCTCATGCCGCGCTCGGACACCGAGCATACCGGTCACGCGCGTTTTCACGTGACAGCAAATGGCGATGTATTCGCGCTGCTCTACATTTCCGGGCCAAACCCGCGAAACGAATTGATTCGGATCTTCCCCAAAGTGGATGCACAGAACCGCGTGCCAGTTCCCTTCAAGGCCCCCTTTGGCAGTTTCTTGCTGGCCAATACCCGTTCCGGCAATGCACCAAGCAACACCATCGATCTCGTCGGGCCTGGCGCCAATCCCAACACGATGGCATACGGACAAATAGTTGCCGAGTAATCCCCACCGTTGCATTACGCCCACTACTTCGTTAGCCTTATCCGGGGCGTGAAACGGGGAGAGTCTGTGTGTCCGTAGCTACCGTCCGCTGGTCCAGCGGTTGTCTATACATCATTGATCAAACCTTGCTTCCCACCGAGTTCCGCGAAATCGAACTGAAGACGGCGGAAGAGGTGTGGGAAGCGATCAAAGCCCTTCGCGTCCGCGGTGCTCCCGCGATTGGTGTGTGCGCGGCCTTTGGAGTACTGGTAGGCGTTCGCCAACAGGAGGCCAAAAGCACGAGCGACGTGCTGCTCGTAGTGGATGAAACCGCCGACTATCTTGCGACTTCCCGGCCCACCGCAGTAAATCTATTCTGGGCACTAGACCGCATGCGAAATACCGCGCACAACAACGCAAACCTAGACAGCAGCGCACTCATTGACAGGCTTACAGCCGAAGCCGTCGAGATCTGCGAAGAAGACACGCGCCGCTGCCGCGCGATAGGCAAGCACGGCGGCGAACTAATTACCGACGGCGACGGCGTGCTTACCCATTGCAACGCTGGCAGCCTCGCCACCTCATCTTACGGGACAGCGCTCGCCGTCATGTATAGCGCGCACGAGAGCGGAAAACGATTTCACGTCTACGCCGACGAAACGCGCCCATTGCTTCAAGGCGCGCGCTTGACCGCATGGGAGCTGATGCGCGCGGGAGTCGATGTTACGCTCATTTGCGACAACACTGCCGCTCAAGTCATGCGCGAAGGCCGCGTACAGCTGGTCGTTGTCGGCGCAGACCGCATTGCTGCAAACGGCGACGCCGCAAACAAAATCGGGACGTACAGCGTCGCGCTCATCGCAAAGGCGCACAACGTCCCGTTCTATGTCGCCGCGCCACTTTCCACCTTCGACTTCTCCATTGCCTCCGGAGACGAAATTCCGATCGAGTTGCGGGGCGCGGATGAAGTGACGCACGGATTCGGGAAGCAAACCGCACCGGAAGGAGTGAAAGTGTACAGCCCGGCGTTTGATGTCACTCCTTCGACCCTCATCGCCGGCATCATTACCGAACGCGGCATCCTTCGCCCGCCATTCATTGAATCGATTGCGGCGGTCGCGGGGCCGCAATCCGCGACGTTTTAACGGACATGCTAGACGCGCTCATTGAATTCGTCCAAAAGGCTCAGGGCGAAGACTTCGAGAAACTTTGTATGGAAGATGCCGCTCTGTGCATCGCGTGGTGCCGATCTTGGGACGGCAATGCCGCGCGCAAATCACAGTTCGAAAATGTGCCAAAGATTGTTGAAACGTGGATCAAAACTCCGCAAGCCAGCCTTGCGCATACCGAGGGCCGGCGCCACCAGTGGGTCTTGCGGGAACTCGTTGACGAATTGCAGGCGGGCCGCGCGCGCTCGCTCGCTTGGGATCAGGTGGCGCTGCTCGTGGCAGTGCTGGAACTTATCGAGGCGAGCGGCGAAACAGAAGGGTATGCGCGTCTGCGGACGCTCCTCGCGCCACACGCAAAGCTCCTGGCAGTTCAATCCAAATCGCTGCCCGCCGCGCCGGGGCTGCCAACGATCGCCGCGCGTCTTCACGTCGTCTCGTCCAAACAAATCCTCGCGTCCCGTCCGCGCGAAGTCAAGATGTTCGCAGGGATTCCAATTAACGTGCGCGGCCCGGTTCTGGTGCACGAACGCGGCCACTTGAAGATCCTCGATCAAGTTCCAGAAAACTGTACCGTTGTCGTCGAAAACGGCAGCGTCAGCGTGGGCGGATTCGTGCTCGGGCGCGTGGCCGCGTCGCAACATTGCGAAGTCCGCGAGAACATTTCCGGTATGGTCGTGGTGAGGCAGGGCAACGTCCGCGCGCGCGGCATCATGGTGCGATCGAAAGTCGTGTCGAAGTGGGGGAGTGTCTGCGGCAAACAGGCGGAATCGCCCGACCTCGTTTTCGCCGGCGCCGAAATTCGAATTGAAAACACCACAAACATGGGCCACTTCAAAGCGCCCGTCATCACGGTGATGGGCGATGTGTGCGGGGGTGTGTACCAAGTGACAAAGCAATTGACCGCAGACCGCTTCCGCAGCGCAGAAAACCGTAACCTCGCAATTGTGTTGCGACAGGATCTTACCTGTCAGGATTACGGTGAAAACCCTGGCCCCGACGGCCTGAAACTGTTGATGCGGGCCAACCGGATGAAGCGTGACATCACGACCATGCGGGAACGTGTCACCTTGACGCAATCCGAAGCAGAGCACGCGGCGCGGTGCGCGCTGGCTTTCCTGCTTGGAGAAGACTCAACAGATCCGGTCGCGGAAAAGCTTCAGAAGGCCCAACATCGCCTTGCGTTGATCAATAGAGTGACCAGCATCTTTCAAACGTTGATCGGCGTAGCTGAGGAACGTGTCGAACAACTCGCCCGTTTTGAAGGCAAGATTGCCGACTTGGAATCCGACGAGGACACCGAAAAAAACCTGAATGAAGTGCATGCAGACTTCGCCAGTCTCGTCACAGAGGGCGGGGGCGAAAACGATTTGAACGACGAAATGCAGGATATCGTCGGAATCCGCGAGCGTTTGTTGTCTCCCACCGCAGACCTGGCGAAAGTCGCGCAAACCCTGGAACACATGCGCGAACGCATCCGCGTGTGGAAACGCGAGCGCGAGAGTTTGCACGACTTTATTACGGAGCACGAAAGCGGGGTGAAGATATTGCAGGGCGCCAACGAGCGCGTGCGCACGATGCAGACCGCGATGCCGATGGTCCAATTCCTCAAACAAATCATCACGCATCTGCGTGAACGTGGTGACGCGCCGAACAGTCCGCAGATGTTGCGGTTGCAAAGTGGTTTTATCCGCGTCGTGTTACGGACGATTAACTTGCGCGTCGAGCGCGCCGAGACGGAAAAGCGCGCAATCGAAAAAGCCCGCGAATCGCTGCACGAGACCGCAGAGCGTTTGAGAAAGGAATTTCAGATCGCATTCGAGGGCGACGAATTCTCGGCAAACGAAATGCCAAAAGTGACGGGCGCGTTCGACCCAGGCGTGCGTATCCTCGGCGATCCCTACCTTCTTGACGCCTCGACCAACGTCAAAGGCTCCACGCTGCTGACCCCGTTGTCGGACGAACCTAAGACCTACGCGCGCGATGCGGGCCGGATTGTCGAGCTGCGCTGAAGTGGGGCCCGAAACGATCAGAGATATCCTCGCTATCGATGGCCCCGCCGGCGCCGGCAAGAGCACGGTCGCGCGCCGTGTCGCAGAAATGCTCGGCTTCGCCTTTTTGGATACGGGCGCGATGTATCGCGCGGCGACCTGGAACGCCATGCACCGCGGCATCGACATGGACAACGGCGATGCGTTGGCGGAAGCGACGCGCGCAATGGTTTTGGACATGCGAGAGTCGCAACAGGGACAGACCGTTATCGTGGACGGTCGTGACATTACGCAAGCCATCCGCACGCCGGACGTCACGCAGCGGATTGCGAAGCTCGATCACAACGCCGCCGTTCGCGCATACCTGGTCGAATTACAGCGTGCATTCGGGGCGCGCGGCCGTACCGTCGCCGAAGGCCGCGACATGGGCACCGTCGTCTTTCCCTATGCCAGGTGCAAAGTCTATCTCGATGCGTCGCTCGACGAACGCGCCCGCCGCCGCGCCCGCGAATACGAAAGCAAAGGCATCGCGTTCGACGCAGACGCGCTGTCCGGCGACATTCGCGCGCGCGACGAGAAAGACATGACTCGCGCAATTGCCCCCCTGCGCCGTGCGGATGACGCAGTACTCGTAGATACGTCGGCAATGACCAGCGAAGAAGTCATCGATACGATCGTCGCGCTCGCGAGGCAACGATGGTAGACCACGCCCGCGGTATGTGCGATTGGAAACTTGCGCCGGACAACCGCGCCGAAGCATTGGCCTTGGCAAAGCAACTCGAAATTGCCCCGGCTATTGCGCGTGTACTGGTCCTGCGGGGCGCGGCGGATCCTGCCGCCGCATCGCGTTTTCTAAATCCGGATGTGACGCAACTTTCCGATCCATTGTCCCTCACCGATATGCAGCGCGCAATCGATCGCATCGCAAGTGCGCGGGACAAAGGCGAAAAGGTCTTGATCTTCGGAGATTACGACGTGGACGGCATCAGCGGTACCGCGCTGATGTATTCCGGGCTGCGGCGCTATGGAATTGAAAAGTGCATTTACGGCATGCCGAATCGTTTGGCGGAAGGCTACGGTCTCAGCGCCGAACGCGTCGATTGGGCCGCTGCGCAGGGTGTATCGCTTTTGATTACCGTCGATAACGGCGTCGCCGCGTTTGACGCGATTGCGCGCGCGAAGGTACTCGGGATCGAGGTCATTGTCACGGATCACCACTTGATCGAGCGTGGCCTTCCCGACGCCTTCGCCGTCATCAATCCGAAACGCGAAGCAGAGGACCACCCCGCTGCGGACCTCTGCGGGTCGGGCGTGGCGCTTAAGCTCGTGCAGGCGCTCACCGGTGAGTTGCACGATCTCGATCTCGCCGCGTTGGGCACGGTCGCGGACGTGGTGCCGCTCACGGGCGAGAACCGCGCGATCGTCGCCGCTGGTCTTGCGTATGCGTCGAAAGTAAAACGCATCGGCCTCGCCGAATTGGCGGCCATCAGCAAGGTATCGCTCGATGCGCTCAAGTCCGAGGACATCGCCTTCCAGATCGCGCCGCGCATCAACGCGGGCGGCCGGATGGGAGATGGCGTTGCCGGGCTAAAGCTGTTGCTTACCAGTTCGTTTGACGAAGCGCGCGCGATGGCCGAAACGCTCGATGCTGCAAATGACGAGCGCAAAGCTATCGAGAGCGACATGCTTGCAGAGGCCGTCTCGATGTTGAAGGAAACGTTCGCGCCAGAGCAGCGAAGTATCGTGTTGTCCAGCCGCACGTGGCACGGCGGCGTGATCGGAATCGTGGCGAGCCGCATCCAGGCCACGCATTACCGGCCCGTTGTGTTGGTTGCTGTGGACGGCGACGGCGTGGGCCGCGGTTCCGCGCGCAGCATTGCAGGGTTCAACATCGCCACGGCGATCGAGCAGTGCGTGGAACATTTGGTAACCTGCGGCGGTCATGCCATGGCCGCCGGTCTCACGCTGCGGGAAGAATGCTTTGCCGCATTTCAAAAGGCCTTTGAGACCTGCGCGAAAGCATTGTTGCCCGAAGGCGAACTGCGACGCGTGCTCGATATCGATGCGCAAGTATCGTTGACAGAGATCGACACGCGCCTCGTCCGCACGCTAGACAAGCTACAGCCCTTCGGCCAGGGCAACCCCGCGCCGGTGTTTTGCGCCTTCGGCGTTCACGTGCTGCAAGACTCCTGGCGCGAATTGCGCGGCGGCCACATGAAGTTTGTCGTAAAGGACGGGCCGAAATTGCTCGACGTGATCGGGTTCCGCATGGCCGACCGCATGCCCACGCTCGCCCGCGCCGAGGCGATCGACATCGCGTTCACGCCGCAACTCAACACCTGGCGCGACCAGACGACCGTGCAACTGGTTTTGAAGGACGCCCGCGTCGCGGCAAGCTAATTCTGCGAGGGTCCCGCGGGCTCCGCGATCCCGCGCGCAATCATGTACTCCAATGAACGGCGGTCCTGCGTAAGCAACTCTAGCGTCGCGTTGATCACAGACTCCCACTGCGCCACTTCGGGCGGTGCGTCTTCCGAACGAAACGCGTTGTGCAATGCCACACGCACCATGTTCGTGATCTCCGCGTTCGGCGTATAGCGCGCAACCGTTTCGCGCAATTCGTCCACATAGGTCCACACGATTTCCGGCGCGGGCCCCAGCCAAAGCACTTGCTCTTCGCGCGCCCAATCCGCCCAACAACGCGCCGCGAAATCGACTAACTCGACGCGCCCGTCGTCCTGGCGCCGCTCGATCCAAAGGTAGTATTGGTCGTCGTCCACGCGCGACGCGTCCGCTTCCAATCCCAACGGCGCGCCGCCCTGCCGCACAATAACCGATCCCGCCACAACGTCATACTCGCAATCGGTCAGGTGACACAACAGGTAACACCCAATCGTATTGATCGCCGCGACGTGCCGTATCGATGGCGTCATCACCGGCGACAACGCCTCGTACAATTTCGCGCCAACAATCCCGCGCAAATCTTCGGATAACATGTCGTGTTGCATGACTGTGACGGTACCTTTCGCGAATGCTCGCAGTCAAAAGGCGGAATCGCGTCCTAACTGCTGTCTAACGATTCATGCGCACCGCTTGAAATCCGCTGTGCCGCGCCGTCACACTTTCACGGGGTGCGTTTAGTTTGACTTGGGAGACGCAATTTGGCCGCTACATTAACCCGCGAACAGATCTCATGGCGCTGGCGAATTCTCGTCTCGACCTATCTCGGATACGCGGGATATTACCTCTGCCGCAAAGTCTATGGTCTCGTAAAGACTTCCCTGCATGAGCAATTCAATTGGGAAATGGACGCAATTGCCTATGTGTGGGCCGCCTACCTGTTCGCGTACATGATCGGCCAGTTCGTCAACGGGTTCGTGGGCCGCAAGTGGGGACCGCGCGTGCTGCTGCTCGGCGGCCTCGGTATGTCGATCCTATGTAACCTCGTGTTTGCTTCAAGTAGTTCATACTCCGTTTTCATGTCCTTCATGATCCTCAACGGATTTATGCAGGCGACGGGATGGCCCGGTTCTGTCGGCGCGGTTTCACATTGGATCCGCCCGCACGAGCGCGGTTTCCTCATGGGCGGTTGGGGCACGAGCTACATCTTCGGAAACATCATCACCAAAACGGTCGGCTCGTCATTGCTTCAGCCAACGCTTGCGCCGACCCTTGCGGCCACGACGCTACTCGGTTTTTCGCTTGCCAGCGTCGAACAATGGCGGCTCGCATTCTTCGCGTGTTCGATGCTCACCGTTGTGATTTGGCTGCTGCTCTTCGTCTGGCAACGCAACAAGCCGGAGGACGCAGGCCTGCCGCCCATCGTCGATGTGCGCGCAGACGAAGCGGGCCGCGCGATCCGTGCGTCCAATGAAGAGCATGTGACGATGCGCGATTACCTGCGGCTCGCGGGCGATCCACTGATTGTCGCAATGGGCCTCGGGTATTTCTTCATCAAGTTTCTGCGTTACGCTCTCGACTCGTGGTTGCCAACATTCCTTGAAAACCAAGGACTTTCTAAGGCGGCAGCGGGATATTGGTCCATGGGCTTCGATATTGGCGGCATTCTTCCGTGCTTGTTGATCGGCTGGGCGCTCGATCGCTACTTCCGCGGTGATTGGGCGCGGCTCTGCTTTATCTCGGCTGTGGGTCTGATCGGCGGTTACATCGCGGTTATTACCTTTGAGGCCAACCCCATCGCTGCGGCAATCTGTTTTGGCATCGTAGGATTCATGGTCTACGGTCCCGACACCTTGCTTGCGGGCGCGGCGTCGGTCGCGGTCGCGGGTGAACGCAACGGCGTGGCAGTCGCGGGCCTCGTGAATGGATTGGGAAGCATTGGTCCAATCGTACAGGAGCTGGTCATCGGCAAGATTCTCTCCAACTACGAAAAAACCGAGGCCATTCACTACACCAACCTGCTTGCACTGGGCATGAGCGTAGTCTTCGCAATTATGATGCTCGTGACCATGTGGCGTGTGCGTGCGGCGCACGCGGGCAATCGCGCGGCAGACGCAGCGGAGGCCGCTGCGAAGTGAGCGACATTCCCGGTTGGAAAGACAAAATACTCTTCACGCCCGGTCCGCTGACGACCAGCCGCTCGGTGAAGCAGGCCTTGCTGCGCGATCTTGGATCGCGCGATTTCGAATTCATTTCGACCGTCAAAGACATCCGCGCACGGCTCGCCGCGATGACGGGTGCGGCGAATGAATTCGAAGCGGTCCTCATGCAAGGCAGCGGCACCTTCTCTGTCGAGGCTGTGTTGTCATCCTGCGTGGCGCCGGACGGCAAAGTCCTCGCAATTGTGAACGGCGCGTACGGCAAGCGCATCGTGCAGATGTTGCGCGTGCTCAAGATCGACCACACGATTGTCGAAAGCGCCGAAGACCAATATCCCGATCTCCATACGATCGAACATGCGCTTGCACATGACAAACGCATCAATTTCGTCGCAGTAGTCCACTGCGAAACGACGACCGGCATTGTTAATCCCATCGAAAAGATCGGTGTGCTGGCAAAGGCCGCAGGCGCGCGTTACTTCGTTGATGCCATGAGCAGCTTTGGCGCGGTGCCGATCGATTTCAATGCGGCCCATATCGACTATCTCGTATCTTCCGCGAATAAGTGCATCGAGGGCGTACCCGGTTTCGGGTTTGTCCTCGCGCGCCGCGATGCCCTGAGTGCGACGGAAAGCTTCGCCCGCAGTCTGAGTCTGGATGTTTATGCGCAATGGAAAGGACTCGAACGCGACGGGCAATTTCGCTTTACACCGCCGACGCACGCGCTGCTCGCGTTTCACCAGGCATTGCGCGAACTCGAACAAGAAGGTGGGGTAGAAAGCCGCGCCGCGCGCTACCGCAAGAACTACGAAACGTTGGTGGCGGGCATGCGCGCGCTCGGTTTTGAAGAATATCTCCCGCGCGAGCGCCAAGGGTATATCATTACGTCGTTTCGCTATCCCAAACACAAAAACTTTTTATTCGAAGCCTTCTACAGCGCCCTTAACAACAAGGGCTATGTCATCTACCCCGGAAAAGTCAGCAACGCAGATTGTTTCCGCATCGGCAACATTGGCCGCATCTCCGAGTCCGATGTCCGCGATCTGCTACGCGCAATTTCCGAGACGCTCGGCGAATTGGGCGTTTGCTAATGTTCGCTAGAACGACTGTCATCGCTGTTTTATTTCTTCTGCCTGTTAGCTTGCACGCCGCAACACCAGCGGAAGCCGTGCAGGGATTGCGCAAAGCCATTGGATTCTTTCGCGAATCGGTCGCGGTCGAAGGCGGCTATGTCTGGAAATACAGCGCCGACCTAAACAAGCGCGAAGGCGAAGGCCGCGCCACGCCCACGCAAATCTGGGTGCAACCGCCCAGCACGCCGTCTGTCGGCGAGGCCTTACTCGCTGCGTACGACGCCACGGGCGATGCCTATTATCTTGACGCTGCGCGGGAAACCGCGCTTGCACTAGTCCGCGGGCAACTCGCGTCCGGCGGTTGGGACTACAAGATCGATTTCGATCCCGCAAAGCGCAAGGGCTACGCATACAAGTCCGACGGCGCGAACGGCAAGACCAACACTACAACGCTCGACGACAACACCACGCAGGCCGCGCTCTCGTTTCTCATCCACATCGATCAAGCCCTCGCAAAATCAGATCAACCGATTCACGACGCCGTTGTCTACGCGCTGGACAAGCTGATCGCTGCGCAATATCCAAACGGCGCGTGGCCGCAACGCTTCGCCGAAGCGCCCGACGCATCAAAGTACCCCGTCATTAAAGCGAGCTATCCCGAATCGTGGGCGCGCGAATGGGCCGCGCGCGACTACAAGAGCGACTACACGTTTAACGACAACAGCATTGCCGACATGATCGAACTCATGCTGCTCGCGCACAACGCCTACGACGATACGCGCTTTCGCGATGCGGCGTTGCGTGGCGGCGATTTCATTCTCCTCGCGCAGATGCCGGATCCGCAGCCGGGTTGGGCGCAACAGTACGATGCGGCGATGCACCCCGTTTGGGCACGCAAATTCGAACCGCCCGCGATCACCGGCAACGAATCGCAAGGCGTCATGCGCACGCTGATCGATCTGTTCGACAAAACCGGGCAGAAGCGGTTCCTACTGCCCATCCCGCGCGCAATCGCATATTACAAAGCTTCGTTGCTGCCCGATGGCCGCCTCGCGCGCTTTTACGAACTGCAAACGAACAAACCGCTCTACTTCACCAAGGACTATAAGCTCACTTACTCAAGTGACGACATGCCTACGCACTACGGATTCATCGTCGGCTCCGGCCTCGACGGAATCCAGGCAGAATACGACCGCGCAATTGCCGAAGGCGCAAAGACGCGCACCTCGCACCAAGAAGGAAATATCGATTCCGCGAAGATCGATGCAATCGTGCAAGCACTCGATTCGCGTAGCGCGTGGGTTGATTCGGACAAGCTGGACTACCACGGCGACGACGATCCCACACGCGAAATTATTTCCAGCGCGACGTTCGCGCGAAACGTGCGCACCCTGAGCACTTTCATCAAGCAGTCAAAGAACACGAAGGACAAATGATCGTAATGGCATCTAACCTTTCTACACCGCAAGTTGAAGCGGTAATTTTCGATTGGGCCGGCACCACCGTTGATTTCGGTTGCTGCGCACCCGCCGCGGTTTTTATTGAAGTTTTCAAACGCAAAGGCGTCGAAGTTACACTCAAACAAGCCCGCGGCCCCATGGGCATGCACAAACGCGATCACATCCGCATCCTCACGCAGCTCGATCCCGTCGCCGAGCAGTGGACTGCGAAATATGGCGCGCGTCCTACTGAAGAAGACGTGGAAGCCATGTTTACCGAATTCGTGCCACTGCAAGTCGCGGCCATCGCAAGCCATGCCGACATCATCTCCGGCGCAGTCGAAACGATCGCCGCACTGCGCGATCGCGGTTTAAAGATCGGTAGCACCACCGGCTATAACGCCGAGATGATGGCCGTTCTCGTTCCGCTCGCGACCGCATCTGGATACTCTCCAGATTGCATGGTCTGCGTCAGCGACGTCCCGCAAGGCCGTCCCGCGCCCGACATGGCGCTGGAAGCCATGAAACGCCTTGGCATTGGCGATCCCGCATGCTGCGTTAAAGTGGGGGACACCGTAGCCGACATTCACGAAGGGCTTAACGCGAAAATGTGGAGCATCGGCGTTGTCGATCACGGCAACGAAGTAGGTCTTTCCCGCGCCGAGTTCGACGCGACCCCTGCACCGCGACTCGCCGAACGCCGCAAGATAGCCCAACGCCGCCTCGCCAACGCGGGCGCGCACTACGTCGCTAACACCATCCGCGATACCCCCACCTGCATCGACACAATCAACAAACGCCTAGCGACTGGCGAGCGGCCGTAACCGGTATCGTAGACCTAAATAGCCGCGCGCTTTTCTACGGGGAAACGATTGAAAAAGTTGAACTTAGATCGCCTTGTTCGTCTCCGCACTGGATGTGAATCTGATAGTTTTCGCCTGGCATATAGCGGGAAGGCGCAATTTTCCAGCGGAGTTTTCCGTCGTTCTCCGTTGCGTCCTTGATGGTGCGAATATGAACGTGGCCCAGGTATAGATCGATGGTTACATCTTCGCAGCACCAGGCGTCGTAGGTCCACTTGATGATGACGGTTTGTCCAAGTTCGAAGTCGCGGTTGCGGCGCGGCTTCGTGATTGCAATGTCGCATGCTGGCCCGAGGGATACTTTGAGTTGCACTGTGTCGGCAGGGGAAAACCAAGCGCCTGCATTTGGCGATTGCGAGATGACCGTACCCGCCGGCACAGTGTCATCGTACGACAAGTCCACGTTAACGTTGGCGAATCCGGCTTCGGATAATTTGTCCTTCGCCCTTTTTTCGCGTTTCCCAATCACAATAGGGACCAAGAGCCAATCTTTTCCGCGCACCTGAATCGTAAAGGTGTACTCGTTGTTCAGTTCATCGAATTCATCGATCGCGCCGCTCGCGTCGGCCACAGCTTTTATCGAATGCATACCGACTTCTGCAAACGAAATATTCTGACTTTCGACTTCTACACCGGATGATGTGCTATCTACATCGTCGTACTCTTCCACGGAGATTGGAGAAGCGCTATTGTCGAAATGAAAGTGAACAATTTGATCGTCAAGCGCGCCCGCAGCCGCTTTGACCCCGCCGACGTTATTAACGGTGGTAAGAATCTTGAAGGATTGCCCTTCGACAGGAACGCTGGGCGAGATGAACGCCGAACTAACGAGCAAATCGGGAAGGCCTGCGCGTAACTTCCAATTGATACTTCGCGAGAACACCCACTCGATTCCCGATCCGGAAATTTGCTGGGTGTAGATCCGGGCGCTGATCCTGTACCCATAATCGAGTACTCCATCGCCTTGGCTTTGACCAAAGGTGTGAATAAATTTCGGCGGTGTCGCCAGCACGCCGGTCAGGTCGCTCTCGTGTTTTACGTTGTCAAGGTACCAGTCGATGCGAACGAGCGGAAGCGGGTCCGGAATGGAGAAGGTGTGCGATCCTGTTGGGGCAGTTACTGTGGAGGTTGCAGAGGAACTCAAAAAGGATTTGGCGAAAACTTTCGCGGGTGCACTAAGCGGTAACGTCCATAGAATGCAGACGAGTAACAGTGCGCGCCGGCAAGTGTTGTTGGGATGCAGTTGCGGCAATTGACACATTACGTGGTGAGCCAGCATTTGCCCCATTGCCCTCTCCCTGTCCGAATCATTTAAGCATCCACACTTATAATACAATGCCTATCTGCTAATTTCCTGTTTTTCTCAATTTCGCAGCCGTATGAAGAAGCGACCCCGCTTTACTGAATGCTGAAGCGACAGCGTGGAAGCCGTCGGTATCGCACTCCACTCGTGCTCGCACACCGCGCTGCATTAGCTCATCGCTGCCTGTTACGATACGCGGATTGTCTGTCTTTTGGGTTTTACAGCGGGGAGGAGTGTTCGATGACGCGGCAGGAATTTAAGAAGGTAGCGCGGGAGCGGCGCTTGTGTTGGGGTGTGGTGATGCTGGAGCACATCACGCCGATGATGGTGCGGACCTTTGCGCGGGCGGGCTATGAATGGTTGTGGATTGACAATGAGCATGGCCATCAGTCTTACGAATCGCTGTATAACGCGATTCGCACGGCGGAGGACGTGGGCATCGCGTCGATCTTGCGGGTGACCTCGGCGGATTACAGTTTGATCGCGCAGGCGATGGACATGGCGCCGACGGGGATCATTGTGCCGCGCGTTGAGACGCCGGAGCAGGTTCGGCACATTATCGATTGCGCGAAGTATCCGCCGATCGGCAAGCGCGGGTTTGGCATGCGCGCGTCGTTGTTTGGCGAGCACAAGATCAACATGCGCGATCGCGCCGCGGACCAGCAGGACACGCGTTTCCTCGCAATCCAGTTGGAGAGTCCGCGCGCGGTGGACAATCTCGACAAGATCATCGAAGTGGCGCAGGGGCAGCTCGATGGAATCTTCTATGGTCCTGCGGATTTCCAGATGGTCATTGGCGCGCCGGATCAGCCGGAGCATCCGGATGTGATCGCAGCGGCGAAACTGATCTCGAGCGTGTCGGCGAAGCACAATCTGTCGAATGGCACGCCTGCGACTTCTATCGCGACGGCGAAGCGTTGGATCGAGCTTGGTTTCAATATGCTCACGTATAAGAGCGATGAACAGTTTCTTGCGGACGCGGCGTACGAAGCGCGGGAAGAGCTACGCGCTCTCGAACACTAAACTAACCACGGAGACACGGAGAGCACGGAGAAGACGCAAGAGTTATCCGCAGAGTACGCAGATGTTCGCTGATGAGAAAACAAAATCAGAGTCGGAGTTGTGTATACGTGGAGCCGGATTCGAAATTCGGCTCTTTTTGGTTTTCAGATGACATTGCATTATTCAAGACTCTTTCAAATCATTTGTTAATTGGGGATTCTTGTGGTGAAGGCGTCTCGCCTGCATCCTTTTTTGATGTGCACCCGGGACGGCCGCACCACAATTTCATCCAACCCCGCCTTTGCATTTGCATCTGCGTTAATCTGCGCAATCTGCGGACAAAATCCCATCATATTCCCCTGTAACGCCCTGCCCTATCCCGGTGTACTGTGTGCGTCGGTTGGGTTCCCGTGAATTGGCTTGTGCGCCATGGGCGGGGCGTGTGGTACATCTGTGCCGGAGGACTGCACGTTCGTGCCCGCCCATGGCGTTTTTTTTGAACGCCGCTAACGCGCTTCGCGCTGCGCTGCCGGGACTGGTGTTAAAGCCGGCCCGAACAGTGGCCTGGACTGGAAGGGATGCGCCGCGAGCGTGCGGAAGACCTAGCTGACTCAGAATTCATGGCCAGAGCCGTGGGTTTTACAGGCGGGCAAACGCTGCAAAGGCGCTTGCCGCCCAGCGAGTGAGGCGCTAGAGCGGGGAGCGGGCGCGTGTCAACCCCGTGCGCGCGCCCGCCTCCAGTACATACAGTGGGAAGTTTTGGGAAGTGCGCGAGAGCGCAAAGCGATCGAAGGGAAGCGTATCGCGAAGAAACCTATGTGAGCGAAGCCCGATCGGGGCAGACTGGCGTTTTGCCGCAAGGGAATAACAGGTCCAGGCCCCCTGCCTTTGTGGTCTGCTCCGATCAGGCTTCACTTTTCATTTACGGTAGCACAAGACGGCTGTGAAGTGCATGCATCGAATTGCGCCGAAGGATTATTCTTAATCCTGTTGGGCTATCGTGTATCTGGATTTGTCTATACACAGACGATTTCATATCTCCGTTTCTCGGATAGTAGTTTTACGATTCAGTTTCCATCCGTTGGTGCGCGTGTTATGATTTTTGGGTGAAACCAAAACTACACCATTTACTTCCGGCCCTGCGATTTAGCATGGGACGACGATATACGCGCCTACTTCATCGCGATGGATCCCGCCATTGGCCGCGGACGCATCCTGGTGAACGTGACGATTCTTTCCTGAGCAAATCACGTCCTGCGAACTCAGTCCGAACGACGGTCCTGCCGATCCGGGGGCAGAGCATCCGTAATGGGTGAAATCCCCAAGATGTCCCGCCTTCAGATGCGCGCAATAGCCGGCGAACTCGAAGGAAAGATCTGGCCTTTGGACGAATCGCTCATCGTGATAGGGCGCGGCACGGGATGTCGTGTGCGGCTATCGGATGTGCACGTGTCACGACGCCACTGCGAGATTCGCCGGGAAGATGGCGTCATGGTGCTTTACGATCACGAAAGCCGCAATCCCACGCTCCATAATGGACAGCCATTGCCGCGCGCGGAACTTAATGCTGGGGACATTATTACGATCTGCACCAGCCGATTTTATATAGAACCCTTCACTCAGGAAAATCGGCCCGCAGAAGAAGAGGCGCAGACGAAACCATCATCCGTCACGCAGCCTTTGAGCAAGTCAAAACATATTGTCGAGACGTTCGACGCATCGAGTTACGCTGGAAACATTGATGCGGTCGAACAACTTTTTGAACTGTTTGCGCTGTCTCGCGCGTTGGCACGGGCTGAAACACTCGAAGAGCTGATCTCAACGTTGGAGGCCAACGTTCGGGCGCGGCTTACATCTGCATCGTTCTGGCTTGGTTGGCACGTTGAGGACGAGGAATTTGTTTTGTATTCCCCCGCAACGGCAAACGCATCAGAGAAGGCCCCTGTCGAAGCGTTTCGCAAGGCACTGGCTACGACGGAGGGCGTTTTGCTTTCCTATCATGAACGCGGTGGGTTCCGATATGTGCTTGCCGCGCCGCTTCTGTATGGCGGGAAGTGCTTTGCCGTGATAGCCATTGAGAGCCATCACATCGAGCCCACGGATTGCGCTTCGGTTCTGGAATACCTCGTGAGCGTCGCGGATTGCGCGGCACCTTTGGTGCGGGCCGTGGAACGGCTGGAGCAGCTGCGCCGTGACGCGTCCCGGCTGGCGAATGGCGTGGATGATTGCGCGGTCCTGCTAGGGGATTCCCAGGCCATGGTCGCCCTGCGTGCCGCCTTGCGTCAGGCAGCGCGCGCGCATGGCAATGTGCTTCTGTTGGGCGAAACCGGCGTGGGTAAAGAGTTGGCCGCGCGATACGTTCACGATAACAGCAGCCGGGCCGATGGGCCGTATGTGGTCGTGAACTGTGCCGCGATTCCGGCCGCGCTCTTCGAAAGTGAAGTGTTTGGATACACGGCTGGGGCGTTCACGGGCGCCGGAAAGGGGCGTCGGGGTCTGTTTCAAATTGCGCACGGCGGTTCACTATTCCTGGATGAAATTGGCGAGTTGACGCCTGAAAACCAGGCGCGCCTACTTCGTGCCGTGGAGTCCGGGGTGTTCCGGCCGCTGGGTTCGAATGACGAGCTGAGCGTGAATGTTCGCGTAATTGGCGCAACGAACCGCCCCCTGCGCGATCCCGCTTCGGGTTTTCGGCCGGACTTGCTTCATCGCGTGGGCACATTCGTCATTGAGCTGCCACCTTTGCGAAACCGGCGGGACGATGTCCCTATTCTTGCGCGGCATTTTTTCGCGCGATTCAGCGTGCACGCACCCTCTCACCTGGCGGGCTTTACCCAAGACGCGCTATCGGTACTGCAAGCAAATGAATGGAGCGGCAACGTTCGCGAACTACGGAATACCATCGAACGAGCGTGCCAATGCGCTCAAGGCCCGCTAATCACCCCATCAGATTTGGCAAGCCCAAGTTGGTCTGAAAAAACGCCAACGGAATGTCATGAGTTTCAGACGCTATCCGAGCACGAGAAGCAGTACATTTGTCGCGTGTTTGAGAAGTGCGAGGGGAATATTGCGGAAGCGGCGAGAACACTGGGAGTGGCGCGCAGCACGCTATATTACAAACTCGCGCTTTACGGCATCCGCCCTTAATCGAGGCGCCGTCCAAGTCCGAAAACGCTACATCAGCACTGTCGAATTCCAAAATTACTACACCTTCAATCTTCGTCAGATTGTGCGCTACAGCGGTAGAAGCGGCATTTCTAAACGAGTTGCGCATTTTTAGACCCTTTCTTACCGCGTGGCATGCCCTTTGCTCTAAGTTGATTGCTCGATGAGAACCTCTGGACCGGAGGTTCAAGTCGATGCTCCTTGAGAGAGTTGATACTGGGAAGCGCCCGGTTTCCTCGCCGGGCGTTCCCACTACCAATTCAATGACGACGTTTATTCGTCTGAAAATGACGAGATTAGCAAGGTTTCAAGCCCGCTCCACGGGCCGCACCGCAAGCCTCAGATGTTGAGGTCGGCGGTGCGGTGCCGTTTCTGGCGGTACATTGACCATTTTGAGGTACATGTTGAGCAGTATCCTTCCCGATATGTTTTGTCCATATTGCGATAGTCCTCACCGGTAGTCACCTGGTCAATGTAGATCCCGAGTCCAGTTCAGTGCGCGATATTTGTGACGTTCACGAAAATGCGTTATTGCTGGGCGCGATTGGCGATCGGGTTTTGTACAGCGACAAGGATCCGGAGCACGGCTGGGGACTTTGGGTTACCGATCCCTCTAACGCGCCGCAACTGATAAAGAATATCGCGCCGACAACTGCGAAACCGGTTGGCAGGATTGCTGCGAATTAGGTGGCAAGGTGCTTTTCCGCGCTTTCACCCCGGAGCACGGCGAGGAGCTTTGGATTTCGGATGGCACCTCGGAAGGAACGGTCCTACTCAAAGACATTCAATCCGGCTCCGGCAATTCCATGCCGCAATCTTTGCGAGCGCTGGGCGGGTTTGCAGTGTTCAGCGCGGACGATGGCGTCCACGGGCGCGAACTGTGGGCAAGCGATGGCACGCCCGAGGGCACGGCGATGGTCGTCGATGCGAATCCGGGGGTTAAGGATTCGAATCCACATCACTACCGCATGGGAAATAGGCGGCTCGCGTTTAGCGCTACGGACGAATCGCACGGAGAAGAGTTATGGTTGGCGCGCTTTAGTGGTGGTCAATGGTCCGCGGAATTGACCTTTGACTTGTATCCGGGGCCGCAGGGTTCAGGCGCCACTGAAGTACGGCTGGACGAGCACCGGACGGCGTATTTCAGCGCAGAATTGCCAGGTGCGGGCCGACAGTTGGTGCGCATGGCGACCACCACCGATGGCGTCTACGAGTACATGGAAACTATTATGATTACGCCGGAGGGCGTGAAAGTGGAAACCGTTGACCTACGGGCAGCCCTACAATAAACTCAGCTCCTGGCATGATGGGCTTGATTAGCCTAACATCTGCTTCGGTTTGCCGCATCCCTCCGTCATGTGCTAAGCTTCCCCGCTTCTAAATTCACAGGGGCCCACCTCATATCACGGACAGGGTGTCCTTCCGGTGCTGTAGCGCCTAGAGGATGTTGCCGTGGGGCTCCGAGGCTAAACCCAAAGGGAGAAGAACCATGCCTGTCGTCACCATGAGGCAACTGCTGGAAGCCGGGATTCATTTCGGCCACCAGACCCGTCGCTGGAACCCGAAGATGGCCCGTTACATCTTTGGCCAGCGCAACGGTATCTACATTATCGACCTGCAAAAGACGCTGAAGCAGGTCAACAAGGCGTACACCTTCGTGCGCGACAGCGTGGCCCAGGGCGGCTCGGTGCTGTTCGTCGGCACAAAGAAGCAGGCGCAGGAACCGATCCAGCAGCATGCGACGCGTTGCGGCATGTATTACATGACGAACCGTTGGTTGGGCGGTACCCTCACGAACTTTGACACGGTGCGCACGAGCATCAAGAACCTACAGCGCCTGGAAGAACTCGAAACGAAGGGCGAGCTGGAGAAGCACTCGAAGAAGGAAGCTGCGCGTCTGCGCCGTGAAATGACGAAGCTGCGCAAGAACCTGAACGGTATCAAAACGATGGATTCGCTTCCGACGGTGATGTTTGTCATCGACGCGAAGAAAGAAGCGATCGCGGTGCGTGAGGCGGAACGCCTTGGCATCACGTGCATCGGCGTTGTGGATACGAATGCGGATCCGGATGCGGTGCCGATTCCGATTCCCGGTAACGACGACGCGATTCGCGCGGTTGGTTTGTTCTGCTCCGTGATCGCGGACGCCGCGATCGAAGGCCGCACGCAGTTTGAGAAGGTGCGCGCGGAACAAATGCCGAAGGGCCCGCGTGTCCGCCGTATTCCTGCGGGTGGCGGTGCGGCTTCGGAAGCGACTGAGGAAACAGAGGCTGGCGAGACGGTTGAAGTGGGCGCCGGCAGCGATGCGGCTGAGGGAGAGAGCTAGACCATGGCGGAGATTTCAGCGAAAGCGGTTAAGGACCTGCGCGAATCAACGGGCGCGGGCATGATGGATTGTAAGCAAGCCTTGAACGAAAGCGGCGGCGATTTCGATAAAGCTGTTACGTGGCTTCGCGAAAAGGGCATGGCCTCCGCCGCGAAGCGCGCGGATCGCGATGCCAGCGAAGGCGCGGTCGCGTCGTACATTCACCTCGGCGGCAAGATTGGCGTACTGGTGGAAGTAAACTGCGAGACGGATTTCGTCGCGCGCGGCGAAAAGTTTCAGGAGTTCTGCAAGGACGTGTGCATGCACATCAGCTTTGCGGACCCGAAGTATCTGCGCCGCGAAGACGTGCCTGAGTCAGCGATTGCCGCCGAGCGGGACATCTACATCAAGCAGGCGGCTGAATCGGGCAAGCCGGCGAACATCGCCGAGAAGATTGCCGAAGGCAAGATTAAGTCTTGGTATGAAGGCGTATGCTTGTTGGAGCAGCCCTTCATCAAGGACAAAGATCGCACAATCGAACAGCTCGCGAAGGAACTGAGCGGACTTATCGGCGAGAAGATTCAGATTCGCCGCTTCGCGCGGTTCCAGTTGGGCGAGGCGTTGTAACTGATTGCTCGCATAAAGTAACCGGCAACAAATATAGTTACGTGCTCGTGCTCCTGCTCGTCATCGTAATCGAAACTCGAAAGTCGATTAACGCCAAACGAGTACGATGACGAGCAGGAGCACGAGCACGATTTTAAGTAATCGGTTCGATTGACACGACCAGGATCCGGGCGCGAAGGAGTAATTGACCGAGTGGCTGGCCCAATATACAAGCGCATCTTGCTGAAACTCAGCGGCGAGGCGCTCGAAGGTAATGGCAAAGACCCGATCGATTTCGGCGTCGTGAGCCAGTTCTGCGACGAGATCGCGGCGGTCCGCAAGCTTGGCGTAGATGTCGGTCTCGTTGTCGGCGGCGGCAACATCTTTCGCGGCGCGAAGGGCGTGGAGACGGGCCTCGATCAGCCGACCGGCGATTACATGGGCATGCTCGCGACCGTGATCAATGCGCTCGCGCTGCAGGCGATGCTGGAGAAGAAGGGCGCGGCCACACGGGTGATCACCGCGATTGAGATGCGGCCAATTGCCGAGCCGTATATTCGCAGGCGCGCGATTCGTCACTTGGAAAAAGGCCGCGTGGTGATCTTCGGCGCAGGCACGGGCAATCCGTTTTTCACGACGGACACGGCTGCCGCGCTACGCGCGAACGAGATTGGCGCGGAAGTTGTCCTGAAGGCGACGAAAGTCGATGGTATCTACGACCTCGATCCCGTGAAGCACAAAGATGCGAAGAAGTACGATGAGCTTTCATATACCACGGCGCTTGCGAAAAACCTGCGCGTAATGGACGCGGCGGCAATTTCATTGTGCCGCGAACACAAGCTGCCAATCCTCGTGTTCAATCTGAACGAGCCTGGGAGTATCATGAAGGCGATTTGCGGCGAGAAGATTGGGACGTTGGTGAAAGGAGATTAGTTCCATGGATCAACACCCTCTGGTCAAAGACGCGCGGGCGAAGATGGGTAAGGCCGTCGAGGCGCTCGATCACGAACTCGTGCACATCCGCACAGGCCGTGCATCGACCGGCATGCTGGACGGGCTGGAAGTCGAAGTCTACGGACAGAAGATGAAGCTCAACCAGTTGGGCACCGTGTCCGCGCCGGAAGCGCGTCTGCTGACGATCGCGCCGTGGGACAAGTCGCAGATGGCGTCGATTGAGAAAGCGATTAAGACATCGTCGCTGGAACTGAATCCGTCGAACGACGGTAAAGTAATCCGAATTCCGATTCCCGCGCTCACCGAACAGCGACGCAAGGAATTGGTAAAGCACGTACACAAACTCGCGGAAGAACAGCGCGTTTCCATCCGCAACATTCGCCGTCACGTTGTAGAAGAAATCAAGAAGGAACAGAAGGACGGCAAGATTCCCGAGGACGACGCGCACAAGCTCGTGGATGGTGTGCAAAAAGACACCGACGGTTACATCGCAAAGATCGATTCGAGCCTGAAGAAAAAAGAAGAAGAGATCATGGAAGTCTGACGACGGCCCGGCGCCGGCGTCCGGCGTGGGGTGCTGTCGAGGAATATTTCGGCACCGCGGATCGGCGCACGATCCGCGGTTCTTTTTTTGCCACGAAAGATCACAGAGAACACAAGTAATGAATGCGGCGCTACCTGCAATCGATCGCGCGCGTCTGCCGAAGCACATCGCCGTCATTATGGATGGCAATGGCCGCTGGGCGGAGCGCGAGGGCGTGTCGCGCGCGGCGGGGCACGAAGCGGGCGCGAAGAGTGTACGCGCGATCATCGAGGCGTGCCGCGAACTTGAGAACATCGAAGTGCTGTCGCTTTACGCGTTTTCTACGGAGAATTGGCGGCGCTCGAAGCTGGAAGTGGACGCTTTGTTCCGCTTGTTGAGCAAGTATATCAAGATCGAGCTGGAAGAACTGCACAAGCAGAACATTCGCATTTCGATCATGGGGCGGATCTTTGGCCTGCCTAAGAAGGCACAGGCGGACCTGCAACACTGCATCGATCTTACAAAAGAAAATACCGCGATGGTCGTAAACGTTGCGCTGAACTACGGTGGCCGCGCGGAAATCGCGGATGCTGCGAAGCAGATTGCGAAGGATGCCGTCGCGGGCAGAGTTAAACCGGACGCCATTGACGAAGCGACCTTTGCCAAATACTTATATGTGCCGCAATTGCCGGATCCCGATCTGCTCATTCGCACGAGCGGCGAATTGCGCTTGAGCAATTTTATGCTTTGGCAAATGTCGTATGCGGAAATTGTCGTTCTTCCGACATTTTGGCCGGACTTTCGCAAACCACACTTGTACGAGGCAATCGCGGAATATCAGGCGCGGCAACGCCGCTTCGGCGGGCGGGTAAAGAAGTAATGCGCGCGAACAATCATGGCGGCGTACTCCTGCGCGTAATCACCGGCGTGACCGCGCTGATCATTTTCCTATTCGCGATTTGGATGCCGGGCATGCGCCCGTTGTTCACAGCACTTGTCACCATATTGGTATTCGTAGGTCTGTACGAACTGTTCGCGATCGCGCGCGCGAAGAAAATTTCACCTGAGACTATCGGCGGGATGCTTGCGGGCACGATAGTCGCCCTGAGCGGATATTGGGGTAACACTTTAGTCATCAATTTTTTGCTGTATGGCGGTTGTTTGCTGGTCGCTGCGCTGCACATCGTGCGCGGACAATATGCCGTCGCGGGACTCGCTGGAACGATCTTCGGCTTGGTATATGTAGGCTGGTTTGGCGCGCACATGATCATGCTGCACGGACTCGGCGATAACGGTCCTGCGCTGGTCACATTGCTATTCGCTACCGTCGCGGTGACGGATACCGGAGCGTTCTTCGTAGGTAAGGCGATTGGCCGCCACAAACTCGCGCCAAAGGCCAGCCCCGGCAAGACATGGGAAGGTGCATTCGGAGGTTTCATTGCATCGGTCATCGGGGCCTTGTGCATGTATGCCATTTCGCAAAAGTATCCGGAGCTGCATTTTCCGAACTGGACGTTCTGGCACTATGCATACGCGGGCGTTGTGTTGTCGGTTGCATCGCAAATCGGCGATCTCGCGGAATCCGTTTTAAAGCGCGATGCGGGCATGAAGGATTCCGGCAACTTTTTTCCGGGCCACGGCGGAGTACTCGATCGTTGCGACGGCTTTCTGTTCGCCGCGCCGTTTCTTTACTATATCGCGCTGTTTTTCAAATAGCGCACGGAGCATTCGATGTACGAAGATGAAGCAACGATGTTGAAAGACTACGCAGGGCGCCTGGCCGAACTGCGGAAGTGTCTCAACGTTGATGCGACCAAGGCGGATATCGCAGCGATCGAGCGCGAAATGACCGCATCCAATTTTTGGGACGAACCCGAAGCGGCGCAAAAGGTCATGCAGCGTTTGAAAATGTTGAAGGGGTTCATCGCCGCGCCGGATGAGTTGCAGCGTGAGATTGAAGATGGCTCAGTGCTCGTTGAACTGGCGCAGGGCGAGGCCGACGAATCAATGGCGAAGGAGCTGAGCGATCTTTCGAAGGCGCTTGGGGAGAAACTGGATCGCCTAGAGATCACCAGCCTCTTCACGGATCCACGCGACTCCAAAAGCGCGATTGTAAACATTCACCCCGGCGCGGGCGGCACGGAATCCTGCGATTGGGCGGAGATGCTCTACCGCATGATCACGCGCTGTTGCGAACGCCATGAATTTAGTGTGGAAGTTGTTGATTACTTGGAGGGCGACGAAGCGGGCCTGAAAAGCGCAACAATTTTCGTTGAGGGGCCTTTCGCCTACGGCAATCTGAAATCTGAAGCGGGCGTGCATCGCTTGGTGCGCATATCGCCATTTGATGCAAACAAACGCCGGCACACGTCCTTCGCGGCGATTGAAGTGGTGCCAAAAGTGGATGACGATGTCGATATCGAAGTGAAAGAAGACGACATCGTGATGCAGGTGTTTCGTTCGAGTGGACCAGGCGGGCAGAAAGTGAACAAGACCAGCTCGGCCGTTCGCCTCACGCATACGCCCACGGGCATTGTCGTCGCGTGCCAGATCGAGCGCTCGCAATCGCGCAATCGCGCCACGGCAATGCAGATGCTGAAGGCAAAGCTTTACGATATTGAGATGCAGAAAAAAGAAGTGGAGCGGCTTGCACTGCGCGAAGGGCAACAGGACGTAGCCTGGGGCAGCCAAATCCGCAGCTACGTGCTGCATCCCTATCAATTGATAAAAGACCATCGCACAGACGCCGAAACGGGCAACGTCGATAAAGTGCTCGACGGCGATCTGGATATGTTTATTGCCGCGTATTTGAAATGGAACCTGCAGCGAAAGGGGCGCAACTAACCGCCATGTCCGAAGAACAGCACCACTCCACCGAAGAAGATTTGCGGCAACACCGCCTCGACAAGTTGGAACGCATCCGCGCGCGCGGGGATGAACCGTTTAAGTACATCTTCGAGCGCACCGCGACGATTACGGAAGCGCGCGCGACGTTCGAAGAACAAGAGAATTCGGCTGAGGATAAGGCTGGCGTGCAAATCACTGCGGCCCTGGCTGGGCGTGTGGTGTCGTTCCGCGATCACGGCAAGAGCGCGTTTGCGGATATTCGCGACGAGCATGCGCGTGTGCAGGTTTACTTCAATCAAAAGAAAGTTGGCGAGGCGGCATTCACTGCGTTAAGTGATCTTGATCTGGGTGATTTCATCGGCGTGAACGGCGTGGTGCATCGCACGCGCACGGGCGAGATCACGATCTTCGCGGATTCGTACACCTTGCTTACAAAATCGCTGCGCGCGTTACCGGAAAAGTATCACGGCCTTACCGACGTGGAAACGCGGTATCGCCAGCGCTATCTCGATCTCGTGGCGAATCCGGAAGTGCTGGACACGTTCCGCAAACGCATCAAGCTGATCGACACCATGCGCACCTGGCTTACCGCGCGCGGCTTCCTCGAAGTGGAAACACCGATGCTTCAACCTCTCGCAGGCGGCGCGAGCGCACGTCCCTTCATCACCCACCACAACACCTACGACTGCGATCTGTACATGCGCATCGCGCCGGAGTTGTACCTGAAACGCCTCATCGTTGGGGGCTTCGAGCGTGTGTTCGAAATTAACCGCAACTTCCGCAACGAAGGCGTGGACACGCGACACAATCCCGAATTCACGATGATGGAACTTTACGAGGCCTACCAGGATTACCTCGGATTGATGGACGAGACCGAAGAACTGTTCTGCGCGATCATCGACGCGGTGAACGGCGGGCCGGAGTTTGAATACCAAGGAACAATCATCAACGCGACGCGCCCGTGGAAGCGGCTCGCGTTGTTTGACGCGATCAAAGAGTACGCAGGTATTGACCTCGCCGCGACGCGCGACCGAGATGAGGCGGCGAAGCTTGCGAAGAGCGCGGGCGTGAAGATCGACAACACGATGGGTTACGGCAAGATTGTGGACGAAGTGATGAGCGCGTGCGTGAAGCCGAAGTTGGTCCAGCCGACATTCCTCTATGACTACCCCGTAGAGATTTCGCCGCTTGCGAAGAAGCACCGCGACAATCCCGCGATCACCGAGCGTTTCCAGGCGTTCATCGGTACGCTGGAATTGTGCAATGCGTTCTCGGAATTGAACGACCCGATCGATCAGCGCGATCGGTTCATGCAGCAAGCCAAGGAGCGCGAGCGCGGCGACGAAGAAGCACAAATTCTCGACGAAGATTTCATCACCGCGCTGGAGATCGGCATGCCGCCGACGGCGGGTCTCGGCATCGGTATCGATCGCCTCGCCATGCTGCTCACGAATTCCGGCTCGATCCGCGACGTGATACTATTCCCACAACTTCGGCCCACCGAATAAATACGAATAGCTATCCACAGATTACACCTATGACACAGATTCAATTCGAGAAGAATTCTTTCCTTGAAAATTCTGAATTGTATTTGTATCCAATCTGTGCCATCTGTGTAATCTGTGGATACAACGTCTTATGAAGTTTGAAGCCTTTGTCGCCATGCGGTATTTGCGCGGAAAGCGCAAGAACCGCTTTGTCGGGCTAATCACGATTATTTCCACTGCCGGTGTGAGCGTCGGCGTTATGGCGCTGATTGTCGTGCTCGGCGTGATGACAGGGTTCGATGAAGAATTTACCGCAGCAATAATGGGCAGTAATGCCCACCTGCAAGTTGCCGATGCATTCGGAAATCCGATTGAGAATCCGGACACGGTCATCGAAGACCTGAGGCGACAAGTACCGGAAATCACCGCTGCGGGGCCGTATACCGTCGTGAAGGCCGTATTGCGCCGCGGCGGAACTACAGGTCAGGACTATGCTGCGGCATTTGTCGTTGGCGTGGATATTGAACGCGAAAGGCTTGTCACGGATATTGAAGAGAACCTTTCCGACAAGCGCGGGCGCACGCAGAGCGCGGGCGCGCTGCCGGGCAGAGGCGAGATTGTATTGGGCTACATTCTCGCGAACACGCTGGGCGTATTCGTTGGCGATGAAGTCGCCGTCATCACTCCGCGCGATAGTCCGAGCCCGCTGTCGAGCAACCCCATTCAGCAAAAGTGGCTCACCGTGAGCGGTATCGCCGAGGCGCAGTTTCAGGAAGCGGACACCCTCTTTTCTTATGTAACGCTAGAAACGGCAGCGCAGATCAAAGGCCAGCACGGCGTGGACGGCATTCACTGCATGCTGCAAGACCCGATGAAGGCAGGCGAGATTGCGAAACGTATCAACGAAGAGATGGGGTATCACGCGACGACGTGGTACGAGAGCCAGCGTTTCTTCTTCGAGGCGTTGCAGCAGGAAAAAGTCGCGATGTTCATTATCCTCATGTTCATCGTGCTGGTCGCGGGCTTCAATATTACCAGCACCTTGATAATGGTGGTTATGGAAAAGAAGCGCGACATTGGGATCCTGCGCACGCTCGGCGTCAGCACGCAATCCATCATCATACTGTTCATGATCGAAGGCCTCTACATAGGCCTGAGCGGGACCCTTGCCGGCGTTGTCGGCGGAATAATTTTCGCCCAGTACATCAATGAAATTGCGGCCGCAATTGCATACATGCTCGGCATCGATCTGTTCAACAGCATTGTCTACCACTTCGACCACATCCCGATGTCGATTCACTATTCGGACGTGTTTGCGATAACGCTTTCCGCGGTTTTGTTGACGTTTGTTTCCACGCTGTATCCGGCGTGGAGCGCGTCGCGGCTTGACCCTGTGGATGCACTGCGCTATGAGTGACGCAAAAATCGTCATAGAATGCAAAGGCATCGAGAAGATTTATCACGACGGCGCGCGGGAGTTGCGCATCCTGCGCGGGATTGACCTCGTGGTGCACGAGGGCCAGAGCCTGGCAATTAGCGGGCCCTCTGGCGTGGGCAAGAGCACGCTGCTGCACATCATGGGCACGTTGGACAAACCCACCGCGGGCGAAGTGCTGTTCCGTGGCACGGCCTATGCCAACACAAGCCGCGCGGTAGTAAATAAGATACGCAATGAGCACATTGGGTTCGTATTTCAGTTCTACCATCTGCTGCCGGAATTCAGCGCGCTCGAGAATGTGATGATGCCGGCGATTTGCATGGGGAAGACCCGCACGTCGTGCATTCCGCGCGCCGAGGAGTTGCTGGAGAAGGTCGGGTTGGCCGAACGCATGACGCACAAACCCGGCATGCTCAGCGGCGGCGAACAGCAGCGTGTGGCGATTGCGCGCGCACTTTTCAACAAACCGAGCGTCGTAATGGCGGACGAACCGACGGGCAACCTCGACGAACGCACCGGGTTGGGGATTACAGAATTGTTGTGGAAGCTGAATGACTCAGAGAAGATGACGCTGGTAATTGTTACCCACGATGAAGCGCTCGCGCGCCAGGCGGATCGGTGGGTTTATTTGCACGAGGGAAAGACGGTGGAGAAGAAATGAACCATTTCTCATTCTACGGGGATGAAAGCAAATAAAGCCGCACATCGTCTTGCACGATGTGCGGCTTTACAGTCTGATAGTCGTTAGCGGCCGGCGGCGCTGCGGTCGAGTTCGCCGATTTTGCCTTCCTTTTCCTTGTATTCTTCGGCAGTGGGAAGGGCCTCGCCAGTTTCATTGATGACGGGCCAATCCGCGGCGAGTTCCTTGTTCAGGTCTACCCAGTTATGCCACTTCTCGGGCAGGTCTTCTTCGGGGTAGATCGCGTGGACCGGGCATTCGTCTACGCAGGCGCCGCAATCGATGCATTCATCCGGATCGATGACGAGCATATTTGCGCCTTCATGGAAGCAATCCACAGGGCATACGGCCACACAGTCGGTATACTTACACTTGATGCACGGTTCAGCCACGATATGGGCCATGGAAAACTCTCCTGTAAACGATAACTGGTTCTGAATCGAGCGGTCGCAGCCGGAATATAGCGCCGGTATGGAAGACACCCGCCCCTGAAAGGAATAGGAATATCATGCCGGGGGGGCGCGAGTCAAAACCGTGATCAGTTTGAGTTTGGCCAATATGTATTAAAGCGGTCATTCAGCCTGTTTGCACGAGGTCGCGCGAGCAGCGTACTATCCTCTGATCTTTGCTGTCCTTCTACGGGTGCTTTATGCGAATCGGAAACATGACACGCGAGAACTCTGGCTTCACGCTGGTCGAGCTGTTGGTGGTGATTGGCATCATCTCGACCCTTGCCGCGTTGCTTTTACCGGCGCTGGTGCGCGCGCGCGAGGCGGCCAAGCGGGCGAGCTGCACGAACAATCTACGGCAGATCGGGATAGCTTTCGAGCTCTACGTGCAGGAAAATCGGGAAACCTATCCCGCGGCGCAAGACCCGCTGAGCACCAGTCCGTTTTATTGGCTGTGGATGGGCCGTGGCTGGCGCACGAAACTTGCCGAATACATTCCCGGGGACAAAGACGATCCCGGTGTGTTCTGGTGTCCGAGCGATCCGCGATCGGAGAACAAATTCGAAAGCACTTCATACGCGTATTCGATGGCGTTCTATCATTCACCGGATCAGATCAACTCACTGGACAGCCTCAACGACAACTATTCGAACCCATTGCCTACGAAACCGCAGAAGATCGCTGCGCTACGCGAACCGTCAAAGAAAATTCTCGTGGGCGAGTGGTATGCGAACCACGCCGCATTCGGCGAAGACGAGGGCTGGTTTGTGCCCGGTGGAAAGCGGTTGTTTCTTTTCGCGGACGGTCATGTGGAGTATCTCGCGTCTGAGGACATCAACGTGTCGAACGACGGTCTACGCAATCCGAACCTGACTAAAGACGGAATCGCAGGCCGCGACCGGTAGCGGTCAGCCCGCAAAGCGTTTACGAAGTTCTTTATAGGCTTTTCGCAAAATTGGCGCGTGTTTGAGGATTCGCTCGTAAATATGCAGTGCTTGCGCCTGGTTGTACACATGCGATGTTGCGTTACGATCGGTAATCATGTCCAACCATTTTTTCTCGTCTTCGATCCACCCCGCACGAAATGCCCCATTGATCGCCTCGCGCGGAGTCGCGCATTGAATCCCTTCGTTGGCCAATAGCCGCATCAACGTTTTCCAAAACAATTCAATCACAAACTCAAAGCGCTGAATCGTTCCATCAAGCACGAGAGGCGCATCTTTGGGCTCGCGCAAGGCTTCGTCGAGCCGCTTGAGCGCGTTGCCTAGGTTTTCCAATCCGTCGTTATTCTTTTTCGCGCTCATACAACACAATGCCTTCGCTTTCTACGCGCGCGCGAAACTTGTCGTCGGCCTCGCGCAGATCGACGAGCTGAATTTGCAGCAGCGTTTCGGCGTCTTCCGCGGCGTGAAGAATATCGACCCATTCGCCGCGCGACAGGTGCGGCGCATCGATTGCGATGTCAAAATCGGACCGCTCATCCGCATCGCCGCGGGCGCGAGAACCAAATAACAGCACCCGATCCACTGCGGGAAGGGCCGCGATAGTATCGACAAGCGCGGCGATGACAGCGCGATGCCGTTTGGTTGCTTGAAAGGACACCGAGTTCATGACGCTATTGTATCGCAACTCCATTCGGGTCGCAGATCAATCCCAAAAGTACGATTCAAACAAGTCCTTAGCAGGACCGTTGTATACCGCGCGTTTTACTTTACCCCAGGTCATCTGATCGCCCACGTTGTAGTAAAGATACGTCTTGCCGTCCCATTCCAGGATATCCACGTCGGACGCATTGATGCCTTCGTCGTCCAAGTTTGCAGTGAGGACTGGATTGGTTTTAGCGAGCTCCCATGTAAGGAGATCCTTCGAGCGCGCAATGAAGGAATCGAAGGTCCAGCGCGGCGTGCGGTGCTCCAGGTAGATCATGTAGTAATAGCCGTCTGCGTAGCGGATGCAGGGACAAGCCGTGTAGCGGTCCTTGCCGAATACTGAATCGGGAACTTTCGTCCAAGTCATCAGATCCTTGGAGGTCGCGAACTTCACCGAGAACGGCGTGTATTGGGAGTCATTCGTTTCGTAGGCCATTACAAAACCGTCCGCGCCCGCGCACACGCTCGAATTAAACAGGTGCTCGTTTTCCTGTTGGACCACAACTTTTTGCTGCCACTCCTTCAAGTCTTTCGACCAGAACATCGTGACATCGTTCCAATCGTTGTTTTCGTTACGCGCCGCGAATGCGTAGAAGGTGTCGTCATGTACGAACGCGCAGGGCAGGCCGTAACCTTCGCCAAATTTCGCGAGTACTTCCCGCGTTTCGGGATCGCGCAGTTCTAGATAGTGGTCAGTTGATTTGCCGCCGCTCGCGGGCCGCACGCCTTCGAGCAGCGCAGGCCGGCCTTTCCAGATCACCGGCGAGACTTCCACCATGTTCGGAATTTCAATTTTTTCCTTGCTCAAATTCGGAGGAGCATCAGATGCCAGTTCTTTCATACGAAAAATCTTCGGCGCTTCGGGCGGAACGATGGATTGAAACGCATCCACCGGCCAAGCACCGAGCGCGGTGATTCCCTTCGGCATTGCTTGTTCGTACTGCACGTAGGCGCGCACTGAACCGGCGGTGGAATAGGTCAACTCGCCTTCCTTCGCGCCGAAGACTTTATAGCCCATAAGCGTGCAGTCTTCGAGATCGACGTGCATGAGCTTGCCGTCGATCGAGGCATAGATGATACCCGTGCCAGGCGTGCCGCGCGGTTGCGAGAAGTTGAGCGATATGAGGCGTGAGCCTTTTAGCTTGATACGTGAGTAGGTTGTGAAGCCAGGGTTGCCGGATTGCAGGGCATTGTCCGGGCCGACGAGCGTGCAATCTTCAAAGAAGATGTCCGGGCGTTCAGGCATGGCTTCGTTTTCCGCGCGGACGTATGCGCCTGCGGCGTCGCCCCACCAATCGAGGCACCAGAGTTGGCATCGGCGAAATACGATCGGCTCGTCCGCACGCGCGAGGAAATGCGCAGCGCCCCCGCCGAATGCGCGGCCGATGCCTACGCTGTCTTCCACCACGACGGTAAACGGCTCAACCTTCGGAGGAAGATCCCAGAACAGGCCCGCATCGCCGCCGGTGGTATACAAATGTTTCACGACCCAACGGTCCCAAACAATGCCAGAGTAGTCCGGGTTCGCCTTGAAGGGGCTCCACCAATCCACGGCCTGTAATCCCTTCTTCGGATCGCTCGAATCGATCACGGCATAGCCGGAAACTTGCGAACCTTCCGCACCGAGAAAGTCCGCCTCGATGGTGTTGTAATGGCCCTGCGCGCCCTTGTGCGCCGGGTACAGGTTTGCCTCCATGTAGGTGTCGGGCCGTACCAGAATACGGTGCCCGCCCTTGTCGTCCGGCACGGCGTCGAGCGCGCGCTGGATTGTTGTGAATGCTTTCTGCCAGGACGAACCGTCGGAGTTGTCGCCGAGCTTTGAGACATAAATTGTCGCGGCCTCGGATATTGAGCAATGAAGCAGCATTCCAACGGCGATACAGACACGTGAGACCATATTTAATTCCCCCCTTGCGCGATATACGGATGCATTCTACACTGACGCGGGGAACACATGCGCGGGGGCGCTTCAGGGGCTGCTCCTGCGCAAACCGAAATGCACACATCAACAGAGGGAGCGAACCATGTCAATTAGGGTTTGGAGTTTGATTTCAGTACTCGGAATCGCAATCGCAGTTTGCGGATGTGGCGGGCAAGCGCCGGAAGATACCTCCGACAAACCGGCCGGCGAGGCGGCTGGCGCCGGCCAGAAGCAGGCCGATAATCCGATTGCTGTTCCGGCGCCTACCGCGACACCACCGGCGGAGCCTGCCGCGACGAGTCTAGGGGCACGCATGGAACAACGCGAACGCCGCGAGGCCGCAGAACAGGCAGCCCCCGCGCCAACCGAGCCTGCCAGCACTGCGCCCGTGTCCGCACCGGCCGAGCAAGCTACTGCGACAGAGGCGGCGGCGCCAGCGGCTGATCCGCCTTCCGTTACAGAACCGCCAGCGGCGACGTCTGCGCCAAGTGAACCTGCTCCTGCGACAAGCACGCCGCCAGCAGGCGATGCCGCAGCCGCGCCCGAGGAAACGACGCGTTACGACAAGAAGTAAGAAGGATCAGATTATCGTGGATGCGAGCGGAGCGCTTTCCGTAAGCGCTCCGCTCGCGTGTCATAGGCGTAAGGAAATCGTGCGCGCGGGGGTGTTAATATTGCGTGTTTAAGGCAACCGTGAAATCTTCGCATGACCACCCAAACAGACCATAATCCTAGTCCACTGCTGACAGGGAAAATTACGGACGCGTCGCTCACCATTACGGAAATCTACAAGTCCGTGCAGGGAGAATCCACGTGGGTGGGGCTGCCCTGCATCTTTGTGCGGCTCACGGGGTGTAACCTGCGCTGCGTGTGGTGCGATACGGAATATGCATTCTACGGCGGCAAAAAGATGAGCGTCGAAGCCGTTGTCACGGAATGCGAAGCGCTGGATTGTAAGTTGGTGGAGATAACGGGCGGGGAACCCTTGCTGCAGAAACACTGCGGCACGCTTGCGCAGGCGCTGTTGGATCGCGGCTTTACGGTGTTGTGCGAGACGAGCGGGGCGCTGCCCATTGATCGACTGCCGGCCGAGGTCATCAAGATTATGGACCTGAAATGTCCTGGCAGCGGCGAGGAAGAGAAGAACGATTGGTCAAACATCGAACGGCTATCACCGCGCGACGAAGTAAAATTTGTGATCGCTGACCGCGCGGACTACGAATGGAGCCGCGACGTAGTGCGGAAATACGACCTTACGGCACGCTGCAATGAGGTATTGTTTTCGCCGGTATTTGGGCCGATTGAACCAAAGGCGATGGTGGAGTGGATTCTTGAGGACAAATTGCCGGTGCGGTTTCAGTTGCAGTTGCACAAGTTTGTATGGCCGCCCGATCAGAAAGGCGTGTAGATGCACGTCGAATTGATCAAAACCTTTCAATTCGAGGCGGCGCATTCGCGCGGTGGAGTGCTGCACGGACACAGCTACGTCGTCGAAATTAAATGCGCGGGCACCTGTGACGCGCGCTTCGGCTGGCTCGTCGATTACGGCGACATTACAGAGGCCTTCGATCCGATTTATCGAAAGCTTGATCACTGGCGTCTGGAAGAAGTCGAGGGGCTTGCGGATACTTCTATTGCGGGTGTGGAAGCATGGCTACATGCGCGGCTCACGGAAGTGCTGCCGAAATACCATTCCGTGCGCGTGCACATTGGCGGCGATTGCGCGTTTACCGCGCGACACATTGTCGAGCGCGATGTGTTCGGCGAGCCAGCGCGCGTGCGTTTCGGATTCGAGTCGGCGCACTTCCTGCCCAACGTCCCCGCAGAACATAAGTGCCGGCGCATGCACGGGCACAGTTTTCAGGTGGAAGTTGCCGCGGGTGATTTACCCGCATTGGAGCCATCACTGCGCAGCGTATATGATGCGCTGGATCGGAAGTGCTTGAACGAAATTGCAGGGCTGGAGAATGCGACATCGGAGCAGGTCGCGCGGTGGATTTGGGACCGTCTGCGTCTCGATGTGCATGATCTCCATTCGGTGACGGTGGCGGAGACCTGTACCGCCAGGTGCGTCTATCGGGGCGCGTAACATCTGGTTCCTGATCGCGGAGGGAATTTCCTAAATGAACAAGTTGATGCGGAAGTACTACACCTTCATTAACAAGCGGAAGTTTACGAAGGTTGGCAAGAAAGTACGCTTATACGGTAGCGACATGGAGGTGGACGGCGACGTTCAACTCGGCGATTTTGTACACATCCGCGACCACTGCGTGTTTCGCACGCGCGGGCAGGGTAAGATCGTGTTCAAAGACCGCGCGATGGTGAGCTGGAACGTGATCATCGAGAGCGGACAATACGTCGAGATCGGCGAGAACACGGGGCTGGCCGAGGGCGTGATTATTCGCGACGGCACGCACCTAATTTATGGCACAAAAGAACACTGGCGCTTCACACCTTTCATCATCAAGCCGACGATTATCGGGCCGAACTGCTGGATCGGCAGCCGTGCGTACATCAACTATGGCGTGACCATCGGTGAAGGTGCGGTAATCGGCGTGGGCAGCATCGTGACCAAAGATGTCGGGCCGTACGAAGTCTGGGCGGGGACGCCTGCGAAATATGTCGCGCACCGCACGGACGATGTGCCGCCGTCGAAACTTGCAGAAGCGCAGGAAATCCTTGCCCGCGAAGGAATTCGCAAAGACCGGCGCATGGACGAGGAATAGCACTTTTCGCACCGCTTTCTCCGAATACAGCACTTCCAATCCGGAAGAATCCGCCTATCTTTTTTGTTGACTTGAGTGCGCATGATTCTGTGTTAGAATCGATGCGAGTTAGGCTCGTGGCGACGAAGGCCCTCGGTAGGGAGTGGCCGGGATGCGCGGCGGCGCCGGGAAGGAGGTGGTCCAGCTTATGTGTAGTCCGAGTACCAGTTCCTACGTCATGGTTGGATGTGCCCTGCATATCGATCTGAGGAATCTCAACAAGGAGAACCGTTCAGGCCCGTGGCGTTAGGAACGTACACAGGACTGTTTTAAGAGGGGCCGCATCGCAAGATGCGGCCCCTACTTCTTTTCAATTTCGTTTTGCTCTTTCTTGGTCTTGAATGCGCGCCAATTCTACGTAGAGCTCTCTTGCGGTCTGCACGCGCTCCAACAAAGCAGGGCCTTGCAGCGCAAGCTGTTTGATGGCGCGGTTGTCGTCTACTTGCCCGGCGGCGTTGCGGGCTTGGGCGTCGGCGACGATTTGTTCGATCTCCCCGAGGCTGGCGAGACGTTTCTCAATCAAAGCCGGAACGGCGTCATACTTCCAGAAGCGCAGGCCTTCGCGGACGACGTAGATTGGCGTCGTATGCGCGCGGGAACCGTCACTGCCTTCCGCGCGCGCGGCGATCCAGAATCCGTGGCCGGACGGAATGGTGAAGTCGAGCGCCAGTTCTTTCTGGTTCGCAGGGCTGGATTCCGCGTGTTTGTACGCGTCGCCGTGAACAATCACATCGAGTTTCGTGGGCGTGCCGCGTCGCGGATCGCCGATAGCCTTCGCGCGCACGCGCAGCGGCTTGACTTCTTTGACCGCGATCGTGTCGCCGGGGACCGCTTTATCCACGCGCAGGTCGAGCATGATGCCGTTGGTTACGAAGGTGTTGCCGCGCTCGACGGCGTCGAACCAGTTTTGGGCGGTGAATTTCTTCTTGCCGAGGTAGGCGTACACGCGCACTTCGCCGACGCTGCCACCCCAGGGTACATCCGACCCTGCGGATGCTGTGACCTTAAATCCTGTGTTGAGGAAATCGTAATAAAGGTCGGTGCCGAGATTCGCAAATTGCATCAGTTCGACGAAATCCACCTTGCCGTTCGCGAGGTTCATGCTCATATCGCGGTGCACATGAAAGATGCCGGAGTTCACGTGGCAATACCCCGAGAGACCGCCTTGCGCCTGCACTTCGTCGAACACGGTGTCATAGAGGTAATACTGGCTGGTATCGCGGATCATGCTGCGGATGTTCATGTGGATCGTGTGGCCGAGTTCGTTGTGCGTGCGCGGGCACTCCTGCCCCGGGCAGAGGATGTAGCCGTCGCGCTCGACGCGGTAGTCTGGGCCGAAGCCGCGCTGGTCGAACCAGGTGCGGCTGATGTCGCCCATCTTCACGACGTTGCACAGGCGCACATCTTCGGCCCGCGCCCAAGCCGCGGCGCGCTCCGCATCGCCTTCGCTCAATATCTGACAGTGGAAATGATCATCGCCAGACCACCAGCCGTGCTTGCGCATGTCCACCCATCGTTCGGGCCTAAACGTAACGGAGGTCGTCTTCTTCGACGCAATGGCAAAATCTTTCGCCACGGACTCGTGCTCCGCGCCGCGCGTGACGATGATGCTGTAGTCGCCGGGGGCGAGTTGCATGGTGAAGGGGCCCGGGCAGACCCAGAAGCTGCCCGCGCCGCCGCCGGTGTGGTTTGTGCGGCGCTGCGGGGCAAAGTTGCCCTGGTGGTCGAACTGCGGCCCGAAGTCCAGCGCGTTCGACGGGCCAAATTCGCGTCCGTCCAGTTTGCGTACCAGTCGCACCATCGCCGGCGACGGCTTGCCCGAATCGTCGGAGAGGATCGTAGCGTCTAGCGTCCCGGGATCCGGTGTCGTGAGCGTCATGGGCAGAATCGTGGTTGGACCGCCGCCGGTGGAGAACTCGATTTCGATCTCCGTTTTCAGGGTAGGTATACGCTCGAGCGTCACGAGCGCCCACGTGGTGCAGCCAGGCGCCACCTGCACGGGGAACCGCGGCGTGGACCGCTCTGAGAAGTCGTAGGCAGCGGTTACAGCGCGCGCTGGACCGGGGCCGGCATCTATCCGAAAAAGCAGCGCGCTGGATTCTGCGTGCAGGGTGACGGGCGGCGCAGGAGCGAGGGTCGTCTGCGTGGCGCTGAGCGTGATTGCGGTTGCGCCAGGAATTTCGCTGAGGAGTTTCTGCAGACGCGCTACCGCGGCGCTGCGCTTTTCCAATGCCGCCTGCTTCTCCGCGTCGTTGGTCGCGCGCTTGCTGTCATTCTGGGCTTGGCGAAGGGCCCGATTAATCTCGTCCGCCTCCGCGCGTTTGGACTCCGGCAGAACGTAGGCGGCGTATTGTGCGATCGCTCCCGCGAATTCGGGTCCTCCCGGCAGTGCCTCGTCTTGGGTATGAGCGGCGTTGGTGATTAAAAAAGCTGCGAAAATGAATCTAATTGCTGGACGCATCGTGAAGTTCCCCCGTTGCGCCAGTCTAATCTTGGGGCCCGAAACCGTCAATGTGAAATTGGACTCTATCCTGCCGGAGGCGTACACTTTCGTTTTTAGCCGGGAGGGGTTCCGGCGGAAAAATGCGGAAATGTAGAGCAAGGCTATGACCCGGTATGGGTTTGTTTATATGCCAGCGTTCTGTGCTTTCGAGCATGATGCATATTGGCGAGATAAGGGTGTATGGTCCACTGACCACTTCCAGCCAGATGGCAACGGCGAGTTCGCATCGCCGTCCGTAAATTCCCTGCGCGATTGAGTTTGCAAACAAGGCAGCTCGCAAGGAATGACTACATTTGGTAGAGGTATTGACGTTTATGAGTCATGAATCAGCCCACAAGAAACAGTCGATCGCGGCCCTCACTTTAGGTGCGCTGGGCGTCGTCTATGGCGATATCGGCACAAGCCCACTATATACCATGCGCGAATGTCTCGGCGGCGCGCATGGTGCAGGAGTGTCCCACGACAATGTGCTCGGTATCCTCTCGCTGATTTTTTGGGCGCTAATCGTAATCATATCGATTAAGTACGTGCCCTTCGTCCTGCGCGCCGACAACCGCGGCGAAGGCGGAATCCTCGCGCTCATGTCGCTGGTAACATTCACGCACAAAAACAAACATGACCATTTTGCCAACCTGCTCATCGCCTTGGGTATTTTCGGTGCGGCGCTCCTGTATGGCGACGGAATGATTACGCCTGCGATCACCGTGCTCGGCGCGGTTGAGGGGCTCAGTGTAATTACGGAGTTTTTCAATCCCTACATTCTTCCCATTTCCCTCGCGATCATATTTGGAATTTTCCTGATCCAGAAGTGGGGGACCGCGCGTATCGGGGCTTACTTCGGGCCCCTCATCCTGATTTGGTTTCTCACGATCGGTGCGCTCGGCTTATGGTCAATCATTGCGCATCCGCACGTGCTGCTGGCCATCAACCCCTATTACGGAATCAGGTTTTTGCTCAGCCACGGGCCGCATGGTTTCGCTCTTCTGGGTTCCGTGTTCCTCGCGGTGACCGGTGGCGAGGCCCTCTACGCGGACATTGGTCATTTCGGGCGCATCCCGATTCGTAACGGCTGGTTCATTGTGGCGCTTCCGTGCTTACTGCTCAATTATTTTGGGCAAGGGGCAATTCTGCTCGTGGACGAATCGACAATTGCAAACCCGTTCTTCGCGTTGGCGCCAAAGGCGCTGCTTTACCCGATGGTGGTTCTGGCCACGCTGGCGGCGTGTATTGCTTCCCAGGCGGTCATCACGGGCGCGTTTTCGATCACGCGACAGGCGGTGCAGCTAGGCTTCTTGCCGCGCCTTAAGATTCTTCACACTTCCAGCCACACCATAGGGCAGATTTATGTGCCGGCTGTAAACACACTGCTTATGCTCGCGACGTTTGGCCTTGTCATTGGATTCGGTTCATCGAGCGACTTGAGCGCGGCATACGGCGTTGCCGTGAGCACTGCCATGTTGATTACAAGCGCATTGTTGGCCATTTATATGCGGCACGCGTGGAAATGGCCGATGTACAAGATCGCTTTGACCGCAGGTGTTTTTATTGTGATCGACATCACGTTCTGGGCTTCCACGATGATGAAGGTCCCCCACGGCGGCTGGTTCCCGCTGTTGGCAGGTGTCGTGCTCTTCATGATCATGACCACTTGGAAGAAAGGTCGTGGACTGCTCTACGACCGGTTACGCAGGCGGACCTTGTCGCTGGACAACTTTGTGGCGAGCGTGTTTGAGCATGGCAGCAAACCGAAGCGCGTGCCGGGTGCGGCGGTGTTTTTATCGGGCACGCCCAATGTGGTGCCGGTGGTGTTACTGCACAATCTGAAATATAACAAGGTGCTGCACGAAAAGACCGTCGTATTGTCATTCGTATTTGAAGAAATCTCGCACGTGCCGGACGAGGAACGCATCGAGGTGACGGATCTTGGCCATGGGTTCTACAACGTCATCGCGCATTACGGGTTCATGGAATCGCCCCATATTCTGGAAATTATCGAGAAGGCGTCCGACAAGGGCCTGCAGTTCGAGCGGCGCACGACCGGCTTCTACCTCGGTCGCGAGAGCATCGTCGTCGGTAAGAGCAAGGGTATGGCCCGCTGGCGGACGAATATGTTTGCCATGTTGTCGCGCCTGGCCACGGGGGCGACAAGTTACTTCGGAATTCCCCCCAACCAAGTGGTGGAACTGGGCGTTCAAATCGAGATGTGACCGCCGCGCCGGTCTTCATTTGAACTCATTCCCAAGCTCCCACCATATCAACTCGTTCCCAAGCTCCCTGCTTGGGAACGCACCCGTGCCAGAAGCTCCGCTTCGCGTGCCTCGCATTCGTCATGACACCACCCGGATCGGCGCCAATTCCAGGTACCGTACGCCCCGTGTCGTAATAGTTCATCGGCCCCAAGTGCAACGCGCTGGGCAAATGATCAGGAGACCTTTAATTGCTGCGGCAACCCCGCCGCCTAAAGACAACAGCGCGCACTTGGCAACGCGGGAATAATGAGGACGAGCACATGAAGTACACGCAACCGCGGCACGAGCCATCCGACACCCCCGACACCCCCGTGTCACCCCGGGGGGGTGCGCAGCGGACGACGACCATGAAATCACGACTTACGACGATTTTCGCCCCAGCACCCCCCTTTGTTTCGTCAAAAATTTTTTTGCTACACCCCCCTCAGCGCAATGTCCTCCGTAACGTCGCGCGAACAGGGATGCAATGGCGCCGGCCGCTGGTAACGCAACCGTACTGATCCGGTATACTAAATGGGAAAACTATGCGGTACGATGCCGGGATGTCCGTCATCGGGGCCTGTGGCCGCTTTCGGGAAGTCTGGGAATAAGCGTGTACGCGACGCTTGCTCCATCAATGCGGAACAGGGGAGTCACTCCATGCGTAAGTCTTTACTAATTGTTGCTGCCGTGGCAGCCGCCACGCTGCTCGCGGGATGCCCGCGGCCAAACCCCAGCGGATTCAAGTACACCAGCGCCGACCTCACCGGCGGGTACCGTAACCTCGGCGGATTCCTGGACGACATGGCCGCAGGCGGTGAAGGTGGCGGAGGAGGGGCCCCCGAACCCACGCGCGAACTGGTGGAGCCGGATGTGATCCGGCAGGTGGGCGATACACTTTTCGTGTTGAACCAATATCGCGGGCTGACGCTCGTCAATCTGGAAGATCAATCGATCGTCGATCAAGTCGCTACGCTCGGCTTTCCGCGCGACCTCTATGTTGTTGGCAATCGCGCCTATGTGCTCGTGGCGTATGCCGCGGAATTTGAGACCAAGGGCGATACTGTCGCGTATGAGATTGCGTCACGTTTGTACGTCGTGGATATTTCCGATCCAGCCGATTGCGAGATTGTCTCGTCGTTTGACCTCGAAGGCGATCTGACGGATAGCCGTCTCGTGGGTGATGTGCTCTACGCCGTGACTGCGGAGTACGACTGGAGTTGGGTTGATGCGGTGCCCCTGAAAGCGAAGACCTCCGCGTCGCACATTGTAAGTGTGAACATCGCGGATGAAGAGGACATCTTTAAGGCGGACGAAGTTTCGACGGATAACATCGGCGATGTGGTATATGCAACTTCATCCGCGATCTTTGTTTCCGGTTGGGAATGGGACAAGGACGGCAGCGAAATCACATTGATTGACATCAGCGATCCGGCCGGCGACCTGCAGGTTGGCGACAAGATCGATGTGAAAGGATATATTGCCGACAAGTTCAAGATGGACGTGTACAACGGAGTGCTGCGGATCGTGTCGAACGGCTGGCAAGACGGCCGTCGCACTTTCATCACAACCGTGGATGTGGCCAACCCGAACGATCTCGAAACGCTTGCGGAGATCGAATTCGAGCGCGCCGATGGCGAGACGCTTTTTGCGACGCGCTTCGACGGCACGCGCGGGTACATCGTAACGTTCCTTCAAATCGATCCGCTTTTTGTAATCGATTTCTCGGATCCGGCGAACCCTGCCGTGGTCGGTGAATTGGAAGTGCCCGGCTGGTCCACGCACATCGAGCCGCGCGGCGACACACTCATTGCGCTTGGTGTGGACAATAGCGATGGCGGTTGGAAAGCGAGTCTGAGCCTGTTCGATGTGAGCGATCCTGCGAACCCGGCGCTCGCGGACCGCGTATCGTTTGGCGAGAATTGGAGTTGGTCTATCGCGCACCAAGATGTGAAAGCGCTGACGGTGTTGGAAGATGTAATCATCGTGCCGTTCTCCGGTTGGGAAGAAGTGGGCGGCGGCTTCGATCGCCTGCAGTTCGTATCATGGACGCCGAGCGACCTCACCAAGCGCGGTACCGTAGATTTGCAGGGCAGCATTCTCCGCTCTTTTGAACACAGCGACTTTTACTACGGTGTGACCAGCGAACAACTCGCACAAATTGATGCGTCCGACCTGGATCAACCGGAAGTCACGAACACGCTAACGCTCGCCGAGAACGTGGTTGACTTCGTGGAACTGTCCTCGAGCGTAGGCGTCGAGATCGTCACGCAGTACGATACCGGCAAGACTATCGCGCGCGCGGTGGGCCTGCCCCTGAAAGGCGGCCTCGGCGAAGTGGAAGTGAATGTAGGCCAGTTGACCGCCGCCCACCAGTACGGCGACAAGGTCGTACTGGTTGGCACGTCGTGGAGGGATGACGCGGGTTATCAGGTCGCGGTGATCGATTTCAGCGATCCAAGCGCGCCTGAACTCAGCGGCGAACTCGACGTCGATGTGTGGCCGCATTACGGTTACTGGTGGGTGCTTCCTTACTACGAAACGGGCGGCGGCGGAGGCGGTGAAGTGGTGCCGGCTGGTGGCGATGCAGCCGTCGCGGTGGACAGCATCTGGTGGCCGTGGTTCCCATCGTACCGACAAAACACGACGCTGCTCGCGGGCAATACGCTGGTGTTGCGATGCACTTCGGACGATTTCGATGAAACGCTCGGCGACGGCGCCGCGTACGAAGGTATCGCGTTGGTGGATCTCGAAGCGCTCGAACTTACCACGAAGATTGGCTTCGGATTCGACGCTGTATCCAACGTCGATGCAGTCGGCGACAAGCTCTACGTTTCAAGCAAGACCTTTATCAACGCGACCTCATTCCCGTGGAACCGCGCAGAGTGCGCGTACTTCATCACCGAATTCGATCCGGAAACGATCGATGCAGGACCCACGGTGAACGTGCCCGGCGTATTTGTGCAGTACGATCCGAACGCGGACGTGCTCACGTTGCGCGACGACGAGTGGAGCTCAAGTAACGAGTTCAGTTCGTTGATCCGTACGGTAAGTTGGGACGGCGGCCTCGGTGTCGACGAGATCGATAACACTGACTTGCCGGATGGCGCATCGACCGTGCTGGGCCGCGGCGCGAAGATATTCGTTGAGGGGTATGACGACGGCGTGCGTTTGTACACGGTTGACGTGTCCCCGAGCGGCGCGCTGCAAAACGGCGGCGATGTGCTTGTCACCGAATCGTGGGCGAACTTGATCGATGCCAACGCGACCAGCGCGTATTTCGGAGTCGGCGGCGGCGCGATCGTGCGTTACGATTGCACGGATGACCCAGACCTCGAAGACCTTCTCGAAGTCATGGGCACACCCAGCACAATTCGCTTCGGCGAACATGCGGCCTACGCGCCATTAGGATACTTCGGCATCGTGCAGTTGCCGCTGTAAATAGCTCATTTACACAAACGGTCCGTACGAACACGTACGGGCCGTTTTTTGTTTGGACCATTACCATAAGAAACACGAGCGAAATACGTTCAGTTGTAATGCTGGAGGTTCCCTTGTAATGCCCTTACGGGGCGCAATCGAAATTGGGGGAACTGGCGGCACTCCAGGGGCGATGCCCCTGGCTAGGGTTGCGTTGTACCGTTGGTACGGAAGTCTTGGAGATATATTGTGTACCAGGCAGCAAATGAATCGAGAACAAGAGTAACCTAGTCGATGTTAATCACACCGCCTACCACGCCTAAATCCACACGAAATTTTCCCGCGCCGATGGGTCCGCTAAATTCGCGTTTATCGCCTTGTACCGATCCGCTGAGGCGGACCTTGCTGTTTACTTGGCCGTTCGTCGCGGTGGCGAACAGCGTTGCGTCCGCGGTATCCGGCACGAGCAGATTGATGTCGCCCTGTTCGGCATTGAGCGCGTAATCGCCCAACACGCCGTCGATGGCTAGCGCTATCACATCGCCGCTTACGCACTTCGCATCCAACGCACCCTTTGGAGATTCGACAGTTATGCGGCCCCGCGTGGCGCGCAACACCTGCTTATCGGTAACAGCAGTCGTTTTCACCGAACCCTGCTGCGTGGTCGCAGTCAGCGGGCCGGCGCAATCGTTTACCGTGACATCGCCTTCCTGTATGGAGGCCAACAATTCGCCCGCGTCGCGTTTGCACTGATCAATCGTAACGCTGCCCTTGCCCTGCTCCACGCTCACTGCTGCTCCCATGGAAGACACCGTTGTGAAGCCACTGTCCGCAATTAATTTCACCGGTGATCCGCGCGGACACATGATGTCCAAATCGATGCGGTAACGCGTGCAGCCGAGCGCGGCCATGTTGTCGCGCACCGCTGTGGTCAGCATCGCGCGGCCATCGACCAATTGGGTTTGCACGTTCAACGCTTCGATGGCCGCCTGCGCGTTGGCATTCGTTTGCATCTGCACGACAAGCGCGGCCCGCACGACCACCTGGGACGAATCGCTCGCCGTAATGCGAACATCGCCAACGGCGGCCTTGATTGCGATCTCGGCGCCTTGCGGGATTTCGAGCGTCTGCTCGATATTCTTGCGAACAAACTCGCCGCCTTCGCGCGTTTGCGCGGGCTCCTGCGGTTTCACGCCTTCACGGTGAATCGCTATCGTGTTAAAACTCGCGTGCAGCGACAGGCGTTGCTTCGACCCCGCCGCGCCGCCGCGGGCGATTACAAGGTCGCCGCGCTTGGACTGATCGAGTTGCACGTCAGACGCCACAGATCCGAAGGCTGCGCTCGCCGAAATCTCGGGTGTTGCGTTCTCCGGAATCCACAATTCGATGGGGCCACTCTCGGAGGTCACATCGAGTTCTGTCTCCGCGGGCAATTCACGCACGGCCACGCTGCCCATGAAATTGCTGATCTTTAATGCGCCGGACACGTTTGCGAACTCGCTTTGCGTGCCCTGCAATTCGAATGTTCCGCCCTGACGCAATTGAGAAGCGCGCAAGGGAAATTCGCCCCAAGCCCGCGCGCGCACGGCACCGCCGATATTACGTAAGTCGATCGCGCCGAAACGAGAATCGATCTCGACGGTGCCCGTCACGCCGCTGATTTCCGTATCGCCCCATTCATTCTTGCAGACGACACTTGCCCCAGCGGGCACGGAGATTTCGTAATCGAGCTTGATTGCACTCTTAGTCTTTTCCTGCGGACTCGGCCCCGTCACTTTGATGTCCACACGCTCCATCGACGGCGGGCTGTCTAATTGCAGCTTCACTTGCTCGGCGAGTTCCTGCGCTGCCTCCGCCTGCTCCGCGCCGACGGTGGCCTTCACCCGCACGCGCACGACGGGATCGTCAGACGTCGCGACTCGCACCAAGCCTTCGCCGATATCGCGGGTAATCGAGACCGTAGATGTGGGCCGCACAGGTTTACTCTCTTCGATCTCACGGGTGCGCGCCGTCAAACCGTCCCACGGCGATTTGCCCACGTCGCCGATATGGCCAAAGCGCGGCGCGAGAATGTTCTCGGTTTTTTCACCGAGGACTGTGAGCCAATGAGTGACGGTATCGAATACGGTGGAGGAAGCAGATTCCTTTGGGGGCGATTGCGCGAATGCGCCAGGCGTCGAAAAAAGAAAAGCACAAACGATGAATGTGAGGGGGCCGAATTTCGATTCGGCGTTCTTAGCCAACAATCGCACGCGCCCTACAGGCTGCGCTCCATATAGAGCGATTTCAACGCCGCGGCCTGGCGCTTGGTGTTGGACGTGATGATGCGGTTTGCGCGTTCGCTGTTCGGATTGGATTCGAGCTCGTTACGCGCAGCGGTGAGTGCTGCGTCGATTGCGAGTACTTCACGCGCCTGGTGCCGTGCGCGATATGAAGGCGTCGTTTCATTGGTACGCGATCCGACCGCCGCCGCGAGCGTTTCGATCTGCGCCGTTGCGCGGCGTAGATCGTCAGCCGAGCCCGGCGTCGAAATTGTGCGCGCCGCAGACGCCGTGCGCGAAAAGCCACTCGCGCCGGACATATTCAGGCCCGCCTTGAACACGACTGCGGAAACAATTGCAACGCCCGCCGCATAGGCAAGACCCTTTAACACCAACGCAGGCGCACCACCGCGCGCGCGCCGGGTGGCTTTGCGTTCGGAGCGCGCAGCAATCAATATGCGCGAGATAGAATCTTCGGAGGGATCGAGCGTATTGGCCGACGCGGTGAATTCGATCGAGCCGCGAATGGCAGCGACTTCGCGCGCACATACCGGGCACGACGTAATGTGCCGCGCCGTGGCCGCGCTGATACCGCGCCCGTCTACCAAGCCTTCCGCATAGGCCAGCAGTTCAGGCTTTGAAGGATGGCCCAACATGCCATAACTCCCAGGGGCTTTTATACGTAGTCTCGAAACCGGGCCAGCAGCGGCCGCAGCGCACGCTCTGCCCGTACTACACGCGATTTCACCGTGCCCACCGGTGAATCGGTAATGATCGCAATTTCTTCGTACGACAGGTCCTGGAACCTGCGCAACACAAACGCTTCGCGCTGGTGCTCCGGCAACTCGCGCAACGCCGTGTTCACCGCTTCGGAAATCTCGCCGCGTTGAAACGCCGCAAGTACGTCCGCATTCTCGTCGCCCACGTGTTCCATGGGGTCGTATTCGTCTTCCGGGCCTTTGCGCCAGCTCCACGCCGACGACAGGCTCAGGAAGCGCGGGCGCCGTTTCCGGCGGACCCATTCCTTCGACACGATGTTTGACGCAATCGTGTAGAGGTACGTCGTAAATTTCGCGCGCGGTTCGTAGCGCTGTGCGTTGCGCACCAACGCCAGGAATACTTCCTGGGTCAACTCTTCCGCGATCTGGCGGTTTTGCACCATACGGAAGATGTAGTTCAAAACGTTCTTATTGTGGCGGCGGCAGAGTTCGGCGAATGCCTCCTCGGAGCCTTCGGCGTGGTCGATCATGAGCGCTTCGTCTGCGCGCTCCTTGATCGGCAATCCTTCGCGCCCTAGGACCCGTAACCGGGCCGCTTGCGCGCTGTGGAACTGGACTAACCCCTGCCCTTCCACTTTTCCACCTCCGCTCTGACGCGTCACCTCGTCAGTATGCATCTATATATCCTCACCGTCACACGAAAGTTGCAAGTGTGACTCGACTTAACCCACGTTCAACAGGGCCACCCGGCCCTTTCTCCAGTCACCCAGTATAGCACCGCCGGCTCCACCGGGCCAGCGAAAAGCGAATTGCTTCGTAACTTCTTGGGCGTAAATACCTTACTTTGAGAACTGCTTCGGGTTCCTCACATGCGCGACCGCTTCGTCATACGAAATCGTGCCCTCCATGTACAGCGACTTGATTGCCTTGTCCATGGTGACCATGCCCTCACGGGTGTTGGTTTCCATGATGCTGTACACCTGGTGCGTCTTGCCTTCGCGGATGAGATTCGCGATCGCCGTGTTGTTGATCAGCAGTTCGGCCGCCATCACGCGACCTTTACCGTCCTTCTTCGGAAGTAGCCGTTGCGAAATAATTCCCAGCAAGGTCATTGAAAGCATGAACCGAATCTGTTGCTGCTGCTCGGCGGGGAACACGTCGATCATGCGGTCGACGGACTGGATGGCGTCGTTCGTGTGAAGGGTCGCCATGACTAGATGGCCCGTCTCCGCCGCGCGCAGGCACGCCTGAATCGTCTCAAGGTCGCGCATTTCCCCAATCTGAATCACGTCCGGGTTCTGGCGCAGGATGTACTTTAGCGCGTGAACAAAGCCATGTGTGTCATCGCCCACTTCGCGCTGGTCCACGATCGATTTTTTGTGCGTGTGCACGAACTCGATGGGGTCTTCGACGGTGATCACGTGCGCTTCGCGGGTTTCGTTAATACGATCGATGATCGCCGCCTGGGTCGTGGTTTTCCCGTGGCCCGTTGGGCCCGTTACCAACAATAAACCCTGCTTCGCGTCCGCAAACTTTTCGGCCGCCTCGGGCAGGCCCAGCGAATCCAGGTCCGGTATCGAATCGGGGATAGGGCGCAGCGCCGCGGCTACCGCCTGCTTTTGCAGGTATACGTTCACGCGATAGCGGTGCTTGCGGCCGGAGGCCAGGGAAAAATCCAATTCCTTCGCGGTTTCAAACGTCTTTTTCTGGTCGGCAGTGAGCACGGAGTAGACCAACTTCTTCGTCGCTTCGGGTGTCATCGCATCGTAGCGTGTGCGGTAAAGGCGGCCATTGACGCGCAAGACGGGAGGAGCTCCCGCACTGATTATAAGATCGGAGGCGCCTTCTTTGGTGACGAGCTCGAAGAGGTCTTTGAATTCCATGGTTATTCCTTGACTATTTGTCAAAATGAATCACTATTCAGTATCTTGTCCATAATAATCCACACTTGCTGGATTTGCAAGACAAATAATCAATTCTAGCGTTGGGGTTTTTGCGGGATTTGCGGATAAAATGACTACTTAATGTAGACAACTTCTTCTTCAAGTGTAATCCCAAACTTCTCTTTTACGGTTGTTCTGGCGATTTCTATTAGTTGGCGGATGTCCGCACTAGTTGCGTTGTCGTCGTTCATTATGAAATTTGCATGTTTGTCGCTGATTACGGCACCGCCACAACGCGTGCCCATCAGACCCGCCGCTTGGATGAGGCGTCCCGAATGGTCGCCCTGGGGGTTTTTGAAGACGCTGCCGCAACACTTTCCCTGCGGCTGGGTGCGTTGGCGGCGTTCGATGTAGTGGTCGTAAATCGGTTGCTGCGGCTCGTCGGTCTTCGAGAATTTAAAGAACCCTTGCAAGATTAACGACCCGCGTGGGCAGAAGGTCTGGCCACGGTAGCTGTAGAGCGATTCGTGCATCGGAATGAGCTTGCGCCCTTCCGGGCCGATGACATCGACCGATTCCATCAGCATGCAGGTGGAACCGTTGACGGTGCCGGCATTCATATAGATCGCGCCGCCGACGGTGCCCGGAATGCCGGTGAGCCCGCCAACCATCGCATAATTGTTCGTAAGCATGATTTCGCGCACGACTTGGTTTAGATCGACACCCGACTCGATGCGGTAACGGTCGTTTCCTAGGACCTCAAGCGCATTTAGTTCGCTCATCACGACAACGATGCCGTCGTAACCGGCGTCGTCGATCAACACGTTCGACCCGCCACCCAGCACCGTCCTCTTCCCAGGCTGTTGTCCGACCCATTCATAGGCCTGCACGGCTTCATCCACGGTGCGAGGAATCAACGCCAGACGCGCAGGCCCGCCCACGCCGTAGATCGTCAATGGCGCGAGGGGATAATTTTCAATCGCGAAATCAAAAGGAAGGTTGCTATTCATGCGCGAGAGAATACATGAAGAAATGAAGAAGTTCCTAACAAGGTAGGGACGGTTCGCCGAACCGTCCGATTGTTGTGTCGCGCGCGAAACGGCGCTTTCGGCGAAAGCGCCCGCACCACAATAATTCCAGTTGTTCCGATTACGTTACGGGCGTATAAAAGCGACTATCTGCTCCGCGCGCTGCAGGTGCGTATGGTCGCTCAGCACCCGTTTGCGCGCGGCGCGCCCCATCGCTTTGCGCTTGCGCGCGTTTTGCAGTAGCTTGCGGTAGGTTCGGGTTGCATCATCGGCGGATTCGACGATAACAATTTCTTTTCCATCATCGAACCATTCCTCGATGCCCTCGTGCGGGTTTGACACGATGCAGCAGCCCATTGCCGCGAGTTCGAACATCCGCAAGGTGGACGATCCGTACACGCTCGCGTGCGCCGTTCTCGAAATGTTCAGGTTGATCTTTGCGCGCGCGCAGGCTTGGCGCAGGCCATTGAACGGCACGTTGCCGACATACTGCAACGCGATCGGCGTCGGTGGAAAACCTTTTCCGCCGAGCGCAAACTTCTTGTCGCCCAATTCTCCGCACGGCGTCACCAGCATGTCCTCAAACCACTCTTCGCGATATTCCACGCCGTAGCCGTAGAAGAAAACATCGAACTCTTCCTTCGCCATCATCGGCGAATACAGCTCCGGGTCAACGCCCCAATGCACGGTCTCCACGCACCGCGCGCCCATCGCCGTTAATTCTTCCGCGCCCGCGGTCGAGTTGCACATGAAGCCGTCATACTCACGCAGGTCCGCGCCGTCGTAGCCGCGGAAGCCGGAGGCAAACCCGCCGAACTTCGGCAGACTCGCCGGCACATCGCCATCGAAATAGTAAAACGGCACGCCATACTTCGCGCGCTCACGTTGTGGCAATCCCGTGAAATGATTCAGCGGCACGGAGAACACGATGACCGCATCCACGTTTCGCTCCGTCTCCAACACCTTTGCAAGCTGCGCTTCCCAGCGCGGCCGCACCCATGACTCAATCAGCTTGCGATTGATCTTGCCGCCCGCGCCATCGCTCGTAGAAGTGCCCCCCGATTTCGCGCTCTTGCCAAACAACTTCTTCAGCGCGCCAAACGCGGAGCCTTCCGTTTGGCAGGGATTGGCGTAGCATCGCCACCAGGGCGTGGCGAAGGCGCCCCCGGCGTACGGAATGGCCACCACGTCATGTCCCAGTTCGTGCAGTCCTTTCAAGAACTGCCACCACGCCGGCGTGCAGCCGTAATTCAACTGAATGTCCAAGGCGCTTACGACGCAAACAATCTTCATGCGCGCGATGATAGCAGACCGAACGGGACCGGTAATCACTTCTGTTTTTGATTGTATTCAAGGTGGCGACGATTGACGGATCGACAAGCTGCGGTTAGACTTTTTATATGGTGCGCGCTGCCCGGTTTGAAGTTCCGCTTTCAGGCGGTTTTATTGTTATCACACAAGGGCTTGCGTATGAAGGTGCGCGGCTTCACATTGATCGAGTTGTTGGTGGTGATCGCGATTATTGCGATTCTCGCGGGGCTGCTGCTGCCTGCGCTATCGCGGGCGCGAGAGGCGGCGCGGCGTGCGGCGTGTCAGAACAACCTAAAGCAGCTTGGCCTTATCTTCAAGATGTACGCGAGCGAGACGCGGCAGGAGAAGTACCCGCCTTTTCAGGTGTTCTTCCGGGGCGGATCGGAATACGACTTTGCCGCTGCACCACGCATGGCCGCGCTTTATCCCGAGTACTTGACGGACGCGCGGATCCTCATCTGTCCGTCCGACCCGCTGGATCGCGTCGAGGGATTTTACGGTGCGGACGGCACCATCAACATACATATTCCCAAATACGAGGGCGGGCTGGCCCACCGCGCCGATGCGAGCTATGCATATTGGGGGTGGGTCTTGGACAAGCTCGGGGATGAGGACACGGCGGAGCCGCTGGGGGAATTCGGCCAGTACTTCAATCGTCCGGACGACACCCCCGCGCCATCGCAATTCATGGAAGTTGTCCGCTACCTGAACGAGAAGATCTTTGCGGTGAGTCACGAAGGCCCAGCCGACAACGACGTGCCCGTGCGAACCCCCGGTCTGGGCAACGGAGGCGGCGGTACCGTCTTTCGCCTGCGCGAGGGGATCGAGCGCTTCATGATCACGGACATCAACAATCCCGCAGCGGGGGCATGGTCGCAGAGCGAGATATGGATCATGCACGATGCGATCTCGCCGATACCCCAGAATTTCAATCACATCCCCGCCGGGGCGAACGTGCTCTTCATGGACGGGCACGCGCAATTCCTCAAATATCCTGCTGACGAACCGGTCAACCGCGTGTGGGCATCTGCAATTGGCGGGGTCTTCGACCCGAATAATCCTTGAATCAAATTTCCGCAAATCCTGCGCGTAAAATGCGCGGTTAACGTTGGCTTTGAACGCAGACCTTTCGCAGCTTCGCCGGTCATTTACCAGAAGGCGGCATTCTTCAAGTAGTCGTGGTCTTAGATTCCCCTTGATTTTACTGGCGAAACTCTTATAGACTCGTGATTGTTGTAATCAATCGTACGATTAATTTTGATTAAACGAATGATTAATAAAAAGTCCCGGCAAGTCAAGCAGACGGCGCAACGAAAACTGTTGCGAGCGGCCGCGGATGCCTTTGCGGCGCAGGGCTACGATGCGGCGTCCACACGGGCAATCGCCGATCGCGCGGGGGTGAACATCGCCCTGATTGCGTATCACTTTGGCGGCAAAGATGGACTCTTTGATGCGGTGATTGAGGATTGGGTGCTGCCGCTTCGGGAAGCCATTGACCGCGAGCTAGCGGGGTTGAACGGGGCGGGTAAACGGATGGACGCAGTGGTCACGGCATTTCTGCGTCACGCGCTTATCGTGGCACCAGGGGTGGCGTCGCTGATTGCACGGGAATCGATCATGGCAAGTCCCACGGCGATCACCAAGCGAACAGCCGTTGGACTCCGCCCGCTTATCGAACAATTGGACGCCGTGTTGCCGACCTGCGAGACGACTGTCGTGCAAGGGGCGGAGTTCCTCGCATTGCTGCTTCGTCTCGCGGCGCCGATGCCGTCAATCGACGGGGACGGCGCGAAGAATTATCATCGTGCGAGGCTCCGGGCCTTGGCAGTCTTGCGGCACGGCGGTGGACATACGCAGCACTTGCACCGGACTGAGAGAGGTGAAGACACGCCACGGAAACACGCCGCGGCGCCTGCGGAAAGCACGGCGCATGAGGTTGGCGAAGCGCTGCGGGGTCCGCGCGCGCGGCACACACAGTCCCCAGACCAAAGCCATGAAGCACCGCGAACAGCAAAAGAGACACACGGTACGCGGCATACGCCGCCCGAATCGGGCATGGATTTTGTGGATTAGCACTTTTTATGGAATTCTAACACAATATATTGTGTTGCCTATAGACAAGCCACGCAGCTTATGGTATTGTTTGGGTGTTGGCTCGCTTGAGCCGGGCCATCCTTAAAATGACAGTCCCCTTGAAACGAGTCGAAGGATTCGCCGCATAGACCGGATGCGTCATACCGCACAGACCCCGATACTGCATCGGCCTCTGAGCGCCACTCCGTTCACCCCCGGGACTTCGGAGGCACGCGCTTGACCGCACCCAATTCTGGTAACAGCCCCGATCAACTGACCGATCTGTTGCATCACGAAACGACCCATCGCGCGCGTCGCCGTCCGGCGGCGCGCGTTTCGTTTGAGGAGCCCTTGCCCAAGGAGGAAGCCCGCGGCGCCAGCACAACGCACACTACGACACACGACACCACCACGAATTCCCACTCTTCCGGGAGCAGTACCATGAAAAAGAGTTACATCCTCGATACGAACGCCCTGCTCGAAGACCCGAACTGCATCCGCGTGCTGCGCAATGGCAAAGAGAACGCCGTCGGCATTCCTTTTCACGTCATTCTCGAACTCGATAAATTAAAAAAAGAACCGCGCGTCAAGCACCTGGTATCGAAAGCGATCGATTCGATCCGTGAAAATCTCGAGGTCGTCCATATCATCAAAGATGAAAACTCCGATCCGCTCATTCCCAGCATCGATCTGCAAATATTAAAAGAGATTAAGAACGCCGGCCTTGACGATCCTATCCTGGTTACCAACGATCGCATTCTCCAGCTCATGGCGGAGTTCAGCGGCGTGCAGAGCCAAGAATATAAACAAGCGAAACCATTCGAATCGGAGTCGCAACAATACACGGGGTTTGTGAGTGACGACGATGAAAAACCGCTGAACTGTTTCTCGTGGCACGAAGGCCGTCCGATGTTTCATGGGCAAGACGGTCCGCGGGTCATCGAATATGAACACGAAGTGTGGAAGGTGCGCCCGCGCAACGTGTATCAGAACCTCGCATTCGAGTTGTTACTGCACGAACACATCGACTTGGTGTCGCTGCAAAGCGATGCTGGTTACGGCAAAACATATCTGGCGTTGGCGGCGGCGCTCTACATGACGCTCGAGCAGAAGCGCTTCGACAAGATCTATGTGTTAAAACCATTGATCGAAATCGGTACGAAGATGGGATATTTACCGGGTGACGTAAATGATAAGATGGAGCCTTACATTCGATATTTGTACGGGCTGGTGACGAAGTTGCACGGGGCGCGGCCCGCGAACAAGGTATTCGTCGATCCAAAGGACGGCACCTCAAAGTTTGACGCGAACAAATTCGAGATCCTCCCGCTGGCGTTTATTCGCGGCATGACGATCGAAGACGCGGTGGTGATTGTGGATGAGACGCAAAACCTGTCGCGCACAGAAATTCGGGCGCTGCTCACGCGCATGGGTGAAAACGTGAAGTGCATCTGCCTTGGTGATACGCGCCAGGTGGACAATCCCTACCTAAATGAATCGAACAATGCGCTGAACTGGATCGTGCGGATGATGCGCGGGCTGCCGAACTACGCGCATCTGGTGTTGAAGGGCACACGCTCGCGCGGGCCGATTTGCGACGCGGTGATTAAGTCCGGGTTGTAAACAACGCGTTAGTTGCCCGCTATTGATCGCGCATGTGGCGCGTGACGAAGAGTTGCGCGGCTGCGGCTAGGAATGCGGCTATGATTACGGCGACGACAAGGTGAGACCAGTTCCAGCCGAAGATTGAGTAGCGGTTCGTCGCGTCATCAAGAAGCAGTCCATAGGCAAAGTAGGGCGAGAACATGCCGACCCAGTTCTGCACGCGGTACATGCGCATGCCTTCACCAACAACGATCACCATGACGGCGATGCCTCCGAGCATGATGGCGCTGAGCACAAAGGAAAGCACGACTGCGGGGGCCATTTTTCGGGTGAGGATGGAACAGAAGGCAGTGACGGCCCAGGTCACCGCAAGGCATTCGGCGATCATGATAAACGCGCAGGCGATGTGTTGAAATCCCGATAGCCGCGCCCAATCCCCAAGATCGACCGGTTTTATCAATGTGACGATTAAGAATGCCGAGCCCACTGCACCGCTGGCCAGAAGCAATCCTGCAACACGCAGCGAAGCGAATAGCTTTCCGCTGAAGATTTCCCACGGTTGGAGCAGCGTCATGCGAAGCGCGTCTATATTTTCCCGTTCGTGTTCTTTCGTGAACATGTTGGCGGTTAATGCAGCGAGCAGCAGCGGCAACAGCATCGCCTCTGCGAAGTGCCAGAAGACGAAGGCAATCATCCAGTCATCATTGCGGTTGAAGTTGATCACGAACACAAGTGCGGTAAGCCCCGTTGCGCAGAACGCCAATATGAACGGCACACCGACCTGCAATGCGCCCATCCAGCGGCGGATGGGATATTCATACCACGCTTCGCGCAGGTAAACGGGGTTAGTTGTGCCGTCGAACAAATGGCGTGGACGCGGAATGATGCCGGGGCGATCGCGATGCACGACGGGCGCGCGGCGGCGGAAAACCGGCTTTTCTTCTTCGACGCGTTCGGACATGCCCCAGTTGCGGCGGACGAGTGCGTGCGCGATGAGTATGAGCAGAATTGTGATGGCGATGTTTACCAGGCTGCAAATTTCGACGGAGTAGGTGTTGCGCGTACTGGCGGGGCCGCCTTCCAGCGCGACGATGAACGAAATCATGGGAAGCGCATAGATGCCGAAATTATCGAGGAAATCGTCTCCGATATTGACGTTGAATAGTTCGAGCACGCCAATTGGCACAAACCAAGGCAAACCGAGGATGAAAATCATCGCGAGGTAACTTACGCCCACCGCGGCCATGGGCTTTTTCATCTTGGCGGAACACAACACGCCTGCCGCGGCCCATGCGAGCGTGGTTGTGGAAATGATGAGTAGCGTGCGCCAGAGGACTTGCGTGTTCACGCCGACGAGAAAGAATGCACACGCGGCGAAGGGTGCGAGCGCGGCGACGAGAAGAAGATAGTGCCCGGCAGAGTTGATCAGTTTGGCTATGAGGACGTGCCAGGGTTTGGCAGTGCTCATGGCGAGCAGTTCAAAGGTTTCCTCTTCCCGCTCGGAAACGATGCTGCTGCCGGCGAGAGCGGGAATTGAGATAGCAGCGCCGCCACCTAGCGTAAGGCCGAGTAAAATCATGATGCCCTGCGATGCGCTCTTCATTTGCCAAGGCATCGGATTATCGGGTGGCCAAAGCCCTGCGATAGAAATACCGGCAATAACCACGGCGAGCAACACGATATAAAAATATCGGCTGCCCCGCAGACTGGAGAGGAGTTCCCTGCGGATGAGGCCGGTTATGGGAAGCAACGACGTAGGCAGCATTTACGACCCAGGATTGTAGCGGAAGCGGTAGACGCGTTTGCAGAGATACCAATATGCCCAACATTCCGCAGCGGTAAAAAAGATGCAAAAGATTGTTGCGCCGGGTTGGTAAATGCGACTTTGCGGGCCCATGACGTTTAACAGAAACGAATATAACGGCGAAACGCCCATAAGCCACTCGAATCCATCCACTCGAATGGGTTCAAATGGAATCATGATTATCGCCAAGACAAAAATGTTGCCGATCAACGCCATTGTGCTGAGTGCTATGCTGAGTGATATTGCTACGGAGGTTTTGTTCGATACGAGTGATGCAAAGCACGTTGCGAAAGCGACGAGAACAAGGCACTCGACTAACATGGCTATGGCGAGCACGCAGAATGCCGGGAAGGCGTCGTTGGCAAGTGGTGGCCCCGCAATGAGGATTGGCACCGACCCTGCGAGCGCGCTGAGAAACATTGACCGCGCGATGTAGATGAACGTGGCGAGCTTTCCTTGGACAACGTCGTAGTCCTCCACGAGCGTCATTCGGAGCATATCCATGTTACCGCGCTCGCGTTCCTTGGTGAAGAGGTTCGCGGTCAGCGCGGCGAGTAACACGGACAACAACACCGCTTGGAGAATTGACCATCCAAGGAACGCAGCCTGCGCGGTACTCGCCGGGCCCACATAGGCCGCTATCGCAATTAACGTGCACGCCGAAAAGGACAAAAGAAAAGGAAGCGCGATTGTGAAGCCGCGCATGGTGAGCGACCGATCATAGTCAAAATACCGGTCGCGCGCGTAGATTGGGTTCACACCGGGCGCGAAGATTTGAGGCAATGCGAGGAGCGGCAGACGCACACGAAATTTGGTAACGACGGATGCTGGTCCGGTGCGCAGCGTAGTTCCCCACGTGGCGCGAAGGCCACGGTGCGCTGCGGCAATACACAGAAGCGATGCAACGATGCAAACCAGGGCACAGGCCGTGGTCTCGGTTGGCAACGGCGTCGAGAAATTAAACATGAACACCAATGCCGGGCAGAAATACGCGCAGAAGGACATGCTGGACTGAAGGGTAACCAGATCAAATAGTTGAAGCACGATGCAGAATAGAATGCAGGGAAGGCCGAGCATCAAGATTGCGGCGAGGATGCTGGAGCCGATTGCGGCCATAGGGCGCTGTGAGAAGGCTGAACACACTACGCCGGCTGCGGCACATAGCAATGCTGATGCGGCGATGATTGCCAGCGTTCGCCACAGGAGGTCGATGTCAAGCCCAACTAGAAAAAACGCACAGGCGGCGATGGGCATCAGTGCAAAAAGCATGACCATAAAATGTCCGGCGGCATTGAGCAGTTTCGAAAGGAGCACGTGCCAGGGGCGGGCGGTGGTCATCGCCAGAAGCTCGTACGTTTCTTCCTCGCGCTCGGTGACGATTGAACTCCCCGCAAGGGCCGGGATTACCAGCACCACCCCCATGGCGAGTACAAAGGCCAATTCAAAAAAAATATCCTTCGAGCGCAACGCCATCTGGAATGGCAGCGCGTTTCCTTGCGGCCATTCCATCAAAACGAAGAAAATCGCAACGCCAACGCCAACAACTATCATCCAGAAATAGCGCTGCTGTCGCAGGCTAGTGAGCAGTTCGCGGCGAATGAGTGCGGTGATTGGCAGCAGGTCCGTGTACATGCGCGTAGTGTACTACGGCGCGGGGTCTATACTGCGAGTGCGGGGACCTCGGGATGTCTGACTGCGGGGGGCGGTATCGGTTGCGTCGGTTGCGCAGCCGGTGGCGCCGGGCGTTGCAGGGCAGTATCCGCGATGGCGGCCTTAATCAGTTCTTTTAACTCGCGTACTTCTGCCGCGTCCGGCGAAACTTTTTCGGCCTGTTCTGCTTCCTCCGCACATTTCTTGATGATGCCGGGCACGAGCGATCGCATATCGGGGCCGCGCGGGTTCGGCGGGGCGTCTAAAATGGATTGCAGCAGAATGAAGTGAATTTTTGCCCGGGTCACGTGACACATCATTTCAAAATAGGTGGCGTCGAAGCGCGGAATAGGGCTTACCTTGCCTTGGCGCTTAAAAAGTTCCAGGGCCACTTCAAGTTCGCCCTGGGCGATTCCGAGCCAGCGATCCGGTGTCATGTCGCTGTTGCTAAGCGCGGTCTTATCCGGCCTGATGCAATTGCTCATGTACGTGTTGCCAAGATAGTAGTGCGCGCCTGCGTCATCGGGATTTTCGATGAGCCGCTGCTTCAAGACATCTGCGGCTTCGGAGTACTTGCCATCGAGGTAAAGCGTTTCGCCTTCCTTAAACAGATCGCGTTGCGGCGCGCGCGAACACGCACACGCCGCAACAAGAATCACGAGTATCGAGGTGCGCGCGAACATTAGTTACTGCTGTTCCAACGTGGTTGCAGGCGGAAGAAGCCGGTGCGCGCGCCCGCGCGCCCGAATACCGTAAATTCCGCGGGCTTTTCCGCCTCAATCTTGGCGACCGCCGCCTTGAAATCGTCGAGCGATTTAACCGGCTGTCCGCCAAAGTTCATGATGATTACACCCGGCTGCATTTCGCCGAGCTGCGCCCACGATCCCGATTTCACGCGGCGTACGATCACGCCCTCAACATCCGGCGCGAGATTCAACAACACGCGAAGGTCGGTAGTAATTTCGCGCACCGTGAGGCCGAAGGTCTTGTCCTCAAACTCGCCGGCATCGCGTGCGGATTTCGGGCGCTCGACGAGGGTGACAGACGTATCAACGGGCTGGCCCGCGCGAAGTATTTTGACGGGCACCTGTTTGCCAACGCCTGCGTCGCGCACGAGTTTGGTGAAATTCGCGACTTCGCGATCGAGCTTGAGCTTCAGCGGTGTGTCATTAAAATTCACAATCACATCGCCCGGCTGAATGCCCGCGGCCGATGCAGGCGAATCCGGCATGACGGTGCTCACAACGATGCCGCCCTCTTGCGGGAGCTTCCAGTACTCCGCGAGGTCATCGGTCAACGGTTGCGAAAATACGCCGAGAAACGCGCCATCGTTCACCACTTTGGGATCGTTCTCGCCAGGCGGATTCGCGATATATTTTGCGAACAGATCCGATTGGTATACGAGCGGGTGTCCACTGCGCACGTAGAGGTCGCCGCCTTCCTGCGTGGACAGATCGAACCCGATTACGCCGATGATGTGGCCGGCAAGGTCCATAACAGGCGAGCCGACGTATCCGAAGAGCAGGCGCTCATCGAGACAATACGTCGTGCGTGGCTTATCCAGCACGGAACCGATGCGTCGGACGACGACTGAGCGGTTGAAGTCGAGTGTGTCACCCATGAGGCCGATAAGCGCGATTGGGTCGCCGAGATGCAATGGGCCGGGCGCAAACTGCACGAAAGGAAAGGTTACGTTGCTATTGTTCGCGATTTCGATGAAGCAGACGTTTACGTCTTCCGGTTTCGTGAGAAGTTTTCCGTCGTATTCGACCTCATTGTCGCCCTGGCCGACGGTAATCTTGATCGCAAACGGATCGGAATCCTGAATCTGCATGTGGCCGTGCGCCATCACGAGGCCTTTCGCGCTGACGATGAGGCCGAGTGCGCGCGTGTTGCGCTTGCTCACTTCGCCGGAACTCGGATTCGTCACGTTTGACGAATACGAAACGATACACACCGCCGGCGCGACCTTGTCGTAGAACCCCTGCAACTGTTTTGCAGTGAACTCCTGCGCGAACGCGGTGGAGCCAACCAAACATGCAATCGCTATTGCAATAGACTTACTTCTCATTGCCGTTGTCTCCGTTGCCTTGTTCCGCGGCGGCTTGCGGCGCGACGGGTTCACCCTGTTTCACGACGACGAATCGCGTGAGCGCGCCACGCTTCACTTGCAGTAAAACCAGCTTTGTCTTCGCCGCGATGTGATCTTTGATTGCGTTCGCAAACGCATCGAGATTATCAATTTCCTTTTCATCCAGCTTCAGCGCGATGTCGCCTTGCTGCAGGCCGGCATTTCCTGCGACGGATCCTAGCTGCACACCGGAAATCAACACACCCTTGCTCGAGGCCAGTTGCGCACGCCGCACAATCGCCGGCGTAAGCTCCGAAACGGTGAAGCCCCAATCCGCGATGTCCACCTCCTTGCCGCGCAGGTCGCTCAAGGCCTGTGTTTTCACCGCGATTTCTTTTTCTTCGCTGCCGCGTTGAACTTTGATGGTTACGCTCGTTTCCACAGGGAGATCGGCGATGAGCTTGCGCACCGCGGGGAGGTCTTCTTCAAAGCGTGCGTTTGTGACGACGTTATCGACAGACAACATGATGTCGCCCGGCGTGAGCCCCGCTTCCGCTCCTGTCGAAAGCGGATCCACATCCGCGATCACTACGCCCTGTTGTTTTGGATCGTCGGTTTTACTCATCGTTTCCTGAAAGGTCACACCAATGTTCGAACGCGTAACCTGGCCTTTTTCGATGAGCTGATCCACGACCTGCTTCGCAATATCGATCGGAATCGCGAAGCCTACGTTGTCCGCGCCGCCAAGACGCCGCGCATTGATGCCGACGACCTGTCCCTTAAGATTGACCAGCGGCCCGCCACTGTTGCCCGGGTTGATCGCGGCGTCAGTCTGAATCCAGTTGTTGTACGGCGCGACCGATTCATCGCGTCCGCCGAGGTAACGATCCGTTACGCTGATGATGCCCATGGATACCGATCGCGCCAGACCTTGCGGGCTACCCAGCGCGAGGACGGTCTGGCCTGCTTCGAGATTCTTCGAAGTCGAGAGCGCGACCTTCGGGAAGTCTTTGCGATCGCTTTTTAGCTTCAATACGGCAACGTCGGTGTATTTATCCACACCCACAACTTCCGCATCGAATTCCGACTTGTCGTAGAGCACGCAGCGCACGAGCGTACTCTCGCCCGCCACGTGTTCATTGGTCACGACGTAGCCGTCGTTCGAAATGATGAAGCCGCTGCCTACGACGGCTTCTTCGCGCCGCTCGCCACCTGAGAAAACCACCTTTACGGGGCGGATGTGAACGAGGGCGGGGGCGACTTTGTTCTTCGCGCGAAGGACAGAAGCGTCAGATGACGCGCCCACCGTCGCGCAACCGGTCAGGACGAGACAGGACGCGGCGAGGATTGCTATGCGTTTCAAGCCCGATCTCCTTGCATTACTTCATTTGCAGCCGAGGAGCATTATATAAGGATGCACATGGGAAGTGAATTCGCAGGACCCCCGTGTTTTTTGTTCGCGAATGCGCCCTATGCGCGTAGCCAATAGGGCCAATATGCTCGGCTGATGCGCGCGCGCCGGCCGCACCGTGCTACACTCAAGTATCCCGCAGTACAGTCATGCAAGGTTGGAACGCACCTATGAACGAGAAGACCACGCGCAGCGCATACATCGAAAACTTCGCTGGCGACGGCGCTGCATCCGAACGGCAGAAGGAGGCACTCAAGCAGGCACTCGACATCCGCAAGTTCGAGACCGACCTGTACTGGAAGCGTGCGAGCTACTTCTGGACTTTCATCGCCGGTATGTTCGCGGGCTATTTCCTTCTCACCAAAGATCCCGTGCATTCTTTTGAACCCGCCTACACCGTGGCGTGCCTCGGTCTTACCTTTTCTATCGCGTGGTACTTCGTCAACCGCGGCAGCAAAGCCTGGCAACGCAACTGGGAAATTCAGGTCGATCTCCTCGAAGACGAAATTATGGGCCCACTTTACAAAAGTGCTCTGAACCGCCAACACTTCGATCTGTGGGACATCACTGCCGGCTACCCTTTCTCCCCATCGAAGATCAACCAGATCCTGGGCGTATTCGTTTGCGCCGTATGGCTCTTCCTCATGGTTCATTCATTGTTGAATGCAAACCTCATTAACAACCTCAGCCACCAAATCACCGCTGTCGCGATGTCCATCATCACGGCCATCGCCTTTGCGCTGTTGCTCATCAAAGGCCGCACACAGGAAGCCGAGAAGCCTTTCCCCGTCACCCACCGCATCCGCAAATACCACGACGACAACATTGAATAATTGCGCTCCCAAATTGCCCCTTGACAACCCGTGACTTAATATGTGACTATTTGGTCACATATTATGGCTGCACAAAATCGTGGAGGTATTCTCAATGAGCGCGAATGAATGGTCCGTGGACATCCAACAGCAACTCGACATCTCGGTTCCTATTGATAAGGTGTTTGAAGGCGTCCTGCTCCAGTTCAGCGAAAAAATGAAATACCCGGATGGGCGCTCGATGAACTTCAAGCTGGAGGCGCGTCCCGGCGGCCGCTGGTACCGCGATCTCGGCAATGACTCCGGCCACTTGTGGGGCCACGTACAAGTTATCAAGGCGCCAAACATCTTGGAAATATCCGGGCCAATGTTCATGTCGTATCCGGTGTTGAACCATTTTGAAGTGCGGCTTTCAGAGCACGAAGGCAAGACCCGTCTCAATTTCCGGCACCGCGCGGTGGGTCCCGTCGACGAACAAACGCGCACCGGCGTTAGCGGCGGGTGGAAAGAAATGCTCGACGAATTAAAGCGGGATTCTGAAGCGTAGGTGGCGCGCAAGCGACCAGAAAATAAGCGCGCGGGACTGCGCAGCGTCGTCCCGCGCGCGGACTCACGTACTGCGAGTAGCGGAGATGCCCTCGCCCCCGTCTGGAAAGCCCTCTCCGACCCGACGCGCCGCGCGATCCTCGATCTCTTGCGTGATGGCGCGCGAACCACAACTGAAATTGTCGAACGCTTCCCGCAACTCACGCGCTTCGGCGTGATGAAACACCTCGACGTGCTGCGCGAAGCATCGCTCGTCATCACACACGCCCAAGGCCGCGAACGTATCAACGCGATCAACGCCGTCCCCATTCGCCAAATCTACGAACGCTGGATCACGCCCTTCGCGGGCATGTGGGCAACACAATTGCTGTCGCTGAAGCGTGATATTGAAACTGACGCGTGAAGGTCATCACTATTGACCGATGTCGGTTTTTGCAGTTTTTTGGTGGCCCAGGTGGTAGTAATGAACGATGAGCCCAGTCGCACCAAGCAGTACAAGATAATAGAAGGCGAATACCAATTCCGTCCAATGGCGTGGCGAACTCGTTACGAGTTGAGCCAGGATATTCATTACAATCAGTACCGCCCAAGTGATGGCGTACGCGCGCGGGAAGACGGGCGCCGGTTTCCTATGCAACTGCGCTGCGCGAATAGTGGCCCCCAAGAGCCAGACGAACGCCGCAATCAGGATTGGCCCGATAACCCGCCAGAACACACTCGACCAATAGTCTTCGTTGCCGAGATAGATATTCGCCCAGCCTTTTAATCCATTGCGTACAGATAGTAGAACGCCGAGTAACAGTCCAAGATAGGCGCCAAAGCGTTCCAGATTCGGCCAGCGGTCTGTGAGTTGATCGCCGAGCTGCGCGCCCTGTGCTTCATTCAGCGGACGATTCACGAGGTAATACGCAACGCCGTACGCAATTCCAATGCTGATTCCGCCCGACGATTCCCACACGCGCCACCAGTTGAATCCGAACGCACTTACGCGTGCAAAGTTCATGAACAGCGCCCAACCAACGCCGTTAATCAATCCCACCGTCGCAATTAGCGTCACGTTTCTCCAATCCCGTCGCAGTACCTCAAACATCAAGAATCCCAAATACAACCCGAGATGCATCGTTGCCGAGCGGTTGTCGTTCATCATTCGCCGCAGATTCGGGTTCGCGACCAAATCTTTGTAGCGATCTTCGATTTGCCCATAAATCGGCAAGAACACGTTTGGATATTCTGCGAATAGATACAGCGCCAACCGCGCGCCCACGTAACCGGAGCCAATTCTTAAAATCCATTTCGCGATCCACAGCAACCACTCCTTTCCATTATTTGGACGCGCCGCGTCGCCGCACCAAGCGAGCATGCACGCGCCGATTCCCGCCCAGGGCACCGCGGACAGAAACACCCACGCGTAACCGTAGATCGGCGCGATGTCTACGAACTCGTTCTTGGATGCGTTGGTTTGCAGACGCCCCTCGTACAAGGTCCACCACTGCGCCCAACCGCGTCCGCCCGCGATGTAGAACCCAACGCACAGCGCCAAGATGATCCAGCCGGAGGTATAGCGTCGCGACTGCACTGGCCCCGGCTCCCGCGCGATGAACCACCACGCCGCGCCCCACAGTACTCCCGCAAACAAGCACCCCGCCGACCCGCCGTAGCCCGAGCACCCACGCACGGCCCAGGACATCGCGCCCAACGAGGCGAAGAGCAGCGTCGGCAATACGAGATTGTGCTTCAGATTATTTGCGTCGTCGTGGACCATTCCCGCACTCTATGAAATCGAAACAGCCTCGCGCCAATTCACCCCACACCTTTCCACCTCATCCTCCGCACCGTTCGCGTCAAATCACCCGAACCGCTTCTACTTCCCATACCTCTCATACTTCCCACTTTCTTTAGTCAACCGAATCCCCCTCGTTCCCCATGCGGATTGAAACGACAAGTGCAACACCGTGGGCAATTAGTTGAGGCACAGCTTCATTCCGCGGCGAGCAGGTCTTTCACCTTACTGTCCCAATCGGAGGTAGCCATGAAATTAGCACTGTCTCCGGCTCGACCCCTTGAATCGTCATACTGGCAATGCACCCTCCCCCCGACACCCCCCGCACCCTCCCTACGAGGCTCCTATATAAAACAAGTACTTACGACAATTCGCGGATGATCATCCCCCCTTGTTTCGTCAAAAAAAGAATTTGTACACCCCCCTGCAACAGTCAGCACCCGGGAGCGAGGGCGCCACTGAGAACGCATTCCCGTCCGGTCTACTAATCGGTACGACTGCAACGCGATGGGCAAATTAATGAAGGAGGTACCGAGCAGACAATTTGGTGCGGCGCACCAAAGGTGCACCCTTGCTTGCGCGGCAACCGCCTCGCGTCGCATCATGCGATCGTAGTGCCAAAACTCTCCAAGCACGGGACCCAACAATGAAACATATCGCAATCCTGATGAGTATGCTGGCCATTTCATGGGCGTCGGCTGCGCAAAGTACGCTCACGCCGATCAAGTACAACAATCCTGGCTTAGTAGTCGATCTGGGAGTCGGCCTCTGGGCGTGGCCGCTACCGATGGACTTCGATGGGGACGGCGATTATGACTTGGTCGTGACGTGTCCCGATAAGCCTACTGCGGCTACGGTGTTTTTCGAAAACGTTGAGGGAGACGTGAAGTTTCCGGTGTTTAAGCCCGGGAAAAAAATCAGCAAGGCCTTGCAGAACGCGCAGGTTTCGTTTGTGAATGGCAAGCCGCATGTGCTGACGCCGGGATTGGAGCACGCCGAATTCCTGACGAAGGGTCTCGATGTTTCCCACCCGCTACCGCTCGACGCCAAGCTGAACCTCACCGGCAAGCTGCGCGCAAACCAATGGAAATGGGCGGACTATGACGGCGACGGTATCTACGACCTACTCATCGGGATTGGCGAATGGACGGAGTACGGCTGGGACAACGCGTATGACGCGAACGGTAATTGGACAAACGGTCCGTTGCGCGGCTGGGTGTATTTCGCGCGTAACACGGGGACGATTGACGCGCCAGTGTTTGCTGAACCGGTTAAGCTGGAAGCGGATGGAAAACCGGTGGACGGTTATGGAATGCCTTCGCAGAATCTGGAAGACTTCGATAACGACGGTGACCTCGATCTGATTTGCGGTGAGTTCCTCGATGGGTTCACGTGGTTCGAGAATGTGGGTACGCGCACGGAACCCAAGCTTGCCGCGGGACGCCAACTGACGCGCGGCGGCGAACCCATCAAAATGGATTTGCAGATGATCGTGCCGGTGGCGATTGACTGGGACAAAGACGGCGATCAGGATTTGGTCGTTGGTGATGAGGACGGCCGCGTCGCGCTCGTCGAACACACCGGAGAAGTGGTCGAGCACATGCCGCAGTTTAAAGCGCCGGTCTATTTCCAACAGCAGGCGGAGTATGTGAAATGCGGAGCGCTTGTGTCGCCCGTGAGTTTCGATTGGGACGGCGATGGCGACGAAGACCTGGTGTGCGGCAATACGGCAGGGTACGTCGAGGTGGTTGAGAATCTCGGTGGCGCGCCGCCAAAGTGGGACGCTCCCAAAAAGCTGGAAGCCGATGGGAAAGTCATTCGTATCCAAGCGGGTCCCAATGGATCCATTCAAGGCCCCGCCGAAGCGAAGTGGGGGTATACGACATTGTCCGTTGCCGATTGGGACCACGACGGTCTTCCCGACGTTGTCGTAAATTCCATCTGGGGGAAAGTGATCTGGTATCGCAACGAGGGAACGCGCAGCGCGCCGAAGCTGGCTGCGTCAAAGCCCGTTGAAGTCGAATGGAAATCCACGCCGCCAAAACCAGCGTGGATATGGTGGAACCCCACCGGCAACGAACTCGCCACGCAGTGGCGTACGACGCCGGTGGTCGTGGACTACGATGCGGATGGTCTTAACGATCTCGTCATGCTCGATCATGAAGGCTATCTTGCGTTCTTTAAGCGCACGCGCGGCGCAGACGCTACGCTGCGATTGCAACCTGGCGAACGGATTTTTGTCGATGAAGCTGGCGCACCGTTGTTGCTGGCAAAAGGCATCGCGGGAAAGAGTGGAAGACGCAAACTGCGGCTGGTGGATTGGGACGGCGACAAGCGGTTCGACATCTTGATCAATTCAACGAACTGCGATTGGTTCAAAAATCTGTGCGATGAGAATGGAAAGGTTGTGTTCAAAGAGATGGGCGCGCTTTCAGACGTGGTACTCGCGGGACACGACACTAGCCCGACCACATCGGATTGGAACAAGGACGGCGTGTCAGAGTTGCTGCTCGGGGCGGAAGATGGACTGATCTACAGGCTCGATAGAACGAAGTAGTTATTAAGCACACAAACAATCAGTAACGCACAACATTAGAGCACAGATCATGCCAATAAACATTGGATAAAATGTTTATTTTCCCCTTGACGAATCGCAGGCCTGGTGGTATATATCTGTTAGCGCGATTCGCCGATCGTACCCACGAGGCAAGCGCCGGTACCCGGCACGCATACAGCGTGAGTGGCCGAACCTAAGGCCGATAAATCCGGGCGGGAGAGGCGCAGCGGGGTGTGACCGACGAGTCGCGTCTCCTTTTTATTCCACCACTTTTTTCGCGCTCGAACGATCCAATTAGTGAAGTCGCTTGCGTGCGCGCATAACCTATTGCGCGAGATTGATCAGCGCGTCGAGTCCGGGTGTGTTTGGGATTTGACCGATGTTGGCGACAAACACGCCGACAATTGCCGACGCGACACCAAGACATAATACGACAGCGTAAATAGCGAGTGTTGCCTGCGACAGTTTGCGGAGCGTGCCGGACCATTCCGTCGAAACGGGCATCGATGCAATCGCTGCGAGAGGAATTCCTGTGGCGAGCATCATGAAGAAGAGAAATCCGCTTTCGTGTGCGAGCCAGCCCCAGTTGCCAGGGTAACTGAGCGGCGTTTGCATGACCTGTGCGTGCGCATACGCAATGAAAAACAGGAAGAACCGTGCGCAGGCATGAAGCACTACAGCAACGCCGGCCAGCGCGCCGGCGTTCTTGGCGACTTTCATGCCATCGATGGGATCGAGAGCGCGGCCTTTTACGCTGTTGTATTGATAGAGATAAAAGGCGAGGTAGCCCCACAACACCACGGGCAACAATAATGGCACGAACGACAACAGCACGGCCAGCGCACGCACGACGGTCGGGTCGAGATTGAAGTAGCGCGCGAGGCCCGCGCACACCCCCAGCCATAAACGGCGGCTCCAGGCGAGGAGGCACTTGGGCTCCCCTTCGACCTTTGCATCGCGAATGCGCGCTGCCTGACTCGCGGGACTGCCGTAACCGGCGAGCACCTTGTCGAGGTATTCGTCGCCAATGGGATCGCCGGTGCGCGCGAGTTCGCGTTCGATGCGTGCGTTGAGGCGTGACAGCGCGCGCTCGCGGTCTTCCACGGAGAGATCGCGCAACTGTTCGCCGACGTCGCGCAGATAGCGTGCGATGCGGCGCTCTTGCGATTCGGTCAACTCGATGGTGGCTGCGGGCATGGGCGGAAGTATAGCGGATGGGAAGAAGGTGTGAAAGTGCGAAGGTGCGAAAGTGAAAATGCACAAAGGCGGGGATGCCCGCTTGCGGCGTATTATTTTTAGTGCATCGTACCGTGCTCACGCTGTCAGGGCTGGGGAGCGGAAGCAGGCTGCGCTTGTGTATGATGCTGGCGCGCGGGTCTGCGCGAATGGGGAGAGGCAAAGATGGTGTATGTGAAGACGTTTAAGGGCTATGAAGACAAGATTGCGGAGTTGGACAAGTCGGTCAACGACTGGATGACGGCGAGCGCGCACAAGATTAAAGCTGTACGTGACATCAAAGCGACGTTGAGCCACGAACACGCCGGGCGCTCGGGCATGGGCGATCTCATCTACACTATCGTGTACGAGGCATCCGAAGCTTTGGCATAGGGGCGTAAAGGGGCACGGGCATCTTGCCCGTGACTAGCCTTAAGTTATCGATTGTTCCCGCAATTCAATCACGGGCGAGACGCGCGTGCTCCTTTGGCCTAACGCGTCGTCTGTTCTGAATATAATTTTGGGCGCTTGGCTTCGAATTGCGCGTGGGCTGCGGCATAATCCGAAATGATCTGCATCGCCTCGTGGCCGCGATCAATGCGCGCCCGCAAGTCGGCCGAGCCGGCGAGCACATCGAACGATTTTTCCCATTTGAACTGATCGGCGTGGATGCTGCGCATCGCTCCGAGCATTGCGATAGCGGTCGTGAAGGGCCGCGCTGCGTGCGGATTCGCAATCGAGATGCGGATGCCGCGACAAGGTGTATCCATGTACTTCGGCTGCGCTGCTTTTCCAGGAATGCTGCGCGGGGTGAAGTTTTCCGCGGCGAAGGAAAGGCCCGCGGCCGCTTCGACCGGCAGTGCGGCGATGACCCGATCCGGATCGAGCCAGGGCGCACCAATGAGCATGAATGGCGCATCAGTGCCGCGGCCTTCGCTGATGTTTGTTCCTTCGAACAGGCATGTGCCCGTATAGACGAGCGCGGTTTCCGGTGTGGGAATGTTCGGTGATGGCGGTATCCACGTGAGGCTGCACTCGCCAAATAGCCGCTCGGGGATCCAGCTATCGAGCTGGCTCACACTGAGATTTACGCTTTCGGATTTCAGATCGTTTGCGCGAACCCACTCCGCAATTTCTCCCATCGTCATGCCGTGCCGCGCGGGCACCGCGCTCCAGCACACGAGACTGTCCGTATTCACGGCAATGGGTCCTTCGACGGCCAACCCGCCGACGGGGTTCGGCCGGTCGAGTACGAGCACAGGCACGCGCGTCTCCGCGCAGGCCTTCATGCACGCCTTCATCGTTGCAGCGTAGGTGTAGTAGCGCGCGCCGACGTCTTGTAGATCGATGACGAAGGTGTCGATGCCGTCGAGCTCTTCGGCTGTGGGTGCGCTGCGCTTGCCGTACAAACTAATGACGGGGACCGGCGCTTGCTGTGCGCCGACTGCGGCGCCCGCTTCGGCTTGTCCGCTAATGCCGTGTTCCGGGCTGAACAGGCGCGCGATTTTCACATCGGGTGCGAGCGCGAAGACGTCGAGAATATGCCGGCCCAGTTGATCGATTGCGGCGTGGTGCGTGAGCAGTGCGATGCGTTTGCCGCGTAGATCTCCGAAATCTTCACGCAGGAGCCGGTCAAGACCGCTGTGGGTATTTGTCGAATTCGGATAATAGATCTTTCCGATCGCGGTATGGAACGAGCGGCGCAGGGTTTCGTTGTCGCGTTGCGCGCGTGATGGATGGCACGTGTTGCTCAGCAGTATTGTGAAGCGGCCCGCTTTGCGATCGAGCCACACGCTCGTGCCGGTCCAGCCTGCATGGCCTGCGGTTTCGCGGGCGGGCAGAAAGCCGAAATTTTTCGTGGGCCATGCATCAAGCTGCCAACCGAGCCCCTGCCACGGCCACGCGGGCGTGACGTTCAAATTCATCATGCGGTCTACGGTCTCAGGTTTGAGCAGCTTTCCGGTGAGCAGCGCGCGAATGTATTTTGCAAGGTCAGTCGTCGTGCTGAACAATCCGGCGTGACCTGCCACGCCGCCGGCCGCGTACGCGTTTTCGTCGTGCACTTGTCCGATCATGATACGACCGCGCCACGGGCAGTTTTCAGTCGCGGCGCAGCGCGTGGCCCATTTGGCAGGCGGATTGTAGCGCGTGTCTTTCATGTCGAGCGCATCGAATATGCGCTTTTGACAGAACGCGTCGAGCTTCTCGCCGGAGACGTTTTCAACAATGCGGCCGAGAATCATGAAGCCTACATCGGAATAGAGCCAACGCGTGCCTGGCGTCCATTTCAGCGGAATTTCCGCGTAACGCGCGAGCATTGCATCGATTGTATTGCAGTCTTTGTAAAATGGCTTTCCCGGGTTTAGACCCGCGGTGTGCGTAATGCAGTGCTTCACCGCAAAACCTCCGAATGCGGGGACCGGTAGATATTTCGATACCGGCGCTTCCAATTCGATCGCACCCGATTCATTTAGCAACATGATCGCGGTTGTCGTCGCGATCACTTTTGTCACCGACGCGAGATCGTAGACCGTATCGATGTCCGCGGGCTGGTTGTCGGGGAGCAGTTGCCGCGCACCGACCGCGACGTGGGCGTGCGTGTGCTCGATGTCGCCGACATACGCAACGGCGCCGGGCGCTCTCGAATCGCGCACGGCAACCGCGAGCGCGGTTTGAATCTGGTCTTGCAGCGTGTTTGTGCTCATGTCTCATTCGTTTGTGAAATGCTGGGCGCAATTGTCGCCAAATAGCCATTGGGAAAATCGCGGGCTTCGCGCGTGAGGCAATCGATACAGCGCATCTCCGCGAACGCGCGCGACAAGGATGTGCCATTGCGATCGAGGGAAAAATATCGCGTTGCGCGGTTACTTTGGACATCGGACAACCAGGTGGTGACCGTCAATTCGTCGTTGAGTACCGCCGGTGTGCGGTATTCGATGCGACACCGCGCAATTTCCAGGGAGACACCAAGTTCGCGCAGACGAGACGGCGCCCAACCACACGCGGTCGATGCTTCCACCGCGCAATCTTCGCTATATGCGAGATAGACGGAGTTGTTCACATGTTGCGCAGGGTCGATGTCGCGCCATTCTACGCGGCGGCGCTGCGTGTACGCGCCATCCGGTGCAGGCGGCGGCGTTGGAAATCGTTCGCGTCCTTCCTCGGGTGGGGCGCCTTCGGGAAAGAATGCATCTCGAAACTCCTGAGTGATGCGCGCGGGTTTTCCTGTCGCGAGTTCGATGAACGCCCAGTCGGTGTGTGCGCGCGCAACGATCGCGTTGTCGCGTTCGCGATAGAGTTCGTAGGCGCGTTTTGATAACGCCTGCCGCATGTTGCGTACCCACGTCTTCACACGGACGGTGTCGCCGTAGCGCAACGGTTCGATGTACTCGATCTCCGTGTCACGCACGAGCCACACGAAACCGCGCGACGCGTACCACTCCGCGCGGAAGCCCGCGGCAGCGGAAGCATCCATGGCGGTTTCCTGCATGTAGCGGAGGTAGTTGGTGTAATAGACGTTTTCGTAGGCGTCGCACTCGTAATGGCGAATGCGAAATGTGCGTTCATGTGTGCGCGGCATAGGTTACGAAAACGCCTTGATGCCGGTGAGTTCGCTGCCGACAATGAGCGTGTGGATGTGTTCGGTGCCTTCGTAGGTGAGTACGGTTTCAAGATCGACCATGCGGCGCATGACGTGGTTCGCGGTGAGGATGCCGTGCGCGCCGAGGAGTTCGCGGCAGGTGCGCGCGATCTCGATTGCCTTTCGGCAGTTGTGCATTTTCGCGAGCGATACTTGTGCGGGTTGCTCCTGGCCCGCGCATTTCAGTTCACCCAGGCGCAACGCCATTAGTTGCATAGTTGTAAGATCGGCGGCCATCCACGCGAGTTTGTGTTGGATGAGCTGGTGACTTGCGAGCGGCTTGTTATCGAACTGAAATCGTTCCTTTAGATACGAAATGGTTTCGTCGAGACAAGCCTGCGCCGCGCCTATTGTTCCCCATGCGATGCTGTAGCGGGCTTGATTCAAGCACGACATTGCCCCGCCGAGCGAACGCGCACCGGGCAGCAGTGCCGTTTCTGGTAACTCCACATTGTTGAGAATCAATTCCGCCGTTTCACTGGTGCGAAAACTGATCTTGCCTTTGATGGGTCGCATGTCCATTCCGGGCCGGTTCGTTTCTATGAGAAACCCGCAAACACGTTCGTCGAGCTTTGCCCACACGAGCGCAACTTCTGCCGCTGTGCCGTTGGTTGCCCAGCGTTTGTGCCCGTTGATGCGATAGCCGCCCGCAGTTTTTTCCGCGCGCGTTTCCATTCCCGATGGATTGCTGCCGAAATGCGGTTCGGTCAACGCGAAGCACGCGAGCGAATCAAGAGTAGCCAGCGGTTGTAGCCAGCGCGCGCGTTGTTCGTTGGAACCAAATTTATTGATCGCGTGCAGGACGAGGCCGCCTTGCACGCTGAAAACGCTGCGCAAGGTGGAGCTGCCGCGCTCTAGTTCGCGCATCGCAAGACCGTAGGCGATGTAGTCGGGTTTCTCGTCGAGCAGTATGGGCAGAATATTTAGCCGTGCGAGTCCCGGCAATAAATGACGCGGCACCTCTTCACGGTCGTGGTATTCGGCGATGCAGGGCAGCACTTCGCCATCGACGAATGCCCGCACGCGCGCTGCGATGGCGCGCTGCGATTCCGTCAATGAAGCGTCGAGCTGATAGAGATCGGTCGGGTGCAAGGTCTCGCTCATGGTTGCTTCCTACAGGATTCGCAATGATAGTGGAAATGTAATGTCATGTGCGAAGAAAGGCGGCCCTGCCGAGCCGCACTCCAAGGCGCTTCGTGCGGATACTTGCCGTTACTTGCTTGAAAGTAGTTTCGCCGCCAGGGCAGGCCAACGCGGATCGTTGCGGAGCGGGGCCAGGTCGCTGTCGTTGCGGATGTAATCGATTAGATTTACGTCGTCGGGCACGAGTGGCGCCGTTTTTTCGATGGATGCAATTGCTTGATCCAGGCGATTCTGCTGCGCATGCACGCATGCAATGTTGTAGGGCGGCATCCAAGAATCAGGACGAATCGCTGCAGCGCGGTTGAAAAAGTCGATGGCTGCGTCCGGTTTGGCAAGACGTTGCGCGCATAGCCCGGATTGAATGAGCGCCGCGAAATGATTGGGAAGGGCCGCGACGACTTTCTCGTAATAGCCGAGCGCATTGGCATATTGCTCGCGTAAGAAGAACAAATCCGCATAGGCAAGTTGCGCGCGCGGCATAGAGGGGTCTGCATCGAGCGCGCGTTTGTACCAGCGTTCTGCCGTGGCGTTGTCATTCTTTTGTTGTGCGATGAAGCCGAGGATGACCATCGACTCGACAAGATTGGGCGACAATTCCACCGCGCGTTCGCAGTATTTCTGTGCATCGTCATATTTTTTTTGCCTGACGCTTAACACACCGAGCATGTGCAGCACGCGGGCCTGCGACGGGTCGCTTGCGAGGGATGCTTTATATTCGCGCGTAGCGTCATCCCATTTTCCCATTCGCGTGAGTACGAGACCAAGAACGTTGCGCGCGGTGATGTGGTCCGGCGCGGTTGCAAGAATCTCCCGCAGCAATTCTTCACTTATGGCATAGTCCCGCCGTTGCGCGGCGTGGCGTGCGTCTTCGAGCTTTGCGTAGAGCGCCATTCCGTCTTTGGGGTCCATGCCTGAAACACTGCTGCGTTGTTCTTCGGTTGCGACGTACCCCAACGCGCGCAATGTTTCCATCGACTCTTCATCGAGTGCAGCGCGCGGCGCGCCTCTTGTCAATTTCGCGGAGAAGTCGAGCATTCGCTGCAATGCTGCGTCGAGATTTGCAGCCTCACCGCGATGTGTATCGTAGAGATTGTTGAGTTCGCCCGCGTCCGCTTTGAGGTCGTAGAACTCTGGTTTCGGAGCGCGAATGTATTTCCTTCCGTTATAGCGCACGGCGTAAAGCGGCGCCATGCCGAAGCCCACTTCCGAAAGGAGCGACTCGGAGTACTGCATGGCTTCGTCCACGGCGTCGTTACCGCAATAAGCGCTGTAAAGGTCCGCGCCCTGGTTTCTGGGGATGTCTGGAATTCCTGCCGCACTCAGGATTGTTGGAAACAAATCGATACTGCTGACAGGGTCTTTATACACAGAGCCCTTCACGATCTTCCCCGGATAGCGCATGATTAGCGGGACGCGAACTGTTGCGTCGTACACGAAAATGGCGTGTGTCTTTTCGCCATGTTCGCCGAGGCTTTCGCCGTGATCGGCGGTAACAGCCACAATCGACGAATCGAGACGATTGTCGTTGCGCAACTGATTGAGTATTGCGCCGACACCTTCATCGGCTTGCGCGATCTCCGCGTCGTAGGGTGTGGGCAACAAGTGGCGATTTGCGTAGCGCGATTCATAGGGTTGGTGCGGATCGAAGAAGTGGACCCACAGAAAGAACGGTTTGTTGGTTGAGGATTGTTCGCGCAACCAGGCAACAGCACGTTCCGCGGTGCGCGGTGCGGGACGATCGCGGATCATAAATAGTTTTGGATCGTCTTCGGCGTAGAGATTGTCGTCGTAAACGTCGAACCCTTGCGAAAGGTTATAGCGTTTGGCCAGCACCACTGCCGAGACAAACGCGCCGGTGGTATAGCCGTTTTGTTTTAGGACCTCCGCGAGCGTCGTGTATTCATCGGAGAGGGTGTATGCGCCGTTGTCGCGTATTCCATGCGCGGGCGGCAACAGCCCCGTCATGATGGATGCGTGTGCGGGCAGGGTAATGGGCGCAGTCGTGACGGCGTTGGTACAGCGGACACCTTCCGTCGCGAGAAAATCGATGTTTGGTGTGCGCGCGAGGGCGTATCCGTAACATCCGAGACGATCGGAGCGGGTAGTGTCGAGTGTGACGAGAACAATATTGGGTTTTGGCGGCGTTGTTGCCGGCTCGGCGTGCACGGTCGACGCAATCAACAGCGATATTGCAATGCAGAGGAAACGCATTGCTCAATCTTGGAGCGTAATCGAAGCGGTGTCAATTTCTCGTATCGCGACTAAAAACAAAGCGGCCCGCACACCATCGATGCGCGGGCCGCTTATGACTTCAATTCAGATTAGTGGCCGTGGCCCGCGTGAGGATCTGCGGCGGCCGGCTTCTTCTTTTCAGGGATGTCCGTGATGAGACATTCCGTCGTGATGAAGATGCCCGCGACGCTGACTGCGTTGCGGAGTGCGGCGCAGATTACCTTCGCAGGATCGATGACGCCGGCTTTAACGAGGTCTACGAACTCGCCGGTCGCGGCATTGAGACCGACGCCGCCCTTGGACTCGACAACCTTGCGTACGACGACGCTGCCTTCCATCCCGGCGTTTTCCGCGATCTGGCACAGCGGCGCGCCCAGCGCGTGCGCGACAATCTGCGCTCCAATCGCTTCGTCGCCTTCAAGCTTCAACGCCTTCACCTTGTCGCGGACGCTGAGCAGTGCGACACCGCCGCCGGGCACGACGCCTTCCTCGATTGCCGCGCGTGTGGCGTTCAGCGCGTCATCGGTGCGCGCCTTCTTTTCCTTCAGCGCGATTTCCGTCGGCGCACCGCACTTGATGACCGCGACACCGCCCGCAAGCTTCGCGAGGCGTTCTTGCAACTTTTCGCGGTCATAGTCGGAGGTGGTTGTTTCGATTGCCTTGCGGATCTGTTCGCAACGGCCGAGGATTTCCTTTTTGCTGCCGCCGCCTTCGACGATTGTGGTGTTGTCTTTATTGACGGAGACGCGCTTTGCGCGGCCCAGTTCCTTGATCGTGACGCTTTCCAGCTTCGTGCCGAGGTCTTCGCTGATGTACTGACCGCCGGTGATGATCGAGATGTCGCGCAGGATTTCCTTGCGGCGGTCGCCAAACGCGGGGGCCTTCACCGCGCATACATTCAAGATGCCGCGCAAACGGTTCACGACGAGCGTCGCGAGCGCCTCACCTTCGACGTCTTCGGCGATGATCAGCAGCGGCTTGCCGCTCTGTGCTACGCCCTGGAGGATCGGAATGATCTCCTGGATCGAGCTGATTTTCTTTTCGCAGAGGAGGATGTAGCAGTCTTCGAGTTCCGCCGTCATGTTCTCGGGCTTCGTCACGAAGTAGGGGGAGAGGAAACCGCGGTCAAACTGCATGCCGTCCACGACGTCGAGTTCGCTGTTTAGGCCTTTGCCTTCTTCGATCGTCACGACGCCGTCCTCGCCGACTTCCGCGATCGCCTTTGCGATCATCTCGCCGATTTCCTTGTCGCCGTTCGCGGAGATCGTGGCGACGTGGACGATGTCTTCGTTGTTACGAATTTTCTTGCTGGAGGCCTGAATCGCTTCGGTGACGACTTTCAGCGCCTTTTCCATTCCGCGCTTCAGATACATCGGGTTCGAGCCGGCGGTGACGTGCTTCATGCCCTCGTGGATCATGTCCTGCACAAGCACGGTCGCGGTGGTGGTGCCATCGCCCGCGGTATCCTGCGTCTTGCTGGCTGCTTCGCGGACCATGCGCGCACCCATGTTCTCATAGGGATTTTTCAGTTCGACTTCCTTGGCCACCGTGACGCCGTCCTTGGTGATGTTCGGCGCACCAAAGGATTTTTCGATAACGACGTTGCGTCCCTTCGGACCGAGGGTTGCCTTGACTGCGTTCGCGAGCATGTCTGCGCCGCGAAGCAGTGCGTTGCGTGCTTCCTGATCGAAGACCAGTTGCTTTGCCATGAAACGTATCTCCTTAACTGCCTTTGGATTGACTAATAATTGAGCCGCGATTGCGTTGCTCTGTAAATGTTATCACTCTTACCCGTCGAGTGCTAACAGATAACCATGCTAGCATATGCTTCCAAGCGTGTCAAGACGCGCAGCCAGCCAAGTTGTTCCCCCAAGAAGATTCTACAATTCAAAAGAATATGTCACAGGCATCTTTTCTGGGGTATAATAGGGGTGGGACTGAAGGCCGGTCTTGTACCCGGGGGACAAGACATGGCGACGCTCGGAAGTTTGAACCCGTCTGTGGTACGGGCCACCTGCGCTTACTGCAGGCACGTCCATAATTATCGGCGATGTGACGAAGTTTCGTCCTTTCTTAATGCCGAACCTGCTGCAGCTGAGAGCCTCGTGGCCTATTACGATTCCCGGTACCCTGGTATCAATGGCATATTGCACCGGGCACTTGTGCGCTCCAAAACAAAGATACGCCACGCGCTGGCGGAGTCACGTCACCAGCTGGGCTGCGAACCTCAAGGTGCGCGGTGGCTGCGACGTCACGCCGGAATGATCTTGCTCGTGGTCTTTGTAGTTCTTCTGCCTATGGCGCTATCGCCGACGCACCCGATCGCGGTGTACGCATATCTTGCCGACTATTATCTTCCTTTTTGGGGCCCTGCCATGTCGCCTGCGCCGGACGACGAGCTACGCGCGTTTCTCTTGTCGGAACGTCAACTGGAGCGTTACCGGACCGATCTGAAAGAAGATGTTTGGGCGGTCAATACGGGCAAGCTTTTCACCGTCGTGCGGCGGCACGACGGCACTTTGGAACAGCGTGGGGTAAGAACGTGGAATGAGTTCCTACCGAACCGGCTTCCCGCATATGTCGCCAAGCGTCTGGATCGTAAGGAAATTTCATTCTTGGGTGATGTTGTGGATGCCTATCTGCATTCCGAGCGAATCGAAGCGATGGGCCATTACCACAGTTTCGGAGGTCCGCCGTCCCGTGGTGATCAGCTTGCGGGCCACATTACAAGACTTCCAGAAATCGTTGTTAGCAACGGCATTTATCCGATGGTGTATCTGAAAGGTTCAATTCTGAGCTTCGGGCCTGTGACGACGAGAAACGAAGTTTCGTCCTTGATTGCGCGACTTGACGAAGGGCTTCAATCCGGAGTAGCGCCGGAGACCATAATTCCCCGCGCGGCTACGGACACGACAGAATCTTTTCTTAGTTATCTAAGGCATAGAAGGGGCGTGGACGTCGAGTCTTTGGACGAAATTCGTAACGCGATATTAGAGCTGTGCTCAGATTTTAGAGGCGATTTTAAGGGGCTCTATGAAACGGACATTGCGATTTACGAAAAAGAAGACAGGGACGTCTATCAGCTATTGCACAGCGTGAGCGTGCTGGACGGGTGGGCGACCTACGGACTGGAACGGCGGGGTTGGACACTCGTAACGTATTCAGAGGCGAGCAATGCCCCCGGAAAGACAGCAAAACTTGATTGATCGCATGCCGGTTTTCCGAGTGACTGGTTGAATTGCTATGCTGGCAGTCTCCGGCATGGCGCAACAGAACTACATAAAGTTTTTAGGCACTGCCGGTTCGCGGTGGGTGGTTGCCAAACAGACCCGCGCATCCGGCGGCGTATTTCTGCATCTTTGCGGGAAGAAGGTCCATCTCGATCCTGGGCCGGGGGCCATTGTCCGAATGGCGCAAACGGTGCCCCCGATCGACCCCGCGTTTCTCGACGGCATTATCCTTACGCACAGCCACATCGATCATTGCAGCGATGTGAACATACTAATCGATTCGATGACGGGCGGCGGTTACAACAAAGGCGGTACGTTATTCGCGCCGCACGCGTGTCTCGAAGGCGAGAACCGCGTCGTGATGCAGTACTTGCGCCCTTTTCTCGACGACATTGTGACTCTTCATGCAGAGAGTTCCTATTGCTTGGGCGAACTTTCATTTGCCACATCCATACCGCACGACCATGGCACGGACACGTTTGGAATTACCTTCGACGTCGAGGGAAAGAAGCTGGCGTTTTTGGTAGACACGCGCTACTTCCCGGAACTTCCCGCTGCGTACGCGGATTCCGATGTGCTTGTCATATACGTTACATTTCATGACGCGCTTCCGCACCCGCGCATCATGCACTTGTGCGTGGAAGATGTTCGAGAAATTGTCCGCGGCGCTCGACCGCGCAAAGTAGTGTTGACGCATTTTGGCGTTGGGATGCTCGAGGCCGGGCCGGTGGCGGTGGCGCACCGATTGACAGACGAGTTGGGCGTCGAAGTAATTGCCGCCGAAGACGGGATGACAATTCCGATTACAGACTGGCAATCGTAGATTTGACTATCGCGCGGGCACGCGCGAAGAATAACGCCGTGTGCGGGTGAGTTAAACGATTACGGGGAGCTTGGCATGGGACATCAGGGCGGCGGAAATAATACGATGAAATGGGTCATTGGCTGCGGTGTCGGGTGTCTCGTGGTTTGCGTCATTGGCGCGATCGTCGTTGCCGCAGGCGGTTATATGATGGCGACGCGCGGATTTTCTGAAGCCGGAAAGGCGATGGCCACGCAAATCAACACAGACTATGGGCGCATGAAATCGGAGAATAAAGTGCCGGCCGAGCATACAGCGGTGTTCGACGAAATTGTCGCGACAACGCAAACGGAAGGCGCGTCCATGTGGGCGGTGACGATTGCCAGCGGGGCCATTTACGGAATCCTACAAGACGGCCAAGTTTCGGAAGAAGAAGCGAAGCAGGCAGCCACCATTCGCGATTTTGTTGTTGCGAACCCGGAATGCACGATGATGCAAATGGCTGAATTCATGCAGCAGCATCCGGAGCTGTCCCATCTGCAGCAGAACATGCCGCAGAATATGAACAGCTATACGGCACCACCGGCATTACCACCCACTGTTCCAACGGAGACCACATCGCCATCGGAAGCGCCAGATACTGCGGAAGCTCCGGCGGGCGGCGTGTAACCGCACGGTTCGCAGCTAGAACGAAACTAAATATCTCGAGTATCGGACGCCTCGGAGGTCCAAAACCATTGTTCGTCGCGCGTCAGATGGCGCGGCAAGCGGTCGGGGTAGCCGAGCAATTTTGCGCAGTGCGCGATTCGTTCGGCTTCGCCAGAATTGATCACATCTTCGTTGGTGGAAAGTTCGCCGAGGGCATTTGATAGCCAGGCCATGTCGGCGGAAAAATCGGGATACGCATCCAACTCCGGCCATACGGCGTGGACTGCCGAATCGAGCGGACGCGTGTCGCATTGAGGCGCGAGTTGAGTCAGTACTTTGCGTAGCGTGTCCTGATCGTTTTCGAATTCCCATCCGACGCGGTCGTCTGGAGAAATCTCCGTCAGTTTGTAGGCGATGTGTTCCAGTATTTTGCCCACTTGCGTGCGCCATATTTGTGCGGCTTCCGCGCAGTGGCCCTGCGCGCGCACGAGCGCGGCGCGCAGCAAGCCGACGCGCAACGACGATGGTTGTGCGTCTAGCAGTTGCTGCGCTTCGGCAAAGTCTTGTCGCACAATGCGGACGCCGACGGCGGGTTCAAGCAGCCGTTCGATGGAACCCGGATCGTCGATCAAGAACGAATCGAGCACAGCTTCCGCTTTGCGGAATTCGCCGTCCTGCAAATACAACTCCGCAAGGCGCCGACCGGCTTCGTGTCCCTCGCGGAGGTTGCGCGCTGCCACAGCTTTTTCGAGTTGCCGGCGCTCTTCGTCGAGTTCGCCCGCGCTGCGGAAATAGGATGCAAGGGCGAGATGAAACGCGTATGGGCTTGTGTCGTGATTGTCGCGCAGGTTTTGCAACCGGACAGCTCGGTGATAACCATCAAGCAGGGTAAGCGAGCGCAATTGTCTTCCGACCTGATCGGCGGTGGGTTCAGCGTAATCAAAAGTAAGATGCGAAGACTTCAAAACCTTTTGCTGCACGAATGACAATTGCGTGTGTAGCTCCTCAAAGGATTGCCAGCGATCGTTTGGATGTTTTTCGAGGCAACGCATGACGATGCGATCGATATCCTGAGGACAGTCGCGTACAAGTTCGCGCAATGGTATCGGTTCCTGGGACTCATGCATGTGGCGTAGTTGCATCATGGGATGCATGGCGGAATCGGGGCGCACGACGAAAACACGCCGGCCTGAAATTGTTTCGTACATGACACAGCCAAACGCATAGATATCTGCGGTCTCGTTTACATCGTCCGCAGCAATGAACTGTTCGGGCGCCATGTACGCGGGCGTGCCAAATGCCGACCCCACCTGCGTAAGGTTCGGGCGGCTGACCGCGGCGATATCGATTAAAGATTCGAGGCCTTCGATCGATCGGCATCGCACGAGACCAAAGTCGGTAATCTTTATTGTGCCGTCGCGCATGATCAGCAAATTCTCAGGTTTTAAGTCACGGTGCACCAATCCAGGCACGGAGAGCGTGGCGTGCGCCATGCCTTCGCAGCATTGGATCGCCCAATCGAGCGCCTGTTCCATCGGGACCGGCCCATCGCGCAGATAGTCCGCGAGCGAGAGGCGGCCTTTTTCATCGCCCTCGACGTATTGCATGAAAAGATAAGGCACGGCGTTAATAATGTCGATGAAATACGCGTGCACGATGTTCGGGTGAAACCCCGTCAACATCCACGTGCGCGCCTCGCGCAGGAAGCGTTGCACCAAGGGAAGATTTCGCGCGAAGTGATGTTGAAAAGTTTTCGCGGCGTAAACGCAGTCTTCGCCGTCTACGATGTAGACGATGCCCATGCCGCTCTTTCCGGGGCCGCCTCTCACATCGCGAACGCTGTATCGGCCATCGAGTAAGGAGCCGATCGCGGCGAGACGAAAACTATCAGCGGCTGAGTCCGCCGTGGAATCTATAAAGGTAGGTTTATCGCTGATGTCGCCCGTTGGCGTGTAAGGCGTGGTGGGAGCGATAGCGGGATCGGGTTTTGCTGAGCGTAATTCCACCGTCTTGCTGAATTTAAATCGCCTGAAAAAACACGAGGTGCACTTAGTCGCTCTTCGTGTGAAAGGCATGTTTGATTAACAGAAATCTGAGCGTGCGTGTCACGAACGCGGTACCTTGCGGGTTCGGGCAGGGCTATCGTTGGTTAGCCCCGTCGCCCATGTTACGACCTCAGTGTACCGAAGCGCTTTCTCAAAACCAACTACCAATCATACCCAAATAGTATTGATTTTCTTTTAAATAGCATAGATTGACAAGAAATTAGATTTGATTTTATGGATAATTTTCCGTAATATGAGGCGTTGTGTTGACTCGGATTACCCAGCGAGTCTCCAACACCAAGACAAAGAACTGGGCGCAAAGGATCAGGAAAAAAATGGCAACTCGGTACAACAGCGTCTCGCTATCAAAACAGCTCGGTTTGGTGATCGCCCTGCTTGTTGCGGCGATTGCCGTCACATCCGGTTATGGCGCGCTGAGCTTGCGAAGCACCACGGCAGAAATTACGGCTATGGGTAAGCAGGTCCAGGTGAATGGTCCGCACTACACCACAATAATCCGCGCCAAAGACGCGCTGGCCGACGTATTGCCGCCGCCCTTGTATATTATTGAATCTTATCTAACTGCCTGTGAATTGGCGGATACCACGGACCCGGCAGACGCAAAAGCGCTGAGCGACAAGTTAACGCGGCTGAAAGGAGAGTTTGACGCGCGTATTGAATATTGGGCGAAGGAGCTTCCGCAGGGTGAGTTGAAGACTGCACTTACCAGCGAGCTGACGATGGCCGCTGACAAATTTTACCTTTGCGTTGAACAGGAATTTTTGCCGTCAGTAGGCGCGAACGACCTGGGGTTGGCAAAACAAATACTTCACGACAAGCTCCGGGCGCATTATATCGAACAGCGAAAGGCCGTGGACGCAGTCGTGGCGTTAAGCGATCAGACATACAAGATGGCGCAGTCCGAAATCGACGCCAACATTCAGTTAATCGATCAAACCGCGGCGAGCAAAATAAGTCGAAGCACAACTACATTTAGTGTTTTGGCAACTATTGCGATTGGAGTTTCCATTACGCTCGCAGTCCTAATCATGCGCAACCTTACACGGCGTGTGAATTCAATTGTGAATGCCTTGGCTGAAGGCGCGAACCAAATTGCTTCGGCTTCTCGCCAAGTATCGGACTCAAGCCAGCAAATGGCGGCAGGCGCGAATGAACAGGCATCGTCGTTGGAAGAGACTTCAGCATCCTTGGAGCAAATGGCGTCTATGATTAAACAAAATTCAGACAACGCCCGGCAGGCAAGTTCTATGGCGAACACAACGCGCGACGCCGCGCAGGACGGTCGTCAGGCAATGGTGCGAATGACAGGCGCCATTGAAAAGATCAAGGGTTCGTCCGATCAGACGGCAAAGATCATCAAGACCATTGATGAGATCGCGTTCCAAACGAATTTGCTGGCGCTAAACGCTGCCGTCGAAGCTGCGCGAGCTGGTGATGCGGGAAAAGGCTTTGCGGTCGTTGCAGAGGAAGTGCGTAACCTTGCACAACGAAGCGCGGAGGCCGCGCGCAGTACGTCGTCGTTGATCGAGGAATCGCAGTTGAACGCCGACAGCGGCGTGGTCGTGTCGGGAGAAGTTGGTACCAAGCTTGAAGCCATTGCAGGATCGATCGAAAAAGTAAATCAGCTTATCGAGGAAGTTGCCGCAGCGAGCAATGAGCAAGCCCAGGGCATTAGCCAGATTAATACGGCGATGGCGCAAATGGACAAGGTAACTCAGGCGAACGCCGCCGTCAGCGAGCAGTCTGCCGCGGCCAGCGAAGAACTAAATGCGCAAGCAACTGAATTACACACAATGGTGAGCCAGCTTGTCAGCTTGGTTAATGGCTCAGGACCTTCGAGAAAGGATCATTCACAACTTGCCGTGAGCACGGCAAGTCGCCGAGCCCTCCCGGCTCCGAACTCATAAGAGGGTTTCTAACCTGCGCTGTTCGATGGCGCATCAGCGTCGAATTCAGTTAGATTGGGAAAATGCGGCGATCGCTTCCTCACGCGACTGGCAAATGTCATAGCGCTTCGCGAGGTTTGTGATTTTGAAAACTTCGGAAACGAAGGGGCTCAGGCCGCTCAATTTCATTTCGCCGTCAATCTTCTCCAGCGCCTTCGTGAGCATGATGATAACTCGTAATCCGCCGCTGCTAATGTATTCCACTTCCGCCAGATCCAACACGACACGATTCATCCCTTGTTCCAACAAGGCACGCAAAGTGCGTTCCGCTTCTGGAGCAGACGGCGCATCGAAGCGACCGCGCATGGCGACCAGCCAAATATTGTCATTTAGTTCGTGAGCGATTTCCATAGACGTGCTCGCAGCGATTCAGGAGGAGTGTATCCGACTATCACTTTGGTTTGCCACTGCCAAGAATCTGGCGTTCAACTCATTGTCGGACAGACGGATACGAAAGCAAGGTGGGTTAAGATTAAATAGCCGCAATATGTCATAATTGACTTTATAGAAAACATTGCGTAATATACTGAGTGGGGGATATATTTTATTGACCGTCGTGCGGCTTGTTCGCATGGCAATCTGAGGGGGGCCGCTTTCATGGGCGATCGTTCACTGCGGGCAAAACTGGTGTTTTTGGGCGTCGGGTTGCAAGTGCTCTTGGTGGCCGGACTCTTTTTCGGCTATTACAAGAGTGAGAAAGCGCGCATCGAAGAATCCTACGTTGAGAAAGCAAAGGTAATCTGTCTTCAGGCCGAGAGCGTGCGCGAAGGCATGGAAGATAAATGGGAACACGGACTCTTTACCGCTGAAATGCTCCGCTCTTGGGCTGGAGAAGGCCCTGAGGGAATGAACAAAATTCTCGCTTCGGTACCGGTAGTGTCCGCGTGGGAAGCGGCGCAGAAGAAAGCCGAAGCTGGTGGCTATGGGTTTAAGACCCCAAAGCATAGCCCCCGCAACCCTGTTAACGCGCCTGATGAAATCGAAACACGTGCACTCGATGAGATGGAAAAGAATGGTGTTGAAGAGTGGCACGCTATCGACACCGAACAGAACGCCGTGCGCTACTTCCGTCCGGTCCGGTTAACAGAGGGCTGCATGCTATGCCACGGCGATCCCGCGAAATCGCAAGAGTATTGGGGACGCACAGACGGTACCGATCCCACCGGTGTGAAGATGGAGAACTGGAAGGTTGGGGAAGTACACGGTGCTTTTGAAGTAATCCAGAAACTCGATGAAGCGGATGCGCAACTGATGGCGTCGATGAAATGGGGCGGCATCATGATTCTCGTCGCGCTGGTGGTCGTCGGCCTTATCTTCGCGTTATTTGTCATTCGTTACGTTGAAAAGCCCATCTCTTTCATTACCGAGCGCTTGTTTGAAGGCGCCGCTCAAGTTACGTCTGCATCCAAGCAAGTGTCCGATTCCAGTCAGCAAATGGCGGCGGGCGCCAGCGAGCAGGCATCGTCGCTTGAAGAGACATCCGCATCGCTTGAAGAAATGGCGTCTATGATTAAACAGAACTCGGACAATGCGCGTCAGGCCAGCGGCATGGCAAACACGGCGCGCGACGCGGCCCAAGATGGACGCCAGGCGATGGAGCGTATGGCGGGCGCGATTCAGAAAATCAAGGGATCGTCTGATCAGACGGCGAAGATCATTAAGACGATCGATGAAATCGCCTTCCAGACAAACCTGCTGGCGCTGAACGCGGCGGTTGAAGCGGCACGTGCGGGTGACGCCGGCAAGGGGTTTGCGGTTGTGGCCGAAGAAGTCCGTAACCTCGCACAGCGCAGTGCCGAGGCAGCGCGCAGTACATCGTCACTGATCGAAGAATCGCAAAAGAACGCTGACAGCGGTGTGAGCGTTTCGAGCGAAGTCGGCACCAAACTCGAAGCAATTGCGGTTTCGATTGAGAAAGTGAATCAACTCGTTGAAGAAGTATCTGCGGCCAGTAACGAACAGGCGCAGGGTATTGGACAGATCAATACCGCGATGTCGCAGATGGACAAGGTGACGCAGGCTAACGCCGCGGTAAGCGAAGAATCGGCGGCGGCGAGCGAGGAACTGAATGCGCAGGCGGCGGAACTGAACTCGATGGTGAAAGAGCTTGTTGGTCTAATCAACGGGAATGGCCATTCGGTCAATCATTTTTCGCAGCCCGCATTGAGCGCAGCACGGCGCCCTGCGCTATCCGCGCCGAAGCCGCACGCCGCGACATCTGCGCCAAGGGAACGCCGCGCCCCGGCCAAAGCATTGGCGCCTTCGAGAGCGGCTGTAAAAAGCGCGGAAGAAGTGATCCCGCTTGACGACGAGGACATGAAAGACTTTTAGATTTGCCCGATTATTCGTGTGCAGGCCCCATATGCCATTGAACGTATGGGGCCTGTGTAATTTAGGACGAGCAGTCCTTTAGCACACCCAGGATTTCTTTTACCGCCGCATCGAGGCCTATAAACACGGCACGCGAGATAATCGAGTGTCCGATATTCACTTCGTTGAGCCCCGGTATGGACGCTATTGGGAGTAGGTTGCGCACGGTGAGCCCGTGGCCTGCATTGAAGATGAGGCCATTGGCGATCGCGCGCGCAGCAGCTTGGGCGATGCGATTGATCTCCTCAACGATTTCACGATCGGCGGCATTTGCGTATGCGCCTGTGTGTAGCTCAATGTAATCCGACCCGACCTCAGCGCTGGCGTCCACTTGATCGATTTCCGGATCGATAAACAGGCTTACCTTTATGCCGGCGTCATGGCATTGTTTCGTCACGTCGCGCAGCCGCTCAACTTGCGAGACGACATCGAGCCCGCCTTCGGTGGTGACCTCGCGGCGGTTTTCGGGAACAAGGCAGACCGTGTGCGGTTTGGTCTTTAGCGCGATTGCGACGATTTCATCGACTGCCGCCATTTCGAGATTCATGCGTACTTGCAGAACCTGGATGAGTTGCGCGACGTCCCGGTCTTGAATGTGACGGCGGTCTTGGCGCAAGTGAATAGTGATTTGGTGAGCGCCCGCGATTTCGCAGATTTTTGCCGCCGCGACGAGGTCGGGTTCACGTCCCTTGCGCGCTTCGCGCAGAGTCGCTACGTGGTCGATGTTTACGCCGAGTTCGATCATACTGTCGATGCGCAGTCAGGAAGGCTTGTTTTCTGAAGAAGGCGCAGACTGACGAAATGCTTCCGCCGCGCGATCCAGTGCGCTCTTCATTTCCGCGAGCGCGTCGTACAAACCTTTCAGCAATTCCTTGCGCGTGCCTTCCGATCCTTCCTTAAATTCCTTCAGCTTTTGCTGAAATGCCTCTTTCTTCTGTTCGAATTCCATGCGCATTTTCTCGAACTGATCTTTGGCGTCGCCCTGTAACTGATCGGCATTGGCATTGAAATCGCCCGCGACTTCGTCAAGCTGCTTCGCGATACGCTCGATTTCTGCTTCGGCGTTTTCGGACAGCTTTTCTTTGGCGGCTTCCGCGACGTCTTTGACGTCCGACTTCAGCTTATCGACGGCTGCATCGAGCGACGGCAGCTTAACGGTCACTTCGGTGCTCGCCTTCGGCGAGGATTCCGGCGCGGGCTTCTCCGCCGTCTGCTGATTGCAAGCCAAGCACGTGAAACATACGGCGGCGGCGAGTACGTGGGTCAGCTTCATTCGGCCTGGTCTTTCATTTCACGCACGAGTTCGATGAGTTGCTGGGCGAGTTCTTCATCGATCGCGTTGAGCGCGGTGTATTCGCGCATGACGGCGTCGCGATTGCCCATTGACGCGTAAATTTCGCCGCGTGTCATGTGCGCTATCGCGTAACCTGGTTGCACGCGCAGGGCTTCAGAGCAAGCGTCAATCGCGTCCTGGAGCCGCCCCAATTCGATCAGCGCGGCCGCGCGGTTGTTATGGACCTTTGCGTTTTTCGGATCGAGCGACACTGCTTTGTTCCATGCGGACAACGCGGCCTCGTGTTCGCCCTGCTCGAACAACTCGTACCCCTTGTTTACGAGCGCATTCACGACGTCGGGCTGATTTGCCGGGGGGGCGGGCGGCTGCTTTTCTTTTTCTTTCTCTTTAACCACCGCCTTGGAAGGGGGCAACGCAGGCGCTGCGGCTTTTTCCTCGGCAGGCGCGGCCGCTGGCGGCGGGGTCGCGGGTTTTGATGGAAGCACGACGGACAGGCGCGGATCGGTTGCAGGGATGTTCAAATCCACGCGCACTTTTTCCAGCGCGGCGTATGCTTCCTTGTGATCGGGATCGGAGCGCAGGGCGTCCAAAAAGCAGTCGAAGGCTTTTTCCTTCTGCCCGGTGGTGTAGTACACGCATCCGATGTCGTGTGCGTGTTGCGGGTCCTCGGGCGCAAGCGAACGCGCGCGTTCGTACGCGGCGATTGCCTCCGGCGCTTTGCCCATCCGGTAGAGGCAGAATCCCGCGTTTGCGTGCGCGAGTGCCATGTCCGGTTTACTACGGATGACATCCTGGAACAGTTTTAACGCGTTGTCGAAATCGCCTTCTTCGGCCCTTCGAACCCCGCGGTTAAAACGCATCCCCGGAAACACTTTTTCTAGATATGCTATCACTGCCCCGACCTCTGGCAATTGTTACCGATGTCCTACGCCCATTGTAACGGCTGGCAAAGCCGCACGCTAGTGGAGCACGCAGATTGATTCCGGTAGTCCAAATGAGTCAAATTCCAACTCGGTTCGACGGCGGCACGCCGCGTTATGCGGCACCGCGCGCTCCATTTCCGAGTTGCTGCCCGCGTCCCGCTGCGGTAACTTGCGGACGGAACAAACAATCGACGACGTTGCGTACAAATTGTTCATCCGCAATACCGAGTGCGGCCTCCTCCGGGAACGGTGCTATCGCACGGAAATGATTCGCCAACTCCGCAAAAAGTTCCACGCGCGCCTTGGGTTCAAGCCCGTCACGGCGCATGACCGCCTGCAAGGCGATGCGCGCTTCCTCCGGCGACACACGCTGGCGCAGACGCGCCTCGATGTGCGGATAGTCGCGCAAAGAGTTGTACTTGCCCCCGAGAACAATGTCCAGGTCCGGCTCAGCAAGTTTGGGTGTGTAGGTGACGATCGTATTCGCCGCGAAATCGCCGAGCCGCTGACACTTCTTGTTCAGGACACAGGCAATGCCCCCGACGAGGTAGAACATCGGCAGACTGTCCACCAGGCGCAACAGGTTGCGAATCACGATTTGCGAGAATTGCAGGCGGAGGCCCTGCTCGTCAATCACGCGCAGCCGCATGACATATTTGCCCAAGGTCTGCCCGCGCCAGAACCATTCGAGCACGATACCGTAACCGATATTAATTACAAACATCAGCACGTACATTACGGCGTTGGCGAAGTCGTACATCCACTCCAGACGCAGGGGGCTGAGCGTAACAATCAGAGAAAGGATATTGACCAGAACCAGATAGAGGGCCGCGACCACGGCCAAGTCAATGGCCCACGCCAGAAAGCGCGTCGTCGGTCCGGCGAGCTGCATCGAAAACACGATGCCTTCGGGTGTCCTAATCGTGAGTACGCTGCTGCGACCGTCCATGAAGGATCCTCTGTTAGCCGCCAGCCTACTGGACGCGCCGCGCCGAAACAAGCACAGTGGGATTGGTCGAGCCCGGTTTGCTATACTTTGCCCCTAGCAGATTGAATTCCCATTCCCCGTGGCGCCCGGAAGGGCAGTCGAGGCGGTGCTCTGTGCCGCGCGGGGCCAAATCCAGGGTAAGTGGCGAAACGTGGACAAACTGTACGTGTCCCGCGAGGGACTGGCGAAACTGAAGGACGATCTTGCTGCATGCAAGGCGCGGCGCATGGAAGTGGCCGCGATTATCGAGCATGCGCGCGGCTTTGGCGATCTACGTGAAAACGCCGACTACCACGCCGCCAAGGAAGAGCAGGCCATGCTGCACGCGCGCATCCGCGATTTGGAAGACAAGGTGGCGCGCTCGGAAATACTCGAAGACCATGCGGTCGACACAAGTAAGTGTTTCATGGGGGCCGTCGTGAAGGTCCTGAACATGAAGACGAAGAAGGAATTCACGTATACGCTGGTGAGTCCAGTCGAGGCCGATATGGCTTCCGGGAAGATTAGCGTACGGTCACCGGTGGGCGAGGCGTTGTTGGGAAAGAGCGTGGGGGAGACCGCGGTCGCGAAGGTGCCTGCGGGGAATATTGAATTCAAAGTGTTGGAAATTTCGCGGTAGGTAATCGTCGAGCCGAATTCCAAATCGGATCGACGCTGTAAATAAAGTACAACTGGGTAAGAAGACAAGTTTAGATGCCACGACGTACTGACATACACAAGATTTTCATTATCGGCAGTGGACCAATCGTTATCGGCCAGGCCTGTGAGTTTGACTATTCGGGTACGCAAGCCTGCAAGGCGCTGCGCGATGAAGGCTACGAAGTCGTGCTGGTAAACAGCAACCCCGCTACAATCATGACGGATCCGGAGACAGCGGACCGTACTTACATCGAACCGCTTACTGTCGATATGCTCGAACGCATTATCGAGCGCGAGAAGCCGGACGCCTTGCTGCCTACTGTCGGTGGACAGACCGCCCTAAATCTCGCGGTAAAACTCGCGGAGCAGGGCATACTCGAGAAGCACGGCGTTGAACTTATAGGTGCTAAACTGCCCGCAATCAAAAAAGCCGAAGACCGCGGGTTGTTTAAGGACGCCATGCTCGAATGCGGGCTCGACGTGCCGCGCAGCTTGGTCGTGCATTCGATTGAAGAAGCGCGCGAGTTTGGTGCGGAGTTGGGATACAAGGCGATCATTCGCCCCGCATTTACGCTCGGCGGCAGCGGCGCGGGCGTTTCGTTTAATAAAGAAGAATACGAGAAGGTCGTCGAGTGGGGCCTTGAATGCAGCCCCGTGACTGAAGTCCTCGTCGAAGAATCCGTGCTCGGCTGGAAAGAATACGAACTGGAGGTGATGCGCGACTTGAAAGACAACGTCGTGATCATCTGCTCGATCGAAAACTTCGATCCCATGGGCGTCCACACCGGCGACAGCATTACCGTCGCGCCGGCGCAGACCTTGACCGATAAAGAGTATCAGACGATGCGCGACGCCGCGATAAAAATCATCCGCGCAATCGGCGTGGAGACGGGCGGTTCAAACATTCAGTTTGCCGTCGATCCCACTAACGGGCGCATGACCGTCATTGAAATGAATCCGCGCGTATCGCGCAGCTCGGCGCTCGCATCGAAAGCAACCGGTTTCCCAATCGCCAAGATCGCAGCGAAGCTGGCAGTGGGGTATACGCTGAACGAAATCCGCAACGACATTACTCGCGAGACGCCTGCATCTTTTGAACCGACGATCGACTACGTGGTTACAAAAATTCCGCGTTGGGCTTTCGAAAAATTCCCGGGATCGAACAACACGCTGACCGTGCAAATGAAAAGCGTCGGCGAAGCGATGAGCATCGGCCGCACATTCAAGGAGTCCTTGCAGAAGGGCCTGCGCTCACTGGAAACAGGACGCCACGGCCTTGGTGTAGACGGTAAGGACAAGCCAATTACCGGCGACGTGTGCTCCGTCGAGGAACGCGAGGCGCTGATTCGCGCCATCCAGACGCCGGTGCCGGAGCGCATGTTCCAGATTGCGCGCGCGTTTCGTGCGGGCGCGACCGTTGAGGAAATCTTCGACGCCACGGCGATCGACCCTTGGTTCCTTCGCAACATCCGTGAGATCATTGTCGAGGAAGAAGCATTGCGCAATGCGAATCCGGACGATCTGAAGGTCCTGCGCCGCGCAAAAGAAATGGGCTTTTCCGATCATCAGTTAGGTTATCTATGGAATCTTTCGCCGATGGACGTGCGGCAGAAGCGCAAGAAGCAGGGCATCGTTCCGACTTACAAATTAGTTGACACTTGCGCCGCGGAATTCGAAGCGTATACGCCCTATTATTACTCGACCTATGGCGACGAGGATGAAGTACGCCCCACCGACAAAGAAAAGATCATGATTATCGGTGGCGGACCGAACCGCATCGGCCAAGGGATCGAGTTCGATTACTGCTGCGTGCACGCGTCCTTCGCGCTGAAAGATGATGGCTTCGAGACCATCATGGTCAACAGCAACCCGGAGACGGTATCGACCGATTACGATACCTCGGACCGCTTGTACTTCGAACCAGTAACATTCGAAGACGTGCTCAACATTGTCGAACGCGAAAAACCAAAGGGCGTAATCGTGCAGTTTGGCGGTCAAACGCCGCTCAATCTTGCCATGGCCCTCTCGAAGGCAGGCGTACCGATCATCGGCACCTCGCCCGAGAGCATTGCCCGCGCGGAAGACCGCAAAGAGTTTCGCGAGCTTGTTGAGAAACTAGAACTCTTGCAGCCGCCAAACGAAACGGTAACTTCACTCGATGAAGCCATAGGCGCTGCGGATCGTATTAGATATCCAGTCGTTGTGCGCCCCTCTTTCGTATTGGGCGGACGTGCCATGGAAATTGTGTATGACCAGTCCGCGCTCGCGCGTTACATGACGCACGCGGTCGAAGCATCGCCCGATCATCCGATTCTCATCGACAAGTTTATTGAAGGTGCAATCGAAATTGACGTTGACGCCATCGCCGACGGGACGGATGTGATCGTCGCCGGTATCATGCAGCACATCGAAGAGGCGGGCGTACACAGCGGCGACAGCGCGTGCATCCTGCCGCCCTACGATCTCGATCCCGCGCTAATCGAACGCCTGAAAGATCAGACCCGCGCACTCGCGCGCGAGCTGAATGTTATCGGCCTAATGAACATCCAGTTCGCGATCACAGACGAAAAGATTTATTTACTCGAAGTAAACCCGCGCGCGTCGCGCACGGTGCCCTTCGTCAGCAAGGCAACGGGCATCCCACTCGCAAAACTCGCCGCGCGCATCATGGCCGGAAAATCACTACGCGAACTCGGCCTGACCGAGGACCCGCAACCCGATTTTGTGAGCGCCAAGGAAGTCGTGCTGCCCTTCATTAAATTCCCCGGCGTGGACATCCTCCTAGGCCCGGAAATGCGCAGCACAGGCGAAGTCATGGGCATCGACTACACGATGGGTATGGCCTTCAACAAAAGCCAAATCGCCGCGGGCAACCGACTGCCGAGCGGTGGCACGGTGTTCATTAGCCTCAACGATCGTGACAAGCGCAAGATGGGCACAATCGGCAAAGACCTTGCTGCGCTGGGTTTTAACCTCATTGCTACCGAAGGGACTGCAGTGCTTTTGCGCGAACAGGGCATCGAAGTCGAACGCGTGTTCAAAGTTGGCGAACGCCGCCCGCACATCGTCGATCGGATGATCAACGGAGACGTGCATTGGGTGATCAACACGCCGCTGGGCGAAGAATCGATGTACGACGAGAAGGCCATCCGCCGCACAGCGCTCGAGCGCGGCATAACCCACATGACGACGCTGGCCGCAGCGCGTGCCGCCGTCATGGCGCTCAAGGCCGAACGCGACGGCAAGATGACCGTGCGCTCGCTCCAGGAATACCACGCCGACGCACTTGCTACCTGAGCCGCGCTGCGAAAGAATAGTCCCGAACACTGGGGGTCGAGGAATCTCATGGCAACGGGACGCCTATTCGTGGTCGCAACGCCAATCGGAAATCTGGAAGACATCTCCGCGCGCGCATTGCGCGTGTTGTCCTCCGTGCACGTGATCGCCGCCGAAGACACGCGACACTCCAAAAAACTGCTCGACCACTTCAACATTCACACGCCCCTAACCAGTTACCACGATCACAACGAATCGCACAAGGCAGACCATTTGCTGGAGGTGTTGCGTGGCGGCCACGACGTAGCGCTCATCACAGACGCGGGCACACCCTGTGTTGCCGACCCCGGATACCGAGTAGTGCGCGCGGCGCGTGAGGCCGCAATACAAGTAGAATCCGTGCCGGGGCCGAGCGCGCTAATTGCTGCGCTATCCGTTAGCGGGTTGCCAACGGACCGTTTCGCGTTTTACGGATTTTTCCCGCGCAAGAGAAAGGACGCGGAGGCGGTGATCGCGCAAGCCAAAGCGGTCCCCGGTACACACGTATTCTACGAATCACCCAATCGAATCTGCGCGGCCCTGAAAGTGATTTCGGAACTCGCCGCAGATGCACAGATCTGCGTCGCCCGCGAGTTGACCAAGCTGCATGAAGAAGTGTTTGGCGGCGCTCCCGCCACCGTTCTGAAACACTTCGAACAGGCACCGGCAAGAGGCGAATGCGTCATCATCTTGCATTTAAGCGAAGCACTCGCGGCCGAACTCAGTGACGAACAAATCCGGGAGGCAGTTGAAGTCGTGATTGAGACGCAATCTCTATCTCGCCGAGACGCTATCCGTGAAGTGGCGGCGCGCCTATCGATCCCGCGCAATCGTGTATACGACGCGGCAGGTGATGCATGAGCGCGGTCCCGGATCTTGCGCAAAGCGTGCCGGTCACCGTCGAACGCACGGCGCTGCTCATCCGGTATGTCGTCTTTTGCATTTTGGCGCCCATATTTTGGCTAGGCTATTTCGGCGACGATCAATTCGATTTCTATGCGATTACCGCGATGGTTGCTACCCACAACATTTTCGTCCACATTGTGTTGTGGTCCCGCACATACAGGTTGTTCTTTTCGCGCGCAAACTTCTTTATTTATTTGCTTCAAATTAGTGTCATCATCGCTCTAACCGGTGGCGAAAGCAGCGACGCCTACATTTTGTATCACCTGTTAATCATTGGTTTCAGCGCATACGACCGGCGCTTCCGCATGGTGTTCCGCGCAACGCTGGTTTGCTTAGTCTCGTACATTGCCGTCATTTGTATCGAATATTTCCACACCGGTATTTCCTTGCCTCTGGGTGTGGTTGTTGTACGGCTCATGAGTACGCTACTCGTCGGCTGGATGATTGCCGCGTTATCCGAGCGCCTGCGCCGCGCAGAAGTGATTGCGGCAGAACGCACAGCACAAATCGTTTCGTCGGAAGCTACGCTGCGCGCAATTCTTAACAATGCTGGCGATCCCATCGTTGTGTTCGACGACAATGAGTACATCGTTGAGGTGAACAATCGCGCAACCGAATTTCTTGGCGCGGCGCGTACGCAACTGATTGGCCAGCGTTTGCGGGCCTATCTATTCGACGACGGAACGCTGCCTCACAAGATTGCGGAACTTCGCGCGCGCGGTCAGGCGCATACGCAGGAGATCGTCCTGCGGGGTAACGGCGAGGAACGAATTGTTGATTTTATTGCGCGCTCATTTATTCGCAATGATGCGCGCTTTTTCGTCGTACTGCTGCGCGACCTGACCGAACTCAAGCATATTGAGGAGACCACACAGCTCGTAAATGCGCGCCTCGAAAAACTGAACAACGACCTGCTACAACTAGACGGCCACAAAGAGGAATTCATGCGCGCTATTTCGGCCGGCATTCGCACGCCGCTCGCGGCCGCCGCCGGCTACGTGGACATGTTACTCGGCGAAGAACTTGGTGAACTCAACCCCGATCAGAACAAGGCGCTGCAAACGTGCCGTCGCGGGCTGGCACGGGTGTTCCGCCTGATTGAACACACTATCGACGCATATTCGCCGCGGTTCGGACGCGCCAGCCGCACGAAGTCCGATATACAGGACAAAGAGAGAGCCACCGCATCGCGCGACCATTGATCGATTGGCGCCAATGAAAGAGCGTAGTTGCGCTGCCCCAGGCCGATAACTACGATCCACGCAATCGAGGGGCCTGCCATGCCAACCGTTACACGCCGTGAATTTATCGCCACTACGACCATGATTGCCGCGGCCGCGGCAGCACCTTCAGGAGATGCGCAAGTGGAAACGTCACCATTGCTCGCCGGGATTGCGGTTCGCGACATCACGCCGCCGCCGGGCGTGCCGATGTGGGGATATAGCGATCGTAAGGGACCTTCGACGGGGACGCTGGATCCGCTTCATGCGCGGGCGCTGGTGTTGAAGGCCGGGGACCAAGGTATTGCGTTGGTCACGATGGATCTGGGGCGCGTGCCGACCCCGCGTGTGTTGGACGAGATTCGTGCGAAAGTGAAAGACGCGGGTGTTGCGCACGCGATCTTTACCGCGTCGCACACGCATGGCGGACCGGTGATGGAGATGGACGACGACCCGCACGTGAATATGATTGCGGTGAAACTTACGGAGTGCATCGAAGAAGCGGCGAAGAAATTGCAGCCGGTGAAGATGGGTGTTGGTTCGACTTGGTTTGATATCTCACATAATCGCCGAGTGATTACGCCGGACGGCAAATGTGAGATGTTGTGGCGTAACGAAAAGAAACGGCCTACGTCGCCGGTCGATCGTGAAGCAACTGTTATTAAATTGGAAACCGCTGAAGGCAAGCCATTCGCCAGTTTGGTCCATTTCGCGTGTCATCCAGTCGTGCTCGCGGGAGACAACCTCGATTACACGGCGGATTGGGTTGGCGAGATGTGCCGTGCCGTGAAAGAGAAGAGTGGTGCGGAATGCCTCTTCTTGCAAGGGGGCTGCGGCGATATCAATCCGTATCTGGACAAGACGCCGCGCGATGAAGGTGGCGTGGAAGCGATGCGTTCGGTGGGCAGAAAATGCGCGGATGCGGTGCTTGAATTTTTGACCTACTCAAAGATTGACGGCGCTGCAACACCATCTTTGGCATTCAGTGAAAAGATGGTTGAGATCGGAACGAGGTGGGATTTCACCGATCCGAAACAGGTGGAAGTCTTTCGCAGTGTGTATGGAGGGATGTTCGATCGGTATTTGAAAGGACTTACCGCAGACTTGGCGGTGCCGCTTTCGGTGTTGGTCATAAATGGCCAGGTCTCGCTGGCGTTTGTTCCCGGCGAACTATTTACGCGTCATCAACTAGACCTTAAACAATACGCGCCGCAGTGGCCGTCCTCGGGTGGTAGTGGTACTGAATCGGATGTGCCACGCCGTCGCGCGCTGCTTGTTGGCTACTCGAACGATTTCCACATCTATTTCCCGACTATTCTCGATGCGGCGGCTGGCGGGTACGGTGGTGTGGCAGCAACTTACGTTGGCTTGGGCGCCGGCGAGAAGCTAGTGCTGGAGGCGCAGGCTGAAATCGGAAAGCTGACTGGTAAGCTGAAAGAATTTTGTTCGGCAGAAGATTTTGTCTCCGTAGACGTCAAGACGACCTAGCGCGAATTCACAGCGGTGCCTGAGCGCATTTCGTAAATCATCTTCGTATTTCTGGTTTGATATCGATTTAACTGTCGAAGAGCGGGTTTAGTCGCAACTATTAGCCCAAGGCGTTGCAGTAGAAGTTACATTAAAGCGGTCCTATTTTGGGGAAATTGTGCGCTAGAAGCGTTCATCTTCGAGGACGCGGATACCCGATATTTGGGCGATTTTGAAGACGCGGGCGCCGCCGAGACGGTGGCAGTATCCGCTGAGGGAGGGCGCGGGCCCTACGGTGTCGAGTGAGACGGGGTTGACGCGGCGCACGGAGGGTTTGGGGCTCCAGGTGGATTTGTAGCGGAGCAATATTGTGCGGCGGCGTTGGATGGCGTCCTGGATGATCTCGCGCATGATTTGTGGGGAGTATGCGGGCAGGACGGTGTCGTCTTCCGGAGAAGTGATTTTTTCTGCTGCGACGGTTTTTACGGCGTCTTCGGTTGTGGGTTGCGGGGGGCGCTGCGATTCTACCCAGCGCACAGCCCAGTCTTCGGGGGCGCCGTCGTCGAGCACTACGCCGTTGCGATCGATTGCGAGTCCAAGTGCTTTCAAGCTTTTCTTGAAGGGCGCCAGCGCGCCGGATTTCAGGGCTACGGTGTAAAGGCCCAGGCGGCCTTCCACGTATTGTGCGAGGTCCTGCAGTTGCATGACGCTCGCGCAAATGTCTGCATCGTCGAATCGCACGAGCGTAGCATTGTGTACGCTTGGCGGGTTGGCGTCGCCGCTCCAGGTACGCAGTGCGGTGCGATAACGCGGAGCGAGCGGTTCGACGACGAGCGAGTCGAGCGCGGCGACGTGCAGGCCCCAATCGACTTCGCCGCTCAGGGCTTCTTTCCTGAGCGTTAGTACAATGTCGCCTTCGGCATTTGTTTTCACTTCGCCGATTTCTTCGAGGCGGCGCTTAACAAAGAGCGAACTCAAGGCCCATGGCGCGCGCAGGACGAGGCCGTCATCCTGCACGAGGCATCGGTGGTCCGGCGTTGTGTAATCCACGCGTGAGGCGATGTCTTCCGGCGGTTCATTCATCAGCACAAAGTGCTCGCCGATGCGGCGTGCATTCGGGTCTTGAGCGGCCAACTTTTCCGCGTCGTCGGCGTTTATGCATTCGACGAGTTTGCTACCGGTGGTGATCATCACCGAGGCGGCTTTGCGTTCCCATGTACCTATTTGGTCGATGACATTCGCGGGCAACGTGCGGCGCGAGTGGCGCTGCAGCATTTGGATGAATTCGTCGAGCGTGACGCCGGTCTTGAGGCCGCGGTAGACGCTGTCTTTGGTGAGCCGATACGTGCTCACTACGCCGCCGCGCACGCGTTCGCAGAAGGTGTCGAGGCGGCGGCGGACGTGCGGGGCGCATTTGTCGCAGTATGCGATGACTTCGAAGTCCGGTTGGACGACGAGGGCGTCGTTGTCTGCCGTATCGACATCCGCGGGTGCGAGGCCCGTGCCGAGCGCGAAGATGCCGATCGGTGTCAGACGGAACAGCTTGCCTTCATTATCCAACTCAACCATCCCGAGTCGTGCGAGCACGCTTTGGAAGGTCCAGGTAATTAGGCGCTTTTCGTGTGTCTGCCAGGAACGGTCGCGCCATGCGGCAGTGGGGTCATGGGTGTGCGAGGCGATGGCGCGCCAGCGCTCCTCGTTGAACAGCACATTCGGGTCGGCGCGGCGCACGAGATCGGCGAAGGCATCGACAGCGTACCACGTGCCGGGTTGTAGCGAGGCGAGCAACTTGGCGATAAGCACTTTGTGGTAGGTGCGCCGCAGCGTTCCCGGTGGCAAATGTTCGTCGATCGCGGATTCGATCTGCGGGAAGAAGAGATGCAGGTCGAACAAGTCCTCGGATTTTACGTAGGCGGTGAACATGTCGCGCACGCGGTCGGCAGCGCTTGCGCCGGCCCATTCGTCGGCGCGCGGCGTGACGGTCAGTCTGCCGTCTTTTGCATCAAGGCAGCCGGTCTGCCGGCCCATGACGATTGCGAGGGCGAGCACGTCGGGTGGTAGGCCTGCTTCCGAGGCGAGATCCTTGGCGCGGGTGGCGTCCGACTTGTGAATCTCGCCAGTTGCGGTTACGCGCGGGGTGAGGAGCTCGACGATGCGAAGGGCCTCCAATACTGCGTCCGTCGCGGGGTCGCACGTGGGTTTGAGCGGCATTGCTGCGTCGTTTGCCTGTTCTGCGGGCGCATCCTCCGGTGGTGCGTTATCCGCCCGTGGCGGTAGCGGGAAATCCAAGTGCGGCGTACCGTTAAGGGCCTGACGCGCGAGGTCGAGCACGGACAAGCTCAGCGTACTGCCGTTTAGTTCGGCGCGCGCGAAATAATTGAAGCCAAAGGTGCCGTGCTGTTCGCGGGGCAGCGCGAGGACGAAGCCCCACATTGCGAGAGATTGCAGCACTTGGGAGATTGGCTCTGCACCGGCGAGCGCCGGCACGCCCAGCACGTCACGGGCGGCGACCTGCGGTCGGTCTGCCATCGTCGCGAGTACGCGCTTTTCGGCGGCAGGGAGTTCGGTGACCGCTTTTTTCACGTGCAGCGGATCGGTAAGGACTTTCTCTATCGCCTTGAGCCGGTTTCCGGGGTTGGAGACGGCGAGGTTCCAGCGGTCGCACATTTGGCCGAGCGAGTCGATGCTGTAGCCGCGCAGGCATTCTTTTACGCTGAAGATAGGTGTCATGCGTTTACCCTTGGCAAATGTCCCAAGGCTTGGAGTCGGCGTGTAACTTCCTGAATCGCCTGCGGTTGCACGGCGATGGTGTTTTCGGAAAGGCGTTGACCGAGAAGCGGGCGCAGCGCAGCGTCGCTCTCCATTTCGGTGAGGATGAGCGGATCGGTGACTTCGATCACCGCTATGCCGTCATGTAGCTTTCGCTGATTCATGCAATATACAGCCTCAGATCGCAAAGGATGCGACTAAGCAGTATACCAAAGTAAAAGGGCAAAACAAACATACGAGGCCACGGAAAGGGCGTTGCAGGCGATGTCAATCGGTCGAACGAGTCTTGCGGCATGACCGAATCCGCTGGTTGTTTCCTGTCTCACTTACTTGACCATCGCGTTGCATTGCGCGCAACCATAAGCTGGTTTCACCACGTGCGAAACGACCCTTGTTTACCGCGCAAAATTGCGAATACTGCGCTTTGGAAAGTGCTAATTATTGGACTTGTAGGTATTCGTCGGGGGCTCTCCTACACGATAAATCTTAGGTTGTCCTACAAGCTAAGTCATTGCAGTACATGGGAATAGTTTGTAGGACAGGACATGTTTTCCGCAACGATGCTGCTTGTAGGAGGAGCCATGAACGAGCGCTGTGAGAGTTGTGGGTATCCGTTGCCGCCGGTAAGCCAGGCACCTGAGGATGAAACCATGGATAAGGTGTGGGTGTATGGGCGGTCGGACAACGGTGGGGGATCTACTTTTATTCGCGTGAGCCCACCGTGCGAACGGTGTGGGAAGCGGACGGAGATTCCGGAGTGATTCACCACGAATGTGCGAAGGACACGAAGCAGGATTAACCCGTTTCCGCTACCAGGCTTCATTGCAGACGGCGTTATCGGCTGAAGGCTTGTCACGTATTGAGCCTGGCTCGAATTAAAGACCGAGTAAGCGCGAAACTCCAAACCTAACTCGCGGACACAGCGTTTCGAAGATGTGTAATCGCTGAACTCGGTACCGTAAGGGGGCATAAAGCACTCCCTAGAATACGAGACGAAGTCTATCGTAGATCCCGCTTGCAGGCGTTGCATAAGACGGTTTGCTACAATCGCGTACTTATCTTTGTTTGGCGGTGCGAGGTTGCATGCGAATTGGTGTGAATATTCTCGGGCTTGAGCCTGGGTACGATGAAGAAGACGTTTATCTGCGCAACATTCTGGTGCGCATGCGGGAGATCCAACCGGATTCCCAGTTTATCCTGTTCACGGACGCGCGGAACCATAACTCGTTTTCGGGGTGGGAGCGCGTGTTCATCGGCAAGCCGCCTGACAATATGCAGGGGCCGGTGAACGTCGAGAAATCAGTGGACCGCGCGGCGAAGGCTGCGAAGGTGGATCTGGTTTTTTCGCCGTTGCAGACGGCGAGCGAGGTGACGGCGGTGCCGGTGTTGCCTTATGTGCTGGACCTTAGTTTCATTGAAGCGCCAGAGAAAACGAGCCGTTGGTCGGCGTCTTCGCTGAATAAAGAATTTCGCAAGCTTACCGCGCGGACGCAGGTGATTGTTGCCCCGTCGGACAGTATGCGGCGGCGTTTGCTCTCGGTGCTGGGTGTGGCGATGGATCGCGTGGTGGTTGCGCCGCCGGGTGCGGACCCGGGATTCGAGCAGGCAAACCCTTCGATTGCGGAAGAGCCTTATTTGGTTGTTTGCAACGATACGCGGCATCGTGAACATCTGGCGTTTGTGCTGGACGCATTTAAGAAAATCATTGATGAGCTGCCGCACAATCTTGTGATCGTTGGCAGGCCGGATCACACGGAGCCCGCCGATTGGGGTCCGCGCGTGTTGCGGGTGCACCAGTGTCCCGTGCCGCAGCGGGCGGGGTTGCTACAGCATAGCGATGCATTTATCAGCGCGTCGTTGCATGAGGGCGCTTGCATACAAATCTTGGAAGCGATGCGTGCGGGGGCGCGGATTATTGCGCCACGCGTGGGTGGTGTGCCAGAGATCGCTTCTACGCTTCCCATCTTCTATAACCACGAGAGTGTTGCGTCGCTGATTGGCGCGGTGAAGCGTGCGATGCAGGAGGAGAAGACGGAGCGTGGACGGCAGATCGCGTTTGCGCGGAGCCGTGCGCGGGAGTATACGTGGGAGAAGTGCGCGTGGTCCGTGTTGAGCGCGTTTAAGAAGGTGCATGCGTAACAAACTTTCACTCGATGATTCGAGATGTGATTTAAGAACTGCCGGAACCCTTACAGGGTTCACTCCGAGTTGGTGTGAGCATACCCAGGGTAGGCCCACACCTCCGTCGAAGCGACTCCGGCGGGCCAATCCGCCGCGGCGGACTGCACGCTACAATCCCTTCGGGATAATCGAGTGTAGTTAAAGGCTCCAAGTAATTAAGGGGATACCATGTCGTACGTTGATCTTTTTCGCACGCGCATCGCGCTGCTTCAGGCATTTCTGGTCGCGAATAAATATGACGGGATTTTGATTTCGCGGATCGACAATTTTGCGATGGCAACTGGCGGCATGCGCAATTGGGTGTGGACTGCGGGGGAGCATGGCGCGAATTCGTTGTTTGTGACGAAGGGCGGCGACGCCTATTACATTGGCAACACGATCGAGCAGGGCCGCGTGATGGACGAGGAACTCGCAGGGCTTGAGTGCGGGGTGCGCAGTTTTTTGTGGTTTGACGATTCGGCTGCGAGCGTGGTGAAGAAAGAGTTCGGCGGAAAGATTGTGAGTGACGACGGATCGCTGGGCGAGAATGTGAACGGCAAGCTGACGATGCTGCGCGCCTTGTTGACGCCGGCGGAGTTGGAGAAGTACCGCGTCCTCGGGAAGCTGGCGGCGGAATCGATGCTGGCTACGCTGGACAGCATTGAAGCGGGGATGAGCGAGGCGGATATTGCGGCGCGGCTGGTTGCGGAAGGATCGAAGCGTCGGTGTCAGGTTCCGGTGTTTTTGGTTGCCGCGGACGAGCGCATCACGAAGTATCGTCACCCGATTCCTACGCAGGCGGCGATGCTGGATGGGCCCTTGAAGGAACGCGTGGTGCGCGGCTATGTGATGGTTGTTGGTTGTTTTTTGCGCGAAGGGTTGGTTGTTTCGATGACGCGATTCAAACGCGTGGGCGAGATTCCGCTTTTCGTGCCGGATGCGTACAACCGGATTTGTGCGGTGGATGCGGCGATGCAGGAAGCGACGCAGCCGGGCGCGACCTTGGGCGATGTGTTTGGCGTGTGTCAGCGTGCGTATAAGGAATTTGGGTTTCCAGAAAATGAGTGGCACAACCATCATCAGGGCGGCGCGACGGGTTATGCTGGGCGCACGAGCAAGGGGAGTCCGGGCGAGAAGTTTTTGATTCTGGATGATGCGTGGCGCAAGAAAGTCTATGAGGTGTCGGGTATTGCTGCGGAGTTTGGGATGGCGTTTGCTTGGAATCCGTCAGCGGTTGGCGTGAAGAGTGAGGACACGTTCATTTTGACGGCGAATGGGAGGACGGAAATCGTTTCGGCTACGCCGACCTTGCCGCAGGTTGATTTGGCGAAGACTATGGGGCGTGCGACGGATGTGGTGAAGGCGGGGATTGTATGATCAAAAGGGGCACGGGCGTCTCGCCCGTGATTCCAATTTAATCACGGGCGGGACGCCCGTGCTCCTTTTTAGCGCTCGATTATCACGGGGATTCCGCAGAGCACTGCCGTACCTGAGGGGACATCCAAACTCATTTCATCGCTTAGCAGGTTGCTGTTTACGCCGGCGTGATCTCGTGCGATTGTCATGGATGCGCCTTCGGCGTTGTGGCCCCAGCCGTGGGGAGCGCTGACGGTGCCGGGCACGATGGTGTCGGTGATTTCAATGGGGATGCGGATTTCGCCGACGCGTGATTTTACGCTCGCCTGCGCGCCGTTGGTGAGTTGGAGATCGCGGGCGTCGTCGGGATGCATTTGCAGGGTGCAGCGCGGTTTGCCGGAGACTAGCGTGGGCAGGTTGTGCATCCAGGAATTGTTGGAACGGACTTCGCGACGGCCTATGAGCATATAGCCGTTTGAAGTGTCGTTTAATTTTCCTTCGAGGCGTGCTACGTCGTTGACGACTACATCCGGTGCGAGTTCTATCTTGCCCGTCTTTGTGCGCAGCATTTCAGGGATGCGCGGTTTGAGTGGGCCGAGATCGATTCCATGCGGTTGTGCGGCGACGCGTTCCAACGTTAGGCCTTCTGCGTTTGCGCCGAAGCCGTCGCCGTAGGGGCCAGTGCGTAGCATGAAATCGAGCAGACGATCGGGGCCGCGGCGATCGCCCAGCGCCGTGAAAATTTCGTCTGATTCGCGTCCGTGAATGTCTGATGTGTTTTCATTCACTTCACGCTGAATCAAGGTCATCGCGACCATATCGTCCAAGAATTTTGTGTCCACTTCGGCGCCCATGCCGCTGATGATGCCGACTAGTCGGAGAATTGTCTCCCATTCCCCGAGTTGGTCTTCTGCTTTCGGAAACATCGGTGGCGAATAGCGCGCGGTGTTGCGAATGGAGAGTTGGCTGAACGCGAGATCGTAGTGAGACACTTCGAAGGGCGATGGGCCGGGCAAGATCACGTTTGCGTGGCGCGTGGTTTCGTTGAGATAGACGTCGAGGCTGATCATGAAATCGAGGGAGTCGAGGGCCTTCGCGAGGCGCGCGCCGTTAGGTGTGCTTAACACGGGGTTGCCCGCGACGGTAATGAGCGCGCGAATTTGATCATCGCCGGGTGTTTCGATTTCTTCCGCTAGGCATGCGACGGGTAGTTCGCCGAAGATTTCGTTTGCGCCGCGCACGCGGGTTTTCCAGCGGCCCACTTTTGCGCCGCGTCCGACGCCTGGCGTGCCTTTTGAATTGCCGCCACCGACCGCGGCCAACGGAAACATTGCGCCGCCGGGACGATCGAGGTTTCCGGTGATCACATGAATGACATCGGGCAACCAGTTTGCGATAGTGCCGAATTCTTGGGTGCAGGTACCGATGCGGGCGTAAACGGTTGCGCTGGGTGCGTTCGCGATTTCGCGCGCGATACGGCGGATGGTTTCCGCATTGATGCCGCAGCGCGAGGCTACGCGTTCGGGTGTGAACGCTTTTGCAAGGCGGCGCACTTCATCGATGCCGCTTGTGTGTTCTGCGATGGGACCGGGTTTGGCGAGGCCTTCTTCGAA
>JADLHJ010000025.1 GCA_020848835.1 Candidatus Hydrogenedentota bacterium
CGGAAGAATCGGCCACCTGGGATCGGGTGGATGATCACGAACGGCGCAAGCTGATCGGGATCCTGGAAGACCGGCTCGCTGCCGATACCCCAGACGACTCCGGGTGCCAGCTTAGCTTTTACCATTCCAACGGTACCCTGCTCGCAAAGAGCGTGGTGCACCAGTCACTGTTCCGGCCCAGCATCAGCTAACGCCGGACCCTAACCATTTCCTAACGCGATCGCACAACGATTCGCGGCGATTAAAGCTGTGTCCCCCAAAGGAGCACGGGCGTCTCGCCCGTGATTAGTAGTTTTCTGAATCGCGGGCGGGACGCCCGCGCTCCCTTGAGCTTCATAAAAGCGTTAATATTTAGACAAGCTCCTGCTGCTGAGGTTGCATTTCAATTTCATTCCCCCACTGCGCGAGAAGCTCCACTGTATTCAATTCATTCTGCACACTCACGAGCGCAATGGCCCCAGCCTGGTTCAACGTCCGCGCAAATTCTTCGCCGCCCTCGCCACAATAATAGAAAACCTTCTTCCCCTGCTCCCTCGCATGCTTCGCCGTGCGCATGCTCCCGCCCATGCGCTTCGGCTCCACCACGCAAACCAATTTCGACAGCGCAGCGATCGTCGCATTGCGCGTAACCGCCGCATGCGTCTGCCAAGTCATCTCGGGATCAAACTGACTGACGATTGCGCAACGGCCCGCTTCAATCGCATCCCGCACATACCCTGGAAACGAATACATCCGAATCCCCATCGGCAGCACAATGATCGTCGACCCGCCCGCGTCCAACGCCGCGCGATGCGCCACCGAATCGATCCCATCCGCGCCGCCACTCACCACGCACGCATGCTCTTTCACAAACAACCGCGCACAATCCGCGGCAATCGCCTCACCCGTCGGCGACGGTTCCCGCGTCCCGACAATACCCGCGCCATAGCCCTGCAATAATTCCAAGTTCCCCACACACCACAACAGCGCCGGCGCTGCATCGCTCAGATGTTCCCCTAACAAGTGCGGGTAAGACTCGTCCGTATACGCGAAACACTGCACCCCATGTTGCAACACCCGCTGCACATGCCGATCCGCGCGCTCCAGCGCGTCATCGTTCAAGCGACGTGCGGCGTTCAACACAGCATCGAATACGTTCGGTGGAAGCAGCGGAACCAAATCGCGCGCGGGGCCGAGGACGGCATCGGCAACTGACATTCCTAGCAACTGCGCCATATTGATCGCGCGCCGCGCCACGGTATTTCCCGCGCCCTCAACGCGCATCAACGCCAACAACGCCGCGATGTCTTTCCGGTCCATTCCACACTCCGCAAACGTGCATGCTACCATGCGCGCCGCAGAATACGAGACAAAACATGTCAGAACGGTTTTACATAGCAATCGACGGCGGCGGCACCGGAACGCGGGTCGGTTTGTACGATGAAGAGGGCAACTTACGCAGTGAGATTACCGGGGCACGCAGCAATCCGTATCAAACATCGCCTCATGCAGCCGCTGAATACGTCGCAGGTCTCGCCAAATCCCTGTTGCGCAACAATCCGGACAAACCGATCGTGGTGTCAGCGGGAATCTCCGGGGCGCGTGATGTTCCCACCCGCGAAGTATTTGCCCACACGCTTTGCGGAAACGTGCCAAACGTGGAACGAGTCGTCGTTACCACCGATGTGCACGCGCACTTGATCGCCAATGCAGGCCGGCACGCCGCGGCTCTCGTGATCGCCGGAACGGGCAGCAGCGTTGCCGTTCGTGACGCGAACGGTTTTACGTCATTGTTCGGCGGGCGCGGACCAATTCTAGGTGATGAAGGCAGCGCCTTTGATCTTGCCGTCAGGGCGTTACGCACATCCGTCGCAACGCAGGACAGGGAAGTCTCGCCGCCCGATTTGCTTCGCGAATTGTTGCGTGCAGCCAATCTCATTCACGAAGACGATCTTGTTGCCTGGTGCGCGTCTGCGAAAAAAGAAGAGATCGCGCGGCTAGCTGAAGTGGTCTTGATCCTCGCGAATCGCGGCGAGACTTTGTCCCTTTCTTGCGCGGAAGAAGGCGCAAAGGCCTTGGGCGTCGTAGTGGAATCTGCCGTGCAACGCGCGGAATTGGGGCTGAAAGCGCCGATTTTTTTGGCCGGCGGACTCTTTGAAAGCAGTTTCCTTTATCGAGAAATGTTTGCTCGCGCGCTAAAAGAACGTGCAATAGAAAATGAATTGAAGCTGGCTCCATTTATCGGTCATTCGGCCGCGTTAGAGTTTGTGCGTCATCTGCCTTCGCCGGAGTCGGCGCCCTACGTTGAAGTGAACCCGGGTACCTTCGCGCGGTCTGAATCCATCAATCTCTCAGTGACACAGGACGACGATTCAGCGCCGCTCGATTCCCTGAACACCGTGATGCTGATCGAACGCATGCAACGCGCCGATGCATTCGCCGCGGCCGCAGTGAAAGCATGCCGCGAACCGCTCGCATTACTCATCAATCGCGTCGTGCGATCGTTCCGACATGGCGGCCGCCTCGTCTACATTGGCGCAGGCACCAGCGGACGCCTCGGCGTCCTCGATGCATCCGAATGTCCACCCACATTCGGTGTACCTGCCGATCAAGTTATCGGCATCATGGCCGGCGGTGACCGCGCACTGCGCGACAGCATAGAAGGTGCGGAAGACGACGCAGACCTCGGCCGCGCAGATATTGAAGAAATTGATCCACCCATCGGCAACGAGGATGTCGTCGTTGGCATCGCCGCGTCCGGCACGACGCCTTACACACTCGGCGCGCTCGACTTCGCAAAATCGCGTGGCGCACACACCGCGCTTATTTGCTGCAATCCAAACGCTACCGTCGAAGTGGACTATCTCCTCATTTTGCCCACAGGCGTCGAAGTCCTTCCCGGTTCGACACGGCTGAAAGCAGGCACCGCAACAAAAATGGTTCTCAACACCATTACCACGGGTGCGATGGCGCTCTCGGGCCGCGTCTTCGAGGGCTATATGATCGGCGTGCAACCCACGAACGCGAAACTCCGCAAACGCGCTGCGCACATCATCTCCGTCCTCACCGGCATCAACGAAGAAGACGCCGCGCGCCGTCTCGAAGAATCGGGCAACGACGTGGCCGTAGCCGTAATGATGGAACGATTGAAGATTGACGCGGATAAAGCCCGCGAGCTACTAAACAAAACCCGTGGCGACGTCCGCGCGGCAATGGCCCAATTTCAGAGCGGCGAAAAGAAAGGCGGAGATTGATAAAGGAGCACGGGCGTCCCGCCCGTGATTTAGATTTAACGCGGGCGAGCACGCCGCAACGCCAAACGTGTTGTGTATTCCATTCAGCCGCATTGTGGGCGAATGCAATTAGGTTCGGAGTTCCGCGTTTACGCGGTCTTGCATAAGCAGAGAGACGCCATAAATTGAAGTACCCTAAATCTCGCGCACTCGCAATAACGATCCTCTTCGTGGCATCCTGCGCAGCGCCACGTCCGGCACTACCGCCGCCTCCGCCAGTCGAGGTACCAGCACCACCGCAATCAATGCCACCGCAACTAACTAAACCAATACCTACACCGCCACCAACTGCCCCAAAGCCGCACGACATTTCATCAGCAAATCCGCCAGTCAAAGTCCGCCTCTTCCACGGCGCCTCCACCGTCACCATCACAACAACCTCCGAATGCCTCATAGACGCAAACGGAAAACAAGCCCCACTCACCGCAGGCACCTGGCAATTCGCGCGCGGCACAGTAAAACCGCCGCTGCAACGCCACCACGTCTTTTCTAAAACATTTCGTCCCGGCGAAGAACCCGCAATGAATCAATACATCGCCGAGTGGAAAACAAAAGGCTACGACCCAGAACCCGTCCTGCGCGGCGATCGCTACACCGCCGCAAACGGCGCAATCCTCGATGGCCGCCAATATTGGATTTCCCTCGCGCGCACGGACACTGAAGCGCAGGCGAAGCAAATCACGAAGAAACTCGAAGCCTTGCAAACTTGGGCGTGGCCGCGCGTGGAAACGTTGCAACCCGGAAGTGGCACCGTGTCCCTCAGATCCAACGGCCAACCCATCGGTACCTTCACGTTGCCGTTGACCCTCAAAGCAGACGCGCCACTCACTATCCAATCCGGCGCAAAAGAAGGCCGCTACTCCGGCGAGATCGCCCTGTGGGTCGAGCCTGATTCTTCCCTCGGCGTCTACGAAACACTACCCATGGAAGACTACATCGCTGGCGTACTCCCCGCGGAGATGCCCGCGTCATGGCCCGTTGAGGCCCTCGCCGCGCAGGCCATCACCGCCCGTGGCGACGTGCTCGAACATCTCGGCTTCAAACACATCCTCGAAGGATTTCACTTCACCAACAGCGAAGGCGACCGCGTCTACGCCGGGCACGGCGGACGCAAGCCCACCACCGACGCCGCCGTCGCCAACACGCGCGGCCAAGTTCTCGTCGCAGATGGGCGCATCGTCCCTGCGGTCTTCAGCTCGAACTGCGGCGGCTGGACCGAGAATAACGAGAACGTCTGGTCATCCCCGCCAAACCTGGCCCTGCGGGCCGTGCCGGACCTGGCCAACCCCCAGGATCGGGCCAACCCCGCCAACATCGCCGCGTGGATAGGCAGCCGCCCCACCGCCTACTGCAACGCCGACGAAAAAGGTTTCCGCTGGACTAGGCGCATCGGCGCCACCCAGCTCAACGGCCTCGTAAACCGCCAATACCCTGTGGGCCAAATCGTCAGCATCCAGCCCGGCGAACGCGGCCTCAGCGGACGCCTGAAAACCGTGATCGTCAAGGGCACGGAAGGGTCCGCGACCATCCGCAAGGAACTGCCTATCCGGCAAGCATTTGGCGATTTACCCAGCGCCATGTTAATAATTAAGGAGGAGCGAGGGCCGTCCGGCCCCGTCGCTTGGATTTTTACCGGCGGCGGGCGGGGCC
>JADLHJ010000026.1 GCA_020848835.1 Candidatus Hydrogenedentota bacterium
AAGGCCTCGCACAGGAACTCGTCTTCCGACAGGTGAGCGAGAATGCGTAATTCAATTTGCGAGTAATCGGCTGAAATTAACTTGTACCCGGCTTTGCCCGGTATGAACCCCTCCCGGATGCGCTTGCCGATTTCCGTGCGCACCGGAATGTTTTGCAGGTTTGGATCGCTGCTGGACAAACGCCCCGTGGCGGCGACCGCCTGATTGAACGATGTATGGATACGCCCCGTGTCCGGGTTGATCAGCTTGGGGAGCGCTTCGATATACGTTCCCCGGAGCTTTTCCAGACCACGGAACTCCAGGATTTTCTTGGGCAGCGGATGGTTGAGGGCCAATTCTTCGAGCACCTCGACATCCGTCGAATACCCGGTCTTTGTCTTGCGGACGGGCTTCAGCCCCAGCTTGCCAAACAGAATCTCTTGAAGCTGCTTCGGCGAGTTGATCTGAAACGGTTCCCCGACCGTCTCGAATATTTCATGCTCCAGGGCGCGGAGGCGCTTCTCGACTTCCTCGCGTAACCCCTCGAAAACCCCAATATCGATTGCGATACCGGCCTGCTCCATACGGGCCAGCACGCGAATCAGCGGGAACTCCACTTCGTCATAGAGGGCTTGTAGGCCCCGTTCCCGGAGGAGCGGCCGGAAGGTTTGCGCCAACCGCCACGTCACGTCAGCGTCTTCACTCGCGTAGGTACAGGCGCTGTCGACGGGAACGCTGTCGAAGGTTACCGCTTTTGACCCCTTGCCAATCAAATCGGAAATGGGAATCAGTTTGCGGTTGAGATAATGCAGGCTAACTTCATCGAGATTATGCCTCAGGCGAGACGGGTCTGTCAAATAGCAGGCAATCATGGTATCGAGGGAAATTCCCTCCAGCTTCAGCCCTGCCCGCTCCAGGACGATGAGGTCGTACTTGATGTTGTGGCCGACTTTTTCGACCTTGGGGTCTTCTAAAAGGGGCCGAAGCAGATCGAGCGCTTCTTCACGCGTGAGCGGATTTTCGGGTAGCTTGACGCCGAGCACCGCCATGGCCTCCGCGGTATGGCCCACGGGGATGTAGTAGCCGGTGTTGCCTTTGCAACTCATCGACACGCCGACCAACTCCGCGCGCATGGGATCGGTCGAGGTGGTCTCAGTGTCTACCGCGAAGGCGCCGTTCGCGCGCATCTCTTCGATCACGCGCTTGAGTTCATCCGCAGTGAGAACGAGTTTGTAGTCATCCACCTCCGTCTCTTTTGCGGAGGGCATGAATTCTTGCATCAAGGTATTGAATTCGAGCTTGCCAAACGCCTGCGCCATCTTTGCGGGCTCGAAGGGACGCCGCTTGCAGTCTTCGACCGTCACGCTGATATCGAGATCGGTTGCGATGGTTACGAGCGTGCGGCTCAACAGCGCAAGCTCTTTGTCTTCGATCAACCGTTGTTTTTGTTTGCCGCTGAGTTCGTCGATGTGCGCGTAGAGATTGTCGATGGTCTTGTATTTTTCCATCAACGACTTCGCCGTCTTTGGACCAATACCGCGCACACCGGGTACGTTGTCGGAGGTATCGCCCATCAAGCCCATGGCGTCGATCACATTCTCTGGCCCAACACCGAAACGTTCGCGGACATCGGCCTCCGTTAAAAACACGCCGGAGTCACCCTTGCTGGGATCGAAGACACGTACTTTGTCGCCGATGAGTTGCAGCATATCTTTGTCGCCGGTGACGAGCACCGCTTCCATACCACACGCGGTGGCGCGCACGGCGAGCGTCCCCATTACGTCGTCGGCTTCAACACCGGGTTCAACAACAAGGTGAATATCGAAGGCGTGGACGAGTTCGTGAATCAAGGGGATTTGCGATTTGAGATCGTCGGGTGTCGCTTGGCGCGTCGCTTTATATTCTGCGTAGAGATCGTCGCGAAAGGTCTTGCCCGGAGCATCGAAGATGACCGCGATGTGCGAGGGATCGTGCTCGCGCAGGAGTTTCAGCAACATGCGTGCGAAACCGTAGACTGCGTTGGTCGGTTGTCCTTTGGAATTCGTGAGTCCGCGTATTGCAAAGAACGCGCGGTAGGCAAAGGCGCTGCCGTCGATTAAATACAGTTTGTCAGCCATGTGCCTCTGCTTTCATCACCGCGAGTACTTGTTCCGCCGCGCGCGCGCTCGCGCCGGGCCCTCCGAGCGAATCGCACACTACCTGCAAGTCTGCGAGCATTTGTTCGCGACGCGGCCCATCGGAGATCAAGTCCAGCGCTTCGGGAAGAATTTTCGCCGCTGTCGCTTCACCCTGCACGAACTCCGGCACGATGCGTTTGCCCGCAAGCAGGTTCACCATGCCGATGTGCGCGACCTTCACGAGCATGCGCGCAAGCATGTAGGTGAGCGGCGACGTTTTGTACATCACAATCATCGGGACTTTGAAGAGTGTCGTCTCGACAGTCGCTGTGCCCGACGCCACCAAACAAAAGCGCGCCGCACTCAACAGTTCATAGGTATTGCCTATCGTCGTTTCAATTGGAAAACCCGAGGCTGCGGCCTTCACCTGCGCCTCGCGCTCTTCATCCACGCAGGGAATTACAAAGTGCGCATCAGGATACTTCTCGCGAATCCCGCGCGCGACGTCGATCATCGTCTGCATATGCCGGCCAATTTCCTGCGCACGACTGCCGGGCATCAGCACAATCACCATGTCGCTTTTATATGTGCCTTTAATCTCCGTGCGCGCAATCTGATCGAGCAGCGGATGCCCCACATAGGTGCAGTCCACGCCAAGATGTTTGTAGATGCGCTCTTCAAAGGGCAGAATCACCAGCACTTTTTTTGCGTTGCGCGCGATGACAAAAATGCGGCCCTTCTTCCACGCCCAGACCTGCGGGCTGATGTACCAGACCACGGGAATACCCAGCAATTGCGCGCGTTTCATGATCTGCATGTTGAAGCCGGGGTAGTCGATAACCACCAAACAATCCGGCGGCTGGTACTCAAACTCCGCGACGGTGTTGCGATACAACGCTTTGAAAAAACCAATGTGTTTTACGACCTCAGCAAAACCCATGATCGCCTGGCTCGCGAGATCGTATTTCAATTCCATGCCGGCCTCAGCCATGCGCTGCCCACCGTAGCCCATGCACTCAATGCTCGGATGACGTTCGCGCAAAGCACGGATCAAATTCGCGCCGTGCATATCGCCGGAAGATTCACCCGCGGAAAAAAAGATGCGCGGCACGTCACACCATCATTCTCGTTCCCAAGCTCCGCTTGGGAACGCACGTACCCGCGAAGCTCCGCTTCGCAGCCTTCACCCACCGCACGGCACTACCCACGAATCGCATCCATCACCCGCTGTGCAAGGCGCAACGCGGCAAGAGCATCTTCACCCGACACCAAAGGCCGCTTACGCTCACGCACGCACGACACGAACGATTCCAACTCCCGCTTCAAGGGTTCTTCCTTGTGGACGTCCAAAGGCTCTATATCGATCATTTCCATCGGCGTGACATTCGGCGCCATCACGCCCGTCTTCTTGCGATAGATGATCACTTCTTGCGCGCTATAGTCGGTGGACACATACGCATCGCTCGCGAAAATGCGAATCTTCCGCATCTTCTCCATCGACACACGGCTTGCGGTGACGTTCGCGACACAACCGTTCGCGAAGCGAATCCGCGCGTTCGCAATATCTTCAAACTTGGAAAACACCGGCACGCCTATCGCATCCACTTGCGCGACCTCTTTGCCAACCAGCGCCAACAGGATTTCCAGGTCGTGGATCATCAGGTCCAACACTACACTCACGTCATCACCACGATTCGGATACGGGCTCAGCCGGTGGCATTCGATGAAGCGCGGGTCTTTGACCGCCTCCATCAGCGCCACGACCGCACCGTTAAACCGCTCAATATGCCCGACCTGCACAATGCGATTGCACCTCCGCGCGGCCTCTACAATCGCTTCGGCTTCTTCAATCGTCGCGGCGATCGGTTTTTCGACCAGCACGTTCACACCGGCTTCAATGCATTGCAGCGCGACGTCGCGGTGCGCACTCGTCGGCACAACGATCGATACTGCGTCGATACCTTTTGCCAGCAGTTCTTCCACCGCGGTGAACATCGGCGCGCCAAACTCAAGCGACACTTTCATCGCACGCTCGGCGTCGCTGTCCACTACGCCGACCAGTTCAACACCTTCCAGCGTCGAATACACACGCGCATGGTGAAATCCAAGATGTCCGACGCCGATGACGCCTATGCGGATGGTCTTCATTGGGATGATTGGGTCAGATGTATTTGGATGTTAACCAGGAATTTTTGGAACACAAAAAGACTACTGTCATTCCGAACGGATGTGTGGAATCTGGATCAGGACAAAGACTGTGTCATTCCCCAGATTCCTCACATCCGTTCGGAATGACATTTCTTGGGTGCTTAGGAAAAGATTTAAACCATCTTGTTTCGATAGATGCTAATGATAAATGCGAAATAATAATCGCGCATCAACGTATTACCGCGTAATTCCCCGCGAACTCGTCTTCACAAACTCGATAAACTTCGTCTTCTCTGGCGCGTCCGCAATTTCTCTCTCAATCAGTTCCAGCGCCTGCGACGTGTTCAAATGCGAACGCCACATGATTTTGTACATTGCCTTGATGCGTTTGCGCGCGGCTTCGTCGTAACCGTTGCGTTGCAGGCCTACCTTGTTTGGCCCGCCGCACTTCGCAGGATTGCCGTCGGTGATCATGAATGGCGGCGCATCGTTCCACACACGCGTCGTGCCGCCAATCATCGCCAGCTCACCGATGCGGCAGAACTGATGCACTGCCACCAAGCCACCCACAATTGCGCGATCGTCCACTGTTACGTGGCCCGCCATCGCAACGTAGTTCGCCAGGATGACGTTGTTGCCGACATGGCAATCGTGCCCCACGTGCGCGCACGTCATGATCAAGCAGCCACTTCCGATGCTCGTCACCCGGTCTTCGTCTGCCTCCGTCGAATGCGTGCTCGCGCTGATGGATGCGTGCTCGCGCACGGTGTTGCCATCGCCCATGATTAACCGGCCGACGAGGCCCTTGCCGTGTTTCAGATCCTGCGACGGTACGCCAATCTGCGCGCCAGAGTAGAACCGATTGTCTTTGCCGATGACCGTGCGGCCATCGATCACGCAATGCGGCCCCACCACGGTGCCGGCGCCAATTTTCACGTGCGGCCCGATAATGCTGTAGGCCTGCACCTCAACGCCGACATCGAGTTCGGCGTGTGAGTCAATGATTGCTGTTGGATGTATGCTCATGGTTCAACCGCGTGCGGTGATGCCGCGCGGTTTCCGCTTCCTTACTGTCTCGCGCCGCGTGCTCGTGGCGCGCGTGCCAATATCCGGCCTTGAGATGGACGCCCCCTGCGTGCCCGGTTCGGGGCAGGATTGTGGAATTGTTCCGCAACGGATACCACACTCGCCCCGCCAAATCAAGGCAAGCGTAACGCATTTTGGATACGCATTGCACGTAAATCTGCGCGGCAAACGGGGTTGCGTTGTTTGGCGCGCAATTCATAAACTACCCCTTTCCATTGTAAAGGGGACATTCCGTGAGCGTATTGGATCGATGCGAGAAGTTTCTGGAAGAAGTGCAAAACCACCTGCGCGACGAGCTGCTGCCGTTTTGGCTGACGCGGGGCGTGGATAAAGAATACGGCGGCTTTCTGACCTACCTGGATCGCAACGGCAACCCCACCGGCGAGACCGTGAAGACGCACCTCTGCCAGACGCGCTGTATCTACACCTACTCGTCCATCCACCGCGCACACATCGGCCAAGGCGAGTTTTTGAATATTGCAAAGCAGGGCGTCGATTTCGTGCTCGATAACTTCTGGGACGACAAACATGGCGGCTGGTTCTGGACGGCGCAACAGGACGGCACGCCGCTAAACATGAGCAAGCTGACCTACGGACACTCCTTCGCAATATATTCGCTCAGCGAATACGGCATGGCCTCCGGCGATCCGCGCGGCGTCGAGTGGGCGGTGAAGACTTATGAGATGTTGCAGACCCTCGCGGCGGACAATTGCCACGGCGGGTACTACGAGTTTCTCGAACAGGACTGGTCGAAGAAGAAGCCGGGTAAATACGGCGGCGACCGCAAATCCTTCGACGTGCACATGCACCTGATGGAAGCCTTTACGAATCTCTACGAAGCCACCGGCGCGCGCATCTACCGCGAGAAGACGATCGAGATCATCGACCTCATTTTCCAGCGCATCATGCACCCGGACTTCAGTCTCGGCATCGCGCAGTTTGCGATCGATTGGACGCCGCTGCGGCAGATCCTCTTCGCCGATGTCTGGGGCTCCGATCGCGACGTGGAAGAAGAAGCGCGCCCGCTAGACAACACTAGCTACGGCCACAACGTCGAATTCGCATGGCTGTTGCTGCACAGCATCAAAATCCTCGACATCGACGTCGAAAAATACAAACCCGCGCTCAAGAAAATTTTCGATCACGGTGCGAAGTACGGTGTGGACTGGAAAAACGGCGGCGTCTATTGCGAAGGCCCCTTCGACGGCCCCGCCCGCGAACGCAACAAGGAATTCTGGCAACAGGCCGAATGTCTCGTCGGCATGCTCGACGCGTACCTCCTCTTTAAAGACGAGAAATACATCGACGCCTACGAAAACGTCCACCGCTTCACCATGGACAAAGTCATCAACCACAAAGTCGGCGAATGGTTTCCGCTCTTCGACGAAAACAACAACCTCCTCTGGGACTACATGGGCCACGCCTGGAAAATCAATTACCACACAGTCCGCTCGATGATTCAGAGCGAAGCTAGATTATTAAAGATATTGTCGTGAGTGTATTTGTTCTCTTGCGCCAAGATGTCGATTGCGGCCATACCTTCAAGTCGCCTATCAATAGATTTCAAACACGCTGGCCTCGGCGTGCGGGCCATCGGCGAAGAGAATGATGACTATTCAGGCCGTGGTTATCACTTGGGAAATGGTCTATCCTGAACTTTTCCGGCACAGTCTGCAGCTTTTCCGTGGGTAGACACCCATTGTAAATTTGGGTACAGTCACGTCAGTCTACTCTTCAGAATCGATTGGGCCGATCGTGGAAAATAGTTGGGTACGTACGAGCTCAGGCTACATTGGCCAATCGGTTTTCTCGAATTTGGACCGGCACTCCGTAAGCTAACTTGTCGCAATCTGGTGATGGTATGAGACGACTCCCTGTTTACATTGTTCTCGAGTATTCCGACTCAATGAGTGCAATGACCTTGGACGCGCTCTACGAAGGACTCCGACGTTTCGTTGCACAATTGCGTTCGGACCCGGAAATGATCGAAATGATTTGGTTGAGCGTAATTGTGTATGGGACGAACGCTAGCGTCGCAATACCGCTGAGCGACGTCTTCTCAATTCGCATTCCCAATTTTCAATCGTCAAAGGGAGCGTCGCTGGGCGAAGCGCTTGAAGTGCTTGTCACACAAACAAGAGCCGAGACAATCCAGCGGGACGTTTCGTCTCAAGGTGATTGGGGGCCGCTCATCGCAGTGATTGCGAAAACTGGCCCGACCGACAAGTGGTTGGACCATGCGAGCAACCTCAAAGCTAAGTTTGGGAAAGTGCCAGTCATAGGCTGTGCGGTCGCCGGAACCGCTGCGGTCAATGTGCTTTCCAGCTTTTGCCACTACGTGATCGAGTACGAAGATGACCTCGACGCCACGGTCTCCCTTTTTCAGTGGTTGGCCGCTGCGACGAAGGCGATGCTTCATCTGGGCGGGGCAGGCAATCCTATAGATTGCGTGAGGAAGGTGCCCGCGCGAGGCGGGTTACGGTTCGTAGAAGCAACTGAAAAACGCGATTTTCCAAGTGTCGAGCCGTTCGACGAGAAAGATACTGCCCGAGCGGTCCGTTGCCTTGTGATCATGCCGTTTCGCAAAGACTTTGACGAAGTATTCGCAATAGTACGGGAAGCCGCGCAGGGTGTTGACCGCCAGATTGCGCTGGATTGCTACTGGCTCAAGGACGTTTTGGCGGCAGGCCGAATAACAGATGACATAGTCAACGGCCTGCACCAAGCCGCCGTCTGCGTCGCCGACGTGACAGAGAATAATCCAAACGTCATGTGGGAGGCCGGGTTTTCGATGGCACTTGGCACGCCAACGATCCTAATCGGTCAGAATGTGGCCGAGCTCCCCTTCGACCTAAAAGTGCACCGGGTCCTTTCGTATTGTCGCGGCAGTTTGGATGCGTTGCGGTGCGACCTGAGAGAAGCGATGCAACAAACTATCGATCGCTATGGCATTGCTCATTTCTCTGATGCAACCGCGCGAGTGGATCAGCCCACTGCCGTAGCTGTGACGGGTTCGATGTTAGCAGAGGAAGACAAAGCCAGACGAAGGATTGAGTTATTGCTGACCCCATATCTAAAACGAAATGTTCTTTGGTATTGCGGCAGCAATGGTGTCGTCGATAATTACGCGGTCTCTTTCCTTACAGCAAGGCGTGAACGTGTGGTCGCAGTCGGGTATCGGGCTTTTGATTTGTCTCCAGCTATCAAGGAATTAGTGGATATTGGAAAAGTGCAGTTCTTGGATGCGTCAGTTGAATCGGTTCCTCTCGCCTTCCCAGGTTTGTCGCATCGAGACGTGATCATGTTGACTAAGTCAGATTTGGTAGTAGTTTTTTGGGACGGAAAGAGCAAAGGAACGCAGGCAATAATGCAAACTTGCCACGACGTCGCCAAAAACGTGCTAATTGGCTTTGTTTAGATGAAGTGCGGGTTGACTGCACGTACCCAACGGTCTACGCTTAATCCCGGGTGCAACCGGGTCACGAACGAGGAAAACTTCAATGCGGTACATATCCTGTCTATTGGCGGTGGTCATGGCGTTTTCGTTTACGGCGTTTGCGGCGGGGGACAATTGCGCGATTTTCTTGAGCAAATCCGCGGGATTCGAGCATAGCTGCATCAAGTGGGACGAGAACAAGAAAAGCCACGTCAACAATACGCTCGAGAAATTGCAGAAGGACATGGGCGTCGAAATCCTGCTGACGAAGGACGCCAGCCTGATCAATGCTGAAAACCTGAAGAAGTACAAAGTCGTCATTTTCTATACGACTGCGGACCTCACCACGGAAGGCACGGACAAGCAGCCGCCGATGGGCCCGAGCGGCCAGGCGGAACTACTTGAATGGGTGCAGAATGGCGGTGGGTTTATCGGCTATCACTGCGCATCGGACTCGTTTCACACGCCCGCAGGCGGCGAGGTGACGCCGTACATCAAGATGCTCGGCGGCGAGTTCCGTTCGCACCACAAGCAATTCAAAGGCACCGTGAAGGTTGTCGATAAATCGCACCCGACGATGCAGCGCGTTCCGGCGGAGTGGAACATCCTCGACGAGTGGTACCTCTTCACCAATATCAACATGGACACGATGCACGTGCTCGCGATGCTCGATCCGGGTCCTGAGCGCCAGATTCAAGAGGGTTACAACATTCCGTCGTACCCGATCATCTGGTGCAGCGAATACGGCAAGGGCCGCGTGTATTACAATGCGATGGGCCACCGCGAGGATGTGTGGGACAACCCGGACTTCCAAAATTCCGTGATCGACGCGGTGAAATGGGCAATGGGCCAAGGTCCGGCGAACGCGGAACCGAATGCGAGCAAGTTTGTCTCCGCCGACGACCTCCCGAAAATCGAAGCGCGCGTAGCCGCCGCCGAAAAGAAATAAACGGTCTTATCTCCGTCAAGACGTGATCGCAGCGCCGGCCTTACCTGAGGCTGGCGCTGCTGCTTTTTATTGCGGTTTCGGCGCGAGCTTGATATCGATGCTCAATTCTTTGAGCTGCTTCGGCGTGACCGTATTCGGCGCACCCATGAGCAGGTCTTGCGCCTTCTGGTTCAGCGGGAACGCGATCACCTCGCGGATGTTGGGTTCGTCGGCAAGCAGCATGACGATGCGATCGAAACCGGGCGCGATGCCACCGTGCGGCGGCGCGCCGTAGTGGAAGGCCGTCCACAACGCGGGAAACTTGTTCTTCACCACATCTTCGGTGTAACCCGCGATCTCGAACGCTTTCAGCATGATGTCCGGACGATGGTTACGAATCGCGCCGGAGGACAACTCGATCCCGTTGCACACCACGTCGTACTGATACGCGAGCACGTCGAGCGGATCTTTGTCCGTCAACGCTTCCATACCGCCCTGCGGCATCGAGAAGGGGTTGTGTGAGAAATCGACTTTTTTGTCGTCTTCGTTCCACTCGAACATCGGAAAATCGACAATCCAGCAAAACGCCGCGACGTTCTTATCGATCAAGCCAAGCGCGTTACCGAGGTACACGCGAACTTTACCCATCAGCGCGTTCGTCTCTGAGCGATTGCCCGCGCCGAAGAAGAGCGCATCGCCTTCCTCCGCACCCGTGCGCTTCACCAATTCCGCGCGCTCGGTTTCACTGAGGAATTTTACGATCGGGCCTTTCATCTCGCCGTCGCGCAGCGCGATCCACGCAAGGCCCTTCGCGCCTTCGCCTTTTGCGAAAGCCTCCGCGTCATCAAAAAACTTGCGCGGTTGCGCCGCTACGCCTTTGCCGCAGATCACTTTAATAGCGCCGCCCGTCTTCATCGCGTTGCTGAACACTTTCAATTCGCAGGCGCCAAAGATGTCGGTGCAATCGACCATCTCAAGGCCGAAGCGAATGTCCGGCTTGTCTGTGCCGTACTTTTCCATGGACTCGCGGTAGGGTATGCGCGGGAATTTCTCGGAGGGAATCGCCTTGCTTGAAAGTTCTTTAAACACGCGCACGAGCAATTGCTCGACTTCGATAAATACGTCGTCCTGCGTAACGAAGGACATCTCCATATCGATCTGATAGAACTCGCCGGGGCTGCGGTCCGCGCGCGAATCTTCGTCGCGGAAACACGGCGCAATCTGGAAATAGCGATCAAAGCCGCTGATCATTAGCAACTGCTTGAACTGTTGCGGCGCCTGCGGCAACGCATAGAACTGGCCGGGATAAATACGGCTGGGCACGAGGTAATCGCGCGCGCCTTCCGGCGAAGAACTCGTCAAAATAGGCGTGTGATATTCCGTGAAGCCGCGCGACGTGAGGTGTTGCCGCACAAGCTGCGCGGTCTTCGAACGCAGCAAAATGTTCTGGTGCAAGCGCTCGCGGCGCAGATCGAGGAAGCGATACGCGAGCCGCGTCTCTTCCGGGCACTCAAGGTCCTGGTTAATCGGAAAGGGCACCTGCTCGGCGAAAGATTCGACAGCAAACGCATCCGCAACGAGTTCCACCTCGCCCGTGCCGAGGTTCGCGTTGACGGTCTCCTGCGTGCGCTTCACGACACTGCCGGTGACGATGATCACGCTCTCGGCGCGCACCTGTTCCGCGGCGGAAAAGAAGTCCTTGTCCGGGTTTACAACGACTTGCGTGATGCCGTAGTGGTCGCGCAGATCGATGAAAATGACGCCGCCATGGTCGCGTTTGCGGTGGACCCAGCCCGCCAGCCGGGCCGTCTCGCCCGCGTGTTCGAGGCGCAATTCACCGCAGTTGCGGGTACGAAAGGGGTGCATAAACCAAAGTCTCCCGGATACTTAAACCGAATAGAGTATCGGGCGAATCTGGCCTTGTCAAATAGTGGGGCGTCAGCATCGCGCTACATTTTTTTGCCTACCCGCTAGTAAGCCGCCATGCGGATATAAGTGTGACGACGACCAGCGTTGCGACACCAAAAAGCAAGACGAAAAGTACAAACTTTTGATCCTTGGGTAGCATGATCAAAATATACCAAGTTTCTGATAAAGCTGATGACGCCAAATCTAAAACCGAACACGCGGTGATCCCTACGTCTGCGGCGTGCGCCGCACTTCGGTCACATCCTTGCGAATGACTTCCCCTGGATACGTGAGCGTGTGCGGCCAAAACATGCGCCCCGGATAGATCGATGTATTGATCCCCGTGTGAACATCGTCCCCAAAAATCGCGCCAAACTTCTGCCGCCCCGTGTCCACCCGCGCACCTTTCACCGTCGCGTTGATGTTCTTCGCATCATGACGGAAGTTTGCAGTAATCGTTCCCGCGCCCAAGTTGGTACGTTCGCCCACCACGCTATCGCCGATATAACTCAGATGCGGCACCACCGCGTGATCGAAGAGAATCGAATTCTTGATCTCCACCGCGTGACCCACTTTGCAGTGATCGCCAATCGTGGTACACGGACGAATAAAACAATTCGGCCCCACGCTGGCCCCTTCGCCAATATACGCTGGCCCATCGATCACCGCCCCGCTGCGAATCACCGCGCCTTTTCCAACATACACGCGGCCGCTTAGATGCGCATGCGGGCTAACTTCGCCTTCGATCTTGTGTTCGAGAAAATGCGTGAGCCAATACTCGTTTGCGGCCAGCAAGTGCCACGGATAGCCAATCGGCAACCAATAACCTTGCATCTCCAGCACGCGAAACTTCCCGCGCTCCGCGAGCGTTTGCACCGCGGAAGTGATCTCGATTTCGCCGCGCTCGGATTTCGGCGTAGTGGCAAGGATATCGAAAACATTCGGCTGAAATTTGTACACGCCAACATTCGCAAGGTGCGAGAAAATATCGGTCGGCTTTTCGACGATGCGCTTCGCAAAACCCTCTGTAGTGACATCGTAAATGCCATAAAGACGCGGATCGTCCACATGCTTCGCAAGCGCGCCTTGTTCAATTTCCGCAAGGCGCTTGAGGTCGACGGCATCGTAGAGATCATCGCCATTCATCGCGATGAACGGCCCGCGCACTACGTCCTTGCATTGCAGGATAGCGTGGCCGGTTCCGAGTTGTTCGGTCTGCTCTACATACTTTATCGAGACACCATTGCGCTGCGCGCCGAAATGCGCCTCGATCATTTCCTTGCGATAGGCGACGATCAGAATAATCTCATCCACCAAGCCCGATAACGCGTCGAGCTGGTGATCCAGGATCGTCTTATTCGCGATCTTCAACAACGGCTTCGGCCGCGTCAGCGTCAGCGGATACGTCCGCGTGCTCTGCCCCGCCGCCATGATAACTGCCTGCATTCAATGAACTCCCTGCGTCAGAAGCGTAATCGTAATTCGTAATCGTCCTCGTAATCGAATCGGACTGTTATGCATTTCCGAATCCGCCGCCGCCCGGCGTTTCGATAGTCACGATGTCACCTGCTTCCACACTCAGCGTTGCGTGTCCCGGCAATTCGCTTTCATTTCCATTACGCGTCAGCATGTTTCGTCCCGCTTCACCTGACGCTCCACCCTGAAGGCCGAAAGGCTGGATCCTACGCCGTTCGGTGAGCAATGACACCTGCACGGGTTCGAGGACTTCGATGCTTCTGCGCACGCCGTCGCCGCCGCGCCACTTGCCTGCACCGCCGGAGCCGCGTCTTATGGAAAATTCGCGAAGCACGACTGGGTAGCGTCGCTCTAAAACTTCGGGATCGGTGATGCGCGTGTTGGTCATGTGAATGTGTACCGCGCTCGCGCCGTGGAAACCATTGCCAGCGCCGGCGCCGCCGCAGATAGTCTCGTAGTATCCGAAACCTTCGTTGCCGAAAAGGAAATTGTTCATCGTGCCTTGGCCTGCGGCGAGGACGCCAAGCGCGCCGTAGAGCACGTCGCACACGCGTTGCGAGGTCTCGACATTTCCGCCGACAACTGCCGCGGGATAACGCGGATTGAGCAGCGAACCTTCGGGGATGCGAATCTCAATCGGCTCGAGACAGCCGCCATTCAGGGGAATCGATTTCGCGATAAGCGTGCGAAAGACATAAAGCACCGCGGCGACAGTCACTGCAGTTGGTGCGTTAAGGTTTGAGTCAAGCTGCTGGTCGGTGCCTGCAAAATCTACGATGGCGCGATCGCCTGTTACGGTAATCGTGCACGCGATACGTGCGCCGGAATCAAGCGTGTCGGCAAAACGATGAACACCATCGGGCAGCGCGGAGATGGCCGCGCGCATGCAGGCGGTGGCGTTTTCTCGCACATAGCCCATGTATGCATGAACAACGGGAAGTGCGTATTTTTCACATAGCTCGTGTAACAGGCGGGCGCCCTGATTGTTTGCGGCAATCTGCGCGCGGAGATCGGAGATTCGCTCGTCGATATTGCGCGCGGGATAGGGGCCCGACGTCAACAACGCCGTGATCTCCTTTTCGCGAAACGCGCCATCGCGCACAAGAAGCACATTTCGCAGCACCACGCCCTCTTCGTCGAGTGTTTTCGAGAATGGCGGCATGGATCCGGGCGTGATGCCGCCGATATCCGCGTGGTGTCCGCGGTTCGCGACAAAAAATATTCGCGCGCCCGCATCATCGAAGATCGGCGTGACCACGGTGACGTCGGGTAAATGCGAACCGCCGTTGTAGGGATCGTTGGTGGCGTATACATCGCCCGCGCGCATCCCTTCACCGCAGGCGGCGAGCACTGCTTTCACGGATTCGCCCATCGCGCCGAGATGTACGGGGATGTGCTGTGCATTGGCGACGAGTTCTCCGCGTGCGTCGAAGATGGCGCATGAGAAATCGAGGCGTTCCTTAATATTTACCGAATGTGCCACCCGTTCGAGCGCCGCGCCCATTTGTTCCGCTATGGACGCGAACGTGTTGTTAAAAATTTCCAGCAGCACGGGATCGCAGTCCGTGCTTGTTTGATCCGCCGACTGCAAGGCGCGTTGCCGTTGCAGATGGTAGTACGCGGTCCCGTTGTCCACTACATGCTCGCAAATCCAGCCCGGTTCCACGACGATTGTTGTGTTTTTGTGCGCAATGAGCGTTGGCGTGGCCGATGGCGGTGCGGCTTGCGATATGCTGGATGCCTTCAGCGCATGAGGCTGCTCATTGCGCAACACCACACTGCTGACGCGTGCGTTCAAAATCTCAACGGGCGCGTCTGGCATCGTGTAGCCGTGAAGGCGCTTGTATTCCGCCTCGAACGATTCGCGAAGATTTTGCGCAGGCAAAGGAATCGTGAGTGTCGCGTCGGTGCCCGCGTAGCGTATTTCGAGAGCGCGACGATGCGCAATGCAATCGGCTCTTGCGCCTTGCGCCAGCAAAGCATCTTGCCCGCGCGCTAGCATCGAAGCGAAGATCGAATTTACTTCATCGATGGCTTGTGCGTTCAGCTGCCGCAGAATAGGTGCGACTTCGTGGTGTTCAATGTCCGCGATGCCAATGCCGCAGGCGCTGAACACGCTCGCTTCCCACGGCACAAGCACATCGCTAATGCCGAGCGCATCCGCGACGGCGCAGGCTTGCTGCGGGGCTGCGCCGCCGAAGGCGACGAGCGCATGGTCGCGCAGGTCGAGCGCCTGCGATGCCGCGATCTCTTTAATGGGTCGCGCCATATTTTCGTTTGCAACGCGGAGGAAGCCTTCGGCGATTTGCTCAAGCGACATTGCGGTGCTGAGTTCGCGCTGAATTACGTCGGCGATACGCTGCAATGCATCGCACGATGCCGCGCGTGCGCGCGTGCGATCACCGCCGAAACTCGCGTTGGGCAACTCGGCGATGCGGTTCAAGACCATGTTCGCGTCGGTAATCGTCGCGGGACCGCCACGCCCGTAACAGGCAGGGCCGGGGTTTGCACCGGCGCTTTCCGGGCCGACGATGAAGCGTCCATCGCGAAACGATAGAATCGATCCGCCGCCCGCGGCAACGGTGTCAATACGCAGCATCGGCGCGCGCACGCGGCTGCCGGCAATCTGCCGTTGGTAGATGATGTCCGCGTGTTCGTCGATGCGCGAGACATCCGTCGAAGTGCCGCCCATGTCGAACCCGATCAGTTTCTTAAACGGAGTGCGGCGCAGCAAATCGCGGCACGCGATCACGCCGCCCGCGGGGCCGGAGAGGATTGCATCTTTTCCGCGAAATTTGTCTGCATCAACCAACCCGCCGGAGGACTGCATGAACTTGATCGGAACATCCGCGCCAAGTTCATCGCGCAACGTTACGACATATTCGCGGATCACAGGCGTGAGATATGCATCCACCAGCGTAGTGTCACCCCTCGGCACTGCTTTGATTTCATTCGCAACGCGATGGCTCAGGCTGATATTACGAAACCCGAACGGTGCTGCGAGGCGTTCAACCTCGAGTTCATGTTCGGGGTTTGCATAGCTGTGTAGCAACACAACCGCCAACGAATTGATGCCGGCATCACGAAACTTCTTCAGCGCATTGGTGACGTGTTTGCGATTTAGTGGTGTACGGATATCTCCACCAGCGAGTACGCGCTCGTCGATCTCCTCGATACTGGCTGCAAGCGAAGTTGACTTCACAATGCGCAGCGCAAAAAGATCGGGGCGGTTCTGATACCCAATTCTGAGAAGGTCGCCGAAGCCCCGCGTAACCAACATCCCTACCCGAGCGCCCTTCCGCTCCAGGAGCGCGTTCGTCGCCAGAGTAGTACCGATATACACCGCGTCGATCTTACCGCTCGGGATAGGCTCACCCGCCGCGAGGTCAAAGTGCGTACGGATTGCGTGAATCGCCGCATCAGCGTATTGCGCAGGATTGATGCTTAGATATTTCGAGGTCGTGATTTCGCTTTTCGCGGATACGATTACATCCGTGAAGGTACCGCCGCGATCTATCCAGAATTCGTTGGACATATTCCCGTTATAGAATGCGCGCAAGCAAAATAAGCCTGGGCTCGCGGTCGCTTCCTAATAAGTGCGCTACTTCACCGGCTTGGTTTTTTTGTGCGCAATCTCACCGTATCAGCTATCCAACGCGCGCGTCGCGACTTCTTCTTTCAGTTTGGCGATGAGTGCATCGAGGGTTTGTGCGCCGAGATCGCCTTTTCGGCGGTGGCGGATCGCGGCGGACATGCTGGCCTGTTCGCGTTCGCCAACGACGAGCATGTAGGGAATCTGTCGCGTTTGTGCTTCGCGGATTTTGTACTTCATCGTGTCGGGACTGAGGTCGGCCTCCGCACGCAGGCCCGCTTGTTGCAGGCGATCGCGCACGTGTTTCGCGTAGTTGTCGAAGGCATCCGCGACCGGCACGACGACCGCCTGCACCGGCGCAAGCCACAACGGGAACGCGCCCGCGAAGTGTTCGATCAGAATGCCGAGGAAGCGTTCGATCGATCCATAGATCACGCGATGGATCACGACAGGGCGATGGCGGTTTCCATCCGGACCGATGTATTCGAGGTCGAACAGTTCCGGCATCGAGAAGTCGAGCTGAATCGTCGCGCACTGCCAGGAGCGCTTGAGGCTGTCGCGAATGTGAAAGTCGATCTTCGGCCCGTAGAACGCACCGTCGCCTGCATTCACTTTATACGGCATGCCTTTCGCATCAAGCGCATCGCGCAAGGCTTTGGTCGCCAATTCCCAGTTTTCATCGGAGCCGACCGACTTCGCCGGGCGCGTACTGAGTTCGACGCCGTATTCGAACCCGAACATCGTGTATACATGGCCGATGAAGTCAATGATTCCGATCACCTCGTCCTGTATCTGTTCGGGCGTGAGAAACAAGTGCGCGTCGTCTTGCGTGAACATGCGCACGCGCGTGAGCCCGTGCAACACGCCGGATTTCTCGTGCCGGTGTACCGTGCCAACTTCCGCCATGCGCAAGGGAAGATCGCGGTAGCTGCGCAGGTCGGTCTTGAACACCAGCATACTGCCGGGGCAGTTCATCGGCTTCACGGCGAAATCGCGCTCGTCGATCTGCGTGAAGTACATGTTCTCTTTGTAGTGGTCCCAGTGGCCGGATTTTTCCCAGAGCACGCGATCGAGAATGATCGGGGTACGAATCTCGGAGTAGCCGCGCTTCACATGCTCCTCGCGCCAGAACGACATCAACTCGTTCCAGACGATGACGCCCTTGGGATGAAAGAACGGGAAGCCCGGGCCGTAAGGCTGAAAGCTGAAGAGATCGAGTTGACGTCCCAGCTTGCGGTGATCGCGCTTCTCCGCTTCCGCGCGCATTGCGACGTACTCGTCGAGTTCCTTCTTGCTCGGAAACGCAGTGCCGTAGATGCGCGTCAACATCTGGCGCTTCTCATCGCCGCGCCAATACGCGCCCGCAACACTCAGCAGTTTGAATGCTTTGATGCGGCCGGTTGATGGCAGGTGTGGCCCACGGCAAAGATCGGTGAAATCGCCATTCTGGTAATACGTGATCGGCGCATCCGCAGGCAGGTCTTCGATTAGCTCAACTTTGTACGTATCGTCCGTCTCACGAAAATGCGCCAGCGCATCGTCGCGCTTCACGTCGATCCGGTTGAACGCCTGATCCTCTTGAACGACCTTCGCCATCTCCGCTTCGATCGCGGCGAAGTCTTCCTCGGTGATCGGCGCTTCCAATTCCATGTCGTAGTAAAAGCCGTCTTCGATCGCCGGGCCGATCGCGAGTTTGGTATTCGGACGCAGCCGCATGATCGCCGTCGCCATCACGTGCGCGCAGCTATGGCGAAACACGTCCTGCCCCGCGCGCGTATCGAAAGTGAGAATCGCGACGGTGTCGCCATCGGCCAGCGGCGTCGTAAGGCTCTTCACCTCGCCATTAATGCTCGCCCCAGTCGCGGCTTTCGCCAAGCGCGGCCCAATCGCCGCTGCCAAATCCAACGCCGAACTCCCCGGCGCCAACTCCCGCGCGGAACCATCCGGCAATTTTACGGTAATCATGCTCTCGAAAACTCCTCAATCACTTGGGATTTGAGCCGAAAAGGCTTCGCGGTTCCGGCTGGTATGCGCACGCGGATACGCCAAAACCCCGTTTCGGCAATCGGATTATTGTGCCATGAATACGGGGAGAATTGCGACAGAAGGCCGACGTCGAGATGGTGGGCGTATGTTATAAGACCGCGTAAACGCGGAGCTACGAACCTGCCACCTTAAACGGATCGCACTATTTCACGTTAAAATCGTACAGGCTCCGGTCGTTTACGTTTCCGTCGCTTTTGAGTTTAATCTCAACTTGGTACTTGCCACCTTCTTGAATGTTGTTTGGTACTTTCCATTTGAACGCGCCATCGTTGGGCGTTGCGTTTTTAATCGTCTGGACTTTGTTTCCGTCGCGGTAAAGATCAAGTCGCACGTCATCGTCAGCGTCAAGGTTTGTGACCCACTCGATCTTTCTCTTCTTGCCGCGTTTCCATTTCTCGCCGCCGTTTGGCGCGACGAGTTCCGTAACGCCAGCGACCGTCGCGGTCGATACAAGGATGTCTGCATCCGTCCCAATCGTGTCATCCAAGTCGTCATACGAGGACCACACGACAACGACGTGGCCTTCTTCGTCGGCAGCGATAACCGGGTTGATGTCGTCACCCGAATCGGTGTACGCGTTCGGATTTGCAATTTCCGGAGCGGTCCATACTTTGCCTTCGGTGCTCAAGAAATAGGAGCGCAAGTCATAGTCGTTGCCGGTAACCTGATCGGAATTACCGGGGTTCGCAACGTTTTTGTCGCCAATAGCAACTCCGAAAAGCAGTGGTTCTGGGGCCTGCGCGCCTTTTCCAAAAAATTTGAACCAGCGAGTTAACATATCAAGCTCTTGAGAGGAGTCATCTGATTCCTTGGAATCGCTAGCTGGATTGTCGAAAACCTTCGGCGCGCTCCACGAAGCGCCATTTGTGGTAGAACGGGCAAAACGAAGTTGCGTGCCGCCGCCACCCAGATAGCGATGCCATGTGACGAACCAGGTATTCGACCCCATGCCGTACACGCGCGCGCCGGCATCGCTTCCGATTGGCGAATTTCCCTGATCGGTCGGCGCATCAGAATTGAGGAATTGTGCATCGCCCCAATTTTCGCCACCGTCCGTCGAACGGGCAAAAAGAATGTCCCAGTCCACTCCGGCACCTTTCTCAAGGGTATCGTTCGATTCCCATACGGCGATCCAAGCGCCTTCCTCGCTCACAGCGAGAAATGGATTGATGTCGTCAGCAGATGCATCTGAAAAATTACCGTTGAGATAAAACGGCGCGCCCCACGTATCGCCATCGTCGTCCGATCGGACTGCGACAATGTCTTCATCAAACTGGCTTCCGGCATCGAGCTGTGCCCTCGACGCCCACGCGCAAATCCATACGCCATTTCCATCGGTGAAGATTCGCGGGTTTTCATCGGCGTCCGCCAAGTCTGCGGTTGCGTTGGAATGGATCGCGGCAGCAGGAGACCACGCCGCGCCGCCGTTCGTCGAGCGCGAAAAGAAAATATCCGGGTCCGTACCGTCTCCGCTGCCTGCGGAACGGCGCGACGCCCACACGGCAATCCACGTGCTGCCATCTGTCGCGATGTCGGGGGCCTCGTCGGATGTAGAATCGGTTGTGGCGTCGTCGTTCAGGGTAGTCACGTTGCTCCACGCCGCGCCGTCGTTCGTGGAGCGCGACACAAAAATGTCATAATCGCTCCCGACGGTGCCACCAAGCGTGTCTTGCGACGCCCACACAACGACAAATGTGTCGCCACGGTCCGTCGCGATTCGCGGCGTGAGGTCGTTTGTGGAGTCAGACCCCGCGTTGGAATTAAGCGGTGATGGGTTACTGAACGAGACACCAGCATACGCCGCCGTACACAGCACGCACATTAGTATGGCCGCAGCTTCAAATCGAGAGACGATCGTTCTCTTGTAAACTTGTTTCATCGTGCGCTCACTTAACATTGAAGTTGTATAAACTGACATCGTCCACGCTCGCATCACTCTTCAAAGTGATTCCAACTTGGTACTTGCCGCCTTTTTGAATGTTGTTCGGCACTTTCCATTTGAACGCGCCGTCGTTCGGCGTTGCGTTTTTGATCGTCTGCACTTTATTGCCGTTCCGATAGAGATCGAGACGCACTTTTTCCGAAGACTCCAGGTTAGTGCTCCATTTGATCTTTTCATTCTTACCACGTTTCCATTTCTCACCTCCGTTGGGTGTGAGCAATTCCGTGAACTTCACCGCGGACGTGCGCGCAAATACTATGTCGGCATCGCCGACGGTGTTGCCAAGCGCGTTGAAGGAGCTCCACACGATGACGATGTTGCCGTCGTTATCGCACGCGATCTCGGATGATTCATCATCACCTGTGTCGGAGAAGGCATTTGTATTGATGAATTCAGAATCGGTCCATGTCTTGCCGCCGTCTGTCGAAATCTTGCTGCGGATATCGTAATCGTTGCCGGACGTGGCCTTGTTCGCGGGCGGTTCCTCGGCTGAGATGTCGGATGTGAACGAAGTGATTACGACAGGGTCCGCAGCACCTTTGCCGTATCGCCTGTACCGCAGAGAACGAAATTGGTTCAATCCGCCGAAACCCGCCTTTTCCAGATCAGGAATTTCCAAGCCCGCAGGCGGAGACCACGATTGGCCTCCGTCCGTGCTGCGCGCAATCATTCCCAGATCGAATTCATCGCTGCTCACGCGATCCCAGGTCACCATCCAGTCATTCCCGTCCAAGTGAAGCGCTTGGACGTTGTCTTCGTTCCCGATGGGCGACTCGCCTTCATCAACGGCATGATCGGTGTTCAGAAAGTCCGCATCGCTCCATGACTGGCCGTCATTTGTGGAGTATGAAACGAGGATGTCGTCATCGTCCGAAACACCGCCCGCAAGGTCATCGGTCGAGTGCCATACGACGATCCATTCATCGTCGCCATTCGATGCCACGAAAGGTTCATAATCAAAGCCCGTCGCATTTACGGCGTTGCTGTTGAGGTGCGCTGGCGCGCTCCAGGTAACGCCGTCGTCTGTAGAGCGCGAATAAACGATATCGAGATCGAATTGTCCCGTGTGTGTCAGCGGCCTGGTGGACGACCACACGCAGACCCAATACCCTTCGCCGTCCGTCGCGACACGTGGATTGCTGTCGCTATTGAAGCCGTCGGCGGTTTCATTGACGTGAATGGGCGCGCTGCTCGACCACGTTGATCCGCCATTCGTCGATCGCGAGAAGAAGACATCGTTATCCACGTCGTCGCCAGCGCCGGCGTCCTTTTCGGATATCCACACCACAATACAGGTTGAGCCGGCTGCTGCAATGTCCGGTTGTTCGTCTTCGTCGGAATCGTCCGCCGCGCCATTATTAAGATTCGCTACACTACTCCACGTCCCGCCATCATTCGTCGAGCGCGAAAAGATGATGTCTTTGTCATCGTCATCATCCGCGTCCAGCGACTCCTCCGACCCCCAGACCACTACAAACGTATCGTCCCCATCGGTCGCCAGGTGCGGGTCAAAATCATGCTCGCTATCGGTTGCAGCGTTAGAGTTGAGCGGCGCGGGATCGGTAAAGGCAATGCGGGCGAGTGCGGAATAAGAAAGCAGGAGAGCGATAAGTACGACACGGCATAATCGCAGACGCATGTTCAATCTCCAGGCATTACGCAGTGAACAGAGGTACAGCCAGGAAACATGCTACTGCACGCCTCGAATTACGTCAATGTGCAATGCTGCATGTAGGACACTGTCGAATTCTAATGGGAACGGCAGGGAGATTTGGGTATCACCGGTTGCATTATCGCAAAAACGTATGGCACGCTTTCGTGTCCGGGCGCTAGTTATTTTCACTCTTTTCAGAGGAGCATCACGCTTATGTTTAGATTGTGTGCGCTGTTCGTTGCAATGGTCGTTGTCATGCCTATTGCCTTTGCAGACAGCTTCTATATCGCGCCATTTCTTCAGAACGTGTCCCCCGACGGCGTCACGGTCATCTACCAAACAAACGAAAACGGTCAGGGCGTGGTCGAGTACGGACCCGAGGGCAAGTTCGATCAGAAAGCAACGGGCGCAGCGGATGAAATGATTCGAAAGGTGCGGATCACCGGTCTAAAACCGGACACTGCGTATTCGTATCGTGTGCGTGTGGGCGATGAAGTGAAGGAGCATGTCTTCAAGACCGCGCCGTTGCCTAGCGCGGATCGCGAAGTAACCTTTGCGATCTTCGGCGATACACGGCGCTGGGAGAACAGGGTCGAGGAAACCGGCTTTATCAAAAGTCTGATGGAATGGAAGCCGGAATTCTTTTTGATCAATGGCGATCTCGTTGTGAAGGGTCACGACTACTCGCTATGGAAACCTCACTTCGATCGTTTCGCCGAGATCGGCGCCACGCACATGGTCCTCACCGCGCGCGGGAACCACGAAGGTTCGATGTTGACAGACAAAGAGAACGACTGGTTCGCTAAGTATCACGACAACCCGAACGGCGAACCTTACTCGCATTTTACCTGGGGCAATGTGCACGTAGTCGCACTCGCGTGGGAACAGACGGTAAATCCCGCGATGGTCAAGCCGACCGCCGACTGGCTTGATACGCACCTTGGCGACGCGAAGTCCCCGTATACGTTCGTGTCGCAGCATTTCCCGATTTATTGCACGGGCTACGCAGGCCCCGCAGACAACCGCAAGCAGCCGGGCGATGATATGCTGTTGTTCAAGAACGTGCTCGACAAACACAACGTCACCGCGCACATGGCCGGACACACGCACATCTTCGAGCGGCATTATCCGATTCGTGACAACAAGCGCGACGACCGAAACGGCGTGCACTATCTCGTGAATGGCGGTGATATCAACGCCAACTATGGCGAGTGGTGGACCGCCTACACCGACAACGGCAGCGGTTACAGCAAACCAACCTATACGATCTATCAGTGCAAGAAGGATCGCATGGACATCCGCACCTTCGCTTGGTCGGAGGAACAGAAAAAGTTCGTCCAAATCGATCGCGACATCGCGTGGAAGGATGAGGCCACGCCAAAGTCCGTACTTACGTCGCTTGATTCGCTGAAAGGTGCTGAACAATTAGATGCTATCGAAGCGCTCGGCGCGATGTTGTATGAACCGGCAATTCCTTCACTCGCAAAAATTCTAAAGAGCGAGGATTTGGCTGCATGTCAGAAGGCTGCGTGGGCCATCAGCATGATCGGCACGAAAGAGTCCATAATGGCCCTGCAAACCTATCTCGACGACAAGGACCCTGAAGTGCGCTATCAGGCCGCGCGCGCATTTGAAGTGGCGATGCCGGAAGCGATGGGTAAGGATATCGCCAAACGGGCTGCGGACGATTCGCAGGACCCGCGCGTGCGCGTGAAACTCATCGGCGCGTTGCAATTGCATGGCGATCCCAAGCTTACGCGCGAAACGCTTATGGGCATTGTGGAATCGAAAGCGCCGGATGCCGTCCGTGAGCGCGCTGCCTATGGATTGACGCGCGTCGTTGGTGAAAAGGACGTGAAGCCGCTGCTCAAGGCGATTGACCGTGAAAGCAACTCATATGTGACCGCGCGCCTTGCCTTTACTTTGAACAAGCTTACGGGCTTCACGCAGAACGCCGAACAATTCGGCAAAACTCAACCCGGCGAACGCGGCGAATTCATCAAAAAATGGGAAGAAGCCCCGAAGGACGGGGTAAAGAAAACCGCTGCCGCTTCGCAGTAGAGTAAGAAGAGTACGGCGCGACGGGGGGAAATGTTGCTGCGGCTCATTCATTGGGGGATCTGTTATGTCTTGTAATTTTGCGCGAGTGGGTTTGATCCTTTTTGTTTTGCTTTGTGGAACGATTTGGGCAATTGCCGACGACGCAACCGCGGCGCAGCCTGCGAAAGTAAATGATGCGATTGTTCCTGTGCCGGGCGGCAGTGACACGTGGCGCGAGCGGCATGAAGCGATAAACGCCCGGATTAAAGAAAGTCATGTCGACCTCGTGTACATCGGCGACTCGATCGTCGGCAATTGGAAGTGGGAAGGAAAGCCTGTTTGGGATCATTACTACGCAAAACGCAACGGCGCAAATCTGGGAATTTCGGGTGACCGCACGCAACATGTATTGTGGCGGTTGCAGCATGGAAACATCGACGGGATTTCTCCAAAGCTCGCCATTGTGATGATTGGCCAGAATAACGGACCCTTCAATACGGGTGAAGAAATCGGCGCGGGCGTGACTGCAATTGTGCAGACGTTGCGTGAAAAGCTGCCGGATACAAAAGTTCTCGTGTTAGCCATCTTTCCGCGGCGCGAGAAACCAACCGAGGAACGCGCGGTACTCGCCAAAGCGAATGAAATCGCATCAAAGCTGGCGGACGACAAGCACGTGTTCTATATGGACGTGAACTATTTGTTCCTGCGTCCGGACGGAAGTATCCCGGCATCGCTCATGCCGGACTTTGAACATCCGAATGAAGAGGGGCATCGGGTTTGGGCGGCGGCCATCGAAGCAAAAGTCGCAGAGCTCATGGGAGATACGCCGACACCCGAGATGCCGGCGCAACCGAATGGAGTTGCGGCGACAAAGCAGTAACACTTTGAACTGCTGTTCTCCCTACTCCACAGTCTTTGCGCCGCGTTCGTTTGGCGCAGTCGCGCGGGCTCTATTTCAATCCGTATACTCGTGCACATGGGTGGGGACGCGAATCTCTCGATAAGCCGGCGACACGGACGCGGCGGTGCGTTGCTGTTCGTCGATCTTGTTGCCTTTGCGGCATCGATCGCCGCCGCGCTGGTATTGCGATTTGGTCTGTCCGTTCCGTACGAGCACCAAATTCCGTACTTGTACTTCTGGCCTCTGCTTTTGATTTGGCGCGTGTTCTGCGCTGGGGCCTTCGACCTCTACGATTTCAGGCGCAGACTTACCTTGAGCGATTTCGCGTTTAACGCGGTCGGCGCGTCGGTGGTCGCGGTGCTGGGCGGGTATATCCTGCTGGCTACGGTGCAACTCTATTATCTTCCCGAAACTAAATTGTCGCGTGTCGTGGCCGGGATCGATCTGGTCCTGTTGGCGCTTTGGTTCATCGCATCGCGTGGATTTGCGTTGATGCTGTTGCGCGCACGCGGATACTGCGTGCGTTTACTGGTGTTGGGGCAGGAAGCATCGCATGTGCCGCTCGCAGAAGAGATTCGCGCGCACGCACCGAAAATGCTCGATGTCATAACGGCGAAGCCAAATGAGACACAATCGTATGCGGCGGCGCTGGGCGATGCGCTCGCGGCGGGACGCGTCGATCAGATCGTGCTCGCGGATGTGGCTCTGCCGCAGGCGGAGCTCAATGCGCTCCTCGCGCAGTGCGACCGCAGTGATGCGGATGTGTTTCTGCTGCCGGGGATCGACATGTCTATCATCGCGAACACGCGCGTATGCAGCATCGCGGGCTTGCCGTTGATACCGATGCGCCCTTCAATTCTCACGAGCGCGTACGGACCAGTGAAGCGAATCGTCGATGTAACCGTGTCTGTGGTCCTGGTGATCCTGGGATTGCCAATCGCTGCGATCGTTGCGCTTTTGATTCGCGCGGAGTCAGCGGGCCCCGTTCTGTTTTCGCAGGAACGCGCGGGGCGTGACCGCAAACCGTATCGGCTCTACAAATTCCGCACGATGATCGCCGACGCGGAATTGGAAACGGGACCGGTGCTGTCGCAACGTGGCGATCCGCGTGTGACGCGGCTGGGCCGCACGTTGCGCAAGTACCGCGTTGACGAATGGCCGCAGCTTTGGAACGTGTTGCTCGGCCAGATGAGTCTCGTCGGCCCGCGACCGGAGCGACCGGAGTTCATCGAACGTTTCATCGCGGAGAACCCGCTTTACGAACGGCGCTTCCTGGTGAAGCCCGGCCTCACGGGCCTGGCCCAAATCCACGGCCGCTACGACAGCGACTATGCGCATAAGCTGCGCTACGATCTCATCTATATCAATTCGGTTTCATTTCTCACGGATGCGCAAATTTTGGCGTCCACAATCCGAACAATCTTTACTGGATACGGCGCACGTTAGAACGCGTCGCTATACCTGTGTGCGTTCCTGATCGACCTTTTCGCGAAACGCGGGTAGCGCTTCGTTTAGGCGTGCACCGGGTTTGAAGATGCTCGACGTGCCCAGAACAAAATAGTTCGCGCCGGCGTTGGCGAGGAGCGCTGCATTGCGCGCGTTGATGTTGCCGTCCACTTCGATGTCGATGGTCTTCTCGCGGTACGTGATATTCTCGCGCAGGATGCGCACACGCTCGAACGAATTGGAAATAATCTTCTGGCCCGCATAACCGGGATCGACGGTCATCACCATCACGCGATCAACCAATTCAAACAGAAAGTCCAGCTTCGTAAGTGGCGTCGCAGGGTTGATCGCGATACCCGGCGATGCGCCCGCGGCGCGAATCTGCGCCAACGTGCGATGCGCGTGGACGCAGGTTTCGACATGAACGCTGATCGTGTTGCAACCCGCTTCCGCAAAACGCTCGATGTAATCTTCCGGTTTTGTGATCATCAGGTGCGCGTGGCAGGGCAATCCGCAGACACGCCGAGCGGCTTTAATGAAATCGAAACCGAGCGTGAAGTTCGGCACGAAGATTCCGTCCATGATGTCGAAATGCAACTCGTCGCAACCGGCCTGCTCCAGCGTGCGTAGATCGTCTTCCAATCGTGCCAGGTTTGCGCACATCACGGATGCGGTGTATTTCAACTTGTTATTCAAAATGTATCCTTCTAAGAATTTCTAACAAAATTGCCGGAACCCCTTCAGGGTTCAATACACGTTGGTGTCGGCTTACCCAGGGTAGGCCCGCCTACGTCGAAGCGACTCCGGTGGTCCAACCCTGGGCTACATGCCCTAATCCCTTCGGGATAAAGTCCGTTCATTGTCTAACATCCAAGGCCAACCCTGGGCTACGTGCCATCCCTTCGGGATAAAGTCCGTTCATTGTCTAACATCCAAAGCCAACCCTGGGCTATGTGCCGGAATCCCTTCGGGATGTTCAAATATTGTTAGAGGCCCTAAGCCTTACGTTCTTTCAAGAATCTTTCCACCGCATCACGCGTCGGCATTGCTGTTTGCGCGCCTGCAGAGAGTGTTGCAAGCGCGCCTGCGGCATTTGCGTAGCGCACGGCTTCGAGCGCGGAGCCGGCGTTCCACTGAATTGCGAGCGCCGCGGTAAACGCATCGCCCGCGGCGACGGTATCCATGGGCGACACATCGTATGCGGGCACATGAAACCATTCGTCAACGCTCATATAGAACGCACCGCTGCCGCCCATCTTGATGACGACTTCGCGCGCGCCCTGTTCGATCAGGTGCGCCGCCGCCTGACGCGCGGTCTCGACGGAAATCACCGCGATACCGGTCATCGCTTCGGCTTCCGTTTCGTTCGGCGTCACAATGCCTGCGAGTTCGATCAGGCGCTGGTGCACGTGTTGCGCGGGGCCTGCATCGAGCACGGTCAAGACATTTGCTTTGCGCGCCGCAGCGAGAACCACTTCGACTGCATCCAACGGAATTTCCAGTTGTAGTAGCACCGCGTCAAACGACGAGAGCTCGTCTTCGATCTTCGCGACTTCCGCAACGGTAACGCCGGTGTTCGCGGCGGGCGTAACGACGATACAGTTCTCGCCATTGTCTGCGACAGTGATCACCGCCGTGCCGGTGGGTTCGGTGGCGTGCGATGCGAGATAACGGAGGTCGATGCCTTCTCTCGTAAGGTTTTCGCGTTGCATCGCGCCGAATGCGTCGTCGCCCACGCATCCCGCGAAATACGTTTCCGCGCCCAAGCGCGCCGCTGCGACGGCCTGGTTCGCGCCTTTGCCGCCGGTAAACGTGGCGAAGGACAGGCCGATGACCGACTCGCCGGGCTTGGGAATACGGGGCACACGCGTGACCAGATCGATGTTCGCGCTGCCCACAACAAGAATACGGCGGTTGCTCACCTGCGCTGCTCCATGAATCGACAATCCAAGCGAGAAGAATAGCCATCCGCGAGGCGCTTTGGAAAGCCGCCGCTCCTGATGTTGCGCGAACCTCCCTTTTCTGGCGCACTTTTGATTATCAAGAAGGTGACTCCTAGGGGGGTGTAAAAAAATTTTTTTGACGATTCAAGGGGGGGTGTAGGGGCGAAAATCATCGTAAGTCGTGGTTTCATGGTCGTCTCCTGTTGCGCACCCCCCGGGGGGTGTGAGGGGGTGTGCAGGGCGCTGGACGGTTCGTGTCGCGGTTGCGAATGCTCCATGTGCCTCTCCAAGTTTGGCGTATTGCGTTATTGCGGGTGATGAAAGGTCTCCTGATCATTTGCCCAGCGCGTTGCACTGGGGATGTCATGAAAAAGCGTGTGTCACGCGAAGCAGAGCTTCTGTCACGGGTGCGTTCCCAAGCAGGGAGCTTGGGAACGAGTTTCTATGGCGGGGACCCTTACTGCTTCTTTTCCTCGAAGTCGTTGTCGTGTACGTTGCAGGTGTCGATTCGGTTTTGGTTGCGGTTGTTGAAGTTCATCGGCGTGGGCACGTTGTAGACCTTGTTGTTTCGGACCTCGATGAAACCGCTGCCCTCGTCGAGATAGATACCGCCGGGCCAACCAGGGTTGTCGTGGATGTGGTTGCCCTCTATCACCGTGCCGGGCATGTTGCCCAAGGTGTAGATGCCGCCGCCGTCGAGCCGCTTTTGCATGACGTGGTGAATGTGGTTGTTCGCGATGCGATTGTCGCGCGCGGGCGTCGGCGATTCGTAGATGAAGGGAATTGGATAGGTCGAGCCGCCGGCGTCTTCCTCGCCCCATCCCCAGCCAATCGAAATGCCGCTGTAGGGCAAGTTGTAGATCTCATTTCCTTCAATGGTCGTATTTTGCACGTAGCCGGCAAAAATACCGACGCTTCCCTCAAGCTCAACGCCGACATCGTGGATAGAACACTTTTCGACTTGGATATTTTTGACAAGCATCGCACCTCCCAAGTCATCAAGCTCTTTTGTATCGCTTGCGTGCACACCGGCGAAGGGATGATGCGCGTACTCGTTTACGCCTCCGATTTGAATCGCGCTTCCGCCGATATCGAAAAAAGAACAATTTCGAATGGCTACATCGCGCGCAGCGAATTCCCCCGCCTTTACCGGGGGATCGATATTGAGCGCCGCGCCACCAATTCGGGTAAACGTGCAGGATTCGAACACAATGTCGTGCGATGCCTTTATGACGATGGCGGCTTCCGGCTTGTGATATTCGTTGTGAACATTGACCAAAAACCCATCGCGTTCGTACAGATTCTTCGGAACGATAATAAAGTTCGCCTGGACATCCGGATGTCCGCCCGGCCACTCCCAACTTGCCGCTTCGGCAAAAGTGATTCCTTCAAAACGAATGTGGTGCGCACGGCCTTCCACCTTTGAATCGCCGATGGTTAGCAACTTGTCCCTCTGTGTCATGATCGACACCGACGCTTTCATGTCTTCGCCATCGCGCGGCACGTAATGAAGCGTGTCGCTTGTAGCGTCCGCATACCATTCGCCCGGTTCATCCAGCAGTTCGAGTGCATTCTCGATATATGCCGGCGTTTCCGCGCGCACGCCTTCCTTGCGCGACATCAGCATGAATTCGGGCATCTGCATGCGGACCTTTGCGCGACTGCCGTCTTGCGCAGCAATTGCAGCGACCTTGCAGGTCATGTGCGACCACGAGTTGAAGAAGCCGAACTCAATTTCTGCGGGGTTTTTCCATTTTGTCATTGCGACGTCCGGCATGATGAACCCCGCATCAGTGTCAATTGCCTTGAGATCGCCGTAGCGTTCCGCACCTTCCGGAAACGTCCCGCGCGCGCGTTGCGCCCGGACATCGTTTACGAACAACTGCCGCACATGCTTGCCATTCAGTTTTGCTGTCCAACGCCCATTGGCGTCCGCCGTCCAATTCTCGATGTGCGTGCCACGGGTTAGCGCGGGCTTCGCTCCGGGCGCCGCGCGGAAGATTACGTAGTGACCGTTCGAGCCGCTGTGGCGCGCATCGAGCTTTAAGACGTCGTCGAGACGCAATACGCCGTCGCCGATTTCTACGACGAGGTCGTTTTGCATATCGCGATTGTTTGCAACCACAGCATCGAGCGCGTTGCGTAGTTGTACGGTGGCATCAGGGCCCGGCTGAACTTTTGCGAGAACGGCAACCGATTCTGGGAATGCGCGGACGAGCGCGGATAGCGTAATCGCGAGGAAAAGAGTTGTGCGAGTAGTATGCATCGAGAAACCCCAAGACCGCCTAAATGCGGAACTACGAACCTGGACAAAGTGTAGCCGAACATCCCAATTGCCGTTCGGTCAATTTCTGCCAGCGTAACAAAACGCGGCCCAATGCGCAGTGGAGCGCACGGGCCGAAAACGACATAAAGAAAGCTGCTATCGATAATCGCGGCGCGGGGGGCGTTCTTCGCGCGGGCGCGCTTCGTTGATTTTCAGCGGGCGGCCTTTGAGGTCCTTGCCGTTCAGTCCGGCGATGGCGGCTTCGCCTTCGCTCTTATTGCCCATTTCGACAAACCCAAACCCGCGCGACTGGCCGGTCATCTTGTCGATGATCACGCTGGCGGACTTCACCGTCCCGTATGCCCCGAACGCACCGCGGAGGTCGTCGTCCGTTGCGCCATACGCCAGATTGCCCACGTAAAGATTCATTGCGATCTCCTCTGATTACCTCTGCACAGGATATACCGAAACCACGAAACGGGTTGACCCATAAAGGAAGTGCCGGCTGGAGGAATGTTGGACGTGTTGCGACTGACCGTGTATCTCGATTCTCTCACACAACCCGCGCCGCCGACGTGGGCGCGTGCAAAAATGTATAACACATCGCTTTGTATCTTGCAATAGGGTTGTAGCGGAGCAGGCGATTGAAATGTAGCGTTGCAAAGGGAAGACAGCGTGTCAGCGCGCTGACTTTGTGCCGTCTCGACGCGGTGCCCGGGACTGCTGTTTTGCGATTTACTATCAATGTAGGCAGCGAAGTTGCGCCGCATTAGAAGCGTGCTATACTGCGGGCCGCATGGCTATGCAGTGGGGAAACTCGTAGCGCGTACGGGCTCGGCTCGGGGGACGAGGCCGCGCAAGTAGCGCGCACAGCGGTAGAGCATGGTAGACAACGAAGATTCCCAACAGAACGGGCCCGTCGGGTCCGCCGATTTGTTGCACCAAGTCGGCGAATTGCAGTCAGTGCTTAAGCACTTCAGCGGCGCGGGAGAAGCGCTTGCCGAAGGCACGACTGCGGAGTTGTTGTGCCAGGCGATCGGGGTCTGCGCGAGACTGGATGAAGACATTCGCCGCTTCACCGAACACGTCGACTCCTTGCGCGAGCAACTCGCCGATTCGGAAGAACGGTTTAAACACGCCGACGATCTTTTTCAACTCGCCTACGAAAACAGCCCGTTCAGCATGGCGCTTGCGACGCTGGATGAAGGTCGTTTTGTCGATGTGAATTCCGTCTTTCTCACACGACTGGGGTATTCGCGTGGAGAAGTGATCGGCAAGACCTCCGCCGAGCTTGCTATCTTCCCCGAATCCGAAGGACGCCGTTGGCTCGTGGAGGGCTTGGCAAAGTCCGGACAGGTCAATGCGGTGGAGATGATAGCGCGCCGGAAGAATGGCGAGTATATACGCGGCCGCATTTATGCGCGCGTGGTGATATATCGCGGCCAGAAATGCATCCTGTCGCTGACGCAGAACATTGAAGAAATCCGCCGCGCGGAAGAAGAAGCGCAGCGCCTGCGCCGGTTCTACGAACAACTGTTGCAAGACCTGCCCGCGCAGATTGCCATCTTCGATACCGAGTATCGCTATCTTTACGTGTCGCCCGGCACGGTGAAAAACCCGCAGACCCGCGAGTGGCTCCTGGATCGCACCGACTTCGATTACTGTGAACTGCGCGGCATTGACCGATCGCTCGCGGCGCGCCGGGCCGCGTGGATTTCCGCGGCAATTACGCGCCAGGAAATTGTCAGCGCGGAAGAGCGCTTCGTGTCGAGCGACGGCGAGATTCGCTATTACATCCGAACGTATACACCGATTTTCGATTCTTCAGGCAAGGTGATGCACGTCATCGCCTATGGGCACGACATCACCGAGTATAAGCAGCTCGAGGATCAGCTGCGTCATTCTCAAAAAATGGAGGCGGTCGGGCGCCTTGCCGGCGGTGTGGCGCACGATTTCAACAATCTGCTCACGGCGATGATGGGGATCGCCGAATACATTCTCCCGCAGGCGGAAGATAACCCTACCCTTGCCGCGGGCATCGTGGAGATTCAAACCACTGCGCGCCGCGCAGCCGAGTTGACGCGCCAACTGTTGACGTTCAGCCGGCGCCAGCCAACGAAGTATGTGCCCGTCGATGTGGCGCAGACGATTGGATCGATTGGATCGATGTTGCGCCGTATCATCGGCGAGACCATCGCGCTTCGCATGTCAATCCCCGAAACGATCCCGCGTTTCATGGGTGATCCCGGTCAACTCGAACAGATTATCGTCAACCTCGCGGTGAATGCCCGCGACGCGATGACGCACGGGGGCGAACTGACCGTGATGGCGACAACGGTTTCCCACGAAGAGGACGCGCCCTCAGACCATGCGCTGCCGCGGCACGGCGACTATGTGCGGCTCGCGGTCCGCGATACCGGTATCGGCATGGACGAGGAAACGAAGCTGCGGGTTTTCGAGCCCTTCTTCACGACGAAGAGCGAAGGCAAGGGGACCGGGCTCGGACTTAGCACGGTGTACGCGATTGTCGAGCGCTGGGGCGGGCGTGTGTACGTCGAGAGCGCCGTGGGCGCGGGCACGACATTTTATATTTACTTGCCTGCTGTCGAGGCGCCAGCCGAACGCATCGAGGCTGTGCGCAAGGTGGTCAGCGAAACGACCGGCGTCGAAACGATTCTCGTGGTCGAGGACGAAAACACGGTGCGCGATGTCGTCTGCCGTATTCTTCGCCACAGCGGCTACACCGTGCTCGAAGCGTGCAGCGGCGAAGAGGCCTTCAAGATGGCCAAGCATTACACCGGCAACATCGATATTCTTGTGTCTGATATGGTGATGCCGGGCATGTCGGGCCGCGAGCTGGCGGAGATTCTCGGCAAGCAGCGCCCCGGCCTGCGCATGCTTTTCATGTCAGGTCACTGCGAAGACGAAGACGCCGATTTCGTCGCCGAACTCGAATCGCCGCGCTTCATTCAAAAGCCGTTCACGGCTTCCGAACTTGCCACGAAAGTGCGCGAACTTCTGGACGTGAACAAAGGCGAGCAGCCCGCGCAATAAAACGGTTCACGTCTACCGCTCTACTTTTGCTATTTTCCGGTCTTATCCACCAGCGGCAACAACTGCGCGTCGATCTCGTCTTCCTTTTCGCCGACGGATGCCTTGAAGAGATACCAGTCTTCCGTGTGCTCGGCGCTGCCGCCGGTTGCGCTCAGGGTCGCCAGCGGTCCGAGCGACTCGATCTCGAGCATGTCCTCGTTTGTGAAGGTTTCGGTGTTACAGCCGTAGTCCACATATTCGCCACCATCGGTGTACGTGAAGCGTTTCACAAACACATCGCCCTTTAACACGTACGCGCCCCAGCCTGGCACATTTTTGAAACCGACCTTCTGCGGCGTCGTTGCTTTCGGGTCCTGACGAAGTTGGATGTATTTGGTGCCAAAGGTCCAGCGCGGGTCTTTCATGTCCGTGTAGTGCCACAAGGTCAGCGGACGCGCCGGCAGCAAATAGTCCGTGTGCGCGATGAACTTTTCCTGCGGATACACCGCGCGGCCTTCTCTTGCCATTACGGTCAAGGCCCACGGCGCGAGTTTCACGTCCCACTCGTTGCGGTTCGTGAGGCGGTGCAGAATCGTGACCCTCGAGGAATCCGCAGCGAGCGTGATTTCCATCTGTTTCTGTATGCCGGTCGTGGGCTCTGTATCCTGCGTGATGCGCAGCGTGCCGCCGTTCCACTCATGCTTCACGGGGGAGTTGTCCGGAAAATATGTGCGCGGTTTTGCTTCCGGCGCGTGCCATAGACGGTGTCCACCGTAGATGCGCCACTCGTCGCCGCCCGTCTTGCCCATGAGGTCTTTGTATTCGTTCAGCAGGTTTTGCCCGCCCACAAATCCGTATCGAATGATGCGCGGTCCCACGTCCGTGGTTACGACCACCTCGACCTGCCCGTTGCTCAACCATACGCAGTTTGGCCACCCGCCGTATTCTTTCTTCTCCATCTTCGCTTCCGCCATTGCTCCCACTCCTACTGCCGTACACAGGACGATTGTTGCCAAAAATCGCGACATGACAGGGCTCCCCTCTCACGAGTTTGCAGTTGTTGCGCCCGCACAACTTTAGCAAAAGCATGGCGCAAAACGACACTCCACTGTACCTTGAACCTGATGGTTTGGATCTGCGCGAATTCAGTTGGGCGCTATGGTTACGGAGCCAATCGTTATTGGCGGCGCGGAAGTGGCGGCGCCGGGTTTGAAGCGGAACCATGCGGCCAATACGGACTCGCCGGGTCGTGGGGCGGGTCCGGTCAGGCCAGGCGGGTTCGATGGCAAGAAAGAGAAGCCGTTATGGGTGTCCGACGCGATGACTTCGCGCGCGTCGTATCGAAGGGTTATTTGAACGTTTCTGGTTTCGAGCGCCTCGCTACTGTTTGATATATAGATTTCATAGAGGTCGGGGCTTGGATTTTTTACTTCCGCGCGGAAGGATACTTCGGGTGCGCGGCCTTCGCGCACGGCCTGAAGGGTTTGCCAGGTCCAATTGAGTTCGTCGTTCGCGACGGGCAGGCGGAACCAGACGAAACCTATCAGGTTGTGTGGCGGGTGCGAGCGCGTTTCGCGCACGGCTTTCGCGATGTCGGTTGCATCGGACATTACGGTGCGGATGTGTTGGCCTGGCATCGGTGGTGGCGCGGTTCCTTCGGCGCTGATGGCGACAAACTTCCCCGCTTCATCGAACACGAAACGATAACCGTAGGTCGGCAGCGCAAGATAGAACGGTGCTCCGATCGATGCCGCTCGGTCGAGATAGCCCGGGATCCGCGCAGTCTCGCACAAGGTGATTGATTGGCCGTAGCTGGAGGGGCGTTCCAGCGAATGGACCTGCAATACGTAGTAGTCGAGATCCCGCACTAGAGCTGTAAATTCAGACGACTTCAGCCAGGTTGGCAGCGCTGTGATCGACCACGCGAAGGCGTCGAAGCGCGGCTGTAATGCGTCGATCATAGTTTTGTACGTCGCCAGCTTGGCGGTTGGGCAGTCGTAATCGAGCTGCACACCACGGATAGTTGCGCCAGCTTCGGCCGCTTCCGCGATACGGTCTTCCAACGTTTTTGCCACAAATGAAATTGCTGTGTTTTGCGAGTCGCCTTGCAGCATGTCGCTCAATGCCGCATTCCCGCGCAGCACGATGGTGATCGGCGCATCGACTTTTACAAGAGCTTTCCAGTCAGGGTAACCACGTTGAACTTGCAGTTCGCCTCCGGCGGTTTTCACTTCGCCCACCAGTACCATGAACGCATTCGCGCTGAAATCCGCTTTCTTTACGGCGTCATGCACATCGTCGTTCCACTGCATTTGCCATACGTAGTACGCGCTGGGAATGTGGCGCGCCGGTGCTTGCCGTAATGCGCGCAACCAGATGAATGCGCAAACGGCGGCAACAATCGCGAAGGTCAGCGTGTACCAGAGCGCGTCTCGTTGGCGGGGAGTCATGTAGGAGATGGTAAGTTTAGGAAAGTGAAACAGCAAAGATCACTTCGACTTGGCAGAAAAATATGCAACGCATGGGGAGTTCGGGAGCTAGTTGATCGGCACGCCCATCGCGGTTAGCAGTACGCGCGCGACGATGCCCACGACAAAACCGACCGCCATGTTCATGCCTATCCAAATGAGAAAGTCGATAAGCCCGAAATCGTAGGTCTTGTATAGCATGTAGAGGATGATAAAGAAGCCCAGACACGGCAGGAAATAGAGCAGGCAAATAAGTACCGACATGACGCCGGTGCTGATCAAGTTGTCCAACACGGTTTCGTGCGGAAGTTTGCCGGTTATCATGAGCGTGAGGTAGAGCGATGCGACGTTGGCCGCCAGGAGCAACACGATCAGCGCGGCGAGCGCGCCGATTAACGCGCCTTGGGAAACGGGCTGCTCTTCGTACGCCTCCGCGGCCGGTGTCGGGTCCGTGACGCCGCTCTCCGCGACGGCGACGGGTGCTTCGACCGGTGGAGCGGGCGGCGGGCCGTTGATCATCCGCATCACGATGGGAAACCCGAGCAAGAGCACGGCTACTATGACGCCCGCGATGATCCAGTATTTCGTCTTTGATCCGGGTTCGCCCGATTGCATCGATGGCGCCGGCGGCGGTTGCGGCGCATCGAGCAAGAGATCGTCCAGTGCGCCCGCATGTGCGTCCTGATTGAGGCCTTCGATCGAGTAGTGGGGTGTGGGTGTTTCTTCAGTCGTGGGGTCATGCGACTTGCGGATGAACTCGCGCAGTTGGAGCGCGCGCAGATCGCCGCAGCGGGTGATCAAGTCGTCGCAGATGGCGAGCGACTCATCCACACGGCCGACATGGCGCAGGCAGCGTGCTAGCGGAAATAAAATGTTCGGCGTGTTGGGAAAGGCTTCGTCGAGCTCGATGAGGAAATCAAGGGCCTCCGCGTAGCGCCCGTCGCGGTACAAGGAATCCGCTTTTTTGAAGTGCGATTCCGCAGTCCGGGCATCCACGTGATGCGTCCCTCTTGGCTAGGCCAGTGGCGTCGTCGAGTATGACGAGGGAATACGTAGAAATCAATCCATCCAGCAAGTGCGAGCGGCATCATGCCACAAATAAAAAGTGGCCGCGCCGAAACCGATCCGGCGCGGCCACGAAGTTTTGCGCGGCAGTTATGCGGGCTTGGTTCCCGGTACTGGTACCGGGCCGAGCGGATAGGACTTTTTGAAGTCCCATTCCTGCGGGACGATGGAGAGGTCGGATTTCATCGCGTCGTCCCATTTGACGGTTTTGCCGGTGTACGCGGACATGCGGCCCATGATCGAGAGCATGGTGCTCTCTGCTACCTGCACGCCTTCGTTCATGTAGGGGATGACACCGCGGACGCTGTTGGCGCAGTCGATGTGTTCTTGTACGTAGGGATCGATCATGCCGTCGGGCTTCTTCATCTTGCGGCTGTCGAAGATGCCCTTTGTGCCGAAGGCTTCTTCGAACACGCCACCATCGGCGCCGCCCCAGTGGCGCGAGAAGCTGGACACGTGCACGCCGTTGGGATATTCGAAGTCGCAGGAGAAGTGGTCCCACATATCGCCGTACTTCGGATCGTTCGTTTTCCACGAACGGCCGCCTGACGCGAACACCGAGATCGGATTTGCCTGTAAGATCCAGTGCGCGATATCGAGGTTGTGAACGTGTTGCTCGACGATGTTGTCACCGCAGACCCAGCAGAACGCGTACCAATTGCGCACGCAATATTCGAAGTCGCTCCATTCGGGTTTGCGCGGGTGCGTGAAGGGCAGTTCGCCGCACCAATACACGCGCATGGCCTTGATGTCGCCGATTGAACCCGCATGAATTTCTTTGATCGCGGCCTGGTAGTCCGCGCTGTGGCGGCGTTGCGTGCCGGCAACGAGCGTGAGCTTTTTCTCTTCGGCCATTTTCGAGGCGGCGATAAACTGGCGAATGCCGACGGGATCGACTGCGGCGGGCTTTTCGGTGAAGACGTGTTTGCCTGCGTTTATCGCGGCTTCCACGTGCTTGGGGCGCGAGTAGGGGAGCGTGCCCTCGATCAGAATGTCGATGTCCGTTTCGAGGATGCCCTTGTATGCGTCGAGGCCGACGAAGATGTTTTTCTTCGGCACATCTACTTTGTCTTGGACTTTTTTCTTGTCGCGGCATTCGGTCTTATTCGCCATTAGCCCGTTCAACGAGCCTTGCAGACGGTCTTCGAACAAGTCGGCCATCGCGACCAGTTTGATGTTTTCGTTACCGATTAGCGTCTGTGCTGCCGCGCCGCTGCCGCGTCCGCCACAACCCAACAGACCGACCTTCAATGGTTTTGACTTCGCCGCTGCGATGGGGTCTGCCAAGATCGTGGCCAAACCGGCGGCCGCGGTAAACTTTGCGAAATCCCTGCGCGTGATTCCCGTACCCTCGCTCATAACACCCTCCTGCGTTCGCATTCGTTTGATTGCGTGTTGCTGTCGCGCACGCACGCCCAAGTGAGGAAGTGCGCCCTTGTCCGCGATCGCCGGGACCCGAAATCCAT